>JANMYO010000018.1:0-173562 GCA_031382175.1 Bacteroidia bacterium | reverse complement strand
GGACGGGTCCGCTATCAATTTCCATCTATTCAAAGAACGTGTTCAGGCTACCAAAACCATCTCCTAAAAAAATGATTCCTTCCCCGAGCTTAGCGAAGAGTTCCCTCTCCATTTTCATCCCCGTATGAGACTCAAAAACCTATCCCAAATCAGACCAACCCGATTTGGGAGTGCAAAGGTATCCGCTCACCACCGAGTATGCAAGCCCTGTTGAAAAATTTATTGGAATTTAAAGCCTATGGATAGTTTGTGTTCTGTCCGGCCCCGTTGAAACCAAGGTTATCGGAACCTTTAACTCTCTCTCCAGAAAGGAGATATAAGTGGAAAGTTCAATAGGAATATTCTTTTCTGATCCACCTGCTAAAGGCACGCTCCACCCCTTTATTTCTGTATAAACAGGCGTTATTTTTTCATTTACCAGCTCATAAGGTAGAAATTCAGTGATTTCACCATTTTTCAATTGATACTTCGTACAAATCTTAATTGTTGGGAAAACATTCAGCACATCTGCTTTCATCATCAGAAGTTGAGTAACTCCGTTGATCATTATAGAATACTTTAATGCTGGCAAATCAATCCATCCACATCTGCGCGGCCGACCTGTCGTTGACCCGAATTCATTTCCCTGTTTCCGCATTTTCTCCCCGTCTTCATCCAATAACTCGGTTGGAAACGGACCACTGCCAACCCGCGTACTGTAAGCTTTAAATATTCCATAAACCTCTCCAATATGTGATGGAGCAACTCCCAACCCTGTGCATGCACCTGCAGTTACAGTTGTTGAGCTGGTTACAAAGGGATAGCTTCCAAAGTCGATATCCAATAAAGAGCCTTGAGCACCTTCAGCCAAGATTGTAGAACCCGCTTTTAGCTCCTGATTTAAAAAGTACTCGCTATCAATCAATTTAAATCCTTTAAGAAAGGATACCGCATCTAAGAATTGTACCTCCAGATCTTTCCATTCATAAGTGAACTCATGATTCTTAAGTATTTCAAAGTGAAGTTCTGCCAGCTTCATGAATTTTTCATAGAAACCCGCTGAAAGAATATCACCCACCCTCAATCCTTGTCTACCAATTTTATCCTGATAAGATGGGCCAATGCCTTTTAAGGTTGAACCGATTTTATCTACACCTTTGGCCTTTTCATAAGCCTGGTCAAGCAGCCGATGCGTGGGAATAATTAATGTGGCTTTTTTTGAAATGAAAAGATTGGCTTTAACATCAAGATTATATTTCTGAAGCTTTTCAATCTCTGCTTTGAAAACAATTGGATCTAGGACGACTCCATTACCAATTACATTTCTCGTTTTTTCTCTAAATATTCCAGAAGGAATCTGATGCAGGACGTGTTTTATTCCATCAAATTCAAGTGTGTGGCCCGCGTTAGGTCCACCCTGAAAGCGTGCTACTACATCATACTTAGGGGCAAGTACATCTACTATCTTTCCTTTTCCTTCATCGCCCCACTGAAGGCCAAGCAATACGTCTACCTTACTCATTGAATTTATATACTCTCTATTTTAGTTTAATTACCTGATCTTCCGATTGAATAATATGGAAGATTGCGTTGAGCTTGGTAATGACCAACAATTTTTTGACGCTTTCTGAAGGCTTCATTAAATAAACCTCTCCTCCCTTATTTCTAAATTTTGTCAAAATCGTAATCAATACTCCAATGCCGCTGCTATTGATGTAGCGTAGTTCAGAAATGTCGATGATGCAAGTCAAAACCTTGTGGCTCATAGCATCATTAACGGCTCCCACCAGTTGGGTACCATTGTCTTCTCCGATAAGATCCCCTGCTATTCGCAGGATCAATGTATTTGCTTTAATTTCCTGGGCAAAGTTCATAGTTTTCTGTTTTCGCATGTTTTTTTTGTACACGAGGCATACAAAATTAATGAATGGTGCATTACATTAAATTGCATTAGTTCTTCTACTGTATTCTGAATATTCTGAATTCGTGGATCACAAAACTCAACTACTTTATGGCACTCGGTGCAGATCAAATGATCATGTTGTTTATACCCATATGATTTTTCATACTGCGCAAGATTTTTTCCAAATTGGTGTTTGCTTACCAGATCGCACTCTACCAGTAAATCCAACGTATTATAAACCGTAGCGCGACTTACCCGATAGTTTTTATTTTTCATGCTGATGTAAAGTGATTCCACATCAAAATGTCCATCCATCGAGTAAATTTCTTCTAAAATGGCATAGCGTTCCGGAGTCTTACGAAGCGCTTTATTTTCCAAATAAGCGGTGAAGATTTTTTTTACTTCCTCAAAAACCTTAAGATTTAATGGCATAAGCTACTTTACTGCAGTCCAATGATTGCGATGCAAATGTGCAAAATAGGGGCTTAAAATTCACGATTTTAATTTTTTATTGTTCTACAGAATACCTTATACATTGTTTCGATTAATGGTGGCAGAATCAAACCTTGCCACCTTCACCACACCCTCCACTTTTTCGAGCTTACCAATGAGCAAATCCAGATGCCGGGTATCATTGACATAAAGCATGATTTCACCATTGAATATCCCGTGTTCACTATTGAAGGATAGCGAACTCATATTTACTTTCAGTTCTTCGGAGATAATTTTTGAGACATCATTGATCAATCCTACACGATCGGTACCCACTATTTTCAATCCTGTAAGAAAAGCAACTTCATGCTGTGATGTCCATTTAGCTTTAATTACCCTGTTCCCGTGATTGGCCAGTAATTCGGTAGCATTGGGACAATTGGTACGGTGAATTTTAATCCCTTCACTTACTGTAACAAAACCAAATACCTCATCTCCCGGAATTGGAGTGCAACACTTGGCGAGCTTATACTCCACCACGTCCATATCTTCTCCAATCAGTAAGATATCATCATAACGCCCTTTCGTTCTTATTTCCTGTTCAACTCCCTTCGTATCAGGCGGGTTAATTTTTGGTTTTACAGGGGAGGCTGGTTTGAACTCAGAGAAACGTTTTAAGTCGTTGGGTGTAATTAATCCTTTACCGAATTTGAAATGAAGGTCAAGTTTTGAATTAATATTAAAATAGCTCAGAAGCTGTTCGTACACTTGATTGTTAGGTTCAATCTTCAAGTGCTTTAGCTTTCGCAGAAGAGTTTCTTTTCCGTCTTCAGCAATGTGTTTTTTATCTTCCTTGAGCAGTTCTTTGATCTTCGCTTTTGCTTTGGGGCTAACAACAAACCTCAGCCAATCTTCATTGGGTTTTTGCTTGGCCGAAGTAAGTATCTCAATTTGATCACCGTTCTTTAGAATGTTGTTGATAGGAACGAGCTTCTGATTCACTTTCGCTCCAATACATTTAGCTCCTATGTCGGTATGAATGTCAAAAGCAAAATCAAGTGCTGTTGAACCTATGGGTAACGTTTTCAACTCACCCTTGGGAGTAAAGACAAATACTTCTTCGCTGAATAAATTGCCACGGAAATCATCCACGAACTCCAACGCAGTGAGGTCCTGCCTTTCCAGGAGCTCTCGAACACGCACCAACCATTTCTCCAGATTAGACTCATGGTTGGCAGCAGTGTCTTTATATTTCCAATGGGCAGCATAGCCTTTCTCAGCGATTTCATCCATTCGTTGTGTGCGAATTTGAACTTCAACCCACTGACCATTCTTAGCCATCACAGTCGTATGGAGCGATTCATATCCATTGGTGCGAGGAGTGCTTATCCAATCTCTGAGCC
Organism: Bacteroidia bacterium; assembly: GCA_031382175.1. Classification (GTDB taxonomy): domain Bacteria; phylum Bacteroidota; class Bacteroidia; order Cytophagales; family Cyclobacteriaceae; genus ELB16-189. Next base: position 169,845 of record JANMYO010000018.1, on the reverse strand, counting down.
GATCAGGATTGGGTGCATAGTAATCGGTGACTATAGAATACACTTGCCAGCAATAGGATTTCTCCTGTTCAAGAGGCGTGTCTAAAATAAATCGTACGGCAAATAGATCATATACTTCTTCAAAAGGAATTCCTTGCTTTCGCATTTTATTCCAAATGGAGAACATGGACTTAGGTCGACTTTTGATTTCATAATCAATTTTCAGTTTATCAAGTTCGTCTTTTACGGGCTGAACAAACTGTTTGATAAATTTGGCCCGGGAGGCCCTTGTCTCATCGATCTTGTTAGCAATTTCTGTGTATACTGCATTATCGGTAAATCGCAGATACAAATCTTCAAGTTCTGACTTGATTGCATTCAACCCCAGGCGATGGGCTAGCGGTGCATAGAGATAAATAGTCTCAGAAGAAACTTTTAACTGCTTGTTGCGGGGCATGCTGTCGAGTGTACGCATGTTATGCAGTCGATCAGCCAGCTTGATTAAAATTACCCTTACATCTTCGCTGAGGGTAAAGAGCATTTTCCGGAAATTCTCCGCCTGCTGAGAAGTACCATATTCAAATACGCCCCGAATTTTGGTTAGGCCGTCAACGATACGCGCAATCTTCTTCCCAAAAATTCGCTCAATGTCTGCTAATTGAAAGTCTGTATCTTCAACAACATCGTGGAGCAAGGCTGCAATAATAGAAGTTGTGCCCAAACCAATCTCTTCTACACAAATCTCCGCCACAGTGAGTGGATGAAAAATATAAGGCTCACCCGATTTTCTTCGCATATCCTTATGCGCTTCAAGTGATATAGTAAAGGCGCGCTTTATCAGGCGGGCATCACCTTCTTTCAGAATAGGTTTCGCCTTTCTTAACAGCCTTCGATAGCGGCTAATGATCTCCTTCTTCTCTTCTACAGCATCAATGACCATCTGAACTCACCTATTTTCTAGTACCCTATTACCTCCGACCACTTACAAAATTAAATCGAGGTGACTATCTCAACTTTTTCTCTTACTCCTTCAATCGTAACGAATTATCTCTAAATTTGCACTCCTTTTATGGAAAAACAGCCTTTACCGGCTCAATTCTTTCGAAGGATTTCAGCCTAAGCTGATAAATGCGGATGTGGCGTAATTGGCAGCCGCGCCAGACTTAGGATCTGGTGCCGTAAGGCGTGGGGGTTCGAGTCCCTTCATCCGCACCAAAATACAACCCTCAGTTCTATGGCTTACCCTGGGAACTGAGGGTTTCTACTTAACAAAATCAACAACGATGAACATCACACTAGACAAAAGGAACACCACAGACGGTTTGATTAAAGTTACTTTAACCGAAAGCGATTATCAACCCAAAGTAGATGAAAAACTGAGGGAATACTCTCGGAAGGCTAACATCAAAGGCTTTCGTACCGGAAAAGTACCTACAGGAGTAATCAAAAAGATGTATGGCAAGTCTATCCTTGTTGAGGAGGTAAATCATCTTATCTCTCATTCCGTTTCAGATTATATCAAGACGAACAACCTGCGGATCCTCGGTGATCCACTGCCCAATCAGGAAAAAGCAATTAGCATCGATTGGGACACCCAAAAAGAATTTGAATTTGAATTTCAAATCGGTATGGTCGAAGACTTTCAATATGACTTATCGGCCAAAGTAAAACTAAAATCACATGTGATTGAAGTTGACGATAAGGTGATGAATGAAACGTTGGCCGACATAAAGCAGCGCTTTGGAAAAGTGTCAAGCCCGGAGACAAGCGAAGCCTCCGACAATTTATTTGGAAATATTGTGGGCGAAGACGGGCAGTCGCGCTCTTGTTATCTTGAGCTTTCAAAAATTGATAAGAAAGAACTTAAAAAGTTTGTGGGGCTTACGAAGGACGATACTATTGAGTTTGTTATCGAAAAAATTCTTACAGACGAAGCCACTATCGCTAAGGCATTAAATATTCCCGCAGAGGAGGCCCGCAGTATTAAAGGAAAATATACACTGACCGTTTCAAGCGTCAGTAGAACCGAGGCAGCTGAGATGAACCAGGAACTCTTTGATAAAGTTTTTGGGAAAGAAATCGTTAAGACCGAAGAAGAATTTCAAAATAAGATCAAAGAAACAATTGCTGAAAACTACAATCGGGAGACTGCGCATTTATTAGATCATGAAATTCAACACTACTTTGTTGATCATACTAAAATCAGTATGCCCGAAACGTTTCTGAAAGCCTGGCTAAAAGCAACCAGTGGTGGGAAGGTAACCGATGACATGCTGGAGAAAGAATTCAATGACTACAAGAACACATTAAAGTGGGATTTAATCAAAAACAAAATCGCTGACGACTTGAAAATTGCAGTGGAGCCAGAAGAGGTAAAGAGCAAAGCCAAAGTGATAATTGCAGAACAGTTCGGGGGTGCAGCCATTGCCGAACAGTTGGGCGACAAAATGGATGCGATCGCTGATAATTACCTTTCCGGACAAGATGGAAAGGGCCAGAACTTTATGAAGCTTTATAATCAATTACGCCATGAAAAGATAATCAAGGCGATAAAAGAAACGGCTACCATTGCAGAGAAGAAAGTAAGTTTGGAAGAATTTAAAAAATTAGCTGAGGAACATAATCATTAATGAACCTTAAGCGTTTTCTTATCGTTTAGAAAATGGCCCTTTTAAAGAGGGCTTTTTTATTGAAGATTTCTTAGTAACATTGAGTTGAAATGCAATAAATAAGGCATCCTCCCGACTAAATAATAAATAATCAAAAAATAAAATTATCCATCTAATACTATGAACTACAACAACGAATTTAGAAAGTATGCAGTGCATCACATGGGCATGAGTGGCAGCACCATCGACAGCTATGCACAGAAGATTGAAAACATGACACAGTATGTGATTGAAGAGAGACCGGGAAATTTCCGGGCCATTGACGTCTTTACACGTCTTATTTCTGATCGCATTATTTTTCTGGGTATGGGTATTGATGACCAGATCGCAAATTTAATTACAGCCCAATTATTGTTTCTTGAATCTTCAGATCCCAAAAAAGACATCATTATGTATGTGAATAGTCCTGGTGGATCTGTCTATGCGGGCCTCGGCATTTATGATACTATGCAGTACATTAACCCTGATGTAGCCACCGTATGTACCGGCCTAGCTGCCTCTATGGGCGCTGTGCTGCTGACAGCCGGTGCAGAGAAAAAAAGATCCTCCTTGCCACATTCACGAATTATGATCCATCAACCCTCTTCCGGTATGCAAGGGCAGAGTTCTGATATGGAAATTGCCATGAAGCAAACACTTGAAGTAAAGAAGGATTTGTACGACATCATTGCGAAGCACAGCGGTCAGAAGTATGAAAAGATTGAGAAAGATTCGGACCGTGACTACTGGATGCGCGCTGCCGAAGCCAAGGCATATGGTCTGATAGACGAGGTTTTGGAGCGGAAGAAGTAATGAGATAATTCAGGTGCAATTCAAATTGCCGCATTATAGCAGTTTATAACCCAACCCCTCCAAGGTCTTTTAGCCAAAGCAATAAGACCTTGGAGGGCTTTAGTTGGTATTGAAAACAAGAAGCGAACTATTTCCAACGCGTCAATTTGAATTGCGCCCGATAATTCGGTAATGTGATGATGAACTAATTAATTGGTATATTTGCAACCAAATGTCGTGTGCATCAACACATTACCTGATTACTAATCATTGAACTAAAATGGCGGAAGTTACGTGCTCATTTTGCGGAAGGAATAAAAAGGACGTTGACCTGATGATCTCGGGGATTCACGCGCATATCTGTGACAAGTGCGTGACGCAAGCCATTCAGATTCTCTCAGAAGAAAAGAAAAATAAAGTTGAGGCTGGTAATCTTCCCAATTTCAAACTCATCAAGCCTCGCGATATAAAGAAATTTCTGGATGAGTATGTTATCGGACAAGACGAGGCTAAAAAGGTCATGTCTGTCGCGGTGTATAATCATTACAAGCGTCTGATGCAAAAAAAGGTAGACACCGATATTACGATTGAAAAATCGAATATCATTATGGTGGGTGAGACCGGAACAGGAAAGACCTATCTGGCTCGTACCCTTGCCAAAATCCTTCAAGTACCATTTTGTATTGCGGATGCTACTGTGCTAACTGAAGCTGGTTATGTGGGTGAGGATGTGGAGAGTATTTTGACGCGTCTCTTACAAGCTGCCGATTATAACACTGAAGCAGCGGAGCGGGGAATTGTGTACATCGATGAGATTGACAAAATCGCCCGTAAATCAGATAATCCTTCTATCACACGAGACGTAAGTGGTGAGGGTGTTCAGCAGGCCCTATTAAAACTTTTGGAAGGAACGGCAGTGAATGTACCTCCACAGGGAGGTCGTAAGCATCCAGACCAAAAAATGATCACCGTTAATACAGAGAATATTTTATTTATCTGTGGCGGAGCATTTGAAGGGATGTCCCGCTTTATCAGCAGAAGATTAAACACAAGGCCGCTTGGTTTTGCTGCCACTTCCGATAGCCTTCATCCGAGCGATATTGATAAAGACAATTTATTACAATTTATTTCTGCCCAAGACCTTAAAAGTTTTGGTTTAATCCCCGAGCTGATCGGTCGTCTTCCCGTGTTATCTTTCCTTAATCCGCTGGATGCTGTGGCTCTTAAGAAAATATTGACAGAGCCAAAAAATGCACTTGCAAAACAGTACAAGAAACTGTTTGAAATGGAAGGTATCGAATTAGAATTTAAAGAAGGGGCCTTGGACTTTATTGTCGAGAAAGCTGCTGAATTTAAATTAGGAGCGAGGGGCTTGCGCTCGATTTGCGAAGCGATCATTAACGATGCCATGTTTGAAATGCCTTCTGATAAAACGACTGATAAGTTAGTTATCAATAGAGCTTATGCTGAAGAGAAATTCAGCAAGTCGCATTATAGCAAGCTGAAGGTAGCGTAGGAAATTTACGATTTCAGATTTATAAGGTAAGCTTTAGCTGGCCTTTAAATATCCCACCATCAATCGGGCGGCATTCTCTGAAGCAGACCCCGTATCAAGAGTTTTGTAAACTGAATCGTACTCAGAAAGTAGCTGCATGCGATAAGATAAATCCTCCATTAGTTTTTTAATTTCATCATTCACATTCTGTGGAGTGGCCTCTTCCTGAATCAATTCTTTTATCACAAGCTTATCAGCAATCAGATTAATCAACGAAATGAAAGGCACTTTCACCAACCTTCGGATAATGGCAAGTTCTATGAGTCCTGCTTTATACACTACCACTTGCGGAACTCTAAAGAGTCCTGTTTCCAGCGTAGCGGTTCCTGACGTAACAATGGCAGCCTCGGCATGTGCCAGCAAATCATACGTGGCATCATAAATAAATTTTACGGAAGGAATATTCTTTAATGGAGAATACAATTCCTTAGGAAGAGATTCTAGGGCAGCCACTGCAAATTGATATTGGGGATTGGCAGCAACCACCTCTGCCATCAACGGAACCATTCTTTTCAATTCCATCTTACGACTGCCTGGTAGAAGAGCAATGATCTTCTTATCTCCAGCAAATCCATGTTTTGATAAAAATTCCGGATCAGGTTTGAAGCCCTTGACGGCATCCAACACCGGATTGCCCACGTAGTCGACCTCAAAATCAAACTTCTTAAAAAAAGCTTTTTCAAAAGGCAGGATCACAAACATGCGATCTACGTTGGCCTTCAATTCCCAGGCTCTTGAAGTATACCAGGCCCACACCTTGGGGGAAATGTAATAGAAGACTCTTATTCCATTCTTCTTTCCAAACTTTGCAATCTTCCGATTGAATCCACCGTAATCGATTAGGATGATCACATCTGGTTTATAACTAAGAATATCTTCCTTACAAAATTTTATCTTTTGATAAATAGTAATCGCATTAGTGATGAGAGCAACCAGCCCCATAAACGCCATCTCTTCAAAGTGTACCACCAAATCAAGGCCTTCTTCTTTCATGAGATCGCCACCAAAACCATGAAAGGCTGCCGATGTATCCTCTTTTTTAAGAGATTTCATCAGGTTACTTCCATGCATGTCTCCAGAACGCTCTCCGGCAATAATGTAATAGCGCATGAAAGAATTTACAATTTCAAATTGACGATTTATTATTTCTATTCACCGAGGTACTCCACATAATTGCGGGGTGTTTCATAAAGGCGAATACTGTGAAGTGTTCCATACTTACTAATGACAGATATACCCGGTTGCAGAATGTTCCAGATCTCAGTAATCAGATTCTCACAACTTGCCAACTTGCCCTTCATAAAATCCACATCCAAATTCAGGTTTTTGTGATCCAGCTTATCAACGACTTCGTTTCTAATTAAGCTGCTTAGCCTCTTGAGGTCAATCACAAATCCAGTGTCGGGATCGGGCTTACCTTTTACCGTCACAATCAATTCAAAATTATGGCCATGCCAGTTTTCATTGGCGCAGGGTCCAAAAATCTGTTCATTTTTCTCTTTCGACCAGGAAGGATTATACAGCTTGTGGGCTGCATTAAAATGCTCTTTTCTGCTGACGTAGATCATCTTCTTCTTGTAACAAGGCACAAAGATAGTTTGTCTGAGGGTTTTCAAAAGTTTACTTTTATTGCTGAAATATTAACTTTTCACCATTGAAGGCATTTTGCCCATTGTACCAATCAACCAAGCCATGATCATCGTTACCGGAGCAGCAGGATTTATCGGGAGTTGCCTTGTGAAGAAACTCAATTCAGAAAATTTCAACGCGATTATCGCTGTCGATAAATTTGATAATCCTGATAAAAAGAAAAACCTGAAAGATGTCAAAATTCAGGAGTACGTGGATCGCGATCAGTTTATGGCTTGGCTGGACAAGAACAATGAACTGGTCGAATTTATCTTTCACATTGGCGCCCGCACCGATACCACGGAGATGGACTCAATTTTGTTTGACAGATTAAATACACAGTACACAAAGGATGTTTGGCTGCGCTGCATAAAATACCAAATCCCATTCGTGTATGCCTCTTCCGCAGCCACGTATGGATTGGGTGAAAATGGCTATGATGACGATGAATCAAAAATTAAACTATTAAAGCCGCTAAATCCTTATGGACAATCCAAACAGGATTTTGATGTGTGGGCACTTCAGCAAAAAATCAAACCCTTCTTCTGGGCGGGGTTAAAGTTTTTCAATGTGTATGGACCAAATGAATATCATAAAAGTCGTATGGCTTCCGTGATCTGGCATGCTTTCAATCAGATAAATAAAACAGAGAAGATGAAATTATTCCGGTCTCATCACCCGAAGTTTAAAGACGGTGAACAAATGCGCGACTTCGTTTATGTAAAAGATGTGGTTGAAGTCTGCTCTTTCCTCATGCACCACAGAAAGAACTCAGGAATTTATAACCTCGGTTCTGGCAAAGCCAGAACTTTTCTTGACCTGACAAAAGCCGTATTCAAGGGTTTAAATAAAAAAGAACAGATTGAATTCATTGATACTCCGGCAGATATTCGCGATAAGTATCAGTACTTCACAGAAGCCAATATGAAAAAACTCCAAAGCATCGGTTATGATAAGCCATTCCATTCTTTGGAAGCTGGAACATTAGATTACGTTCAGAATTACCTTAGCAAAGGACTGAAGAGTTATTAGGTGGTGATTATCAGCTTGAAAGATTCAACCTTCGTTCGGGGGGATCGCTTCGCGCCTCGCTTCAATCCATCGCAGATGCTCGCGAATGACGGTAGTATCAAGGATAGCCCAGAGGCTTAACGCACGATTACCTTTTCCTTGAATATCCCGGTATCTGACCAAACCTGAATCAGGTAGATTCCGCTCTCGACTGAACTCACATCTATTTCCAGTCCTTCGGAATATTCAGTTACTTCAATCGGACGTGATCTGCCCAATAGGTCTGTGAGGTGAATTGCCCTCACCTGGGTTGCAGGTTCTTTCCTTAAAAAAAGTTTATCATCCACTGGATTAGGGAAAAGTGTAAATCCTTTTACTAATGTTACAGGTTCTTCTTCCAAAGAAGAAATAATAAAGGGATCAGATCTGCGATTACATACCTGATCAAAAATCAACACTGCGTAATCCCCCGGTTTGTCTGTAAAACTAATCGCACGGGTATTGGAATTATCAATAAGCTCTTCATTCAACACCCACGCATACTTACTGGCGGGTGTAAAACTGGTAAGTTTACTGTTATTGATAACGATGTGATTTGCCGGCAGGGAATTGACCGCAGTTACCTCAACGGTTTTGGTAACTGTCTTTTTAGGTGCCGCGCTATTACTCACCTCCAAGGTCACCAAATAGTTGCCCGTCTGGTTAAAATCATGGATTGGGCTTGGCAGGGATGAATTATTTTTTCCAGATGTAGGGTCTCCAAAATCCCAGGCATAGGTAGTAATTGGCCCATTACTTTTATTGGTAAATAGGGTAGAAGACTCAATGCAGTTATTTGCAAAAGTAAAGTCAGGGAAGGTAATGGAAGAACAGTCTTCTGATAACCAATTCGCGGAATTGACTAAGATGCTGTTGACTCCCGAATTTACAACAGATTGTCCTGCAACATCAATGTTTTGTATGTCCAGAAAATCCATGCAAATTTTATAATACTTATCAAAACTGAAAGAGGCTGTACTCGCTGCATCGGATTTGAATGTAATGCGATTTCCGTTTTGCGCCTTAAGGGTGAGCGTATCAGTAAAGGTTTGTGTTGATCCTGCCTGAAAAATTAATTGCGAACCACCATCCAACGAAAAGTTTTTGAAGAAATGATTTCCCGAAACCTGTAAGATTCCCTTGCCTTCCACCTTACCGATGCTTCCCGAGCCTGTGATAGAAACCTCTCCACTGGAAATATTGATTAGACCATCATAGTTATTTGGTCCAAAATTAAGTGAATACACTGGAGTGGCGGTTACCACTTTGATGGAAGAGTTCTTTGCCTCAAGGGTTGCATTTGTTAGATCAATGTTTAATGATTGAAGACCAGTTAGTTCTGCATTAAGTAGAGACAATCCTTTTGTCAAAATACCTGAAGTATTGATTGTATTGATCTTTGGTTTTCCGCCAGTCAGTTCTACCTTGCCTTGGACTAACGTAATTTTATCAAGAGAGAAATCGCCTGTCAAACTCCAGCGTGAATTGTCTCCGGTAAATTTTAGAGAAAGGTCGCTAAACGAATTATTACTCAACCCGACCTGGTAATTAGTATTAGGCAATCCGAGGAAATTAATCGAACCGGGAGTTGTCAGGCTAATTTGTGAGGATAATAGTAAAAGACTTTCATTGACAGTCAATTCATGACTACCCATGGAAAAGTTAACAGGCTCCTGAGCAAACCAACGCATGGAGTAACAACTCTGATCTTGAGTCATGGTTACAACAGCACCAGCTACACTAAAAGAGTTTTCATCAAATACAACGCGATTGTCTGCTCCTGGGACTGCAGCTGCCGAAGCACCACCGCTTGTTAGCGACCAATGAGCACCATCATTCCAATCGCCACTATCACCGATCCAGTGATAAGAAATTTTAGAATCAACTTCTGAACTATAAGTAATGATGAGAGAAAACTTCTGAGCCCCACTCACAAGGCTTCCTTTATGGGTAATCTTGAGTTTATAGGGTCGAAGATCTGGTAGATCAAACTCTATTTTCTCAACGTTGTCGCGGAAATTATCCTTAGTTCGAACTGCTGCCAAAACTCGGTTCGATGGCGTTGGGTCTAATGTCCATGGAAACGAAACCACACCCCCATCATCAGTTAGCCGCATATCTAAATCATTCACCAGCATTTTAGTGGTTGGATTGAGAGAGGGAGCCACAGGAGTTCCGGCAGGGTCAGTCCACACCAAAGTTGCTGTTATCTTTTCGCCTGCCTTTGGATTCAGTACTACTTCGTATTGCTGTCCATTGCTCAAACTTGCCTCGGTGATAAAAATATTCTGATCATCCCTGCCGATGATCACTTTCGCAGCTGCTTCCACATCCAGCAAGCCCCAGCCAAAAGAATAATCAGGGCCAGGATTAGCTCCTGCTTCTCTGGCCGTATGAATAGCAAGCGCCTTCAGCGTGGCAGCCCTCATAAAATTTCCACCATTTATATTTTTATAGAGCTGTTGTAAAAGAACCAATGATCCTGTTACTGCAGGAGATGACATGGAGGTACCTTCAAAAAATTTGTAAGCACTTGAAGTGGTCGCTATTGAAGATAGGACATCAATCCCCGGAGCAACCAAATCTGGTTTTATCCTTCCATCATCAGTTGGTCCCCAGCTACTGAACGAACTCATTATAACACTTGATGGATTCACATATGCACCTGCTAATTTAAAAACAGCACCCACTGTGATTATATTTTTTGCATTGCCATTGGTGGTAATACAATCATACGGTCCATCAGCAGGTTGAGGGCCCGGCCCTGATTCCCCACGATCATTTCCTGCGGATTTTACAATGGTATAGTAGGGAGCATTGAAGGCGAGGTTATCCCATTGAAGCGCTCTTCCATCATAAAAGCCAAATTGATAATCCTCTGTATTACTAATAGAGGGATCACCATTCCAAGTTCCATCAGAGTCCCATCCACCCACGTTGCCGTACGAATGATTGGAAAATAGAAGAGAGGTTTGATCAGGCTTTGCCAAAGCAGTCATTTCCAACACATCATTGTTAAAGTCGTGCGCCAGCATGGTGGCTTCTGGTGCCATTCCTTTGGCTAAAGGATTTACTCCGGAAGCAATCATGGTCCCCGTAACGTGTGTAGCATGATCGTCAAGTAGCGTGGCACCATCTTGTTGTGTGATGCGATTGATAAGCTCTACATGATCATTTCTTATTTTTCCACCATCCCATATCCCAATTTTCATTCCTGTGCCCAAAATATTCAGGCCAAGGCTTCCTCCGGTTCTGAGCTGCTTAACGTTAAGTGACGTTGCAACACCATCGTTAAACGTCTTGATATAAACAGGATGCCCATTTTCCGTTACATCATCCAGGAGATAGGTTACACCTTTAACAGTTGTTCTGAAGCGGGGAACATTAAATTTTTTTTGATAAGCTTCTACCCGTTGATCGGCCAGATCTCGGTAAATTTTAAACTCTTTACCGAGCTGTTCGATTTTACCCTCAATTTTCTGTGCCTGTGTCGGAAAGACAAAAAATGAAATCAATACAAAACTCCAAAAAATAATTTTCTCCATCCTTCTCATCAATAACAATCCTTTATTTTAAACAGCTCTCCCTAATAAAAACAACACGGTAGCTAGATGTTAATACTTTCAAAAAATAAATTGTAATCGTTAGGGGGTAATTATATGCGTCTGGCTAAAGTTATTGGCTGCATCCTGTGTATCATATAATGTATAATTCAGGGTAATAGTTTGACCTGCTTCAGTATAGGTACCCGATGCTTCGTATTCATAACGGTCACTTCCGCTAAATAATTTAAACCGAATCACATTCGCGATGCCATTTTCGCTTCCCAACACTTTCTGAATGAGATTGATGGTCATTTTTGATGTGGGGTTGTTGCTTCCAAAAAAGTTACCGTCCACCACGATTGATCCTCCACAGATGCCGCCTGCTCCGGCTGTTCCTTTTCCTGAAGTTGTCGAAGCTCCATCGCGAATAGTAAGATCACCAATCCAGTTTGAAGCCTGAGGGACATCGTTTGCACAATCATCGTCCTGAATTTCAATCAGAATTTCTTTCGTTACCTGTGCGGTCAATTCTTCCGGAGTGACACTGGTAATTTTTAATCGTATGATCCGCTTCTCTTTCTGGCGCACTTCATTGTTAAGAATCTTAATGTTAATGTCCGTTGAATAAAGTCCTGCTGTGATCTGCAGCGGGCTCGTTGAAATTACTTTATAGTCTGAATCGGGAACCGCCCCCTCTCCAATTACTTCAAAGCTGACAGAAATATTTTGCTTTTGTGCAAGGCTTACTTTTACTGGAATGGTAAGCGGTGCGGATATGTTTTCAAGCACGGGGACATTTGGCTCCGATTCAAAGAACACAAACTGCGGCCCGGAAAATATTGGTTTCTCCGGTTCGGTATCGCAAGCGAATACACTCAAAAGCATTATTGAAGCAATAAAAAGTGGTTTCCGAATGCCGTTCATATTAGTATCCCACATTTTGTTGTGATGAAATGGAAGGATTAGCAAGAATCTCATCTTGTGGAATGGGCCATACCCACCGGAAACTGGAAGAAGATAATGAACAAGAGGTTGCTGGTGCCAGACAATCTCCTCCACGATTTATTCCTTCTCCCGCCCTGCGTAAATCAAACCAGCGATGCCCTTCCAAAAACAATTCTTTTCTGCGCTCGACAGAGATTGCGCCTAATAACGCAGCTCCTGTAAGGCTCTCATTTATGTATCCTGAAATCCTTGCCGTACGTAACGCATTCAAATCAGTCATAGCTGCTGGTTCCTGACCTGAAAGTGCTCGTGCCTCCGCTCTGATCAAATACATTTCACCTACACGAAATGCCTTGAAATTAACTACACCATCGGTGGAGCCATTTCTTCCTAAATATTTAGAAACGATTAATTCACCCGGGCGTATCGAAGTAGTGCTCGAGAAATAACTTGAATACCGTACGTCATTGGTGGTATTATACGAAGGTAACAAAGTCAGGGAAGGCTTGAAGGATACCCTGTTATTGACGGCAAAGAAAACATCGCCACCCACATAGCCATCACCTTGCTGATAGGTAATACTCCAGATTACTTCATTCGCAATGGCGTCTTCTGTCCAGATGGAAGCAAATTCACTTCGAGCAGCTAAGTCAAACTGACTGTTGATGACAGCAGACGCACTCGTTATTGCTGTCGGATAATCTTTCGCATACAATGCCACTCTGGCTAAAATAGCATCTACACAAATTGCATCAATGCGGCTTCGCTTCACCGCGGTATTAATAGCTACATCAATGTTGTTGAGGAGGCTCTTTGCCTGTGCCAAATCCGCGTACACCTGATCATACACTTCTTTGACTGTATTTCTAACCGGCTTATCAAGATTGGATTCCAATTTTATGGGGACTCCCAGCAGTGCTGAGTTCCGTTCATAATCCTGACCAAAATAACGGAGCACATCAAAGTGAGCAAGCGCTCGGATGGCGAGTGCCTGACCTTTCAACCGATTTTTTTGTCCTGCCTTGGTCTCCTTAAACTGATCGACATTCTTTAACAAGATGTTGCAATCATTAATCGTGCTATAAGGTATAGCCCAAATTCCGGAGATCGTCCCATCATTTGACACATATAGCCAATCCACTACATTGCGATACGTTCCCAAAGACTCCACACCCTCTGCAAGATTATCCGTCATCATATCTGGAAGCATACTAAAGGCACGACCATAATGTCCGCCCGATTGAAAGGCAGAATAAATTCCGGTGAGGTGCAATTCGATATCATCAATGGACAAGAACGCATTATTATCCGTCAAGGAATGAGTAGGTTCAATATCCGTGAAGTTGCTGCAGGAAGCTGTCAGGAAGAAAACCAGGGCCGTGCTATATGACCTCACCCCAATAAAGTTTCGTAGTTGACCCCAACTATCCGCCACCCCTCTCCAGCCGGAGAGGGGTTTTGATAACTTTTCTGACCGAAATTTTTTATGGGGGTGAGGTTGCAAAGACAAAAAGTTCTTCCAAAGCTGGATTATCATCAAGATCAATTTATATATCTTCATAACCTTAAAATCCCACATTTATACCAGCCGTTACCGTGCGCAGCGCTGGATATTGCGCACCTGTTAGTTGCCCACCCGCAAACTCCGGATCCCAGCCCTGAAATTTTGATAACGTCCATAAGTTCTGACCCAGCGCAAAAACGCGAACACTTCTCAATTTGGCCTTTGACAACCACTCGGCTGGAAGATTATAGGAAAGGGAAACATTTCTCAGGCGAAGAAAAGATCCATCTTCCAGGTAGCGGGTGGTTTGTGCCTGGAATGCATTGGTCGTTAATCCTGATGTTGTTTGAATTCTTGGAACATTGGTAATGTCACCAGGCTTCTTCCATGCGTTCAACAAATCTTTTGAAAGGTTGTCTACGTAATACGTTGGGTTCTCCACATTGGTACGATCATTATTATACACCTTGCTACCCTGCACCCAGGAGAAGAAAACAGATAACTCAATACCTTTATAATTGAATGTATTGGTAAAGCCGCCAAAACGGGGAGATATTCGAGAGCCCGCAGGCTTGAGATCATCGGTCGAAAACTGATTGGTAATTCCTCCGTCCTTAGTGCGATATAGTGCATCACCATTGGCAGGGTTCACACCTAAATACTCCACCAGATAATTAGTCCGGGCGGGCAAGCCAACTTTAGAAATGGTAAGTCCACCTACGATCTGATCGGTTTCTACCAGCTTAAGAATTTCATTTTGATTATAAGTGAAATTGGCGTTTACATTCCAAAAAAAGTTTCTTGTCTTATAAACACTGCCTGTAATGTCAATTTCAATTCCGCGGTTGCGCATCTTCCCCACATTTTGAGTAATGGAAGAAAAACCACTGGTGCGGGATTGTTGAGCTTCCAATAACAAATTCAATGTTGTATTGATATAATACTCAATCGTCCCTGAAATCCGATTAGCAAAGAGAGAATACTCCACTCCTGCATTATAAGACCTTACTGTCTCCCACCCCAAGTTGCTATTATCGGGTTGGGTTTGGCGAATTCCTGCAGTTCCATCATAACTAAATCCTAAGTCGTAGAGTGATAAAGAACCAAAATCTCCAATGCCGCTTTGGTTTCCTGACGTTCCAATATTGGTATAGGCTTTCAAGAAGGTAATTTTGGAAGAAAGGTTTTGCATAAAGCTCTCTTCGCTTATTCTCCAATTAACACCCGCAGAATAGAAGGTAGCATACCGCTTATCTTTGCCGAAGCGGGAAGAAGCATCCCTCCTTAGTCCTCCTTTGAAATTGTATCGGTTTTTATATCCATACGATACCTCAGAAAATAATGACTGAATCGCAGACTCGGTGCGACTGCCACCGATATCCGGTAAAAAAGTTGCGCTTACGGTGGTTCCACCATCGTTCTTAAGATTTCCACTTATTCCATAACCTGTATAACTAAAGCCTTTGGATTTATTACTTACAATCTCGTGATAAAAGGAAGCGAATACTTCATGGTCATTGTTAATGATTGTCTTATAATTGATAGAATTCGTTCCAATGAAATTTGCGGATAAAGAAGAACCTCTGGTCACGCTACCGGATTGGCCTGGTGTTTGGAGTCCGGTGTAGGTTGCCTTGTCGTAATAATTATCAGTCTCCCTTTGTGTGTAATCTACTCCCCACGAAGTCTTTACACTCAATCCTTTAACGAAAGGCAAGGCGTACTCTCCATACATATTGAGAATCCCCTTCACATCAAAAAATTTTCTCCGGTTTTGCTCTAATTCCTGAAGAGCATTAGGTTGGCCGGAGCGGATCTTGGTATAACCACCAATAGAATCATATGGCTTCTCATAGGGATTGGTCCAGCGCACAGCATTCAAGGGTGAGCCGATATAGGCATTGCCCTCCAGTGTGGTTTGATTTTCAGAGTAGCCAAAACTGGAATTCATTCCATATTTAAAATTTGACATCTCGCTGGTGAGATTAATTTTTGCCGTATAGCGCTTTAGTCCTGTTTCTTTCACCGTTCCTTCCTGACTAAAGTAATTGCCAGAGATAAAGAATTGCGTCTTTGCCGTGCCGCCCTGAATACTTAAATCATGGGATTGCGTTGCAGCGCTTTGAAACAACACATCTTCCCAATTCGTATTAATCTTTCTCAATTGATTTAGCTTCTCACTGGTATATCCTTCTAAGAGAGTACCTCCGGTTTGTAATTCGAAATCAATCTTTTCTTTGGAATTCATTACTTCCAGTTTATTATGAGGGGCTTGAGATGTCCCATATTGAAATCCATAGTTTATCTGTGTGTCTCCGTCCTTGCCTCTTTTTGTTGTAATTAAAATCACACCATTGGCACCCCTTGATCCATAAATAGCAGCGGAAGAAGCGTCTTTTAAAACAGCAATGCTTTCAAAGTCATTTGTATTGAGCGTGTTGAATACGCCTGCGGCCACGGGTACGCCATCAATCACATAAAGAGGACCATTAGAACCGCTTAATGATTTAATACCACGAATAATTACCGAAGCGGCAGCGCCAGGCTGGCCTGAACCGCCTAAAACCAGCATACCCGGTACGCGTCCCTGAAGTACCTGATCAAACGAAGCAATTGGTATATTTTGAATTTTGTCTGACTTTACAATAGCAATGGAGCCAGGCAAAGCCCTCCGATTCTCTTCGCGATACCCTGTCACCACCACTTCCTGCAATTGCTTAAGGTCTGGCTTCATCTGCACATCAATCACCGAACGTGAACTTGCATCAATCTCTTCGGTAATAAAACCAATGAATGAAAAAACCAGTACGGCATTATTGGCACCTATTGTAATCTTAAAAGTCCCTGCCACGTCTGTGACTGTACCTAAGTTTGTACCCTTTACAATAACATTGACACCGGGAAGTCCTGTACCATCTTCCTTCGAAATCACCGTTCCAGAAATAGCTCGCTCCTGAGCAATGAGTGGCGGACTACCCATCACCAAAACCATCAGAAAAATGAATTGTAAAACTATTTTCACTAGCAAGGACTTAACACCACTAACTATATACCCTATTGACAACTAATATAACTTCCAATTTAGGAAAGAGTAGACCACATCGTCAAAACCGCAGATAAATAATTGTCGGCCAGGCTGCTTATTGGAAATAATACCCAAATTTGGGTTAGACCAGCTTAGCGTATGATCTTGAATTCTATTCTGCGGTTGGCCTGACGGTTGAGCTCGGAGTCATTTGGCTTGACCGGCTGCAGCGCTCCATAGCCTTTTTGTGTAATTCGCTTTGTATCAATTCCTTTTTGTGTTAAAAAACTGGCTACCGACTGGGCCCGCTGCTCGGATAATTTAAGATTATAGTCTGCTGCCCCCGAGTTATCTGTATGACCCCCAATTTCCACTTGCACGGCAGGATTTAGTGTCAAAAACTTGATGACTTCTTCCAGTTCTGTTGCTGATTTTTCCTTCAACTCATACTTGTTTACTTCAAAGAAAATATTATTCAATACGATGGCAGCGTTCGGTTTTACTTTTTGTAAGTCAATGTTAATCTCCAACGGCTTGCTATGATCACCTGAAGTGTAGTTGAATGATAGGCTTTGGAAAAGATAATCAGGTCGCGTAACATACAATGCATACTCAGCGCCTTTCGTCAGCACGATGGTGTATTCACCGGAAATTGAATCCGATTGCATGATGGACATCCGTTCATCCTTTTGAATATCAAACAACTCAACGCTCGCCTTTAAGGGTTGCAAACTCTCCTTATCCCTCACCTTTCCCTTTACTACACTACTGGAAAATTGCACCTGAACTTGGGGAGGCAAAATCGTAGAAAATATTTTTGTAAAATTCTTCTTTTCCGCTTCATCTTTTGAATAGTAAGCCCGCTTGCCATCACTGGTCACATAAAAAGCAAATTGATCTTCGTGATTATTAAGGGGACTTCCCATATTTTGAGGGGTAGTCCAGGATTTCTCTTTCTTCTCGGCAACAAAAATATCCAGCCCGCCAAAGCCCGGATGGGCATTAGATGAAAAATAAAGATTTCTGTTGTTCACATGAATGAAGGGAGATATTTCATCATACTTAGTGTTAACCACGCTGCCCAAATTCTGAGCTTTCTTCCAGCGGCCAACGGAGTCTTTACGCGAATACCAAATATCACTTCCTCCAATTCCGCCTTTTCGATCGGACACAAAGTATAATTCCTGCCCATCTGCAGAAAGCGAGGGTTGAACATCCCAGGAAGGTCCATTGACCAATGGACCAAGGTTGACCGGAACACTCCAGGTATCTCCCACTTTTTTGCTTTCAAAAAGATCGCAGCGGCCGTAAGTTTTGGTTCCACACAAGGTGAAAATAAGATAGCGGCCATCGGCTGAAATAGTACAGGCGCCTTCCCGCGCGGTTGAATTAATTTTTTCAGAAATAGAGACAGGCGTTGTCCACTGTCCTGATTTATTCTTAACAGATATGACCAAATCTTCATCATCATCATGCCCGCGGCCGTAGCGCTTGGTGAAAATGATTTGCTGATTGTCAGCAGTAAGCACCGGAAAATATTGCATCGGAAAACAATTCACCGTATCGGAAAGAGCTTTGGGCTGATAGGTGAGCTTTTCATGTTGATGTGCAATGCTGTACTCAGCATGTTGTTTCCATACTTTGACCTGTTCTATTTTAAGACCATTTTGTTTTTCCGTCAACAGAAATTGATTGAATTGATCTAAGGCCGGGGCATAATTCCCCTTGCGCAAGAAATTATCGCCCAATTCAAAACGATAACCATTTTGCTTTTTGTTGTCCTTGGCAAGTGCAAGGCCTTTTTCAAAACTCTCCGTTGATGATTTTAAATCTTCCTTGTTCTTAAAGGTATAACCGAGGCGAAAATATGCCTCTTCAAAGTTTTTGTCTTTGCTGATCGCTTCTTTCAGAAAACTAATGGCGCGATCATAATCACCCCGCACTCTGAAATTATCGGCTTCAAAATATAACTCAAGCGCTTTTTTATTCTTTGTGCTGTATTGCGTTTGGCTAAAGGCAGGGAAGGCTAGAATAATAAAAAGTAAAACTATAGTAGAGGGTATTCTTCCATTCATTGGGATCGCTTCGCCCCTCCCTCTTTCCAGCGCAGGCACTCGCGATAACGGCAAGTCTTTGGTTTTTCTTGTCACACTTAACACTTTAATACTTGAGCATTAACACTTAAACACCTAAGGAATATTCATGTATTTATGAACCTGCAGGGAAATCTTCCACCGCGGATTATTTTTTACAAAGTCAATGATCAGCGGCAGCATCTCTTTTTCTTTGGACCATTCGGGTTGCAAATAAAGTTCGCAGTCAACTTTCACTTTATCGGCATACTCAAGAGCCCACTCAAAATCTTTTTTATGAAAAATGACAACTTTAAGTTCATTGGCATGCAAAGCAAAAGTAAGATCGGGTGCTTTGAATTTTTTTGGGGAAAAACAGACCCAGTCCCATTCACCTGTCAACGGATAAGCTCCTGATGATTCGATATGGGTTTTCAGTCCTTGCTTCTTTAGCTCTCTTGTAAGTTCAGAAAGATTGTGCATCGTGGGCTCTCCACCTGTAACAACGACAATTTTGGTACCACTTGCTTTTGCCCGCAATGCCATGTCACTCACATTTACTCTGGCATGAGCATCAACGTCCCAGGAGTCCTTAACATCACACCACACACAACGCACTTCACATCCCCCCAACCTGATGAAATAAGCAGCGTGACCCTGGTAGGCTCCTTCTCCCTGGATCGTATAAAAGTCTTCCATTAAAGGAAGACTCACTTTTGAAATTTCTTCTATAATTTCTACCATGATATGATCATTTGATCAACCCTGTATTCTTATGGATTGCGGTTCTCAGTAGCCCTAAGCGTATTCAACAACAGTGAAGCAATGGTCATCGGGCCAACACCTCCAGGTACGGGTGTGATGAAAGAACATCTAGGGGCGACCGATTTAAAATCAACATCTCCTTTCAATGCGAAACCTTTAGGATACTCCGGACCTTCCACGCGCGTGGTGCCAATGTCAATGACTACCGCTCCCTCCTTTACCATATCTGCTGTGATAAGGCCTGGCTTACCCACAGCTACAATTAAGATATCAGCCTGAGACGTAAAACTCTTCAGGTTAACGGTATACTTATGACACAAGGTTACGGTGGCTTTCCCCTGTTCAACCAACATCATACTTAATGGTGCACCTGCTATTCTGCTGGCACCAACGATCACGCAATTTTTCCCCTCTGTCTTGATATCATACCTCCTCAGTAGTTCCATCACACCAAACGGGGTGGCAGGCAACAGCAAGGGGTTTTTTGAAATGATGCTTCCAAAGTTATGGTTGGTAAATCCATCCACATCTTTGTCGGAGCGAATCTTTTCAGTAATTTTTTCCACTGTAATATGTGAAGGCAATGGAAGCTGCACAATAAATCCATCCACATCTTCATCCTTGTTGACATGGTCGATGTGCTTCATTAATTTCTCTTCACTGATGGTGTCTGCAAAGCGCATCATGGTATAATGAAATCCAACTTCCTTACATGCCTTTACTTTGTGATCCACATATGTCTGGCTCGCGCCATCATCGCCAATTAAAATAATAGCGAGGTGAGGAATTTTTTTATTCTGGGCTTTGCGTTCAGCTACCTTCTGAGAAATTTCAAGCTTAATCTCTGCTGAAACTTTGCGCCCGTCTATAATCGTATAGGTTGTTGCTACCTCCATGTTTCGTTAACCCTTTAATTAATCAATTTTCAGTACTGCCATAAATGCTTCCTGCGGAATTTCCACATTTCCTACCTGGCGCATGCGTTTCTTTCCCTTTTTCTGTTTCTCCAATAATTTACGCTTACGCGAAATATCTCCGCCATAGCACTTGGCAATCACATTTTTACGAATAGCGCTGATGTTTTCTCGTGCCACTATCTTTTGACCGATGGAAGCCTGAATGGCAATCTCAAACATCTGGCGAGGAATAAGCTCCTTCAGTTTTTCACACAATTTTCTGCCCCACTCTTGCGCCTTTACCCGATGTACGATAGCTGACAGTGCATCCACCTTATCTCCATTCAACATAACGTCCAATTTCACCATATCGCTTTCGCGGAAGCCAATAAGATGATAATCCAGGGATGCGTAGCCACGCGAAATAGATTTCAGCTTATCATAAAAGTCAAACACAATTTCCGAAAGCGGCATCTCAAAGGAGAGCTCTACGCGATCGGAAGTCAGGTACACCTGATTTTTAATAACTCCCCGCTTGTCCATGCAAAGGCCAATGATCGCACCGATGTATTCCGACTTGCTGATGATCTGTGCTGAAATGTAAGGCTCCTCAATGTAATCCATGGTCGTTGGATCTGGCATTTCGGATGGCGCGTTGATCTCAATCATCTTTCCATTCGTAAGCTGAGCTTTAAATTGAACGGAGGGCACCGTAGTGATTACAGTCATGTTAAACTCACGCTCTAATCGCTCCTGAATAATCTCCATGTGGAGCATGCCTAAAAATCCGCAACGAAATCCAAAGCCTAGAGCCGCAGAAGTTTCAGGTTCCCACACTAAAGAAGCATCATTGAGCTGTAGTTTTTCCATCGAGGAACGAAGTTCTTCAAACTCAATCGTTTCCACGGGATAGATGCCTGCAAAAACCATTGGCTTAACATCTTCATACCCTTTCAAGGCCTCACCCGGATTGGAGACGAGTGTAATGGTATCTCCCACCTTCACTTCCTTGGCCACTTTAATCCCTGAAATAAGATAGCCTACATTGCCTGCGCTAATTTCCTGACGTGGATGTTTATCCAATTTTAACACACCAATTTCATCTGCACCGTATTGCTTGGCTGCATTGACAAACATGATTTGATCATTCTTTCGCATGGTACCGTTGAATACCCGATAATACACTTCGATACCCCGAAAAGAATTGAATACAAGATCAAAAATCATTGCTTGCAAAGGGGCTTTCGGATCTCCTTTGGGAGCAGGAACACGTTTAATCACCGCACTTAAGATTTCTTCAATACCTGTTCCCTCTTTGGCGCTAGCCTTTATCACCACACTACGGTCGCAGCCAATTAATTCAACGATTTGGTCTGTGACCTCTTCGGGCATAGCTGCCGGTAAATCAATTTTATTTAATACTGGGATAATCTCAAGATTGTGCTCCAGTGCCAGGTATAAATTGGAAATGGTTTGGGCTTGAATTCCTTGTGCTGCATCTACAATTAATAAAGCACCTTCACATGCTGCAATGGATCGGGAAACCTCATAGGAAAAATCAACGTGGCCGGGGGTATCAATCAAGTTTAAGATATACTCCTTACCCTCAAATTTGTAATTCATTTGAATGGCATGAGACTTAATGGTGATGCCCTTTTCACGCTCCAAATCCATATTATCCAGTACCTGAGCATGCATTTGACGGTCTGTCAACGTGCCAGTAAACTCTAAAAGGCGATCGGCAAGCGTGCTTTTCCCGTGATCAATGTGCGCGATGATGCAAAAATTACGAATGTTTTCCATACCCAACGTTCAAGCTCGTTTTTATCAAGCGGCAAAGTTAGGGAATATTTTGAGGGAATTAGTGCCAAAAAAGCACACTAAATGGAACCTGATGACACCTTACAAAACTTGTCGCTCATCCGCCATGAATTAGAGGAAGTTTAATCTTTTACCGGGTAAGATATCTTTTAGTCAATTCCTGGAGTGCTTTAACTTCTGCTTCAGCCATCGTTGCGCTTACATGAAGCATAAGGTCAAAAATAATTTCCTTGCTGTATCCCAATTTGGATGCCACTTGTGAGCAGTATTTAATTTCTTCTTTGTACAATCGTTCATCAATTTTCATCAATTGCACCAGACTAACGATGTAGTTAAACTTTTGATCGCTGTCCAAATCAGTAGGAACGATCGTTTCATGATAAATCTCAAATAAGGGTTCTACCGCCACCTCGGCCAGACCATTGGCCCGGCCAATATTGAAAATGTAGTTGCGTTCTTTTTCACCTACCTCACCATCAATCCTGGCCAGGTTAATTAACAACTTCAACTGAGGTAATGCAGTCATGGCGTTTTTTGAATTTGGTAAGTCAAAAGTCAACAATTTCCGTTCTGTAAAAAATGAAAAGTTAATCTATTACCTTACAACAATGAATTTTCTGGCTCATCTTTATCTTTCCGGTAATCGACCCAAAATCATGGTGGGCAACTTCATAGGCGATTTTGTCAAAGGAAGAAACCCGCAGGAGCGCTACGAACCGGAGATTGCAGCAGGAATTGAACTTCATCGTGCCATTGACCATTTTACCGACACGCATGAAGTGGTAAAGCTGAGCAAGAACCGGCTTCGTCCTAAATACAGACACTATTCCGGGGTAATCATAGATATGTTTTACGATCACTTTTTGGCAAAGAATTGGACCCTCTACTCATCAGAATCATTATCCGATTTTGCCCAACGCGCTTATCAACTTATCGAAGAACATGATGCTATTTTGCCGGAAAAAGTAAAGTACCTGATGCCTTATATGACCAAAGGCAATTGGCTTTTGAATTATTCTCAACTGGAAGGCCTGGGCAGAGCCCTTACTGGAATGACCAGTCGATCAACCTATGATTCTAAAATGGATGAATCAGTTGTTGAACTTCAAGCAAATTATACGGATTTTGAAAATGAGTTTACGGTTTTTTTTCCAGAACTGGAACAACACTGTAAAGACTTGATTGCTAGAAATTACCCATTGGCATAATTTGCCACGGCTACATTTGCCAACATCAGGTCCTTTTCAAAAAAGACCAGATTCTTTCGATGAAGATTATCCTGGATTTTGCAATAATAAATTCTGTCGCGGCAATAATTGACAACCAATCGATGAGCCGGATGTATTCTTTCAAAAACAATTTCGCCTGCTTTGTATTTTGTTTCACTTTCCATAATTCCTGTTTTACAATTGCTATTTGCTTGTGAAAAAATGAAGCTGCTCTTGAGAGCAGCTTCATTTTGATGATCATTCAACTTATTTTATTTATGGATTTGTAATAGCATTACCGTCAAGAATGACAGCCGTTTGCGCCAGTGCCCTGCCATTCATTGATGCGCCAGTTTGAAAAGTAATTCCTGTCATAGACAATATTATTCCTTCAAAATGTGATGTTGTGCCCAATGTTGCCTGACCGGCTACCTGCCAAAAAATATTCTTTGCTTGTGCACCACCTACTAAGGTAATGTTCACGGCAGAACTCATGGTCAAGTTTCCAGCAATCTGAAATATCCAAACATCGCTTGCACCACCGGAAATTGTAATACTGGAAGGCATAGTTACTGTGTTTGTCCATTTATATAAACCGGGTGTTAGCGTTTTACCACCAATATTTCCAGTACCGAGTTCCACAAAATCGGGAGAAGGACGTCCAGCTGCATCATTGTAAGCTGTTATCATATTATTAACAGCTGTGGTTAAGTTAATTGGAGTTGGATCTGCCATGTCGGCCGCATATAATTTTCCTGTCACTTGTGCAGAGGTCGCATATCCAGTTGCATTTGTAAGGGATAATCCTGTAATATAGGAAGTAGCAGCTGGACTCAAGCCCAGGTCTCCGGTAACAGCTGAGGTTGAAATGTTATTGATAGCCGTCTTGGCCAGGATCACATAGTTGATCGAAGCTCCAAGATCGACTATTGCCAAACTGGTTAGCGTACCCCCTGTTGTAAAACTCCATACTGTATTTGCCGCAAGTGCATTGCCTGCCAAATCTTTTGCTCCCGTAGTTATCGTAGCTGTGTAGGTAGTACCTGCGCTCAGCGTAGCCGGTGAGAATGTTGCCGTTGTTCCGGCATAAACCACAGAGCCAGAAACTGCCGTGCTACCTTGCTTTAGTGTAAACGTTGAAGCATTGATCGTTAATGGATCCATGGCTTCACTAAAATTGATGGCAACGACTTTATTACGTGCAACACTGGTAGAGTTGTTGAGTGGATCTGTGGAACTTATGGTAGGTTTATTTGTATCGGGTGTGTTGCCTGTTGTAAAACTAAAGGTGTAATTACTAATCAGCGCGTCACCAGTCATATCCTTTACTCCAGTCGAAATTGTTCCCGTATAAATTTTATTGATCTCCAGTACGCTCGATGGAGTAAAAGTAGCCTGTGTGCCAGTATAGGTTACTGCGCCAGGAACCAGTGTTGAACCTTGTTTAATCGTAAATGTCAAAGTAGTAATAGTCGATGGATTCATCGGCTCACTAAAAGTTGCACTGATCGACTGACTTATGGATACTCCGGTAGCATTGCTAGCCGGGTTTGTTAGCGTAACCGTTGGACGTATTCCTGGGTCATTATCTTTCTTGCATCCAACAACAACTACCACTAACAGCAAGGCAATGATTGAGAATAGATTTTTAGTTTTCATTTTTTTGTTTTGTTTTAAATTGTGAGTGAATTTATTGCAAACAGTTTTTTTATACCGACTTGCAGAGTATCCTTAGGGATATTCATGCCACTAATGAAAACGATGCTATTGGCTTCAAAAGAAGAAGTGATTAAATTACCCGAGGGGAATTTATTGCTCACTTTAATCTCATTTTCCCCATATAGCTATTAAACACGGAAATACAATTAGATTTTTGGCGCGCCATCAATAAAAAAAGGAACGATGATAAAATCAACGTTCCTTTTCTGAAAGATGAAAGCAATCAGCTATTTTATAGCATTGTCGTTAAAATGCATCTTGAAGTCCTATTAGCTAAGTTTCTTTTCCAACTCGTCAATCTTTTTCTGCGCATCACTATTGCCCAGTGATAATGAAAGCTTATACAACTCAAGAGCTTCACGTCTTGTTTCTTTCTTTTTGCGAGGTGCAAAGTGCGTGCGGTTAGCCGCTGTCTCTAAGGCCTCTGCCTGCGCGTAGTAAAGATTGCCAACCTTTACTCTGTTCTCCGCTTGGGTATCGTTCACCAGTTTTTCTAGAGAAGCAATATCACTTTCTCTTAATTTTATCACCTGATCATTCATGGATAAGAGCGAATCCTTTTGATTGACTTTTGTCCATAACATCATGTTTTCATCGCGCATTAACGCAATCTGTAATTGAAGATCAAGAATTTCTTTTGATTGCTTTTCTAAATCAGCTCTATACCCCCGGATGGCCCGTGCTGAAGCTTTGGAAGAATTTTTAGACGACTTTTCCAGTGCATCCAGTTTCGCTTCTGTTTGCTGAACATAGGTATTTATGTTGCGTAAGCGGGCTACATGGTCTGCGTAAGAACTGCCTTCCACCATCTTTACATGCAAGGATTTGCGGCTGGCATCGATGGAATCGATGAGTACACCTACCTCATTCATACTCTCTTCTACTTGCTGGCTGGCCTTTAGTTCAACACGCAACGAATCTACCTTAACCTGCAAGGCTGCCTTCTCTTTGGTATCGCAACCGAAGAGAACAACCACGATAGCGAATCCTAAAATATACTTTTTCATAATTTTGTTTGTTTGGTATTTTTAAAATAAGATGAAACAATTGTGCCAACCTATGATTCTGCTCTATTTTGGTTTAAATGATAAAGCCTACACCTCTAGCAGGATTTCATGTGGACAATTCTCTACACGAGCCAAACTCATTGTAGATACCCTGACCTGACAGAGATCCCGTTTTTACTTATTGTTCTCCTCTGCTTTCTTTTTCTTTTTGAAATACTTCTTAAATGGCCAACTGTGCCGCATAGCTTCCATATTCTCGTCTAACTTAAAAGTAGCCGATTTAGTGTTGTCCAAAGTTCCCCTTAGTTTTTGAGCAAAGACCGTGTCGGATAGCAAAACACCAAGTGCATTGTCGCCATCGTTCATTTTTGTTGTCACCTTTCGCAAATCATCTGTTACTCTCTTGGAGTTGACACTCACTACATTAATATTTCGCAGGGTGCTTTCAAAAGAGTGCGTGTAGCTAGTATCCGAAATCAACTTGGTGATCAGACCATCACCATTATTTATTTCATTCAGTAAGTTTTTGGTTTCGATCGCTACCTTGTTTGCATTTTCCCCGGTCATCTTCAGCACAATGATGGTCTGGCGTAAATCATCGGAAATGGGTCCATCTTTTAGTAGTTCACCAAAAATTCCTTCACCTTTGTTTAATCTTGCCGAAATCAATTTCAAATCATCGGTAATAGACCGCGTATTCATCCCAACTTCTTTGGCAATATTGAATAACTCCTGGGTGTCCGCTGGAGACAGTGAATTGATCGTGTCATATTCAACTATAATTTGATCTCTTGTGCCTGGCCGTATGATTACAATCTTATTACCCACTAATCCATCAGAACCCACAAAGGCTGTCGCATCCTTTTTGATAAATTCATTTTGTTTGTCTTTTAAAGAAAGTGTTACGACAACCTTACCTTGTGAAACGATCTGCACACGCTTGACAATACCTATCTTTACACCGGATAGCCACACATTATCTCCTTCTTTGAGGCCTTCCACATTTTTAAAAATAGCAGATACCGCAAATGTCTTGTTAAACATATTTCCCTCGCGCCCCAAATAAACTAAGGATCCTAAGAAAATTACGATTCCGCCTATCACAAAGGCTCCTAATTTCATATTCCGTTTTATGTCCTGGTTTTCCATAGGGTTATCAGCTAATAATTAAAAAAATGTTTAAGGTCATTGTCTTTTGTTGCTTTCAGTTCCTCAAAAGTTCCTTCCAGCTTACTTTCACCATTGATGAGCGCCACCACCCTGTCGGATGTTTGACGGGCGCAACTTATGTCGTGTGTGATAATGATGGAGGCCGTGTTGTATTGGTCGCGGACTTGCAGGATCAGTTCATTGATTTCACCAGAAGTCACAGGGTCAAGACCTGAAGTAGGCTCATCATACAGCATGATCTTGGGCTTAAGGATAAGCGTACGGGCAATGCCAATTCTTTTTTTCATCCCACCGGATAATTCAGCCGGGTTTTGATCCACAGTATGTTCTAACCCCACTTCCTTTAAAGACCTCATCACCATTTCATTCAACTGTGCTGGGTCATAAATACCCAGATTTCGTTTCAACGGGAATTCTAAATTTTCCCGGATGGTCATTGAATCATAGAGGGCGCTTCCCTGAAATGAAAAGCCTACCTGAAGCCGTAGTTCATTCAAATCTGTCGGGGATAAATTCGGGACATTATAGCCCAGCACATGAATTTCTCCACCGTCTGGCCTCAATAAACCTACCATACATTTTATAAGAACTGATTTACCTGTTCCTGATCTTCCAAGTACCACCAGATTCTCCCGATCATATACATCTAGGTTTACATCTTTCAGTATTACCCTGTCACCAAAACTTTTTTGAAGGTGTTTTAATTCTACTACTTTATTTTTGGATATTGATTGTGTTTCCATCAGCGAATCAAATTCAAAAACTGTAACGTGATTAAATCAATCACAAAAATGAAGACCATAGAAACGACAACGGCAATATTGGCGGCTTTCCCTACACCGGTGGTTCCTTTGTCAGAATGGTAGCCGGCATAACTGCTGATAATGCCAATGGCAAAACCAAACAGTGTTGATTTTATAAGGGAAGCGAAAATATCCAGGTAGGTGATGGAAGCGGCTACCTCATTGAAGAATAAAAGGAAACCTGAATCATTAAATGAGTTCACCATCAAAAAGGATCCTAACAAAGCCACACCATCGGCATAGATAACCAGAAGTGGCAACATAAATGTAGTAGCAAGAACACGTGTAACCACCAAATACGAAAAGGGGCGGGTACCTGAAACTTCCATCGCATCAATCTGTTCGGTCACCTGCATACTCGCCAACTCAGCACCAATGTTTGAGCCAAGCTTACCAGCACATATTAAACCGGTGATCAACGGCCCAAGTGATCTCACTACAGCTTGAGAAACCAGAGAGGGTAGCCATGACTCTGCTCCAAATGAAGCTAAAGAAGGCTGCGATTGTTTAGTGAATACAATGCCGGCAAGAAAACAGGTGAACGTGATAAGAAAAAAAGATCGGTTCCCAACCGCAAAGCATTGTTTCAATATCTCCTTTGTTTCATAAGGTGGATATAGCGCCTTCTTAAAAAAATTGAGGATAAAAGTATAAATATCTGCGACCCGGATAAGGGCTTGGTTGAAGGTCATGTAGCAATTTGAGCCACACACAGGAAAACACATGCCAACTGTAAGGTTTCTTGCAAACCAGTTTTGACGGATTCTGGTAAAGGATATTTTTAATCTTAAATAGCAAGTGTGGAAATTTATTCACAAGGTTTTTTCACAATGCCCCATTATTGACTCCTGTACCAACGGCCAAACCTAGCACGAAATTGGAGTCAATAAGAGAACAGCAATGAAAAATAAAATACTGCTTGTTCTTCTCGTTTCATCGCTTTTCGTTGCGCAAGCTGTCGGTCAAACCAAGCTGCAAAAAAAAATCAAAGTAAAGAAAGGGCTTCAGGTGGTATTGCGAGACACAAGTTTTATTACTCGAAAGGACACCATTCTATTTGTTAATAAAAATGAAAAGATACGGGTGACCGAAAATCCTTATGTTACCTCATCGAGATTTTATGACAGCCTGGCAAAAAAAACATCGCATCATAAAGTATCTAAGGGTGCTTTTGAATGGGTGGTAAAGAAAAGAGGACGCAAAGAAAAACTGGTAAATGCAGTTGTTAAGAGTGAAGATGTTTTTAAACCCTATACCGGTTATACGATTAGTTCCATTCTATTCAAAAGTGTTGATTTGCTGGAAGGCTCGGTGATCGACACGTTGCAGAAAGCCACCACCCGGTTCGGCTTATTTGTCAATACCATCCACAAAGATACACGCGCCAAAATCATTGCTCAGAACTTACTCTTCAAGGCGGGCGATGCAGTTGATCCATATAAGCTGGCAGACAATGAAAGAATTTTACGCCAATTTAAACCTTTACGTGATGCACGGATTTATGTATCCCCAAATAAAGCCAATCCCAAAACAGCAGACGTGGTGGTGGTTACCCAAGACGTAGCTTCCATTGGCGTTGCGGGCGATTACGGTTCGCCTAACCGATACAGGCTTGAGATTTATGATATTAACATGCTTGGCTACGCGCGACAATTGCGGCTCTCCTATTTTAGAAATTCAGAAGCCTATCCAAAAAATGGATATGAGGTGACCCTTCGCGAGCCCAATTTCAGAAGTACTTTTGTTCAGGGCGAACTTCAATATACAAACAACTACATTCGTCAACGTACCCGGCTTGCTTTGGGACGGGATTTTTTTACACCTGAAATAAAATATGCCGGAGGAATAGAACTCTACCGAACACAAGAGAATTTTTACTTTGAGGAGTACGACACCCTGAAATTGCCCTATACAGAAAATAATATAGATCTTTGGGCCGGGCGATCTTTTCAATTGGATAAGCGTACCAATCTTATTTTTTCAATACGCCTGAACACACGCGATTTTGTTGCCCAGCCCTTTGTTTCCATAGATTCAAATTCATTCTTCTACAACAAAACTTTCTTCTTAAACAGTATTTCGCTTATCCGAAGAAATTACCTCAAGAGCTTGCGGATACGCGGCTTTGGAAAAACAGAAGATGTTCCGGTGGGTGGGTTTATCAGCCTGGTGTTTGGCAAAGAGGTTAATCAATTTACCGATCGATCGTATTTTGAGTTGGATGGTTCTATTGCAAGGTATTTTCCACACCTTGGGTACTTCAACCTTTCTCTTGCAATCGGAAGTTTTTTTAAAATTGGCTCACCCGAAGACGGACTCGTAACCGTATCCAATACCTATTTCAGTGATCTGTTGAAATTAAGAAAAACCCAGGCTCGACAATTCATTTACTTCACCTATACAAAAGGATTCAACCGCGTATTAGACCAAACGATTAGTCTTCCCGGTAAATGGGAGGATGCGAATCGTCTGCCACCGTTGGGCAATCACCGAATGACAATCGGTTTTGAAACGGTTTACTTTATGCCCTGGTATGCTTATGGTTTTCAGTTTGCCTTGTTCCATCGCGTTGATTTCAACCTGCTTTCAAAAAGTACAATACTATTAACTAAAACTGCGCTGTTTCCCTCCATTCAATTTGGGGTGCGGATGTTAAATGAAAACCTGGTACTGCCACGCTTTTCACTGGACCTTACTTACTTCGGAAAAAATCAAAATTATAAACCTGCCTGGCAGATAAAATTTTCGACCACGTTGCCCAATTTATTTGGAACAAGTCAAACATTCAAGCCACAAGTTTCCAGCTTTAATTAGGTAGGCTTTGGAATTCAAAAGATGGTGAGCATAATGATAATTCATTTCGATTAGCATCCTGTAGTACTCACTGCTACCGAAGTAGGCGCAATCTTTTTTCCTTGTTTACTGATATACACTTGTGTGAATTCTGCACCAAATAAAAGGATTAGACCTCCATAGGATACCCACAGCATAATTAAAATAATAGTACCTGCTGCTCCGTACGTTGATCCCAAGTCGGTTCTTCCGAAGTATAAACCCAACGCAAACTTAGCGATCACAAATAAAATGGCAGTTAATATAGCGCCTGACCACACATCTCTCCATTTAATTTTAACATCGGGCAGAAATTTAAATATGGCAGCAAACAGTATGGTAATAATCCCGATGGATACTGTAATATCCAACAATCTAAAAAATATCATAACGAATTCGGACAAATGCGTAGAAAGCCAATGGCTCAAAGCACTAAGTCCCGCAGAAAGAACGAGTGAAACCAACAGCAAGAATCCAACTACCAGTATCAGTCCAAATGAAAAAAGCCTGTCTCGAATGAGTTCCAGAATTTTGTGCCGTGTTTTAACTTTAGGCTCCACTTTCCAAATTTTATTCATCATCTGTTGCAGTTGATAAAATACGCCTGTAGCACCGAAGAGCAGTGTGACAATCCCAACAATAGAAGAAATAATTGTTTCTTTAGATTCGCCTGCTTTGGTGATGATCGATTCAATATCTTTTGCCGTATCCCCTCCCATAATAGATTGAATCTGACCTGTGATCTGTGTGGTTACTTCTTTTTTATCATAGAAGTAACCGGCAAGATTAATAATAATGATGAGCAAACCCGGTAAGGAAAAGATAGTATAATACGCAATGATAATACTGTTGTTAAACGGGTCCCTATCCCACCATTGCCTTGTCGTATCTTTTAAAACGGACCAGAATTCGGAAACTGATTCCATACTACGCTTGGCAAGATTTTGATTTAGCCACGACATCTCTAACCAATATTATTTAGTTCCAAACTTGCCCCACTTACTGAATAAGCCCTATACAATCCACTTCTCATTTCCGATCACTTTTCTAGAATTATCTACTTCTTAAAACTCTACTAACAATAGAAATGATGATCAGCACAATCAAGACCACAGGAAGATGCCAGTATAAACACCTGCCTCGAAAATATTACCAAGTGCCAGACAGCCAAAGAGTGTAGTGGTGAATAAAATTACGGTGAGACTATAAAAAAGTAAATTCTTCATACGAACATTTTTAGATATACACGGAACCTTCAATAGTCTGTCCATTCTATTTTAACAGGTATAGCACCTCTGGATTGCTGAGTTTGTAAATAATAATACCCGAGAAGCGCTCTACCAAGGGAAAACATTCCCCACTCCGGGGTCCTCAAAATCAGATATGATCCTGAAATTAAGATGATGCTGTATGGCAGTCGATAATCCTAAAAAGGAAAAGAAAACCTTCTCACAGTATTTTAAAAAAAAGATGCTGAGCCGGGAAAGAAAAAATTAAGCTCACGCCAACAGATAATTTACCAAACGCTATGCAGTAATGTTGTAAAGCTTCAATTTATTATACAATGTCTTCCGGTCGATATCCAAAAGTTCAGAAGCTTTCGATTTATTATAATTCACTTTCTCCAACACATCAATGATGGCCTGTCGCTCTGCGGTCCAGGCAATAGATTTCAACATGCCTACACTTTCATGTATTGCTTCACCTTCAGTGCTTACTCCACCGGCTTGCACAATTTCATGAGGCAGGCTATCCGGTAGAACCACCTCGCCAACGGTTAGCAGCACGGCTCGTCTTACCACATTGTTTAATTCCCTAAGGTTTCCATGCCAGTAATAGTTGGAAAGGTAATTTTTGACCTCAGGCGAAAACGACTTAACCTCCTTACTGAGCAATTGATTTGCTTTTCGCAAAAAGAAATCAGCAAAAAATAGAATATCTTCTTTGCGTTCGCGGAGGGGAGTCAGTTCAATTTTAAATTCATTTAGACGGTGATACAGATCTTCTCTCAGCCTTCCCTCTTTCACCGCCTTGGCAAGGTTTTCATTGGTGGCTGCAATGATGCGAACATCAATCGTAGTGTCTTTCGTAGCACCAATGCGCTTAATCTTTCGCTCTTGAATTACCCGCAGCAGCTTCACCTGATTCTCATACGATAGATTTCCGATCTCATCCAGGAAGATGGTACCCCCATCGGCTATTTCAAAACTTCCTTGTTTATCAGCAATCGCGCCTGTAAAAGATCCTTTTATATGTCCGAACAATTCGCTTCCTGCCAATTCTTTGGGCAACGCGCCACAATCAATAGCCATAAAAAGATGCTCCGACCGTTTACTGAACTTATGAATGGATTGGGCGACAAACTCTTTTCCTGTCCCCGTTTCGCCACTAATCACAACCGACATCTCTGATGGAGCGATCAACTCGATATGCCGCTGCACAGCTTGTGAGTGAGCGCTTATACCGATTATGAAATTTGCGGTGGAAGCGGTATCTGATTTTGATTTCTTACTTATACCAGGTACCACATTTTCGCTGTGCGCGTCAAGCTTCTGCTTATTTTTTGAAATGGTTTCCCTGATGGTTATCAATAATTCATCGGGATATAAGGGCTTTGTTATATAATCATTGGCTCCATAACGGAACGTCTCTACTGCAGTCTTTACGTCTGAATAACCTGTGATGATAATAACGGCAACATACGAATTCAGGATCTTGATTTTCTGCAAAAGCTCTATACCCGTTACATCTGGCAATTTGTAGTCGCACAGAATTAAATCATAGTCATTGGAACGTAATTGTCTCAGTCCTTCCTCGCCCGAGTAGGCAACGTTTACATTGTAATCGTTCTTATTTAAGAATTTCGATAAGACAAGGCAGATATCCTTATCATCATCTATAACTAATATACTTTGCATAAAAAGATCATAAAAAATTAATTCGGCAGAAAATTCAATTTTCTAAGGGCCTCATTAATGGTCTTAATGGTAAACGGTTTTGATATAAAAAGACTTGCGCCCATCTCGATGGCTTTATTGGCCTCATTGTCATGCGCGCTAATAACAATTATCTTGGAGGTTAAATTCAACTCCTGCACATAGTTGATAACATCAAATCCCGAGCCATCGGTAAGGTTCAGGTCGATGAACATAAGTTCAAAAGGGGAAATGTCCACCTTGAGTCGTGCATCCTTGACGGTGAGCGCATATTGCGAATCAAAATTTAAATTTTGGAGATGTCGGTTCATCATTAAACAAATATCCAACTCATCATCAATCACCAGCGCCCTACCCATCGAATTCTTTATCACTTTAACATTATCACACTATTACGCTTTTCAAGCTCTTCTTTTGTAAAAAAAGGAAAGAACATCTTAATCATAAAAAGCACAATGCTCATGAAACAAAGATAGCCTATTATGAACACAAACAGGAAAAGAATAACATCGATCATTTCATTTTACCGATTCTATCAGAAAATCGTGCCATACATAAATGGCAACAAGAAGTGTATTGATAAGGGTGGTGGGGAAATTTTGCCCCACTCACTGTGTAAAGTGTAACCACAAACGTGAGCGACCCTGCACGATAACCTCTAAATGATTCAAACTTTTACTGGCACTAAATTTCTATTGGGAGATTAAATAACATTTTTATGGGCAACTTACTTTACATTATCGCAGTAGTTCTAATCATCCTTTGGTTGTTGGGTTTCTTCGTTTATAGCGCTGGCTCCATCATCCACATCTTACTCGTGATTGCTATTATCGCAGTCCTTGTACGCGTGATCCGGGGTGACAGAGTCCTTTAGCTAATGTGACATCCTATCAATGATAGGGTGTCACTATTATGGAGCTTAGCTTATTTTCTAGGTATGCTGAAAATAAAAGTGGTGGAGATCAATTTGGAATGGCATGAAGTCCGTTATTCTCGGAAAAAGAAATAATTCCTCAACGCGAAATGGCACTCAACAATTAATTCCAAATAGAGGCCCCAACTAAGGCGCCAACTATAGTTAATGGGTTCAATCAGGAGCGATCAATGAAAATTCTTTTTCCTCTCTTAATCGATCTGATCAAACCAATGAAAATCGTTGTCATGATTCCTACTATAAATAAAATTATTCCGAGGGCTTTCACATTTTCATACTTGGTTTTATACCTTAAGAAGGATTAATTCTTTCTCTTTCCTACAACCAGTATGAGAATACCCGCCACGGCAAGTAAGCCACCCGTAATGGGTGACCAGTAAATCGGGGTTTTCTCTTCTCTGCTGATTTCAACAGCTCCTAAGTCAACCACTTTCTTTTTAGTAATAATATTGAAACCGGTAAACACCGTCATGATGATGCCTACTACTAATAAGGTTATTCCGAGGTTTTTCATTTTAATTTTATTTATATCTGATTGTTACACAATTAATCGGCCATAGATAGAATGGTGATAGATCCTTAGTTCTGATTCTGAATACTGATTTATAATCCATTATCTGTACCACGTGATCCCAATCGTGTAGAAATTATTCTACACCAGCGACTTTCAAGGGGGCCTCACCCTACCCTTTTACCTTAGTTCTATTGGCATGATAATTACCATCAGAGGGGAAACGACAAGTCTTGCATGGAGAACCAAACAGATCCCCCTTTCTATCAGAAATTAAGCTTTACGCTAATCTCATTAGCCCTCATTTGTGTTGCCCTTATTTATGGTAAGGATATTATTCTTCCTGTCTTGTTTTCTATTCTGCTCGCCAATATCCTGCTGCCGCTCACGCATTACCTTACGAAACGAAAATTCAATAAACTATTATCCATTGTACTTCCCTTGTTCTTATCCATCATTGTAGGTGCCGGTATTTTGTATTTTCTGTCCAGTCAGGTGATCAACTTTGTGGACGATGTACCGGCTTTGAAAGAGCGGGTGAATGAGGTGAGTCATTCCTTCCAATTATGGTTTAAGGAAAATACATCCATGAAAATCTGGAAGCAAAACCAGTATATCAATGATACCGTGGCAGACTTAAAAGAAAATGCACCCGGCATCGTGGGGTTAACCTTTGTTTCACTGACCGGCATTCTTACTTATATCGTGCTGTTGCCACTCTACACGTTTCTTATACTTTTTTACAGAACGAACATCAAAACATTTCTGATCACCGTATTTAAAAATGGCTCGGAGAAAAGAGTAACCGATGTATTAACCGAGTCAACCTCTGTTGCGCAGCAATACATGACGGGTTTATTAATTGAGACCACACTGGTCTTCACGCTCAATACCATTGGCTTTCTGATTTTAGGAATTAAGTATGCCGTATTCCTGGCGCTGTTTGCCGCGCTGCTGAATTTAATTCCTTATGTCGGGATATTAGTGGCCAATATCCTCTGCATGCTCATCACGCTGATAAGCTCAACGGAAATGAGTAATGTCCTCTGGGTGGGCGTTATCCTCGCTGTGGTTCAGTTTCTAGATAACAATTTTGGAATGCCGTTGATCGTGGGAAATAAAGTGAGGATCAATGCGCTGGTAACTATTATTGGCGTGCTGGTGGGCGGTGCATTATGCGGAATTCCGGGAATGTTTCTGGCCATTCCGGGACTGGCCGTACTGAAAGTTATTTTCGATAAAGTGCCGGAACTGCAACCCTGGGGAATACTCTTAGGTGATAATAGTAGTCAGCCTGGTCAAAATAAATCAACCAAGAAATTTTAATAACCAATACAAACTATGAACACAACAACTAAAATGATTCTGGGAGTGACTGTAGCGGCCGCGGCCGGAGCTGCTATCGGAATGCTGCTGGCACCTGAAAAGGGTACTGACCTTCAAAAGAAAATCAAAGAAGGCGCTAAAAACTGGCTGAATGATTTCTCAGGCCTTCTGAATACAGGCAAAGAACTGGCAAATGAAGCCAGGTCAAAAGCCAGTGAAATAACGTCTGAGCTGATTGAGCTTGATTTGGATAGAAACCTTTAACGCCAGTGTTATGGACATTGAAAAAAATGGTACTGAAAAATGGCTGGACAGCGCTACGGATCTTATTGAATCTTACCGCAGTCTTATCTCCTTAAGAATTACTGAACATACTTCATTGGGGATTTCCATGAGCATCGTTGGCTTGCTCTCGATGATTCTGGCAGCTTTTATTTTGCTGTTCACCAGCCTGGGCGCTGCCTGGTGGCTCGGTGAATACATGGATAATATGAAAGCAGGATTCTTTATGGTAGGGGGAGTATATACCCTGATTTTTATCATCCTGTTGGCGACATCACGCAATGTATTACTACCCCTTATCCGGAACCTAATCATCAAAAAAATATATGAGCAGAATTAATACTTACGAAGAGCTCGTTGCCGAGCGACAGAGGTTAGAAATTAAAATCATGGCACAAAAGGAAATTCTAAATAAAGAGCTCCTGGAATTGAAAGAAAAACTGGAGCCCCTTCAGGCACTGCGTCCGATCCTCAACATTTTTAATAAAAAAAATTCCAACACTACTTCTCTGGTAAGCGCCATTGTTTCGACAGGAATAGATTTAATAGCAGGTCAGGGCCTGGCACCCAAATTAAATTGGTTGGTACGGTTAGCAATTTCATTTATCGCAAAAAAGATGGCAGCCCGGTCTGTCAAAAATCTTCATTCAAAAGAATATCAACCACTTTAAGACTTTTGTCATCAGTCGCATAAATTGATCAGTGCGGCTATTCACATTAATGATTTCTATTTGCCCGTCTCGTTTACTACTTTGTCGTTCTTGTTCCTGCGATTCAAATATTTTTTTCTGGGTGTTTCATCGTTGAGATCGTTCATTCGTTGATATGCTTTCTCGAGTCCACGAGGTATTTCGCCCGGGTACTCCAGCTTAAAGTAGGAGAATCCATTGAATGGAATATCATTTTTCGTGGCATGTATGCTCACCTGACTATCCGTTCCATTCGCAAGGAATAATTCCCGAAAAGCCATTTCTCTGTTTTTCACCAATTGCTTCATTTGATTATTGACAATTTCCTTCCCAACGAAATTGATACACTTCTCATGCAAAGTAAACATGACAGTATCGCTTAAGTTCTTACTGATGTACCTGACAAGACCGGGATCCTTGACAGACATTTTGCTCACGGCCAGTGAGTCTTCTTCATTGAAATCCGTTTTATTTTTTCGATCCAGCAAAAAGAACTTTTTCTTGGTTTCATAAAACAATATATACTCCCCTTCTTTTGAAGCATATTCAAATGGCTGGACAATAAGGGTTGCCTCTGGGGTGTCTTTAAGAAAGTTGGATATTTTCCTTACGAACTTCTTTTGATGAGGTGTTAACACATGCTGACGCATTTCCCACTTTACGGTAAGCGACTTTTCAATTTCAGTTTCCAGATTTTTTACTTCCATCCGATACGGTGTAGTGGCGGGTTTGACAAATATGTTTTTGATTACATCAAATACAACGTCACGCATATGAAACTTAGGGTCTTTAAGATTACCTGTTATGGGAACAGTGTAATCAATTACATTTCCCCGCTCCCTTACGAAGGACATAATCATGGGCATGGGCAGCCATTTTGTATTATCATTCCGTATGCGCCTTGTCACGCGAGGGTCAATCATGACCACATGATTTGTACTCCTGATGGCTCCATTTCGTACTGTCCACAATCCATTTATTTCAATCGTCCCACGATCTATTGGAAAAGACGTATATGAAATAAAATAGGGATTGAAAACAGTAACGGGTATTTTCTCTACCTTAAAAGTGAGATCAAAATCACTGCTGTCTTTTGGATTAATGCTCAATGACATTTTTGCCGAGCCAAATGGTTTGAAGCCTGTCGTAAAATCTACGCCAACACGCTTATTATTTTTGTTAACCGAATCGGCTACGATCGTCAGCGGAGTTGCTTCAATTGAAAATTTCTCTGCAAGCGAATAATCATTAAAGACCAGGTCGGCACGATGAATTGCTAATTGCCGGATTTTGTAATCACTTTTAAAGAAATTGCGAGACAGCACTTCAATATAACGCGCTATTTCAATCACCAGGTTAAATCGACCGGGCTGCTGTGTTACATCGGAAATATTCTGTCCTTTTTTTCCAAACATAGCCTCTATGTTGTCGAGCGAGTCATAGCGTTCATACTTCAGATAAGGATCAGAAAGTGAGATCGAATCAAAAAGATACTTATGGTGAATTGGGCTTACCTCCTCCATCACCACCACAAATTCTTTAAAAGCCAGATAATCATCTTCACTGGTTTTACCCAAATGGAAATCGCGGAGGACCATTCTTCCTTTCACACTGATACTGTCTTGCGAATTAAAGTTGCCGATGGCGTTTAGGTTTGCATCGAGGCGAGCTTCAAACATTCCATAGTTAATCAATTCCCAAATGTATTGGCGAATGATTTCCAGATCAAAATTATGAACATCCACCGCCAGCCGGTAATCCAGATTGCTTGCATTGATAGTGAAGTTCCCATTCATAACACCCTCATTTTTTCCGTCCTGAAAATAGAACTTCGCAGAAAGGGTATCGGAAGACCACTTCTTGCCAGTGCTTTCGATATTTACATTTCGAATAAAGTAGTTGATTGGAATAATTTTTTCGATGTAGTGAAATTCACCCTCAATAATGTTTGTATCCAAAAAAGTGAACCGCCAGCCGTCTGGATTGGGGTGCAACGGATCAGATCTGAATCGGGCGATGATATCACTAAAATTTAAGGTGTCTTTGCGTTGAATAATTTTACCCCAAGGGTGATCAATAGTGACTTGCTGAAGTTCAATGGTTTTGAAAAGTAGCTGAAGCAAGTTAATGTTGGCATTTACTCCATCAGCCGAGATAAAGAGACTATCTCCCTCGGGTTCAAATATCTTCAGATCGTTGAAGTAAACATAACCTGTGAATGGGTTTACATAGGCCCATTCCATGGTAAGTTCACGACCAATTAGTTTGATATCATACTTCTCCAGTAAATATTTGGTAAGGGGTGATATGAAAAAAATAATAAGAGCGGCAGCCAAGAAAATGGCACTGACAGTGATAATCACTGTCTTCTTTACTCTGGATGTTGCAGTCTTCATTCACTAAGTTCTACATGGTTTGATTGCGGCCACAGCCTGATTCAAATAAAAACCAGCTTAAACACCGGAGAATTAAAATAAATCTCCTCTGAAATATGAGTATCGAGGTTTTCACACACTACCATTTTTTCCGTAAGCATTAATTCACTGAATTTGTATTGCGTCCTGCCCCGAAGTTTTCTGAAGATATCCCCAGGCCGGAGAAAACTAGCCAGCTGTTCAACTGAGTTTACTATTCTGTTATTGATAATTTCTGTTCTGGGTATCATTTCAATTTATCTTTAGTTATTGGGGTTGTTATTAATTGAACGTATAGCGAATTCCTAATCCGCCCCACGAGCCAATAAAACCCTGGTTATCTCCAAATTCAAAAGAAGGCTGCCAATCAAGTGAAAGGTTGATAGGAGCACCATTAAACTTATAATCCAGACCGAGAACTCCGTCAAGACCAAAATAGGAACCTGATGTTCTTCCATCATTGTAATACTTGTCATAATAATATTGATTGTACAAGC
The DNA here is from genome assembly GCA_031382175.1 of Bacteroidia bacterium. Lineage (GTDB taxonomy): Bacteria > Bacteroidota > Bacteroidia > Cytophagales > Cyclobacteriaceae > ELB16-189. Next base: position 129,291 of record JANMYO010000018.1, on the reverse strand, counting down.
CGATGTGAGCTCCCGGCCCAATATACCATTTCAAACCAGGCGCCCCTTCGATGTTATAATGAAACTCATATAGTCCTGTAAGTCGGGTGCCACCTTTCCAAAAGTATCCGACACCCTCAAGCGCATTGTTGTTGCCAACAAAATGCTTCAATGAAATTCCTCCTCCATCACCCCATAATTTTAGACCTAAAGCAGTATTATAACCACTACTTAGATTTTGCGCTTTCACTGTTACCGTTGCAAGGGTAACCATAACGACTAATGACATAAATATCTTTTTCATTTTTCTAAATTTTAATTTGATGTTCAATTCCAAAACGGGCTTTTTGCCTGTTCTACAGATTTTATAAAATAAGGATCAATAATAATAAGATGATAATAATGGCACCTACCGAAATATAGACTCCGCTACTGTTGGTGTGAAGTTCACGCTGAATGGACTTTACTTCGTGTTTTAATTCCTTTCTCTCTTTTCTCGTAAGGCTTTTCAAGTCCATCGATTTAATTTCTTCTAATCGACTAATCAACTTCTGCGATTGCTCAGCATCGGTACGTCCAACATTGCCATGGGTCACCGAAGTTGACATGGCGTAAGAGGTTGCTGGCAAAGTGATGGCCATCAGGGTAACTAGCAAGGTTGTTTTGAATAGGTTTTTCATATTATGTTTTTTTAATGTTAACTCCCCAAGTGAAATTTACATGCCATACTAAAAGGTCAGTCAAACAGACTGATTCTTAAAGCTTGTAGATATTGTGTGGAGGTTATTCTACATCCATTGAGTATAGAATTCAGCAAATCAAAAAAAAGACAACCCCTTATTCAAGTCGTTTATCTCCCTTCGGCCGTAATCCTGCCGTTTTTCATAGAAATTCAATCTGGCACTATTCTATAAGGCAGGTAAAGCACAACGTAAACAATATTCAAAATGAAAGCAGAAAAAGTAAGTTTATATCGAATGGGTTGGATTCTATCAATTGTACTCGGTGTTCAGGTGATGATTGGTTGCAAGGCATCGAATACCGCGAAAGGTACTGCCATCGGTGCGGGATCTGGTGCAGTGATCGGTGGCATCATTGGAAAGCAATCGAACAATACCGCTGTTGGAGCGATCATCGGAGCAGCCGTGGGTGGAGCTACAGGTGCACTCATTGGTCAACACATGGACAAACAAGCGGCAGAGTTAAGCGCTGATCTAAAAGGAGCACGCGTGGAGCGGATCGGTGAGGGGATTAAAATAACGTTTGATTCCGGACTCATGTTTGACTTTGATTCTTACAACTTAACGGCCGGAACGAAAGGTAATTTGTCGGGCCTTGCCACTACACTGAACAAATACCAAGATACCGACATCCTGATTGAAGGGCACACCGACAGTAAAGGGACAGAGGATTATAATATGAGCTTATCAAAGAAGCGCGCCCAGGCTGTAGAATATTATCTGGAGCAACTTTACGTTAAAAACAACCGAATTACCACGAAAGGGTATGGCGAAGGGCAATCTATTTCAATGAATGATCAGGAAAACAGACGGGTAGAGGTAGCTATCTACGCAAATAAGAAAATGAAGAAGGCTGCGGATAAGGGATTGTTGTAACGCTCTATGAATTTCAAACCTTGCACTTTACAGTAGAGATTGATTGCTAAAAATTATCCTTTGATGTAAAATCCAACATTGGTTTCCATAGCACCAAGGCTTTGCAAATAATCGACTATGGCCAACGAGCTTTCGCCTCCTTTTTTGGCATGATGAAGTAGCGTAAATCCATGAGGTCCTTTGCTATTCAACAATTGTGGGTTCATCGTCAACACTTGTTTAACAACATCAAGATGGCCAAGCATGGCTGCTAAATAAATATTGTAGCGTGCTCCTTTACCAAGGAGGTATGTAGCAATCTCCTTATTGCCCATATGGCCTGCGCCCTCAATAGCTGACTCGTAATCTCCTCCTCCCCAATCGTAAGAAACATGAAGCAGCAAGAAATCATTCTCCAGCATTTCTTTTAAGCGATCCATCTTGCCATGAGCAACGGTAACAAACTCCTTTACAATTTCGATTTTAATCGGGGCAGGTTTTTCCTGACCTTGCTGGGCAAGAATGCTGGTAGGGAGAAGGATTCCTGCAGCTCCAATCATTGTTTTTTGAAGAAACTCCGACCGCTTAATTGTATTTTCCATAATATTTGGGTTGTTACTTCAACGAAGATCGGGTCTAATAAGTAGAATTCACTACCCATAATTGTGTTAAACGGAGATTTCAAGCATTAATCCGATGTGATTACTATTTTAGCGGCTTATTAGAAGCGAATGTTTAATGATCCGGAATTAAATGGCAGGTACCTGGGCACCATATCTCAGGATTTTGTGAAGGTAGCTGATACCCTAAAAGAAGCCTCCTATCAGATTCGCAAAGCGGGATTTGATTTCCCTGTATTTTCGATTTCCAAGGAATCCATTCCTATCGGAAATCTGCTCATCGCAAAAAAAGATCTGGGATTGGCATGGAATTATTATGCTTCTTTTCTTGATGAGTTCCTTCAGCGTGAATTAGTAGGTGCTGATAAGAAAGACGACTTCATGGCCACGTATAAAGATCCCGATGAATTTTGTTGTTTGTTTGTTGTGGATAAAGAATTTACAAGTTTTGTTTTTATTCCTTACCCAGAAGATTAATTAAGGCCTTACGGACAACGTGCCTTTGTAATCACGATTGCTATATTCTATAATATAGAAATAGACACCGGCAGATTCGTTTAATGCATCCCACCTGAAATTTCGCAGCGTACTTTCATACACCTCTTTGCCCCAGCGATTATAAATACGAATAGCCTGAAAGCGTCCTACACAATTGTCTTTTGGAAGGTTAATGGCATCATCGGCATTCATTGTCAATCCACAAGTACTTTCCTCAATTCCTTCTAAAGCAAAATAGTCATTGCATCCGTCTCCATTAGGCGTGATCACATTAGGAGGTAAAAATTCTTTGTCGGAACCATTCACATCAATAATCTTAATGCTGATGGCGGTTGTGTCTGCTTCAACTGAAAAACATCGATCGTCCACAATACGGAATTTAAAGGTGTAATTATTTTCATACACATCATTCTCGAAAATAGAACAGTCCGGTGTCCATGAAAATTTTGTTTGCGCACTTCCCTTTCCTTCGGCCGGAATGAAGGTAAACCCTGCCGGAGACACGTTACCTTTTGCTTCCACCAAACTAATGCTCACTAGATCTTTATCCGGAAAAACATCAGCATCAAATCCCAGGAGACTCAAACTAATAGGCTGACCCAAAATAACCGAGAGCTTGTTACTATTTAATGGAGTATCTGTCAGGCTGGCAATGGACAAAACCGCTGGCGAATTATCCGGAGGGAGAATTTTTACCTGCACATCTACTGTATCGGTTTTAAGAATACGGCACTTGTTGGTGCTATCCGCAACAATAAACTGAAAAGTATAATCTTCTTGTTTCTTTAAATCGAGCAGAGCGCAACGAATGTCCCAGTCAAAACGGGAAGAAACAGGAGAAATGCCATCTGCTTTTGAAAAACTTGCTCCTACAAGAGATGGATCATCTTTGCCATTTAAAAATAAATGGAGGAAATCATTCTCCACTTGATCATCCATGCCAGTCACATTAAAGGATAAAGACTGATTCACCTTTCGCTGCAAGCCAATCACTGTTCGCTCTGAAGGACTAGCGGTGAGATCTGTGTCAATGATAGGGTCCTTATTCTCAGGAAGTTTGACTGACATCTTATAAACAGCGATGTCTAAATTGGTAAACTCACAAAGATCTGCGTCCTCCACAAAAAGTTTGACTTCAAAGTCTGTTCTTTTAGTATAATTATAAATATCACAGAACGGATCCCATTGAAGAATGCCTTCAATCACGCCCGGTTCATCTTTGGTAATCGCATACGACAGGCCAGCATCTTCCAGAATAAAGCCAGTACCGACTACTGCAATGGTCAGATTGTTAAGGTCATCATCCACGGCCCTAAAAAACCAGGGAGAAGGATTGCCGTCCAATGGATTGCCATGAGGTACACCCTCCGGAATGTTATAAACTTCGGTAAGCTTCGCAGTAGTAAATCGAGGAGGTGCATTGGGAGGTGGTTGAACCGTCACGGTCACTTTTAGTGTATCTGACAAGGGCAAACTACACGCATCATCAAACGCCACAATACCAACCTGGTAGGTGCCACTTTCGAGATAAGGACATTCTGGAAAACAGATTGTAAAATCTGCGGTGCTTCCTTCGACCAATGTTGCGGTAGTCGCACCGACAAATAAATCGTTATTCAGATTCTCGTCTTTAAAGTTGAGTCCGACAGCCTTGACCGAAATATTTTCTTTTTTGTTATCCTTTTCTTTTGGCGATTCTCTTTCAGAATCCCCATCGGAAACTCTCACCATGATGCAACGATTGTCAGGAGGAGAATTCAAAGTCATGGTATTATCATACGTAAAACTCGTTTGACCTGATTTCTTTCCTAAAATTTGAGGAGAGACAGAATCATCGCAGTCATCCGTTACCAACATTTGAAAATCGCGCCTGCTTTCGCCTATTTTCTGTTTGTTTCTAAATTCCTCCACCTTCACGGCAAAAACAAACAAGCCTTGCGTTCGGGGTGTTGTTCTTAAAAAACCATCTTTGCTGATTCTTAAATCAGGCAACCCATTAATAATATTAGTAAGGCCATAGCCAGGTCTCCACGTCACATCGGGATAAGGTCTTGGAGAAGGTGGAGGCAACGCAACCGCGGCCGTAGTGTTTAGTGGTGTTACCAGTGAGTAAACCAAAGAATCATTGTCATCATCAATACCTGCAAAATCAACATAGTAGGGTTTAAATGGGCAACCATAATCATTCAGCGGTGGAAATAATCGTGGAGAGGAGTTGTAAAAAGGTTTTTTATCTTTTACTACCGCTGGAAACTCCAGGTAGAAAGTTTGACCGGCAGAGATTCCGCTATTGGAAGGGTTTTCACTGAAAATATTAGAGATGGAGTAATTTCTACAGCATCGCTGCCAGACGACATAATACCCTGCGGGATCACTATAATTAGCAGCACTTAGCTCAAGGGTAGCCGTGTAATTGATTTTTGATGTTACAATTTGTCCGTTTGAGCATTCGGGTTGGGTATAGGGTACATTAATTTCATCCACAAGGTCAAGAAGAACATTGGCCATTAAGTTATTGTCGCTCTTTCTGTAAATCTGAACGTTTGCATTGGGGTCTTTAGCACCCACGGCTCCATTTATCTTATCAAAATAAATGATCAGGTTAAGTCGATACGTACTCCCTGAGATGTGGAGTAATTCAAACTCACCACCCACAATATGTGATGCCATCACCGGAAAGGCAATCAACAAAAGCAATGTGAAGAGGAGCTTTTTCATGGAAAACGGAATCAGCGAAATATAGCAAATGCGCATCAGGCACAAAACCCCCCATTTTATGTAATTTGGCGGCCCATGAAAAAAGGAGACAAATTAGAACATCTTGTCATTGAAACGATGGCTTCTGAAGGCAAGACAGTAGCGAAGAGAGATGGGATGGTGATCTTCTTACAAGGTGGTGCTCCCGGAGATACGGTGGAAGCAGAACTAACAAAAATCAAAAGCAGTTTTTTAGAAGGTCGTGTTACGAAGATTGAAAAGTATTCTCCTCATCGTGACGAACCCTTTTGCCAACACTTTGGAACCTGTGGTGGCTGCTCCTGGCAACACATCAATTATGAAACACAACTCTTGTATAAGCAGAAGCAGGTAGTCGATAATCTGGAAAGGATTGGAGGATTAAAACTCCCTGAGATTAAACCCATCCTACCGTCCGGTAAGACACGGTATTACCGCAATCGTCTGGACTTTACATTTTCAGCCGAACGCTGGAGGACGAAAGAAGAAATGGCAACCGTAGCCATCGAAGGCTTTGGCCCTCCAAGACCTGCCTTGGGATTTCACATACCTCGTATGTATGACAAAGTCTTTAATGTAGAGGAGTGTCATCTTCAATCAGATCCTTCCAATGCCATCCGGCTTGCCGTAAAAGAAATTGCCATTCAGGAGGGAATTGATTTTTTTGATCTCAGAAAGCAAGTTGGCTTTTTACGAAGTCTGACCATCCGAACTGCGAATACGAGAGAAGTCATGACCATTCTTCAAGTGGCGTATGAAAAAATGGAATGGGTTGAAAAAATTCTTGAAATGCTATCAAGAAATTTTCCTCAGATAACATCTAATAATTACATCATCAACGGTAAAAGAAATGATACTTTCAGTGATCTTGAGATTGTCTGCTGGAAGGGTAACGGTTATATCACCGAAAGCATGCCTCGCCCAACTTCAGGAACCGCACTTCAATTCAGAGTTGGTCCAAAATCATTTTATCAAACCAATTCAGATCAAGCGTATGAGCTGTACCGGATCGCCTGGGAGATGGCAGGTCTTACCGGAAATGAATTAGTTTATGATTTATATACAGGTACCGGCACCATTGCTAATTTTATGGCGGGTCAAGCCAGGAAAGTGATCGGACTTGAGTATGTGGCTGCCGCCATTGAAGACGCAAAGGTAAATTCCCAAATTAATAGTGTCTTGAATACAGATTTTTATGCGGGTGATATCAAAGACTTATTGAACGATGCTTTCTTGTCAGAGCATGGCAGACCTGATGTTGTCATTACCGATCCGCCTCGGGTAGGCATGCATGAAGAGGTGTGTAAGATGTTGCTGCGAGCCTTACCACAACGAATAATTTATGTGAGTTGTAATCCGGCCACACAGGCAAGGGATTTAAAAATACTTGCTGAGCAGTACGAGATCACAGCTGTACAACCAGTCGATATGTTTCCTCATACAATGCATGTTGAAAATGTAGTGAGACTGGATCGTTTACCTAACTGAGTTAAAAAATAAATCCTGAAGTAAAGGCCAGGTAATCTGACCTGCCACCGTAGGCTTTTAATGTAATCCCGGCATACCAATCATTCCGAACTTGGTATTCAAGAATGTAACGTTGATATACTTTCTTGTTGGTATCTGGGTTAAGAGCCGTAACCGCATACGCCAACTGCTGGCCAAATAAAATTTTTCCGAAGAAGATATAGTGTTGAAGGGAAAATGAACCCGTCCATGGAGAATACGATTCTCCGGAACGAGCCTGAAAAATTTCACTTAACGCATCATAGTATAATTCTCCACCCAGCCCGAGCGAGTTAACTCTGGTGAGCGGCTTCACAACACCCGCATTAACACCTAACAATAATTTTCTCTCCTGCGCAAATGAGTCATTGGCTTCTGCTTTATGTACTGTGCCAAAAGGATGGATGATGATTTTCAATGAGCGTTCTGTAAAAGGTGAAGAGGTCCTTCTGCTAAGTTGCTGCGGATTAATGCTGTAATCCAACCCCACCGCCAAGGTTGGATAATTCATTCCATAGTTGGGCCATTTAGTTCCTCCATTCGATATATGGCTGAATTGAGCTGTAAGACTCAAGCGCCAGGTTGGGCTAATCGAATAATAAAAATTGAGATTTAGCATCAAAAAGAAACTGATGGGCGAACTATAGAATAAATTCTCCGGATTTGTATCTGCCTGATAGGTTTTGGTGAGATACGATATCCCAGAACCGCCTCGCAGTGAAAATTGTGTTCTATCTGAGAAATAGAGATAGGGTTCTGTAAAAAAAATCAAACTAGTGGCCGTACCCAGTTTTTCAGGGTTCTTGAAATCAGTAAAGCTTAGCGATACACCATTCTTTGAATAACAATTGCAATAATCCCATACTTGTTGAGTGTTCTTCAATACACTAAAATCTGCTTGAATCATCCAGGGATTGCTTTTGGTGAGGGTGGTGAGCGAAGGACTATCTGTAATGATCACCCCTTGATGATACTTTGCTCCTAAAAAATAAATCGGCCCTGTGCTGTCAGAAGCCAATAGTTCAAAACTAAAAGTAGCAGGACTTATAGACAGGTATATCCAAATGTTGATTATGGCAAACTTTAAATTCATTCGTTAATCAACAACTCCTGAATTGGCCGTATCGTCAGCCCAACTGAAATCCTTTACGACTCAGGCATTGGTGGACAACTTCGCTAGTGTTACTTCTTTCTGCTCGCGATGACTGCAATAACTGCACTGATAATGCTTAACAAGTTTACCCGGCTCATTTTGAGTTGGAGCAATTTCTAACTCTTCGTTAGCAATTTTCATTGTAAAGTAGCCGCAATTAGGACATTCTTCGGTGTGTTGATAGCTGAAGTATTTCTCAATTACTTTATGACCTGTCTTTTCATCCAGCCATACGTCATAATCTACTGAATGCACGCCACTTGATTCTTCCGCGATCTGACTGGAGTCCAAATGAGCATCCTCTTCTTCTTCGCTTAGTTTGCGCATTACATTTCCTTCAGGAGAAGTCCGAGGTTTGCTGCGAATTTTATTAAGGCGTTTTTCTACAGTGCGTGGGTAGTAAATTCTAACCATACTGGAAAAAACAATGTAGGCGATAATAGCAAAGGAAACCGTTATAAAAAGACGAACATAAAACCATAACATTCCCCGAAACTCAATGGTGTGGGATGCAATGGTATTACAAAAGAAAGCAGCTGCCAGAATAATTGCGATTACAGCATACCAGAAATAGTTAATCTCATGTAGGTTCACATAATCATACTTTTCCTTATAATTCTTGATTTGGAAAAGCCTGAATTCATGATAAAGTAAGATGAGGACAGCAATACCGATAAAGAGGTAGCCTCCCATAAACATGTAATTGTCCCAAGAAGCTAAGAACGATGCGGAAAGTTTCATTGTAGTAGGGTTGGTCTTTGGTGTTTAAAGTTATTCAATATTTTGATGTATTCAATCAAGTTAGGAGCCATTCTATATCAAAAAAAGCTAATAGGTGACCCGGAACCACTACTTTTGAGCATTGGAATAAATTATTCTTTAGGGAAATGCGACAACAATTACTCAGCGAGGGAGCAAACGAACTTAGTTACGAAATTCGGGAAATCGTAAAAAAGGCCGGACAAGTAGCTGAGCTTGGACAGGAAATTTATTGGGAAAATATTGGAGACCCCATTCAAAAAAAACACCCCTTACCCACATGGATAAAGGAGATTATTGCCTCTTTGGCTTTGCAAAATGATTCGTATGGCTATTGTCCATCGAAGGGAATGCTGGATACCCGAGAGTTCCTGGCAGCCAGAACCAATGAGAGAAAAGGCGTTAAAATCTCTGCCGAAGACATCTGTTTCTTTAATGGTCTTGGAGATGCTATTGCCAAAGTTTATCAATATGTAACCCCCACCTCCCGCGTTATTGGCCCTTCCCCTGCTTACTCCACTCATTCGAGTGCAGAAGCAGCTCATGCAAGTCACGAACCACTAACCTATAAACTGGATCCTGATCATCAATGGTATCCTGATCTGGATGATCTTTATAATAAGGTGAAATACAATCCAAATATCGTTGGTATCCTCATCATCAATCCAGATAACCCTACAGGAATGGTTTATCCTTTAGAAGCCTTAACCCGGATTGTAGAAATCGCCCGAGAGTTCAACTTATTTTTGATCTGTGATGAGATCTATCTCAACATCACTTACAACGGTGCCATCGCCTATGCATTGGCAGATGTAATCGGTGATGTTCCTGGTATTGCTATGAAGGGAATTTCAAAAGAACTGCCTTGGCCCGGGGCCAGGTGTGGATGGATGGAGTATTATAACCGCGACAAGGACAAAGAATTTAATCGCTTTTGCCAGGCATTGGATAATGCAAAGATGATAGAAGTTTGTTCTACAAAACTTCCTCAATTAGCTATTCCTAAAATTCTTTCGGATCCCCGCTTCAAAATTTATCGGGAGGAAACAAATCAAAAAATCGGGAAGAGAAGTAAAATCATAGCTGATATTCTGCGCACCGTACCCCAGCTCACCTTCAATGAGACCTATGGCGCATTTTACAATACGATCATCTTCCGCGATGGCGTATTGAAGCCTAATCAAAAGCTGGGAATCAAAAACGTAAAGATTCAAAAGAAAGTCGAAGAATGGACGGCCCAAGATATGCCGTTTGACAAACGCTTTGTTTATTATTTGCTGGGTGCCAAAGGGATTTGCGTTGTCCCCATCTCTTCATTTTGTTCTGATCTGCAGGGCTTCCGCGTTACCTTGTTGGAAGAAGACGAAGTAACATTAATGCAAACATTTACTTCCATTCGGGATGGTATTATTGAATACCTCGCTTCGGTATGATAAGACTTGTTCTTAGCTATCAAGACCTTAAAAGTCTTCTGGTGAATGTCTGCTACCTAACACTTGTTAATGTGAAGGCAAAATTTTTTCTTGAAGAACAGTTGAATGTGACTTTAAAATTCTCCAATCTTGTAGGGTAGCATAAAGTATAAGTTTAGGAATGTATTCAGTTAACACCTTATTAAATAATAGTCTGATCAATTTGATCAGCAACTCTCTTGTGCTCATCAGTGTCATTATTCTCCGAAAACGGGGGCGGTGACAATAGAAAATATTGTTTTCAATAAACCGCCCCGATAGTCCCGGGGCGGTTTTATTTTATATAGACTATAACAAACTAACGATTGTTCAAAACAATGTACTACACAGACGAAACGGTTCTCTTTCTTGACGGAAAATTTATCAAAGCAAAAGATGCTAAAGCAGATCTCTTTAGTCAAACTCTCCACTATGGCTTTGGGGCTTTTGAAGGAATAAGAGCATATCAAACAGTTAATGGAACTAAGGTCTTCAAGGCACACGAACACTATGAGCGCCTTAAGAGAAGCTGTGCATTGGTTCATATTCCCCTCCATTACGGAGTGGAAGAACTTACTCAGATTACCTATCAGCTGTTGGAGAAGAATAGTCTTTCAAATGCCTATATCCGCCCATTAGTATTTTGCAGTCCGAATATGTCATTGACCGCCCCAAAAGAAATTTCCGTGATGATCGCAGCCTGGGACTGGGGAAAATATTTCAGCAATCAATCGTTGCGCCTGTGCGTCTCTTCCTATCAGCGTCCCAATCCTAAATCAGTAAAAGTAGAAGCTAAAGTCTGTGGTCATTATGTTAACTCCATTATGGCTACCATGGAAGCAAAGGAAAGAGGCTTTGATGAAGCGCTGATGTTGGACATGAATGGCTTTGTAGCCGAAGGACCCGGTGCCAATTTCTTTTTTGAAAAAGAAGGCGTGCTTTATACGCCACCCCTTGGTAATATTCTTCCTGGCATTACAAGAAGCACCGTCATGGATATTTGTAAAGAACTTGATATGCCTGTTCAGGAAAAGTATTTCAGACCAGAAGAATTGTTTGAAGCCGATAGCGCTTTCTTCTGCGGAACAGCAGCCGAAGTGATTGCCATTGACTCCATCGAAGGACAGCCTTTTGCAAAATCATGGGAAAATTCAATGGGTTTGATTATCCAGGAAGCCTATAAATGCATTGTGTTGGATAGAAGTTATTCGTATGTAATTGTCTAATCGTTGTTCGTTTCTAGTTGTTCGTTATTTGATACGAGCAACTAACATCGAATAACCATCAACGAACTAATGGAATTAAACAAATATAGCAAGACCATCACCCAGGATCCTACGCTGCCTGCCTCACAGGCGATGTTGTATGGAATTGGATTGACAGAACATGATCTGACAAAAGCGCAGGTAGGTATTGTGAGTACCGGATTTGACGGGAACACGTGTAACATGCATTTGAACGATCTCGCTAAAGAAGTAAAGCAAGCCGTATGGGATCAGGAATTGGTGGGACTGATTTTTCATACCATTGGCGTGAGCGATGGAATTTCCAATGGCACAGAAGGAATGCGCTATTCTTTGGTAAGCAGAGAAGTAATTGCCGACTCGATTGAGACCGTCTGTGGTGCACAATATTATGACGGATTGATTGCGGTAGTAGGTTGTGATAAAAACATGCCGGGCTCAGTGATGGCAATGGGCCGACTGAATCGTCCGGCCATAATGGTTTACGGTGGCACGATTGCAGGTGGTCATTATAAAGGACGCGAATTAAATATTATTTCTTCCTTCGAGGCCTTAGGCGAAAAAATTCAGGGTAAACTTTCAGAAGAAGATTACAAAGGCATCATTCAAAATTCTTGCCCGGGTGCCGGTGCATGCGGTGGTATGTATACAGCCAATACAATGGCCTCAGCTATAGAAGCCTTGGGTATGTCACTCCCTTATTCATCCTCTAATCCTGCACTGAGCAAAGAAAAATCGTCAGAATGCCTGGAAGCTGGAAAAGCTATTTTGCATTTGTTGAGAGAAGATTTGAAGCCCCGCGACATTATGACCTTCAAAGCATTCGAGAATGCAATTACCATGGTCATGGTTCTCGGTGGATCAACTAATGCCGTATTGCATTTAATTGCCATGGCGAAAAGTGTTGGTATTAAAATAACGCAAGAAGATTTTCAGCGCATCTCAGATAAGACCCCGCTCATTTCCGATCTAAAACCGAGTGGTAAATATTTAATGGAGGCCCTGCACAAAGTAGGAGGTGTTCCTTCCGTGATGAAGTACTTATTACAAAAAGGATTTTTGCATGGCGATTGTATGACGGTGACAGGGGAAACCATTGCGGAAAATGTTGCCAACGCCAAAGATCTTGATTTTGAAAAGCAGGATGTCATCGTTCCTATAGAAAGGCCTATCAAGAAAACAGGTCACTTACAAATTCTCTATGGCAATTTGGCAGAGAAAGGTTCGGTAGCAAAAATTACGGGTAAGGAAGGTGAGAAGTTCAAAGGCACTGCGAGGGTATTCAATGGAGAGTTTGAATTGATAGACGGAATCAAATCCGGAAAAATAAAAGAGGGTGATGTGGTTGTCATTCGCAATGTGGGACCAAAAGGTGCCCCCGGCATGCCGGAAATGTTGAAGCCCACCAGCCTGATCATGGGTTCAGGTCTCGGCAAGTCCGTTGCCTTAATTACCGATGGAAGATTCTCAGGAGGTTCACACGGTTTTGTGATTGGTCACATCACGCCCGAAGCCTTTGATGGTGGCCTCATCGGATTGGTTGAAAATGGTGACTGGATTGAAATCGATGTGATGAAACATCAAATCAATTTACTCGTGGATGAGAAAACAATTGCGATCCGAAGATCACATTACAAAGCTCCTGCATTAAGAGCGACTAGTGGTGTGCTTTATAAATATGCGAAACAAGTAAAAACAGCTGCCGATGGATGCGTTACTGACGAAGGGTAAACCAGCGATTAGCTCCGAAATTTATCGGGAGCAAGAGGTGCCGAATAAAAAAATTTCCGGCTCGGAGATATTACTTCGTTGCCTTGTCGAAGAAGAGGTAACAACACTCTTTGGATATCCCGGTGGAGCGATCATGCCTGTCTATGATGCGCTTTATCATTATGCGGACAAACTCACACACATCCTTGTTCGTCATGAGCAAGGTGCTGTCCACGCAGCTCAGGGTTTTGCTCGTGTGTCTGGGAATGTTGGTGTGGCATTGGCTACTTCAGGGCCGGGTGCCACCAATCTTGTTACTGGCTTAGCCGATGCGTTAATCGATTCAACACCCATCGTCTGTATTACAGGGCAAGTATTCGCTCATCTATTGGGTACCGATGCGTTTCAGGAAATTGATGTCGTCAATACTACTATTCCCGTAACGAAGTGGAATGTGCAAGTAACCGAAGCGAAAGATATTGCACCTGCCATTGCCAAGGCATTTTATATCGCTCGTACCGGAAGACCTGGACCTGTGTTGGTGGATATCACCAAGAATGCACAGAATGAAATGATTGATGAAATGCCCTATGAAAGATGTACCAGCATACGGACATATAAACCAAAGCCTGTACTACAGTTTTTAAAAATAGAAGAGGCCGCCAAACTTATCAATGAGGCGAAGCGACCTTATATTCTGGCTGGCCAGGGCGTATTGCTTTCCGGAGCATCAGAAGAATTAATTGCATTTTCGGAAAAGACAGGAATACCAGTTGCCTCAACATTGCTCGGACTTGGAGGGTTCCCCACTAATCATCCAAATTACGTTGGCTATTTGGGTATGCATGGCAATTACGGACCCAACATCAAATCCAATGAATGTGATGTCATGCTTGCTGTCGGTATGCGGTTCGATGATCGTGTTACTGGAAATATAAGCAAGTATGCCAAACAGGCAAAAGTCATCCATATCGAAATTGACCGTGCTGAAATCAATAAAATAATTCCGGCTACGGTAGCTATTCATGCCGATGCTAAAGAAGCACTGCAAGCATTAATTCAAAAATGCGAATCAAAAAATCACAATGAGTGGATCACCAGCTTCCACAAGCTCATGGACATCGAGTTTGAGAAAGTCATCAAACACGAATTCAATCCCACGGGCCCTCTGATGATGGCCGAGGTAATTCACCAGCTCTCCGATCTTACCAATGGCGAAGCAATCATCGTGACAGATGTTGGGCAGCATCAAATGACTACGTCTCGCTACTATGAATACAAGAATCCGAGAACGAATGTGACTTCTGGTGGTGCAGGCACGATGGGCTTTGCCCTTCCTGCCGCCATGGGCGCCAAATTAGCGATGCCCCACAAACAAGTTATTGCCGTCATTGGAGACGGAGGATATCAAATGACCATTCAGGAACTGGGTACGATCATGCAGTATAAAATTCCTGTGAAGATTCTGGTATTGAATAATAATTTTCTTGGGATGGTGAGACAATGGCAGCAACTCTTTCATGAGAAGCGCTATTCTTTCACTGAAATGGTAAATCCCAACTTCATCAAAATTGCTGAGGCGTATGACATTACCGCTAGAAAAGTCGAAAAAAGAGAAGATCTTCAGTCAGCCTTGAAAGAAATGCTGGAGTCAAAAACATCTTTTTTTCTTGAAGCCGTTGTAGGAAAAGAAGACAATGTCTTCCCTATGGTTCCGGCAGGGGCAGGTGTAGGCGAAATTATATTAGAGGTGCCAAAAAAATAGAGTATGAAACAGGAATTCACCATCGAACTCACCGCTGACAATAATTTTTCTGTTCTTAACCGCATCATTAATATTTTGAACCGCAGGAGAGTCAGGATAAAAAAATTGATGGCCCATGAAAATGAAAATGACTTTCGCAAAGGCGGTGTCATCATGTTGCTTTTCACTACACCTGAATTAGTCGAGAAAGTAATAACTCAGCTGGAAAAGCTCATTGAGGTGGACAGCGTAAAAATTTCTGACGGCAGTCATTTGTATTTTGAACTCAGCGAAAAGATCGTAGATGTAGATTAATTAAAAAGCTATAAGCCTTAAAACCAAACAAGAACATAAAAACTAAAAAAATGGCAAAGATCAATTTTGGAGGAACAATGGAAGAGGTGGTAACCCGCGAAGAATTTCCAATGGAAAAAGCATTGGACCTTATGAAGAATGAAACCATCGCTATTATCGGATATGGGGTGCAAGGTCCTGCACAGGCATTAAACCTGCGTGATAATGGATTCCGTGTAATTGTCGGGCAACGTAAAGGTTCAAAGACCTGGAATAAAGCTGTCGAACATGGATGGGTTCCCGGGGAAACATTGTTTGATATTGAAGAGGCTGCCAAACGCGGAACAATTCTTCAGTTCTTATTATCGGATGCTGGACAAATTGCCTTATGGCCTACCATCAAGCCTCATTTGACAAAAGGCAAAACTCTTTACTTCTCTCATGGCTTTGGTATTACCTTCAAAGAACAAACAGGTATTGTACCTCCTGCCGATGTAGATGTTATTCTTGCAGCGCCTAAAGGCTCTGGCACTTCTGTACGTAGATTATTTTTACAAGGAAAAGGGATTAATGCAAGCTACGCAGTGTTTCAGGATGCCACTGGCAACGCAACTAAAAAAGCAGTTGCATTGGGAATCGGTGTTGGAGCAGGTTATCTTTTTGAGACGGACTTCAAGAAGGAAGTGTATTCAGATTTAACAGGAGAGCGCGGTACATTGATGGGTGCTATTGCTGGAATTTTTGAAGCTCAGTATGAAGTTCTTCGTTCAAAAGGGCATACACCTTCAGAAGCATTCAACGAAACCGTAGAAGAACTTACTCAAAGTTTAATGCCTCTCGTTGCCGAGAATGGTATGGACTGGATGTATGCCAATTGCTCAACCACCGCACAACGTGGAGCATTAGATTGGAAGAAGAAATTCAAGGCGGCAACACTTCCCGTTTTCAAAGAATTGTATGACAGTGTGGCGAGTGGAGCTGAGGCGAAGCGCACGATCGAAACCTGTAGCAAACCCGATTATCGTGAAAAGCTTGCGGAGGAATTGAAAGAAGTACGCGAAAGTGAATTGTGGCAAGCAGGTGCGGCCGTGCGAGCATTGAGACCAGAGAAAAATCAAGTAGAGGCGAGCATGATAAACTAGAATTAAGTAGTAAGACATAAGTAGTAAGATAAAGCGCACTTTTTGTGTCTTACGTCTTACTACTAGTGTCTTAAGTCTTAAAGAAATGACAACCACTAAAGAACAACAAATCGATATTAACCGGGCACATCTCGTTCTCAAAAACGTTGTGCTGAAAACTCCCTTGCAGTTTCATCGCAAATTGTCGGAGAAGTTTGGCTGCGAAGTGTACTTGAAGCGCGAAGATTTGCAGGTAGTGCGTTCATATAAAATTAGAGGGGCTTATAATTTAATTCAAAGTTTAAATGAGGCAGAGCGACTACGGGGCGTTGTCTGTGCAAGTGCTGGCAATCACGCGCAAGGAGTTGCCTTCTCCTGCAAACTGCTTAACATTAAAGGCGTGATCTACATGCCGGCCATCACACCCAAGCAAAAAATCAATCAGGTGAAAATGTTTGGCAGCAACAATGTTGAGATTGTATTAGTTGGCGATACGTTTGATGATTGTCAGGGACATGCATTGAAATTTACAAAGCAAAATAACAGTGTGTTCATTCCACCATTCGATCATGAAAAAGTGATTGAGGGGCAGGGGACCGTTGCGAAAGAAGTTTTAGAAGAACAATCAAACATTGATTACATTTTTGTTCCTGTTGGTGGTGGTGGCTTATCGGCCGGCATGGGGAGTTACTTTGCTACCTATGCACCTCAAATAAAAATGATTGGCGTAGAGCCACAAGGCGCACCGTCCATGAAAGAGGCATTGAAGGCAGGTAAACCAGTAATCTTAGATTCTATTCAACGATTTGTTGATGGCGCCTCGGTAAAAAAAGTGGGTGACAAGACATTTGAAATTTGTAAAGAAGCACTGGCAGATATGCTACTGGTTCCTGAAGGCAAAGTGAGTTCCACCATTCTTCAATTGTATAATGAAGATGCCATTGTTGCTGAGCCAGCGGGAGCTTTGTCCATCGCAGCCTTAGATCAATATGCGGAACAAATTAAAGGAAAAAAGGTAGTTTGTATTTTGAGCGGTGGCAACAATGACATCGATCGGATGCAGGAGATTAAGGAACGCTCACTGTTATACGAAGGCCTTAAACATTACTTTATTGTTCGTTTCGCGCAACGACCTGGTGCTCTCAAAGAATTTGTCAATCACATCCTTGGGCCGAATGATGATATTGTTCGCTTTGAGTTTATTCAAAAGCATAACAAAGAAACAGGGCCCGCTCTTATCGGAATAGAAGTGAAGTCCAAAGAAGATTTCAATTTTTTGATAGAGCGAATGAATAGCCATAAACTGAATTACACGCTCGTCAATCAGAACGAGAATCTGTTTGAGTATTTAGTGTAAATAATTTTCAAACTAACACTTGTAAGCAGATCCAAATATTTCCAACCTAAAAGTCATCGAAGAATATAAAAATTATCATCTTCGTAACAGTAGGAAAACTAACTAACCGCCCTGTCAAAACTCATCGTTCTGACAGGGCGATTTCATTTTTAAGGAAGTCGTCCAAACTAACGCTTGTTGCGCAATCGAATTTTAAAGTACTAAATGAAGCATAAAACAATTTTTGAAAAAATATGGGATGCCCACGTAGTGAAGCGCGCAGATGGCTATCCTGATGCATTTTTTATTGACCGCCATTTTATACATGAAGTAACAAGTCCTCAGGCGTTTGATGGACTTAAGAACAAGGGAATAGGAGTATTCAACACCTCACGCACTACAGCAACGGCAGACCACAACGTTCCCACTAAAGATCAGCACTTACCAATCAAGGAAGCTTTGTCACGACACCAGGTAGAGACATTGAGAAAAAACTGTAAGGATTTTGGCGTTGAGCTTTATGACTTAGGTCATCCCTATCAGGGAATAGTGCACATCATTGGGCCCGAGCTGGGTCTAACCTTACCCGGGATGACAATCGTGTGTGGAGATAGTCATACCTCCACACACGGTGCCTTCGGCAACATCGCGTTTGGAATTGGCACCAGCGAAGTAGAGCAGGTATTGGCAACACAATGCATATTACAATACAAGCCCAAGACGATGAAAATCGAAATCAATGGCGTATTGGGAAAAGGCGTGGTGAGTAAGGATATTATTCTTTACATCATTTCAAAAATATCTGCCAGTGGAGCCACGGGTTTTTTTGTGGAGTACGCAGGGGATGCTATTCGTAATCTATCGATGGAAGCCCGCATGACAGTCTGTAACATGAGCATTGAAATGGGAGCACGAGGAGGATTGATCGCGCCAGATCAAACAACCTTTAACTATATCAAGGGAAAGAAATTTGCTCCTCAAGGTGATGCCTTTGAAAAAAAGGTCATCGAATGGCAAAAACTAAGAACAGATGATGGAGCAACGTACGATGAGGTATTAAAGTTTGATGCGGCAGATATCGCTCCGATGATTACCTACGGAACCAATCCGGGTATGGGCATGCGTGTGACCGATAGAATTCCCACGCTCGAAGAATTAAAAAATCTGAACGAACAGCATTCCTTCAGTAAATCGCTCGCTTATATGGGTCTTGAACCAGGCTCACAATTGTTGGGTAAATCGGTAGACTACGTCTTCATTGGCAGTTGCACCAATGCCCGTATTGAAGACTTGCGGTTAGTAGCCACAATGGTTAAAGGAAAGAAGAAAGCATCGAATGTTGAAGTGTGGGTCATACCGGGCTCCAAGCAAGTAGAAGAACAAGCCAGGAAAGAAGGATTGGATAAAATTTTTGAGGCTGCGGGATTTGAATTACGTAGTCCTGGCTGCTCTGCTTGTCTTGGCATGAATGAAGACAAAGTGCCGGCTGGCAAATATTGCATCTCTACCTCCAATAGAAATTTTGAAGGAAGACAAGGGCCCAAGTCAAGAACCTTTTTGGCAAGTCCATTGAGTGCGGCTGCCGCAGCGATAACAGGAAAAGTTAGTGATGCAAGAGAATTTGTTTAGCCGTTATGTCAAAAGATAAATTTACACTACTAAAATCAACAGCAGTACCTCTCCCGATGGAAAACATTGATACTGATCAGATTATTCCTGCCCGGTTTCTAAAGGCAACCACAAGGGAAGGATTTGGCGAAAATCTGTTTTGTGATTGGCGATACAACATCATCCCCGGCTCTTCTCCAGTGGAGAAGGGAGTAAAGTCAATTAATAAAGATTTTGTTCTTAACGATCCTGCTTATTCAGGGAAGATTCTTGTAGCAGAAAAAAATTTTGGATGTGGTAGCAGTCGCGAACATGCTGCCTGGGCCATTTATGATTTTGGTTTCAGGGTGGTGATCTCCAGTTTTTTTGCAGACATCTTTAAGAACAATGCGTTAAATAATGGTTTACTCCCCGTTGTCGTATCAGATTCTTACTTGAAAAAACTGCTTGATGCCATTCAGCAAAACCCTAAAACAGAAATCGAGGTGGATTTGAATAAGCAGGTGGTAAACATGAATGGGCAGGAAGAGAGTTTTGAAATTAATCTTTATAAAAAAACATGCATGATCAATGGCTACGATGACATTGATTATCTATTGAGCTTGAATAAGGAAATCAGAGAGTTTGATTTAGCACACGCATGAAAAAGAAAATTATAATTCTTCCCGGAGACGGCATTGGTAAGGAAGTAACCGTAGAAGGCAAGAAAGTACTTGATAAAATTGCTGATGCTTACGGGCATACGTTTGAATTTGATGATGCCCTCATCGGGCATGAAGCAATTGAAGCTACCGGTAGTCCTTTGCCGGATGAAACCCTTAGTAAGCTAAAAAACTGCGATGCCATTCTCTTCGGTGCTGTTGGTCATCCCAAATATGATAATGATCCCAACTTAAAAGTCAGACCGGAGCAAGGCCTTCTTAAAATGCGTAAAGAACTGGGCTTATATGCTAACCTGCGTCCCATCAGACTTTTTGATGAGCTTCTGGAAGCATCGAGCATCAAAGCCGAAATCCTGAAAGGCTCTGATATTCTATTCTTTCGTGAGTTGACAGGTGATGTATACTTCGGTGAGAAAGGAAGAAAAGACAATGGAGACACCGCCTTCGATATGATGATCTATTCGCGCTATGAAGTGGAGCGAATAGCGCACAAAGCATTTCAGGCGGCACGTACCCGAAAAAGGAAGGTTACGTCTGTTGACAAGGCTAATGTATTGGAATCGTCCCGACTCTGGAGAGCTGTTGTACAGGAAATCGGTAAACAATATCCTGATATAGAACTCGAGCACATGTTTGTAGATTCTGCAGCAATGAAACTCATTCAAAATCCGCGAAGTTTTGATGTGGTCCTTACGGGAAATTTATTCGGTGACATCCTTACTGATGAAGCTTCGCAGATAGCAGGATCTATGGGTATGCTTGCTTCAGCATCTGTTGGAGAAACTGTAGGTGTTTATGAGCCGATTCACGGCAGTGCCCACGACATTACCGGAAGAGGAATTGCCAATCCTCTCGCTTCCATTTTATCTGCAGCTCTATTGCTGGATATTTCTTTCGGACTTAAGGAAGAATCAGAGGCGATTATAAAAGCAGTAGAGCAGGTCTTAAAGGCAGGCTATCGCACCACGGATATCGCAGATGTGAAAACAGCAAAAGATAAAATTTTAAATACAAGTGCCATGGGGAATCAAATTGTAGTGCAGCTTGAGAAGGTTGTCAGTTACAAGCTACCGGTAATCAGTGACCGGTAAGCAAGTACTCTATTTTATAAACTAAAAAATTATGACCAATAAAATCCAAATTTTCGACACCACTCTTCGCGATGGCGAGCAAGTACCGGGCTGCCAGTTGAAAACAGAAGAGAAAGTAATCTTAGCCAGAGAGCTGGAGGCATTGGGTGTAGATGTTATTGAAGCAGGCTTTCCCATTTCCAGCCCTGGAGATTTTCTTTCCGTAGTACAAATTTCCAAAGCTATTTATAATCCTGTGATATGTGCTCTTACGCGGGCAAAAAAAGATGACATTGATGTGGCCGCGGAAGCGTTGCATCATGCGAAACGCGGACGGATACATACTGGAATTGGTTCATCGGATGTCCATATCAAGCATAAATTCAAAAGCTCAAGAGAGCAGGTTTTGGAGCAAGCAATATGGGCGGTACATTATGCCAAAACCAAAGGATACGAAGTTGAGTTCTATGCAGAGGATGCTGGTAGAGCCGACTTAGCCTTTCTGGCACAAATGACGCAGGCTGTTATTGCTGCTGGTGCTGACGTGGTAAACATTCCAGATACGACCGGATATTGTTTGCCTCATCTTTACGGCAAACGGATTCAATACCTCTTTGAGAATGTCGACAATATCGATAAAGCGATTATCTCGGTTCATTGTCATAATGATTTGGGATTAGCTACTGCCAATACAATTGCCGGTGTAGTCAATGGGGCACGGCAAGTTGAAGTCACTATTAATGGCATTGGGGAACGTGCAGGAAATACTTCCCTGGAAGAAGTGGCCATGATTTTCCAGGTGCATAAAGACCTTGGATTTGA
This sequence comes from Bacteroidia bacterium, assembly GCA_031382175.1. Classification (GTDB taxonomy): domain Bacteria; phylum Bacteroidota; class Bacteroidia; order Cytophagales; family Cyclobacteriaceae; genus ELB16-189. The sequence goes on along the minus strand of JANMYO010000018.1, from coordinate 107,383 downwards.
AACTGGTATTAATTCCGAAAGACTATACAATCTTAGCAAGCTTGTTTCCGGAATGATGCGGATGCCGGTCCAATCAAATAAGGCCGTGGTTGGAGCGAATGCATTTGCTCATTCATCTGGAATTCATCAAGATGGGTTTTTGAAACATGCCGAAAATTATGAAATCATGAATCCTTCGGATGTGGGAGTCCCCTCCTCTTCGATTGTTCTCACGGCTCGTAGTGGCCGGGCTGCACTAAAGCACCGTGCCGAATTACTAGGCTTTCATTTCGAGGGGGAAGAACTCAATACACTCTACGAAAACTTTTTGATCGTAGCCGATGAAAAGAAAATGGTGGGAGACGAAGGATTAATGACCTTAATAGCCAATCTTCCTATCCTGGCTAAATAGTATCGGCCGTATCCTCTACGGAATTTGAATTATTTTAAGGAGATTGCTGCCGTATAATTCATAATACTATGAGAGCCATCTTCACCGTAATTCTTTTTTCAGCATCATTTCTAAATTCTTATACCACTTTTGCAATCACACTGAAAGGATACCTCTATGTGGATAAGAATAATAATGGCATCCGGGATAAAAATGAAATTGGAGTAAAAGATGTAGTCATATCGGATCAGGTAACCATCTCACGTACAAACGCAGATGGATTTTATCAACTGGAAAGTACAGCAAGTCTCGGATACTTCTTCGTAAGCCAGCCCAATGGCTACCTGCTAAAGGGGTCCTACTGGAAATCGATACCAAAAGAAACAACCGAGCTTACCACCGACTTTGCGCTCGTTCCTTCGCCTGTTGGGAAAGGATTTTCCTTCCTTCATGCTTCTGACACACACATTAGTTTACCAACCATGGCAAGGATGCAAAAATTGAAACACCTGGCTGATTCGCTCAAACCTGCATTTGTATTAATAACCGGAGATTTAATTAAAGATGCTCTTCGGGTTTCTGAAAAAGAAGCTACTTCCCTTTACGAACTATACCTGGCAGAAATAGCGAAGTTCTCCGTACCTGTTTATAGTGTTCCGGGTAATCATGAAATTTTTGGAATAGAAAGACATAAATCATTGGTGAGTGAAACTCATCCCCTCTACGGGAAAAAAATGTTCCGAAGTTATCTCGGACCGGACTATTACTCTTTTAACTATGGAGGAGTTCATTTTGTGGGGCTTAATTCTGTTGATTACCATGACCTCTGGTATTATGGCCATCTGGATTCAACTCAATTAAAATGGCTTGCAAAAGATATTTCTTTACTTCCTAAGGAAAATCCTATTGTTACGTTTAACCACATTCCGCTTTATTCGGGGGGAACTAGCTTGGACGAATTTCGTGAGGAAGAGCCTGGCAGTTCGCTCATTAACATCAACGGGAAAAAATATTATCGCCATATCGTCTCCAATGCAAACGAGGTGATTAGCATTATGAAAAACAATTCCTATCCCTTGGCGTTAGGGGGCCACCATCATTTTTCTCAACAGTTTACCTATGATGCCGTTGGTCAAAGAACACGGTTTCATCAAACAGCTGCAGTTATTGGTCCGACAACAGGAGGAGACCTCACCATGCCTTCCGGAATAACCCTATATACAGTTGAGAATGGAAAGATCAATGATGGTAAGTTTATTCCCATCCGATAGACCAAAAAACGAGAACTTGAAATCGATTTTCAGAATAGCAATTTTTCTATTTGTCCTGACCGGCTGGTGCTGCACATCCAAGAAAAAAGAATCGTCCATAGATAACAATCTGATCCCCTACACAGTTGTAAAAGCATTCCCCCATGATCCTACTTCGTTCATACAAGGATTAACGATTCATCAGGGGAAACTTTTTGAAAGTACCGGCCAGGATAACTCCTGGATTTCTGAAGTGGATATTGTTACTGGCAAACACGACAAGAAGATAATTCTTGATAAGCGTTATTTCGGTGAGGGCATCTGCATTCTCAACAATAAGCTTTATCAATTGACCTGGCAAAATCACATTGGATTTATTTACGATTTAAAAACATTTAATAAACTAGGTGAATTCAAGTATGATCACGAAGGTTGGGGCATTACGCACAACGGAAAAAATCTTATTGTGAGTGATGGAACCAATACCCTTCATTTTTTAGATACATTGACTTTAAAAGAAGTTTCAACGCTGACCGTAAAGGGTGAAAATGCTGAAGCGGATCATCTGAATGAACTGGAATTCATCGAGGGGTATATTTTTGCCAACCAATGGCAGACCAACTACATTTTAAAAATCGATCCACGAACAGGTGATATCGTTGGCAGAATGGAAATGTCACCTCTTTCTGAAAAGATGAATTTATTAAATCCATCCGCTGATGTACTAAACGGCATTGCTTATGAGCAAAAAAGTAAGACATTGCTGGTCACCGGAAAGTTATGGCCTACCTTGTTTGCCATTCGATTCCAGAAACCCGTTTCTGAATAAGTTATGTATTGGAAAATGTTTCCTGGTTTGGTAGATGGGCTGATACTAATAGTACTCAGCGGAATTCATTTCTACTGGGCATTGGGAGGTCAATCAGGAATAGAAAAAACTTTACCCACTAACCTTGAAGGAAAAAAAATGTTGAATCCAAAGAAAATTGATTCAGTAATGGTGGCAGTCTTTCTCTTACTTTTTGCACTTCTCTTCTTCACTAAAATAGGTTTGCTTTCCGTTTCCCTGCCACACTTGATCAATCGTTTCGGAATTGGGTTTGTTTCCACTATCTTTTTGTTACGAGCGATGGGGGACTTCAGGTATGTAGGTTTCACCAAAAAAATTAAGACAACTGATTTCGCTTCACTTGATACAAAGCTGTACTCTCCGCTTTGTCTATTGATTGGAATAAATGGCTTACTTCTTGAATTCTTGAATTAAGGGGTCAAAGGCTCTTCCATAAATACAGCGTGGCATACGCTTCCCAACCTTTATACTTCTTAAAAATCCTCTTCACCTGATCCAGGCTGGGTTTGGCTTTCATCTTTTTCAAATTCTTAATTGCATTATGAACTCCGGCATCCTCAAGGGGAAAGGCATCTGGGTAACGAAAAGTTTTCATCAAAGCATAATTAGCCGTCCAGTTGCCAACACCTTTTATTTTGATGAGTTCCTCCTTGGCATGTTGCAAGTCAAGTCCTCTCATTTTTTCTTTCGAAACATCACCGTTCATAAATGCCTCCGCTATCCCAATCGTATACTTTGCTTTCTGTCGCGAAAATTGAAGGGTGAGTAATTCATCCATAGTTATCTTCGAAACAATTTCCGGAGATGGAAAGAGGAAATACTTTTGTCCGTTAAATTCTATCTGCTCCCCATATTTTTCCACGAAACGCTGCTTGAGTGTATAAGCAAACTGTAAGTTGATTTGTTGCCCGAGTACTGCCCAAATTAACGATTCAAATAAATCGGGCTGCCCAACAATACGGTATCCATGATATTTTATAACAAGATCTTTCAGCAGGGGATCCTTTTTTGCCATTTCGTAAAAAGGAGTTAAGTCTGTTTCAAGATCAAACCATTCTCTGATATAGTTTGCCACTTTCTCTTTTTGCTTAGAATTTAGTTTACCACTTAAAAATTTAACACTCAAACTATTTTTCTCCAACGCCACAGAACACAGAACAATGATATCATCAATTTTCAAGGCTTTAAAAACTATGCCTCCCTCCACACGATGAAGCAGTTCCCGGGGAGATCGCACTAAAAAAGAAACAGCCATGTCAAAACTAAATTGATATGGCAATGGGATTAGCATTGACGTTATTTGTAGCGACAAGTTGAATTGTCTGATTTTATAAAATAAGCCTTGTAGTTCTTTGCCTTCGGGTCGGTGCATCCCTTTAGGTTGAGTAGTTCCACTTTTCTGAATTCGATAGGATGGCTTTCTGCTTGCAAAGCAATATATCCTTCCCGTAGTGGAGTGCCCTCCTTTTGAATCCATTGCAATGAATCTAAAATACCTGCTGACTCCCATCCATAGGTCTTATTAACAAAGCCACCACCAATTCGCAGCTGCTCATAGGTCAATACAGTATCTCCTTCAATGAGATGATGAATAATGGAATCTCCCAATACAATTGCCTCTGCTGTCACCCACCGATCTGCATCATAACTTTCAGATTGGGAATCGATGCAATGACTTTCTACCAACACACCCTTTCTGCTAACCTGTGTGCCGGGAGTGCATAAATTTCCTGAATGCCTCTGTGAAACTGAATCACTTGCCAAAAACTGCATCTCCAACGAAACAGGAAAGGACTGAGCCTTCGCTAGCGAATTTGCTGGTTGAGAGTGGAGCATGACTCCACTATTGAGGTAAGCAAAGTCAGGGCCACCTTCCAGTTGATGCCTCGTAAATCGGTATTCAATCTTTAACTTATAATAGGAAAAAGGTTCTTTATAATAGAGATGTCCAAAGTCGCCATTAAATTTCTGGTATCTGCTATAGTCCACCTTCAAAATGCTATCCTGAACATAAAACGTGTTGTTGAAATTTTCATTCAGGTCATGACCGGCAATTTTAATATCCCATCCGGTCAGATCCTTATTATTAAATAGTTGAAGCCATTCCTCCTTTGCAGGGTCTGAAGGCTTGACACAGGAAAGTAACACCAGGACGATCAACAAAAAATAATTTATAGGAGTTTTCATTTCTTTTTTTGTTTGAAAGGTAACAGGATAAAAGTTTTCAACCACATCTAAATCGCAAGTTTCAGGTTGCCGGGCGCGAATCTGAATTTTTCCTTTGTAAAAAAAGTGCAATGAATCTCACAGCAATCAATTGGTCCCTAATTACCACGTCCCTGAATGAACGGGGATATGCGTCAATCCCACGGCTTTTGTCTGAAGAAGATTGCGAGGCCATGGCCGGAATGTATAAAGACCCAACGCTTTACCGAAATATCATCAATATGCAACGTTATCGTTTTGGTAAAGGAGAATATAAATATTTTAAGTATCCATTGCCTTCCATGATTCAGGCGCTGCGGGAAGAGTTATATTCTCCCCTCGCTGCCATTGCCAATGATTGGATGCAACAGCTCTCGATTGAAACCCGGTTTCCATTGAAGCACGAAGATTTATTGAAACAGTGTAAAGAGAATGGCCAGGTAAGGCCCACGCCACTAATTCTCAACTATCAGGCGGGTGGCTACAATACACTCCATCAGGATTTGTATGGGGAGGTCTACTTTCCATTCCAGATTCTTTTTATGCTATCTCAAAAAGGAACCGACTACGAGGGAGGAGAATTTGTATTAACTGAACAAGTTCCACGAGCTCAATCGAAAGCAAATGTGCTGACGCCAAACCAGGGTGATGCTGTAATTTTTACCACTAACTTCCGCCCCGTGAAAGGTAGTCGAGGTCATTATCGGGCAAACATGAAGCACGGAATCAGCGAAGTGAAGTCGGGAGAGCGGTATGCTTTGGGGATTATCTTCCATGATGCGACCTAATTTGAAAATTGATCGATTTGAAAATTTGAAAATGATTTCACATCAGGATTTGACCAGTCACGATCTATTCAATCAATTGAAAAACAAATCAATAGCATTTGCCGGAAATAGAAAACTAAAAATTTATGGCCAATTAAATTGTTCATCCGGTAAGCGAATGAGTAAACAGAACAGATTCTTCTTCAAAAACGAAATGGAAGCCATGGCATCTGGCTTTCGCCCCTGCGGTCATTGTCTGCATAACCAATACGTTATCTGGAAAGAAAAAGAGATTCTTTGAGCAAGAAACGGGTTGAGCAGGAGCTTCATTAAACTCACCTTTGATCCATCAAAATCAATAACTTTATGATTGTGTCTATCGAAACAAACATCAACTACCAGCGCATTGAGCAAGCCATTCAATACCTGGAGAAAAATTTTCAGCGTCAGCCCGAATTGGATGAAGTAGCGGAAAAAGTACATCTCAGCTCCTTTCATTTCCAGCGGATTTTTACGGAATGGGCGGGCATCAGCCCCAAACGTTTCCTGCAATTTCTAACAGTCGATTTTCTGAAAGAAAAATTAAAAGAGTCAAAAAATCTGGTGGAAGCCGCTGAAGCAGCAGGACTCTCCAGTCAATCCCGGGTATACGATTTGTTTACCACGCTCGAAGCCGTAACACCACAGGAATACAAGCTAAAAGGATCGGGAATTCGTATTGAATACGGAATTCATGAAACCCAATTTGGCACTTGTTTGATTGGCGTGACCGACCGGGGAATCTGCTGGTTATCGTTTATCAGCACCGATGAAGATCCAAAGTTTGAGCTGGAGAAAATGAAAGAGCATTGGAACAATTCGATCTTCCATGAAGATAGAAATCTTACCCGTTCCTTCATCGACAAAATATTTCATACCACTACACCCGACTCTCAGGCGGAAGGAAAACTTCATCTTTTTGTAAAGGGTACCAATTTTCAAGTGAAAGTCTGGGAAGCGCTGTTAAAACTTCCGATGGGCAGCGTACTCACCTATCAAGACATTGCCACTTCCATTGAAAATCCAAAAGCAATGCAGGCGGTAGGCTCTGCAGTAGGCTCAAATCATATAGCCTATCTTATCCCCTGTCATCGGGTAATTCGAAAAGATGGAATATTAGGAGAGTATCGTTGGAGCTCTACGCGCAAGAAAAGTATTATTGGCTGGGAGATGGCGAAGGCGAGTGGATTTTAAAGACAATTTCAAAAAGGGTCTTATATTGAGAGGTTAAAAAATCTCTCCATACATTGACAACACTCCCTACTCAAATTTCCAGGTTCAAAAGAGTTTTTCTCCCCGGCATCATTCTTCAATCTGTCCTCATTGGAGGTGGTTATGCCACCGGTCGCGAGATTGTAGAGTACGGTGGTAAGTTTGGTGCCAGTGGATGGGTAAGCGGACTAGCCATATTCCTTGGCTTCTCTTTCATTTCCATTCTCTCAATGGAGGCGTGCCGACAGTGGCAAGTGTATGATTACAAATCACTGTTAAAAAAGCTGATTGGCAAAGGCTGGATCGCTTATGAAGTTGTTTATCTTCTATTGGCTATTTTGATCATTGCTGTAATGGCTGCTGCTGCCGGAGAAATTCTAAACCAAACACTCGGTTTCAACAAGTGGGTAGGGGTATTTCTCATTATCGCTGCCGTTGGTTTCCTAAATTATAAAGGAGATGAAGTAATCGCTAAACTGGAAACGATTGGCACCATTGCACTCTTCGCGGCCTACATCATCTTTGCCATTACTGTTTTTACAAACAAGGGGGGCGCCATTATTGAAATTTTTAGCCACTGGGACACAAGCTACCTACCAGAGGCACCCGGTATAGGTTTATTGCTATGGACGGGGATTTTATATGTGGGTTATAACCTGGCCGTCTATCCGGCTTCCTTTTTTACGTATAGGAATATTCAATCAAGAAGAGAAAGCATTTTTGCCGGATTTATATCAGGACTGCTTATGACCATTCCCTGGTTCTTAACTTATTTTTCCCTTCTCGCTTATTATCCGGATAAAAATATATTAGCGGCTACAGTACCTTGGTTAAAAATACTGGAGCAATTTAATCCTATCCTCATTGGAGTGTTTGGTGTGGTGGTGGGTTGGACACTTATTGAAACTGCTACCGGAATGATTCATGCTTTTATCCACCGGATAGAAACAGAAATAATGGAGCGCAGAGGAATTCCCCTGCGAAAAATCAAAAAAGCACTGATCTCCTTTATTGCGCTCATTGCTGCATTAGTGCTTGCCCAAGTTGGTATTATTGATTTGGTAGCCAAAGGATATGAAATCATGGCCTACGCAATGATAGCTGTTTATGCAGTGCCGCTTTTGTTTGTTTCAAGAAAGCTCATGACGAATAAGTGATGACGTTCACTGACTTGTACACAACGAGCCATAAGACGTATGTGTGTAAATACCTACATCTTTGTCCCACGTTGCTGACGAAATTTAATAGCACACACTTTAAGAACCTACAATAAAGCATATGTTTTATCACCCGTTAACAAGCGCACTCTTTGACTGGCTTTGGGATGCGGGTTGTAAGTGCGGCCAGACAATGTGTGCGTGATTGCTTTAATCTTTAAAAACGCTCGCCCAATTGTCTTAACATTTCGATTGTGTCAACAAAAGTTATACTGAATCGAGCACAAGCGTCTGGGATTTTAATCTTGTTTTTGCGGTCTGGTTGACTTTTTTCGTGAGTTACAATCATTCTGTTAGCTTTGTCAGCATGAGCATATGATACCAACCACGCATCAGCTTCGTCAGCATCAAGAAATTCAGCGATTGCTGTCGAGAAGTAATGACCACTTCTTGAATTAGCCCATGCTGCTACTTGGCTATAACTTGTAACCACTCCAGTTGTGTCCTGGAAAAAATCGTCAGGTAGGTTATTCTCGCACCATTCTTTTAGCTCGTCCTGATGGTCGTAGATTTCTTTTTTTACCTTATCAATGCTTATTATTTTCTTCTGCTCAGCTAATTGCTTCACTTTGTCCCAAAAACTTGTAGCGACATCTAAGGGATAGATCGCTCGGTGAGCCTGAATAAAAAAGTTACTATCGACAACGTAGACGCCCATCTATGTTCAAAAGTGTTTATCGAAGAACTTCTTGTAGGTGTCTCCTTTCAAACTTGTGAGCTTGTAAGCATCACGATATAATAATTGATTGGTTTTGACTGCTCGATTTATCCGAGCTGCAAATGTGAGGCTCAATCTTTTCTTTGTAGTTGCATAAAAGTCGCCACCGCCTGCTTGACTTTCCTTTTTGTATTGAAGCTGATTGACGTAGTTATTATAAAAATTAAAGAAAGAAGTCTTATTAATCTTTCCCAAATCCAAAGCTCTACGCGCAATTACAATTTGACTTACTTTGAAATGTTTCGCAACATAAGCAATATCAGCACGCTCACTCCAAATGCGACTGAAAGAAATTTCAGGCACTAAAAATTCTGCCGCTACTTTGTCACAAAGTATTTCTATGGGGTCATTTGCTGGAAGTAGTTGTCTGAAATCAAAACCTGCGCTATGTCCCGTCCAGATGTGTGCAAGTTCATGGACTATTGTAAATAACTGGGCTGCTTTTCCGTCAGCATTATTCACAAACATGAATGGAGCGATTTCATCTACCAGCACAAAGCCTCTACATTCCTCCACCTTTATAGGGCGGCTTGTGTTATTTTCAACTACGCCATTAAAGACAACAATTATTCCTGCGTCTTCAATTTTTTGAGTCAGATGGTCAACTGCTGTTTCTAATTTTTGGAAAGAACTTGCCCATTCATTTTCAAGTCCAAGCACTCTCCTTATATCTGCAACGATTTCAGTAATATTTTGATTATTAATGTATTTGCTTACAAAGGGCAGGGCTTCATGTTCATTATCTTTCAAATAGTCCCTAAGCCAGCCTTGTCGCTGCTGCATTAGCATAATTGTGTCGTAAACATTCACACTCACGCTCTCGGTGGCTCTACCTCTTTGATTTGTTCTGAAGAATGGAATGGGAAGTCTTTCGGTGGGCGGCTCTGCCAAAAAAAGATAACCAAATGGTAAATGAACTTTGTGAGAAAACTTCTCTAACTGCTTCACAGTAGGTTGCTTTCGGTCTTCTAGCCAGTCGGTAACGCTTGGAAATTTTGCAGCAAAATCCTGCAATTCATACCCTGCACGCTGAATAGCCCACGTAATGATGTCCGGTTTTATGTTTACCCCTGTGTTCATTAATGTTTAAAAATAGCAATTTTTAGAACCTTTTGACCATTTTCTTGCTGTCCGCAAGTTTGTTCCTTTATCCTATTCATTAGTTAAACATCGACTTTGGCGTGAAGGTTTGGCTCTTGCCATGGCTTAGGTGTCGCGGTGGGTTTGTGTGGTATGGCATGTGCCAAATGCGCGGGCAAGTCGATGACCCGTCCTGAAAAAAGTTTACAGTGTGGAAGGATAATCCTGCCACAAGTTTACATATTATTTTTAATCCTGAATACCGTTTACATTTGTTTTGGAGATGAAACGGACGTGAGCAATGCTGGAGAGCAACTCGCCAGGGATAAGTCTCCGGGTGACGAAGTAATTCGTTTTAATCAATGCCGGTCCTAATAACAATTGGGACTCGGCATTTTTATTGGATTACTTTAGAACCCCATATGCCTAAATAAAACTCAAGCTATGTCATGGCTACCTCCTTTCGTTTTGTGATCACGTAGTAATTTTTCCAGTACTTCTTTAGTTCTCCTGTCCGTTGATGAGCTACAACCGGAGTGAGATATTCAATACTGCTATGAGGGCGTTGGTGATTGTAAATACTGATGGCCATTGATACGGCCTTCTTCGCCTCATAAAAATTCTGATAACGTGTGTCCAGCAATTCATCTTTTAGAATTCCATTTACCCTTTCTGCTAATGCATTTTCCAACGGATCTCCGCTTTGTGTCATGCTAATTTGGACGTTACGGTTGTTCAACAACTTCACATAGTCCGCGCAACAATATTGTGAGCCCCGGTCAGAATGGTGAATGAGATTTTCTACAACAGGATTTTCTATCAAAGCTATTTGGAGAGCTTCAATACAACCGTCAGCGGATAAATTCTCACACAAACAAAACCCTACAATTTTTCTGGAATAGGCATCGGTAACCAAACTTAAATAAGCAAAGCCGTCAGCCACAATGATGTAGGTAATATCGCTAACCCAAAGCTGATTGGGCATTATGGGGATGAATCCAACAATAAGATTACGATACTTAAACATCCAATGATTAGAAAAGGTGGTGATTGGTTTTCCACGCTTCCGCTTCCTTACCAACAAATGATGTTCTGCCAATAGATCAAACATTGCATCACGACCGATGCAAATGGAATGCTGTTCCATAAAACCCTGCATCATAAAAATCAGTTTCCTTGTACCCAACCGTTTTTGATGTACACGGATTGCCATAACCTCCTGCAATAACAAATCATGTTGCAATGCTTCCTTTTGTGTTTGCAAGTGAAATTGATAGTATGACTGCCGACTATAACCAAGTTGTGAGCATAGTGATGTGATGATCCGGCTTTCACTTTGCCCTAAATTCATGACCGCTTGGTGCCATACTTTTTTCTTAATTCTATCCCCGTATATTCTTCTGATAAACGAAGAATTTCCTGTAACAGCTTGTTTTGCAATTTTGCTTTACGAAGTTCTGCCTGTAATGCAGAAACTTCTTTAGGGACATCCGGTGTATGTTCCTTCGCCAGTTGATTGAGCCTTTTGGTTTTATCTCTCCATGACTCCTTTCTGCCCTGACTCTCTCTGACCCAGTCACAAATACTGCGATGTGGGATGTCATGTTTAGCTCCTAGTTCACGATAGCTATAAACACCAGTCAGGTATTCGGCAATTATTTCTTCCCTGGTCGCCCTACTGCCAGGTTTACTTTTTTGTTGATGTTTCATTTTTTGTGCGAAATAAATTTACGTTTTTTCGTAAACCTATTTCAGGACGAGACATACTTCTTAAAAATGCGAAGGGTCGGCTGTATTAATTTTTAATCTGTCCCACATTGTCCCGAAGTCGTTCACTTGTCCCCGTGGGAAATCTTTGATAGTCGAGTGTCACCCGTTAGATGACCAAATTGTCCGGGGCCCTATTACTGCCAACATCTGAGTATATGCAATTTGCATATACTTTCACTATAGCAGTTTTCTTAGTCTGAGGAAATTATGGTGGCCCCGGCAGGAATCGAACCTGCATCTTCAGAATCGGAATCTGAAATACTATCCATTGTACTACGGAGCCAGAAAAAACAAAAATTGCGTGACAAAGATAGCCATTCCCGCCAATCCCTCTAAATCTACAAAATTCATCGCTTTCAAAGTTTAATACTAATTAATTTAGTATATATTTACTAATATAATTAGTATGGAACGCGTAGTGATACACCTGGATTTAGATGCCTTTTTTGTGGCGGTAGAGTGCAAACGCAACCCCAAACTAAAGGGCAAACCATTGATTGTCGGGGGCAGTAGCAGGCGTGGCGTAGTAGCCGCGTGCAGCTATGAAGCGCGTTACTTTGGAGTACACTCGGCCATGCCTATGTACCTGGCCCTTCAACTGTGCCCCGATGCCACCGTCATTTCTGGCGACATGGAAGCGTATAGCATCCACTCTCATCTGGTCACTGAAATCATCGAACACAAAGCGCCTTTGTTTGAGAAAACATCCATCGATGAATTCTACATTGATGCCACCGGCCTCGATCGCTTCTTTGGCGCTTTCAAATGGGCCAAAGAACTTCGGCAGAACATCATCAAAGAAAGCGGACTGCCCATCTCCATGGCCTTGTCGGTCAACAAGCTGGTATCTAAGGTGGCCACGGCAGAGTTTAAGCCCAATGCCGAGCGGCAAATTGCAAAGGGCAACGAAAAAGATTTTCTCGCTCCACTGTCCATCGAAAAAATTCCGATGATCGGTAAACAAACCGCTTCCTTCCTCTACGACATGGGCGTACGTACGGTGGCTACCCTGCGCGATATGCCGTTGAAATTTTTGTACAGTGCTTTCGGCAAAAATGGCATCAGCCTCTGGAACAAAGCCCACGCCATTGACGATAGTCCTATTATACCCTTTCGGGAACAGAAGTCCATTTCTACCGAAAGTACTTTTGATACGGATACCATCGATGTAAAAAAACTGAAGTCGATTCTCATTGCCATGGTAGAGAAGGTAGCGTTTCAATTGCGCGAGCAGAAAAAACTAACTTCCTGCGTCACCGTCAAGATTCGTTACTCCAATTTTGATACGGAAACAAAACAGGTTCATGTCGCCTACACTTCGTCTGATCACGTACTACTACGCATCATTCTGGAGTTGTTTGACAAACTGTACAACAGGCGCATGCTGATCCGTCTGGTAGGAGTGCGTCTCAGCGGGCTTGTCCATGGCAATCAACAGATCAATTTATTTGACGACACAGAAGAGAGCATTAATCTGTATGAAGCCGTGGACTACATCAAACATCGGCATGGCTCAGAAAAACTAATGCGTGCCGTGACGCTGGATGTAAACAAACGAGTGAAGATGGAGATGAATATGTTTAAGGGAAGGGTGGTCAAGAATCTGACGAATTGATGATCTCCCCGGTCTGTGTCCTCACAGACCCAGGAGACAGAGTATTTCCAAATCCAATGCCTCGGTCTGTGTCCTCACAGACATACATTGTAAAACAAACGAGTATGAACACATTGACTGAGAATGAAATAAAATGCGGCATCCGTAATTCAAAGATGCTTCTTAATGAAGTCTATTTCTGGACTGATACTATTAAAAATTGGAAAGATTTGCTCAGAGATGATTTGTGCAAAATCATGATTCTCAATTGTTGGCGCGAATTGGTAAACCGTAAGAAAATCGTCATCTATGGATTTGTGATCATGCCCAACCATTTGCACATTATTTGGGAAATGATTGAAAAGAACGGAAAGGAGATGCCCTATGCAAGCTTTAATAAATTTACCAGTCATCAATTCCTGGAGGTTCTCAGAGTAAATAATTCTCCATCACTGTCAGGCTATAGCGAAAATGATTTAGAACGAAAGCATCGGTTTTGGCAAAGAGATCCTCTGGCCGTGTGCATGGATTCTAAAACGAAGATTGAACAAAAACTGGATTACATTCATCTCAATCCTTTACAAGAGCATTGGAATTTAGTGAGCAAGCCTCAAGACTATAAGTGGTCTTCGGCATGCTTCTATGAAACCGGTATTGATGAGTTTAATATTATTACAGATTATAGAGAGCGGTTTTAATTTTGTTCCGGTCTGTGAGGACATAGACCAGAGACAGAGATTTAATTCTATTCCGGTCTGTGAGGACACAGACCGGGGCGAGATTGAGGACAGAGCATTTTCAAATCATTGCATTATCAAATCTTCAAATCAATTCATGTATCTCAATTGTCATACCGGCTTCAGTTTTAAATACGGCACACTTCCGGTAGAAACCCTTTTTAAGGAAGCCAGACGCTGTGGTATACATAAGCTAGTGTTGACGGAAATTAATAATACAGCTTCTTATCTGGAGATGCTGAGGATATGCGCAAAAAACCTGTCTTACAAAAATGGATTGGCTAAGTCGGGAGAGCAGCCTTATCAACTGGACATTGCCGTGGGGATTGAATTCAGAAATTCCTCATCAGAATTGCTTTACATCGCCATCGCAAAAAACAATTCCGGATTTGAAGTCATTAACCGCTTTCTCTCTTATCACAACCGGGAAAAAGAACCTCTCCCCTTACGCGCTCCGGAATTTGAAAATGCTTTTGTTATTTATCCCTTTGGCAGAATTGAACCGGAAGAACTCCACCCGCATGAATTCATTGGCATTGGGGTGCATCAACTCAATCAATTTGCAGTTCATCCCTTGCGACAAGAACATTTGCTCAAGTCTGTTATTCTTCATTCTGTTACTTTCCTGCCTCCCGAAAAAAAAGGGAATAAGTTGATTTGCCGAGATCATAATGCGCATCGTTTGTTACGCTGCATTGCCAACAATACCTTGCTGAGTAAACTTCATGAATCTCAACAGGCAAGTCGGGAGGAATTTATGATACCCGAAAATGAACTGGAAAAATATTTTGAATGCTATCCCGAACTCATCAGTAACACGAAACTATTACTGGATCAATGTTCTATTGAATGTAAGCTAGGAGAAGATAAAAACAAAAAATTCTTTACCGGCAGCAAAAAAGAAGATCTGAATTTTCTACGCGCAGAGACAGCCAAAGGCTATTCAAAACTATACGGCCCCCAGGACACCATATGGAACGAGCGAATCGAAAAGGAATTAAAGATTATTGAAAACAAAGGATTTACCGCATACTACCTGATCACCTATGATCTTATCGCTTTTGCAAAACGACAGGGCTATGACTTTGTGGGGCGGGGAAGTGGAGCCAATAGCACAGTCGCTTACTGCCTTGGCATTACCAATGTCGATCCCATCGAACTGAATTTATATTTTGAGCGCTTCCTGAATGAAGAACGCGTCACCCCTCCTGATTTCGATATTGACTTCTCCTGGGATAACCGGGATGCCATTTACGATTATCTTTTTTCAAAGTATGGACAAGATCATATCTGTCTTCTGGGGACACACGTTACCTATCAAAGCCGATCCATTTTACGTGAACTTGGAAAAGTTTTTGGTCTACCCAAAGAAGAAATTGATGAATTGGTTGAAACCAGAAAACAAAATAAGGAGCGCGATCATATTGGTAAACTGGTTTGCGCTTATGCCGATTACATTGTAAAAAAAGAATTACCCGCCAACATCTCAATCCATGCCGGAGGTGTCTTGATCACTGAAAAATCGATTTACTCCTATACCGCCACCGAAATTCCTCCCAAGGGTCTCCCCGTCTCTCATTTTGAAATGCACAATGCCGAAGATTTTGGCATCTATAAGTTCGATATACTGAGTCAGCGTGGGCTGGGCCATATTAAAGAAACTGCAAAACACGTTCAACGAAATCAGGGGATAGAAGTAGATGTCCATCGTTTCCACGATTTTAAAAAAGATGAAAAAATAAAAGACCTCTTGCGCAACAGCAAAGCCATGGGCTGCTTTTATGTGGAGTCTCCCGCGATGCGCATGCTTTTGGGAAAACTGCAGTGCGAAGATTACCTCACATTAGTGGCAGCCAGTTCCATCATCCGTCCGGGTGTGGCCAGTTCAGGAATGATGAGAGCCTACATCGAGCGCTTTCATGCCGTGCGAAATCGAGGAAGCTATGAAGCCATTCATCCCCTGATGGATGAGTTGATGAAAGAGACCTATGGCGTAATGGTCTATCAGGAGGACGTCATCAAAGTAGCACATCATTTCGCAGGGCTCACCCTGACCGAAGCCGATGTACTGCGCAGAGGCATGTCCGGCAAGTACCGATCGCGCGAAGAGTTTCAAATTGTGCGCGAGCGCTTCTTTGAAGGATGTCGAAAACGCAACTATCCACAAGCCGTTAGTGACAGAGTATGGTATGAAATAGAAAGTTTCTCGGGCTACTCTTTTGCCAAAGGTCATTCGGCCAGCTATGCAGTTGAAAGCTATCAAAGCCTTTATCTGAAGGCGCATCATCCACTGGAATTCATGGTAGGTGTGATCAATAACTTTGGAGGATTTTATAGAACCGAGTTTTACTTTCATGAAGCCCGGATGAATGGAGCCGTCATCGAAGCGCCCTGCATCAACCATAGTGAATACCTTACTTCGATTGAAGGGAAGATCATTCATACAGGATTCATTCATTTAAAAAGTCTGGAAACGCAGGTAGCTCAATCCATTGCTCCTGAGCGTACCAAAAACGGTTCCTACAAAAGTCTACACCACTTTCTGACGAGAATAAATCTTGGTCTTGAGCAAATCAGAATCCTCATTCGCATCGGAGCCTTCCGTTTTACGGGGAAGACAAAACAACAATTACTGTGGGAAGCTATGCTTTACCTGAGCGAACGAAAGTCCAACCTGCTTTCCTCTTCGGACTATCTTTTTAATACTGAGCCGAAAGAATATCCCCTGCCCTACCTGGAACGCAATTCACTGGAAGATGCCTTTGAAGAACTGGAATTACTTGGTTTCTCTTTGGTTGACCCTTTCCTTTTGCTAGAAACCAAATCACGAGGAGATACAACTGCCGGAGAGCTGTCAAAAAAAAACGGATCCTACATTCACATTATCGGCTACGTAGTTACCACTAAAGACACACAGACATTGAATAAAAAACTAATGCACTTCGGAACCTTTTACGACTACAAGGGTGAAGTCTTTGATACTGTTCACTTCCCTAACATTGCGCTTCGGTATCCCTTCCGCGGAAGAGGATTTTATTCCATCAAAGGGAAAGTAGTGGAAGACTTTGGCATCCGTGTGATAGAAGTAAGCTGGATGGAAAAACTACCGATGTGTAATCCTAAAACAAAAAGCAAGTTAGTCGCTCTTCCTGAGATGGCTAGTTGATGATTGCTATCGCTTCAATTTCAATCATTACATCCTGATGATACAAGGCCTGAACTCCTGCCAGTGTACTGGCTGGCGGATTTTTGGAAGATAGATACCCACTACGCACTTCGCGAATAGTTGCGATGTATTCAGGCTTATAATTCACGACATACGTATTCATCTTTACCACATCATTAAAAGTGGCTCCGGCAGCTGCCAGACAAAGCTTTATATTTTCATAAACTTGTTTCACCTGGACTTTCAAATCACCTTTTCCGACAATCTCTCCATTGGCATTTACAGGAACCTGCCCCGAAATATAAATTGTTTTGCCGGGGCCTGATGTCACAACATGAGTATAGCCCGAAGGTTTCAACAAAGTTTCCGGATTGATAAATTCTTTTTGTGCCATGGCTGTCAGCGAAAGGGTAAGTAAGCAAATAAAAACAACAAATCTTTTCATGGCTATTTCTTAGGTACTAAATCAACATGGTTAATAGGGATTAAATTCACCTTGAATCTTCTGACAATCATACTCATAATCGGATCATTGCTAATTTTTTGCATGATCCTTCCGGTTTGATTTACATCATAACCCATAATCATTTGATCGATAAGACCCAGGTGTTTGACGCTATAGAAAAAACCTGCAATGACATAAGGTCCGAATGGTGTGTAGGGAATATCAAAAGAACTTCCTGTCATATTAAAAACGGTATTCGGCAGATATTCACCACCATGGTCAATGCCCTTGGAGCGCAGATAATAATCAGCGGCATATACTCTGGAGGATTGACGAGGGTCACTCATGCAAAGTAATCCAGCCAATGGTTTTTGTTTTTTGGATTGATGGATCAGCACTTCCCGCTTCATCCGTTCATTCTCCGAATGCTCGCGGATATACTTTTGCACAATATCCCAGAAGGGCACAGCCGGGTCACCGTCATCTACCCGAATGAGTGCATGCAGTGCGTAGTCCTGTATACCACACGTAATTTTAATATCCAGGGTCTTCAATTCAGGATCACTGTCGATTGCCTTCTCTAAAATGGTACGCTGATGTCGGGGATGGGTACGTAATAAGTCAATACTAAAAATCCAATCTCCGGCAAGGTATCCATCATAGGCATAATGCTCTTTAAGCATTAGTTTTATTTTGGTGTCATTATCGACTGTTATTTTTGTTCCATCCAATTCGAGTTCAGGTTTTTCTTCGACAATCATTTGCTCAATCTCTACACCAACTGAAGAGGCATGTAACATTCCACAATTGAGCGGTGATCCATCGACAATATGCAAATCATGAACATGGCTGATGTAAGCATCGTTTGAATCCTCGGTAAGGTGAGCATGCGTTTGAATATGAACAAAGTAGCTTAGTGGAACACGAAAATCATTACTGTTGCGTTGGGCCTGTTCAAACGTCCGTTTGATATCCATTACTACATCGGGGGAAACAAAAGACCCGGCCGCACGAATGACATGAAACTCAATATCAATTCCTCGCCCTCTGAATTCTTTAGTGGTTTCACTTATCGCCTCTACCTGAGCCTGATTGAGGTCACGCGCATCGGCACAGCCAATTAAGATGTGAATCTGTTTTTCTTTAGTCATTACTTCAATTATTTATATAGTCTTGCTAATCTACCAGCATGGCAAACATGTGCCCATTTTTCTTAATTAATTGTTTAAGAATAGTCAATCTTTGCTCTATGAATGTCAGTCATTGAATTCTACTTCTTGTTCTTACTGCTTTTCTTAGAAGCCTTGGCCAGCTTATTAAAGTCAAGCGAAAGATTAATCCAGTACATAAAATCTTTTTTTGACTTCATCCCCTCCTCACTAACAAAAACATATCCCTTCATCGGTCTGCCCGTAAAATCCATTCTGCGACAACCGGACTTTTCCAATGCTTCCTCTTCCACCAACGGATTAATGCGACACATCATCTCTTCCTTCGCAACGCCTATGCACATCTTATTGTTGACCATAAAGCATACTCCTCCGAACATCTGCTTCTCGCTTGTCCTTGGCGTATCCACCAATGCTTCGCGGATACGATCAGCTAGTCTTTCGTTGTGAGCCATACAATTTTATTGGGCAGCGCAATTTACAAAAAAAAGAAACTTGGGAAAGTATTATAGCACTTATGAAAGGGAATCGCCTACCGCAAAGTGGAAATAAATTAGCTTAATTAATATGTTCGGAATTCCTTCCTGATGTATTTACTTTTATAACTTGCTAGCTATGCAACCCATTATTTCTCGTATTCGCATCTACCCCATCAAATCGCTTGATCCTGTTGAACTCCATGAAGCAGAAGTAGGCGTGCATTCACTTCGTTATGATCGGGAGTTTGCGATGCTTACCCACGATGGACGTTTTATGAATGGCAAACGATCCGGTAGGGTAAATGAACTAAAGGCTGCCTATGATTTACCAAATTACACGGTAACCTTTTCAGATCGAATTGGTGGACCGGCCCATCCTTTTCATTTGCTAAATGAAAAGATGGAGATAGAAAAATATTTAAGCGAATTTTTTGGAGAACCGATTTCGCTTCTTCAAAACAAGCAAGGACAATTGATGGACATCCCTACTGCGAGCAGTGTGACGATTGTGAGTGAAGCTTCCCTACAGTCCCTTCATAAAGACTTTTTAGATCGAACATTAGAAGATGTGCGTCTTCGTTTTCGCGCCACGCTTGAACTTGGCGGAGTTGAATCGTATTGGGAGGAGAATTTAATTGGTGAACCCGGAAACGGTATGCGATTAACAATAGGTGATGTAGAGATGATAGGTGTCAGTCCACGCGCACGTTGCAATGTACCTCCACGTGATCCGCTCACCGGCAATACAGACAAGACATTCGTAAAGCGAATGATGAAAAGCAGGGAGAGTACACTTCCTAAAAACAGTCACATCCGGGCGTACGGCAGTTTATACCACCTGACCATAAACACCTATATCCCTGCAACGCAAAAAGGCAAATGGCTTCGTGTCGGTGATCAACTAAAAATCATTGAACCTGTAAAGCTTGGAAATGAGTTATAATTGATCAAATTCATAAGATCAAACAAAAAAGGGATCAAAAATTTCTTTTTGATCCCTTGTGGAGCCGCAGAGAATCGAACTCTGGTCCAGAGAAGTTGAAAGCGTACGTTCTACATGCTTAGTTGACTTTGGTTGTCGGGAAGAGCAAGGCAGGCAACAGCCTCAACTTTCCTTAGTTACTGTTTTCTCGACAGCACACCGCAACACAGTGCTGCCCAGTTTTGCATTTCGACACCGCGAGTTCAGCTCCTGCAAAACGAAGGAGCTGAGCGATGATGGCCTCCCGCTTCTTAAGCGGAATAAGCTAATCTAACCTTAGGTCAGATTAAGCAGCCATGGCGTAGTTAGACTCGCCTGCTTGTTGTTGGGACTATCTTTCAAGGCTCTCACCCCATGAGCCTGCATGCTGGCATACGTAATCATACATCCTGTCAAAACCGGTCGGCCCCAATAATTAATTATTAGCTGATCGTTGATAGAATTTTGACCCCGATAGCCATCGGGGCAGCAAATTTTTCAAAGAACAATGTGACGACAAAAGTACGCGAAAATAAGTTCACACTTTACTTTATGGTCATCCGGATGCATTTCAAAGTGGCACGCAGATAGCCTCACCCCATCCTCTCTTTTCGGTCGGAGAGGGGAAAAGGTGAGTCAGGTTATTTGTGGTGATTATGGATAGGGTGAGGCCAGAAGTGAGGGCAACAGGTTTTGATGTATTTGATTACAACAATCGCGACAATTTGAAATGCACCCGGTCATCTTCAATTGTAGGCGTCAAAGACACCTATAAGGTGTCAGACGCCTCCATCACTTCTTAAATCGCTTTCCCCTAGTCGAGATAGCCGAGACGGTAAAGAACCCTACAGCGGATGGTCCACTTTTATTCACATTAAAAATGTTGGTGGACACATTGGCGATCGGTGAAGCAAACAATTCTGAAAATCCACCGGGCCTATTGGTTTGAATGATCACTTCATTCATGTAATTAAAAGCCTCCACAGTAAGTGAGTGAATCTCAACATTCAAAGAATCTCCCGGTTGGTAGGGAGAAATTGACTTTTTATTTTCATCCACGTCATTGGGATTTACGCCTCTCCGCTTGGGCGTAATAAAAGTGACTCCGTCAAAATTGCCTCCGGCCGAAAAACCCGCATCAAAAGCAATATTGATTTCTTCAGGTTTATTCAAAAGTACTCCGTTCTTAAAGGCCTTTATCCAATACGTATCACCTGAGCCAGGCACTTCAGTAGCCCAGAACTCAGCAATATAAGAATCCGGTTGTATCGCAGTTTCAGGTTCAAAGGTTAGCGTAACACTGTCAATCACAGGTACCCTTCCCATGTAACTGGTTGCTGCAAATACTTCTCCTGTTTTCAATTGAATATTCAATTGATACGCATTTCCTGTTTTACCAAAAACTTCAGAGGAAGTGGGTGGGGTCCACAAATAATCACCTGCCTTATTGTTGTTTTCAACAAAGAAATAATTTTTACCCTCATTATCTGTAATGGTAACCGCTGCACCGCTAACTCCATCCGGAACCGTGTTTTGAAAATAGGGCTGGGTTAGAGCAAGTCTAATCACCTGTGTTTCATTTTTATTATTGATCCAGGCATCCACTGCCAAAACAGGATCAGCGTTCTCCAAAGCAGGACTGATGATATCTTCACAAGCCACCAATGCAATGGAAAAGATGAAGAGAATTAATGTCCTAAGGGAGAATGTGAATAATGTAGTATTAGATTTCATATCTCGAATTAGAATTTGAAGTTGTACGAAACAGAGGGCACCACGGTACCGATGATCGAAAGCTGAGTTGCTTGCGACTCAATAGGCTGACCGGTTGGTATTCGATCATCTTTTTGTGAAAAATAAATGGAGAATGGATTTTTTCTCGCATATAGGTTATAAACAGAGAATACCCAGTAGTCTGTATTCTTTCTTGCTTTTCCATGTTTTACTTTTCTTCCCTCCAATCGGAAAGAAACATCGAGTCGATGATAATCAGGAAGCTTCACATTATTTCTGGAACCATTAGCATTATAAGGAACAAGAATATCCTGTATAGTATAGCGTGAAGTAGGGAAGGTAGTTGGTGTTCCTGAAGTAAAAACAAAATTAGATGACACCGACCAGCGCTCATTGATGTCATAGAATCCGGTAACTTTTAAATTATGTGTTTGGTTGTAGCGGGTATCGTACCATTGTCCTCTATTGATCCCTTCGACCTGTAACTCGGTCTTCCCCAATGTATAACTCACCCAGCCTGTAAATCGGCCTGTCTTCTTTTGAAAATAGGTTTCCAGTCCATAGGCTCTGCCCTTCCCGCTCAACAGATCGCCTTCAAGGTATTGATTGATCAATAAGTCGGCACCATCGATATAGTCGATTTGATTTTGAGTATAGCGCAAGTACGTCTCCACAGAAACTTCATACTGACGTTTTTCTCCAATATCTTTGAAATAGCCAAGTGTATATTGGTCACCAATCTCAGGTTTTATATTCTTTGAACTTGGATTCCACACGTCTAGCGGATTGGAAGCTGTTGTATTGGAGATGAGGTGAAGATACTGTGCCATCCGATTATAACTTCCTTTCACCGAACTGGTTGGACTCGACTGTATTTTAAATGACACACGAGGCTCAAAATTACTATAGGTAGCAATGCTCTCTCCCCTTTTATAAACCTGCTCACTGGTTGGATACCTGCGCTGGCCAGGAATAGTATCATTATAGGTGTAAACCGTACCCGGTCCAAACAATTGGAAGTATGAAAACCGAAGGCCATACTCCAATGATAGCAGGTCCGATATTTTCTGACTATTGCCAATATGTAAAGCTGTTTCAAGGTTGTACTTTCTCTCCAAACTAACATCGACCGAATTGCCGTTGGAGATTCCTACTGCGTTGGCTGGCTCAAAAGTGTAGTAGATAATATCGGCTCCGAAATTCAACTCATTATCACTATTGATAAAATAGGTGAACTGTGGTTTGAATATAAAATTAGAAATGGAAGAATTCCAATTGAAGCGGTTTAGGTCATCATCACCAAACTGCAGTTTGTAATCGTACTTGCTATACACAAAAGTAGTATTTGAAAATAATCGTTCATTGAACAGGTGATTCCATCGTATGGTGGAGGTTGTATTACCCCAACTAAAGCCTTGATTTTTATCGAACATAAAGACATCTCTGCCAAAATAACCAGACAGATAGATACGGTTCTTCCGGTTAATGTTGTAGTTCGCCTTCATTGTAAGATCATAGAAATTGAGTGCTCCACCTTCCTTTAAGAGAGGAACAAACGGTCTTGCCAACACATCGATGTAAGACCTGCGCGCTGCCACAATGAATGAAGCCTTATCTTTTATGATGGGTGCTTCTATTGCTAAACGACTGAAAATCGTTCCGATACCTCCGGTAGTTTCAAATTTTTTGCTATTGCCTTCTTTCATCCTTACATCAAGTAGCGAGGCGAGGCGTCCACCATAGCGCGATGGAACTGCGCCCTTGTAAAGCTTAACATCTTTTACCGCATCCGGATTGAACACCGAGAAAAATCCAAACAAGTGAGATGAGTTATAGACAGGAGCTTCATCAAGTAAAACAAGGTTCTGTCCTACACTTCCACCCCGAACATTAAACCCTGATGCTCCTTCACCTACTGTGCTCACACCGGGTAACAATAGCAAACTTCTGAAAACATCCGCCTCTCCTAAGAGTGTGGGGATTTTCAAAATCGTTTTCATCTCCAGTTTGTTGGTGCTCATCTCCAGATTTTGAACGTTTGCTTGCTCCAACTCAGCCTGAACTACCACTTCTTCCAATTGCGAAGCTTCTGGCTTCAATTCAATGTTTAACTGCGTGTTCTTATCCAGAGAAACGGATTGAGAAATCAATTCAAAACCCACATAGCTATAATCTACTGTGTAACTGCCCTCTGGAAGGGTAAGTGAATAGAACCCATACTCATTGGTGGTAGCGCCATTTCTGAGCTCTTTAATATAGACCGTGGCTCCTATCAAGGTTTCGCCATTGGAAGCGTCTTTGACCACACCATTGACGGTGAATTTATTTTGCGCCTTGGTGTGCTGTGTACTCAGCAGGATCACGGTAAAAAAGATATATCTGATAAAATGATTCATAGGCACTAAAAGGATTAACTACTATATCGCTGAAAGGGCGAAAATGTTGGAGAAAACGTCTAAAATATTTAGATGATAATGACCAAGGCTTAACAATTTAATAATAGTCGGATTGTTATCACTTAGCGTACGGAAGACGCCAAAACGAGGGGTTCTGTTACAGTATCTTTGATTCCAATTTTATCAATAACAAGGTAATCTCTCTTAGAAATTGATTGCATGGTAACCATCTCTGCTAAAAAACCGGTGAGAAACAGTTGAACACCGACTACGAGTGCCACCAAAGCGAGATAAAACAGGGGCTGATCTACGATATCTCTCTTGATTGGAATTTTGGAAATAAACAAGGCATCAAACTTCTCCCAGAAAATCCGGACGGTAAAAATAAAGCCCAATAAAAAGGAGATGATTCCTAAGGTCCCAAAAAAATGCATGGGTTTGCGTCTGAACCTTCCCACAAACGTAATCGAAAGCAAATCTAAAAAGCCACTGATCAATCTCCTCCAGCCAAACTTGCTATGACCGTATTTTCGCTCATAATGCTCTACCACTTTCTCCGTAATTCTGGTAAAGCCTGCCCACTTGGCAATAACAGGTATATATCGATGCATATCGCCATACACGCTGATGTTCTTTACCACCGAGGCATCATATGCCTTTAGCCCGCAGTTAAAATCATGCAGGTTGATTCCTGAAATTTTTCTAGTTACGTAGTTGAAAAATTTGGAGGGAATAGTTTTAGAAAACGGATCATGTCTTTTTTTCTTCCAGCCAGACACCAGGTGATATCCTTGCTCCTTCACCATCTTAAACAACTCCGGAATTTCATCAGGACTATCCTGAAGGTCTGCATCCATAGTAATCACTACATCACCATGCGCTTTACGAAACCCGGTTTGAAGTGCAGCCGACTTGCCAAAATTTCTGTTAAATCGGAGTCCCTTAAAGGAAGAATTAATAACACTTACTTTTTTGATTTGCTCCCAGGTTTTGTCACTACTGCCATCATCGATGAAAATCACTTCATAAGAAAAGCCATTGGCTTCCATGACACGAGCAATCCACTGACTCAACTCAGGAATGGACTCCTCTTCATCGCGTGCAGGAATAATTAAAGAAATATCGAGCTGGTCGGCCATTTATACGATCGCGTTGGGATCTTTTTTCTGTGTAAAGATGGTAACGATTAACGCAATAATAATGCTGCCAAGTAAACCCATTACCAAGGCAATGGGCCAAAAAAGTTTTCGGGTCCATTCCGTAGAGGTCTCAATGATATTTTCCGGTGTGCCCTTTGCCGCCATTTCCTCCTGCTGCTGTTCCATAAACAATTCAAAAGGATTGACGTCAATAAAACTGATATAGGCATACATAAAAGATACCGCAATTAAAGTTGATACCAAGGCCATCCAAAAGGCAATTCCAATACCCTGGCCATAGTTCATATATCCATCACCATCATCTTTAAAGCTTTTATGAGCAAATACGATTATTCCAATTCCTACAACCATCCCAACCCAATTCCAAACACCTTTGAATGGATTTTGGCCTATAACTGCTGGAATAATAAATAGGACGATTGAAATTACTGCTGATATCAATCCGAATCGAATTCCTATTGAACGGGCTGTTACTGATTCCATTTCATTGCTTTCCATACGTTACACTTTTGGTTGACGTCTTAAAATTACAGATATTATTACGCTTAAAAAAAGGCTGATCATTGTACATTGCCAAAAGAATTGCTTAGCCATATCAATGGGTTTAGTTGCTGAAAGCGCTTGCAGGGTGCGCTCGAAGGCATCCTTTCCAACCTGCTCAATAATCTGCTGGGGAGGAAAGGCTCTTGATCTCTCCTGAAATAACTTTACAAATTCAGTAACGAATTCAGGCTTCAACGTAGCAAACAACCAAATACAGAAAGAGGTTACAATAGCAAAGACAAGCGTAAAGATGGCGCACATCATCATGCCCTGCCAGAAATACAATATCCCCTGTTGATAATAATCCCTGAATTCGCGTAGGCTAAAAAAAAGAAGGATGGAGAAAAGAATGATTCTGAAGTCAAACATGACGGGAATCAAAAAGGGATGCCGGTCTATATAATACAGAACAATAATTAACAGCGAACCAATGGCGCTTCCGATAAATCCATAGCGAGTTGATACCCTAACCCAGGCCGGAATTTTTTCAAACATCCATCCAATGCTTTGTGTTGTTGAATGTGGCTACTGCCTTGCCTTTAAGCTGGGTGTTCAACCAAGGTGAGTTCTTGGACTTTGAAAAATTGTTCTCGCTGCCAAAAATCCATTCCCGCTCTGGATCAAAAAGAGTAAGATTGGCTTTTTGCTCTATTTCTATTTTCGGAACTTCTTGTTTTAATAATTTTCTTGGATTCACAGAAATCTTTTCAATCAGATCGTGCACATCAATCCATTTTGACAATGATACCAATTGAGATGCAAGGGTCTGCAAATTGATAATTCCGAAATCAGCTAAATCAAACTCCAGATTCTTACACTCTTCGTCATGTGGCGCATGGCCAGAACACAAGATATCAATCGTTCCATCTTTCAACCCTTTAAGTAGCGCTTCGTTATCACTCTTTTCGCGCAGGGGTGGATTGACTTTATAATTCGTGTCGAAATTCGCCAGTAAGCTATCATCAAGAAGTGCCTGGTAGGTAGTGATATCACAACTCACATTCAGCCCCTTCTTCTTGGCCGCTCGAATCAGGTCAACAGACTTTGCCGTAGAGATTTTAGCAAAATGCAGTCTCCCTCCGGCATAGCTCAGTAATTCCAGATTTTTAATCACTGCTACTTCTTCGGCAATTCTGGGCATCCCCTTTAGTCCTAACATCGTACTGTTAATGCCTTCATGTATTTGACCAAACAGATTGAGCCAATTATCTTCGGGGTGATCAATCAACAGTCCATCAAATTTTTGAAGGTATTGCAAAGACTTAAGAAAAATATCAGTATGCCATACCGGCTTGAGACCATCGGTAAAACCAATTGCACCAGCCTCGTTTAAATCAATCATCTCGGTAAGTTCTTCACCCTTGTTGTTTTTGGTGATTGACGCCAGCGCGTGAATTTGAACTAGTCTATTATCATTATTTCGAGTGACGTAACTTACTTCATTCTTCGATTGTATAGAAGGGTGAGTATTGGGTATTACGGCAACCTCCGTAAATCCACCCCCTGCCGCGGCCTTACATAAGGAGTTCAAATCCTCTTTATGCTCCAATCCGGGATCGCCAACAAAAGCGCCTAAGTCAAACCATCCCGGTGATAGAATCATTCCTTCGGCCTTAATCACCTTATCAGCAGTATAATTCTTATCGCCTATTTCGGCAATGCGCCCATTACTTATGAGTATATTTTTTGTTTTTTTATGAAAAGGGGAATCTTTATCACTGATTTCGGCAGATTGGATGAGTATTTTCACGTCTTTCACTTTAAAAATCGAATCAAAAGAACCTCCGCCAACAGAAAGAGTAGGCCCATTACCAGGGCCAGCTTCCATAAAGGCGTTCCCAAATATCTCTCTTTTATTTCTTTACTGAAAGCCTCTGGAGCCGATGCCTGAAATAATGAAATGTTTTTGCCCCCTCCCATTAGCGATTTTGCTTCTTCACCCGAATATTGGTCCAAAAGAGATTCCTTTTTCTCCAAGTTAAAAGCAATTAAGTCGAGTGTGTCACTCTGATAGGTAACGCTATAAAATCCAGGGGCAATGATAAATCTTGGTATTTCAAGATAGACGCGATCACCCGCCCTTCGCTGAGGCGGAATAATTTCCTGAGACCCCGATAAACGAAGTGGCTCCTCACCGATCAGACTATCTGCCTTTATGGAAACAATCTGTTCACCTAGCGTATAATAAGCTTTCCCTTCGCTCTTCATACCAAAAGCTGCCAGCCTATACATGACGGGTACAAATAGAGCATGGTTATAAAAATCAGTAAAGCCTTTCTCTAACGGACTCGCTAGAAGAAAGACACTTCCTATTTGGGTCAGGAAAGGAAGTCCATTCTTAAACTTCAAAATAGAGGATCGGTCCGGCCCCCAGTCCAACAGTCTTTTCGCATGAGGCATAGCAGGCATTACACTCTGCTCTTCAAACACATTTTGAAAAAATGGATTCTGAAAATCAGGCTTCTCTAATTCGGTGAGTTCATCCGCTGCCAATTTCATAGAAGGTTGCTTTGTCAATGTCCGATAGGTACTCATCTCAGGCTTTTCTCCTGGAATGATGAGTAGCGATCCAAATCTCGATTGATAATTGATAAGTGCCTGAAGTGTGGACGGATCAAATGCATTAAGACCATTGACGATCACAAGGTCGGCCTGATTTAAAATGCCATAATTAACATTATCTATGCGGAAGCTTCTAAAATTAAAGAGTTGTTTATTACCATATACTTTTTCAAGATATGTTGCCGCGGCATTCGCTCGGATTTCAATTACACTAATCTTATGAGTAAAATTCAGCGTGAAGAAAAATTCATTGTCAAAACTTATGGGAAAATCTGCAAAACTGATTTTCGCTTCATTTCGGTTTTTCAATCCCGAGTTCAGATCAAAATTTAATTCTCCAACGCTATTGATCTCAATAGAAGTCGAAGCGGTCGCAGATTGAATTCCATTGATTGTTAACTTGACATTCAACCCCTCCACTTTCCTCACGCCATTGTTCTTCAAGCGTACTTTAACTGAATTTTTCTCACCACCAATAATAAATGGGTTAGCCAGATAGACGGAATCTATAAAAATATTGGGAGTCTTACCAAGAGCCAGGGGTACAAGATGCCATTGATTAACAGAGTCTACAACTTCCGACTTTTCAAAATCAAGAGTAGATTTCTGTAAATCAGATATCCAGAAAATGTCAGTTTGGGTTAGGTTTTCACCAATTCGTTTTCTTACCTCATCAAACGAGCGGCTCGTGGGTGATAGCCTAAGTTGACTTACCAGATCAAGTATTTCTGCCTTTGTTTTAAATGAATTAGAAAAAGGAGCAAAGTCATTCGTCAACAATTTATATCGGGTATCAGCCGGAAACACTTCTACGATCTCTCGTACAAAACTGATACCTGCATCTAAGGCTCTCACCTTCTCTCCTACTTGAGCAGACATGCTGAAGGAATTATCAAGATAAAGGATGCTATTTTTACCAGCCGTAATTTGTTCTTTGGCAGGTAAAAATGGCTGGGCAAAAGCAAGCACAAGAAATAATAGAAATAATAACCTGGAAGCAAGCACCAAATACTGCTTCAGTCTTCGTTTCTGTGTCGTCTCTTGTTTGACTTGTCTTAACAAGCGGGTATTAGAGAAGAACACCTTGGTTGTCTTCCGAAAATTGAAAAGATGGATGATGATGGGGATAGAGAGTGCGCTGAGGGCCCAGAGAAACTGCGGGAAAACAAAATTCATTATCGCAATTTACGTGTTTCACGGGATTGTGTTTGAGAATGGTGAGACTTAGTTTAAAGTTTTATGTACAAAGTTTACCCAAGCGTAAATCAGTAACGAATAGAAGATTTGATCCCTGCTCCTTTCGAGAAAGGGAGGGGATGAGGCAAAAAAAAGCCCGATCCTACTGGACCGGGCCTTCGTGAAGTGCCAGCGTTTTATTGCTTACCTCCCAACATTACAAAATCATTGACATTGATCTCTGTGGTGTAGCGCTTCTCGCCCGCAGTGGTCTCATACGTCTTGTGGATGAGTTTGCCCTCAATACACACTTCCGCACCTTTCTTCAGATACTGCCCGGCTACATCGGCAAGCTTACCCCAGATGACCACATTGTGCCACTGCGTGTCTTGCACCTTTTCTCCTTTTTGATTCTTGTACGAATCAGAGGTAGCGATCGAGAAGGAAGCAAGCTTCTTTCCACCATCAAACGATTTCACCTCAGGATCTTTACCCAATCTCCCGATTAACTGAACGCTGTTTCTTAGACTTTTCATAATTGTAGTATTTAAATTGTTTAACATTTTTTTCCAACCGCTTTCTTGCAATTGACGATACAAAGGTGTGGGGCGGCTCAAACGACAGTCGTATGATAATCAGTTACTTTCGGTTATATTCGTTTGTAAACGTTTGTATATGGAAGAAAAGTCTATAAAAAAGGCCAAAATCGAAGAAAAGGTATGCCTGGAATGTGGAACAAAAATTATTGGCCGGGCTGATAAAAAATTTTGCTCTGATCAATGTCGCGTTTCTTACAACAACCGACTCAACAGTAACGAGACCAATTTTATGCGAAATGTGAATAACGTACTTCGCAAAAACAGGAGGATTCTGATCGAACTCAACACGTCTGGAAAATCAAAAGTGACGAGCGATATTCTTCATCGGCAGGGATTTGACTTTAACCTCTTCACCAGCACCTACACTACCAAAGAAGGAGCGATTTATCATTATTGCTATGAACAAGGGTACCTTCAGGTGGATAAAAATTGGTATTTACTGGTCGTGAAAAAAGAAACGATTTGAACTCACAAAATACAATCATCTAAACTTATTGAACGAATGACTTCATGGAACTTATCAGGAAAGAAAGCCTTGGTCACCGGAGGCACAAAGGGAATCGGTCTGGCTATTACCCAGGAATTTCTTGACCTTGGCGCTGAAGTGCTGGCTATTGCACGCGACACAAAAAGCATTCAGGGAAAGTTGCGCAACTCGGCCAATCTATTTACCATGGATGGCGATGTTACCGATAGTGCATTCCGTCAACGATTGGTTGAAAAAATTACGACCAACTGGGGCAAATTGGATGTGCTCGTCAATAATGTTGGCACCAACGTGCGAAAAAAATTCATTGATTACACAGAAGAAGAATATCGTCAGCTTTTCGAAACGAACCTCTTCAGTGTTACTGAAATTACAAGATTGATGTTTCCTTTCCTGCAAAAGTCAGGGAATGCAAGCATTATTAATATGGCTTCTGTAGCGGGAACATTCGATGTGCTTACCGGACCTCCTTATGGAATGACAAAAGCTGCGATTATTCAACTTACCCGGCATCTCGCAGCAGAGTGGGCGCCTTTCCATATTCGGGTTAATTCCATCTCTCCCTGGTACATTGAAACTCCGTTGACAGCACCCGTCATGTCAAATCCTGAACGCATGAGGATGATCATTGATCGCACTCCCTTGAAACGGGTTGGGCAACCTGAAGAAGTAGCAAGCTTAGCAGCTTACCTCGCCATGGACAAATCCGGCTACATTACCGGGCAAGATATCATGGTGGATGGCGGGATGAGCGTCAAAGGTTTGTAAAGACTATCACTCATCAAGTCATAGTTGATGAGATAAGATGTAGTCAGGTTGCAACAGCAATCAATTTTGCGTAACCCGGTTGCAACAACATCTACTTTAGCAAAAATATCATCCTACTATCCTGTCTAAACTTTAGATTTGGATAGGATGGATGCAGTAACACTAAACCTAAACGATGAGAAACGCTGGTATGACCTGGCGTATGGCTTGGGAATTTTTACAATTCTCTATAATCTTGTCGAAGGAATTGTTGCTACTGCCTTTGGCTTTCAGGACGAAACCCTGGCACTCTTTGGTTTCGGTCTTGATAGTTTTATTGAAATGATTTCAGGCATTGGGATCGTTTACATGATTACCCGAATCCGAGCTAATCCTAAAAGCGCGCGAAGTGATTTTGAAAAGACTGCTTTAAAGATCACGGGTTATTCATTTTACCTTCTGGTCATCGGCCTAACACCTTCTGCCGCTATTAATATCTATCTGGAAAGAAAACCAGATACCACTCTATGGGGTGTAGTCATTTCACTCGTCTCGATTGTGGTCATGTTGTTTTTAATCCATTGGAAAATTAAAACAGGGAAACTTCTTCACTCGCAAGCCATTCTTGCTGATGCAAATTGTACAAAAGTGTGCATCTACATGTCTTGCGTGCTGCTGATCTCCAGCGGCATCTACGAACTCACCGGTTTTGCGTATGCCGATTCCATCGGAACACTGGGCCTTGCCTGGTTCTCCTACAAAGAGGGGCAGGAATGTTTTGAAAAAGCAAACACCGGAAACGAGTGTGGGTGCGAACATTAAATTAAGGGCTCGCTACAAAATCTTCGGCTGCTGAGAATCCTCTAGTGTTTAAAGCTAAGTTTGAAAAACAGTAATGTAGACGCCAGAATAAGGGTCATCAGATTGGCGGCTATAACCGGAATGTCATTTACTAAAATTCCATACGCTAACCATAATACTACGCCTAAGCAAAACAGTGAGAACATGCCAAGCGAAAGGTCCTTTGCCGACCTGCTCTTCCATGTTTTAATAACCTGTGGTAAAAATGAGATGGTGGTAAGGATCCCCGCGGAAATTCCAAGCAATTGTGTGTCCATATTGTTTTAAGTTACTCCAAGCCCTTTCTTTTGCAGGAGATTAATTATGAACACAAAGGTAAGCGTGAGTTGCAAGGCAATGGCCTCCATGTAACAATATCTTACTATTTAGCCAGCTAAACCGATTGCGGAAATTTTCTCTGGAGCCTAGGCTTGAAAATCTGCTAGATATCAGACTTGACCAGCTTCAAATAACCAAAATAATTAAAAAGAAACGTCCAAACCATGGCAATCGCAATGGAGGCGATGCTTACATAATCCTGTATCTCCTGAAAAGCATAGCGTGCAAAGGGCATAGCCACAAGATTAGTGATGGATTCCATGGGGAAAAACATCTTCAAAAATTCTGCCTGATCAGGAATATTGACTTTGATAATAGCTTCGATCATGAAGGACAACATCAGCACAATAATAGTCAAGCCTGATCGCTGGATGATAATACCCAACATCAACGCATAGGATAGAAAGGCAAAGACCTCCAGAAAATAGGCCGGGAAAAATTCCAGATCAGTGAGGATGTAGGCAAGGTTTTCTGCCGGAGAATAAATCAATCCCGTTACCAATCCAATAGTAAAGACCATCACCACGCTGGTAATGCTAAGCAATAGGTTTGTTAATATTTTGGAAAGCAGAAATTCCCATCGACTCATACCGTCAATAATATTCTGTCGTATCGTACGATAGGTAAATTCATTGGTAATGGAAATCACCACCATGATGGCCAAAATAATCTTAAAAAATCCGCTGATAAAAATGAGGTTCTGCCACACATCCGGAAAATGATAGAGTGGAATCCGGCTGATGTTCAGGCTCGTTCCAAACTCGGCTCCTTTGCTGGCGAGCCATTTCAGAAACTCCATTCCACTGGCAGTAGTAAAAGCCAACGTCAGGAAGTATAAACCACACACCACCCAGAAAGTGCGGTAGCTGACAAGTTTTTTAAGATCAACTCTTAGGAGATGAAGCATCATGAGAAAGGTGATTAGATTTTATTTTCGGCTTCTGAAAGTATTTCCAAAAACTGTTTTTCTAAGCTTTTTTTCTGTGTGACCAAATGAGATAAGACAATTCCTTTTCCAAACAAAAAACGATTCAAATCCTGGCTGTGAAATCCTTCCTTCATCTTTACCACAAAATTGCTTCCTTCTTTCTTCAGAGAAAGTGTTCCCTCAAAATTTTGCAGCAGGGTTGACAGGTCATCATGAAAGGCCAGCACTTCTACAGTCTCCTCGCCTCTTCCAACATCATCCACCAGACCGCAATGCACAAGATTCCCTTTCCTTAAGATAGCAAAATGAGAACAGACCTTCTGCACTTCGTCCAACAAGTGACTTGCCAGAATGATAGTCTTTCCATCGGCTGCAATTTTTTTAATGATCGCCCTGATCTCTGCTATCCCCATTGGATCAAGACCATTGGTAGGCTCATCTAAAATCAAAACGATGGGATCATTCAATAATGCTGATGCAATAGCCAGGCGCTGCTTCATACCCAACGAATATGTTCGGTATTTATCTTCCCTGCGCGCAGTAAGCTCTACGATATCCAATACCTTAGCAATATGCTCTTTGGGCGCACCTTTAATCATTGCAGTCAGCTCCAAATTCTTCTGTCCGCTGAGGTAAGGATAAAATATGGGATGCTCTAGTACAGCTCCGATTTTTTTCCGTGTTTCATTAGTGGCGGGTTGGCCAAACCAGGAAAAATGACCACCGGTAGGATTAACCACTCCCATCAACATTCCAAGCGTGGTAGTTTTGCCACTGCCATTGGGGCCAAGCATACCAAACACTTGCCCACGCTGAACTTCAAGCGTAAGTTGGTTGACCGCACAAAGTCGCCCAAAATTCTTTGTCAGTTGTTGAGTAGACAGAACTGTTTCCAAAATATTATTGGTTATGAATTTTAAAGCCCCGCTGCTTACTAGGAGATTCTCCTGTGTCTAAAAATGACTTGATCTTTTGTCCGATATCCGAACTTTCATCGAGCGTGGAAAAAAGCTGAGTCGCTTTGCTCACATCAATAGTTCCTAGAATATCCAATACATATAGACTTGTAGAGTCATTGACAAGCATCACGGTTCCCAAAGTTGATCCTTTTTTATCTTTCAAATAAATATCGAAGTTTTTGCCCTGATAGCGCGTGGTCATGATTTCCTCATAGGATTCCGCGTTATACTGCTTCAATAGCCTTTTATAATCATCTGGAGCAAACTTCATTTTGGATTTATCGATCATTAAGAACTTCATCTTCTCAATGTCTTTGATCAATTCATCAAATTCAGGGCTGTCGGTTTGATTCAACATCCGCAGCGTGTTCTTATAAAAATACAACGCGAATGCCTCATCGTATTGTTTCTGAAGTGCCTGCGTGGTCTCGCTTTGCGCCCATGACACCAACGGAAAAATGATAATGAATAATATAAGATGTGATTTCTTCATAGCGTCTCTTCTTTGTGTCAAAAGCAAGAGACATGATTGATCAAATCATGTCTCTTGCTTTAAAACTAATTCTTCTTATTGTCCTTAGTATTGTCTTTACCGTCTTTCATTTTCTCCAGATGATCGAGACCATCAATATTCATTTTTCGACCTATTCTGGAAATTTGCTTGAGGTCAATTTCTCCAAAGATGCTGAGTACCATAAACTCTTCATTTCCACCCATCACCATCACCAGTTCACTTATCTTGCCACCTGCTTCTTTGATAAAAAACTTCATGTCCTTGTCTTTGTCGCGGACCGTCATTAGTTCTTCATATTCTTTTACCGGAATCATAGTCATCGCTTCCTTATATAATTCACGGGAATTGCGAGCTTCCTCTTTTGCCAAGACTCGAAGCCCTTTTATTTTGCTGATGGCTTCAAGGACTTCCTTGTCTTCGGGTTTATCGGCATCCATGTTGGTAAATAAGCCAAACATTTTGCTGCTGACAGTCACCTGGCTGAATGACTCATCACTCTGATATTTACTAAAGAACTTGGATATCGCATTGTCCTGGGCCTGCACAGCTATCGACATCACCATCATTACTACTCCTGCCACAAACTTTTTCATACTTCGTTGTTTTAAATTTTTAAATCCTTTTCCGTTCTGCCATCAGCAGCGCTAAATGTTAATACTGTTTTTTTTATCTTCTTCCTTGCCCTGAATCTTTTGTTCTGCTTCGTTGAGTAGGTTAATCTTCCGGGCTTCCTTCTGGGCTTTACCGAAACCCTTAGAGATCATCATCAATGCCTTCTTTGTTTCTTCAAACGCCAACTTCGGATCACTATACGTATCAGCTATTTCTGGCGGATACGATTTTCTGATCTCCTGCCTTACAAAATAGGTGGCCGCCACTACCACCACCAGACCCGCAGCAATCCTTGCTACATTAAACATCATCTTCACTACCTTGCCCTGCGGTCTCTCTGCTTTAATTCGATTCATGAGCTCTCCATCAAAGCCCTGAATCAACGATTCTTTCTTTTGCTTTTCAAAGTAGCGGAACAGCTCGGACGTTTCTTTTAATGACTCCGGAATATTATTCCCGCGAAAGT
Source organism: Bacteroidia bacterium (assembly GCA_031382175.1). Lineage (GTDB taxonomy): Bacteria > Bacteroidota > Bacteroidia > Cytophagales > Cyclobacteriaceae > ELB16-189. Next base: position 71,292 of record JANMYO010000018.1, on the reverse strand, counting down.
ATTCTCTCAATTGCTGCTCTTCCTCCAACGAGGTCTCGCAGTTCCAGTACTTCTCGAGTTGTTGTTTAATTTCGTTAGAGTCCATAAGCATTAATCTTCACTAATTTTTCTCTTACACTATTTCGTGCACGGAACAGACTTACTTTCACCTGACTCATATCCAGCTCCAAAATCTCACAGATCTCCTGATAACTATACCCTTCAATATCCCGAAGGTGAATTACCTGTCGTTGTTTTTCCGGTAATCCGGCAATCAATTGATTGATTCGCTGCATACTTTCACCTTGTTCAGTTGTTTCGTGAGGCGACAATGTTTCATTCCTTATATCAAATCCATCCTCCATTGAATCGGTGGCCCTTCGTTGCTTCGAGCGGATACGATCCAGTGAAAGATTTTTGGTAATGCGCATACACCAAGCCTCCCAATTCTGCACCTCGCTCATCTGCTCCCTGCCGTTCCACACCTTAATAAACACCTCCTGCACTACATCCTTTGCCTCTTCTTCGCTATCCAAAAGTCTGAAAGCGAATCGAAAAAGCTTGTTTTTCACTGGTATGACCCGGGTTTGGAAAGCTTCGAGATTCATCGTTTCAAAGGCAAGACGGTGGACATATAAAGATGTTACAGAAGAATTTTAAATAGTTTTGACAGCCCTGCGGCATTCCAAGTTACTAAACTTGCCTCTAATAGTTGTTCAATTAATAGGTACCTTACCTAGATCAATCTCTTTATGACTGACGCCACAGAAAAAATCATTGTCTTCGATTCATACGACACCAGTATTCAAGCCAGTTTGGTGAAGACCAAACTGGATGCCTACGGTATCCCTTGCTTTCTGACAGGAGAGAATTTCGTCAACCTCTACCCTTTTCGCAATGAATTGTTCTCCGGGGTACAACTCTTCATTTTTGAAAAAGATAAAGATCGGGTAGTTGAGATTTTAGTCGAAGGTGACTAGTGTGTAAATCCTATCATTTCCAGAATCCAAATCCATAGGACTTATAAAGCTCTTTGGGGTCAAAGATATTCCCATTCTTAATCGTAAGTTCGACCCTACGGATGTTACTGATGTTTTTAAGGGGATCACCATCGACTAAGATCATATTTGCCTTCTTACCTACCTCGATAGAACCTAGCTCTTTCTCTTTACCCGCTACACGTGCCGAAACAATCGTGGCACCTTTCAATACTTCCTTTGTCGGTATTCCGGCCTTGGTATAAAGTTCAAGCTCCCGGTGCAATGTAAAACCGGGAAACCCGTCTGTGCCGGGCACGAATGTGATGCCGTTGTCATACAATAACTTCAGCATTTTCATCATTGTGTCAAACGATTGCTTGTATTCTATCTCATGGCCTTTCATAGTTGGAAGACCCCCATAGTAAAAGCCTCTGCGAAACTCTGCCGGGAATTGGTTAATCACACCATCATATCCTTTGGCCAGTTTTCCCGGCTCATTGGTAAACATATCTTCAAAAATAGCAGCAGTAGGATCCACCACGATTTTCTTTTCCTTCAGCAACTGTAAAAAGTGCTTAACTTCCGGCCCATTCACATTAATATTTCTTGCCCGTTCGGCCACCCGGATGAAACGCAACATTGACCGTGTGTCCAACGTATCGCCTAAAAAATTAAGCATAATCATGTTTAAGTGAATGATTTGATCATAGCCGTCATTCACGGCTCGTTCGGCTGTCATGTAAGAAGGAACATGACCACAGACTTTCAATCCAAGCCTATGCGCTTCTGCAGCCAAAGGCTTCACCCAGTCCGGAGGAATGGAACTGTATAACTTGACCTGATCATATCCATGCGAAGCATAATAGCGTACGCCTTCCAGACCTTCCTCAAGCGTTTTTACAATTTTACCGGTGGGCCCTGCAAACGGACCAGCAAAATCAATGAAGCCTGATATCACAGAGATTTCCGGACCCAATAAATCATTGTTATCGACCTTTTTTCGAGTCTCCGGCAAGTCGAGTGAATTCGCAAGATCTTTAATATTGGTAACTCCAGCTGCCAAATGATATAGACCTTGCGAAGGATCATAATGGGCATGATTGTCCCAAAGTCCAGGCATCAACGTCTTCCCACTTCCATCAATGATCTTTGATCCTGCGGGTGCCTTTATCTTTGATGCTTTACCAACTTGCTTAATCAATCCATTTTCTATAATCACACTCCTGTTGGAAAGATTCTTTCCGGTAAGGGCATCAAATAGTGTTACATTCTGAATTACCGTTGGCCCGGATTGAGTTTGAGTAAAGTTTTTTGCCTGAACCAAAAAATAATCATGCTCGATGAGTTTTTGTGATTCCAAGAGCTCACCCTCCAATTTTTCTTTACCCTCAGGGAGAATAGACGACCATCCGTTAACCATGGCAAAAAACTTTTTAGAAGGAGTAAACCAAACATAAAAAGGAGGTCCACCACTGCCCGAAAAAGAATACAACTCAAGTTCTTCCGGAAATCCATCAAGTTTCGCAGTATGATTTTTTATATGCGTTGCCTTAAGGCTGCCCGAAGGCAATACCTCTAGCGTATGATCTTTTGCCTTCAAGAGCAGGTGAAGAGAATATTCAATCTCTGCAGGGGCACTGTTGAGTGGAGAGTAAAGAACATTTCCAGTGATCACCCTCTGTTCACTTTCGATGTGATTTTTCCAGCTCGCAGTTCCATTGGCGATTTCAAAATTCTCAACAATAGGTGCTTTATAATAATCCACTCCTTCCAACTGGCGACTAACGACAAGCCCGTGTTCATCGGTCTTTAGTTTTACGGTAAGCTTCGGACCCCGTCCACGATCATTATATTCATAAGATAAAATAGTTGAATGAGGCCCTTCGGCCCATTGAAGTTGTTTTCCGGTTGACTTGCCTGAAGACAATACGGTATATCGAATAGTATCTGTTTGTGCATAGCCAGAGTATGCAGTTGCACACCACACGGAAACGATTAAAATCATGGACACTTTCATTTCGTATTGATTAAAAAAAGTGATAGTAAATATTATGGACTCTTATTTTTTTAGCACCGTGAATTCAACCCTTCGATTGTTGGCACGACCTTCATCTGTTTCATTCGTGTCTATCGGCTTCGATTCGCCATAGCCATGGGCGGTAAGCCTGCTGCTATCAATTCCCTGACTTGACAAGTAGTCAACCACCGATTGCGATCGTCCTTGGGAGAGATTTTGATTATAGGTGTCAGCTCCTTTGCTGTCCGTATGACCTGCTATCTCTATCTCAACATGTGAATTCTGTTTTAGAAATTCAACCACTTTATTTAACTCGATAAATGATTCTGATTTTAAAGTGGCCTTATCAAAATCAAAATAAATATTTTTCAAACGAACTGTTACACCGACCTCAATAGGTGACAGAAAAATATTCTTAACAGCCGGAGATTCAGCTTCGGTGTTTATGCTTACACTGTCTGTCGAATTAAGATACCCTTCTGCAGACGCGGTAAGGATATACCAACCAAACCTGGGAATTTCTTGCTGAAAGTTTCCGCCAGATGTCTGAAGTTGAAAATTAGTAGCTCTATCAGATCGATGAATAATATCGACTTTAGCATCGATAGGCTGATCTGTTTTTTTATTCAGAACAGACCCTGATAGTATCAGTTTTTTAGCAATAGGTGTCAGGTTCATAACAATGCGCAACGTTGTATCACGGTTCAGTTTTGGTACCTTAAAAGTCTCCTCTTTTGAAATAAAACCAGGTGCTGTAGCACTTACAGTATAGGATTCAATTTCTGGAATGTGTGTTTCAAATTTTCCACTTGCATTCGTTTTAAAGGAAGCAGGCTTTTGATCTTTCATTGTTAATTCCACACTTGCCAAAATAGGTTGCTGCGTTTTCTCATTGAACACCGTTCCACTTAAGGTGATTTTAACATCACGTGGTTTTAAAATATAAATATCAAAAGTTCCCCCATCCACCCTTGTCCCGGAACGGGCAGTGAAAATGTTACCAGCCGCATCCATTGAGAAATAGGCATCGCCACCCGTTGTATTAATGGCCTTGCCCAAGTTGGCAGGCTCTGACCATTTCAACCAGCTATCGTCCAAACGAGTTATTTTATAAATATCAGTACTTCCTACACGACCCGACACAATACGGTCACTGGCAAAAAACAATGTATTCTGATCCGGGCTTATAAAAGGGCCATATTCGTCTGAACTTGTACTAACCGTCATTTTCATTGGCCTTGTCCAGTTGCCATCCGGTTGAACATTACTGATGTAAAGATCACTTCGATTGCTCCCTGCTATCTCTGAAAAATACATTACAACATGCTTACCATCTGCAGAGATAGTGGCTCCATTGAAGGTACCTTTATCCATGGAATCAAAATCTTTGATGCGAAGTTCCGTAGAACCTCCTCCTGTGTTTACAATAGAAAAACCCTTTGAATTCTTAGCGCGTCCACCTCTGACAAACAATGATCCATCCGGCAATACATTATACACTTGGTTGAATCGATTTTGATTCAGTGGAGCGCTTACACGGCTTGCTTTTGACCACTCCCCCTTCTCATCCAAAACCGATGCCCAGATGTCCTGACTGTTGTCCTTGCCGTACGTATTCTCCGGATGATTGCTGACGAAGTAATAAAGCTTTTTACCATCTGTAGAAATTACAGGAGCCACCTCATGATAAGCGAGGCTATTCACATTAGGCCCCATTTTTACCAACTCATAGCGAGGACTAAATTGTTGAGCCTGAGTTAGGATTAAAAACAAGCCAAAAATTATGGACAGAAAGATTCGTATTTTCATGCCACGAAAATACCACGGATTTGGGGAACAATAAAGAGGTTTTTAGGTTGTTATCGCATTAAACAAACTCCCATGGAACGCAAAGAATTTATAAAATTGGCCGGAGCGGGTGCCGGGTGGATGCTCGTAAGTGCCTGTTTTACCAATTGCTCTAATAATAGGGAGCCTATGCCATCCAATGTGGATTTTACAATTGATGTTTCTAACGGAGCACTTGCCCAAAACGGTGGTTCCATCGTACAAAGTGGTGTTATTGTCGCGAGAACCCTTACTGGTGATTTCATTGCCGTGGCTTCTGCCTGTACCCACGAAGGAACAACTATACAATACCAGGCTGGTAACAAAAGATTTCAATGCCCCAATCATGGCGCGACTTTCAACGAAAGCGGCTCCGTGACGAATGGTCCTGCCAAAAATGCCCTACGTCAGTTTACAACAATGCTAAGCGGAACCACGCTAAGAGTTTCTTCTTAAAATTGACTATGCCCTTACCGGAACAATAAGACCACGTCCACTATAAAGGATTGCAACAACAATAATAAGCAGTGCAATTACATTAAGTACAAAAAGCCTTTTGTGCTTTGCTTCATCCGTTGGTAATTTTTTGTGAGAGATGCGCGCAATGGTGATCAGGACAATCGCTATTAGCATCATAAAATTATGCTCTACCGTCCAATACCTTGTACTAGCATCCTTCATGGCGGCTCCGGAAAATTGAACAAAAGGGCTCACAAAAAACAAAGACAATCCCACCAGGAGCTGCAGATGTGTGCCGATCAAGAGCCAAAGTGATAGCTTATTATCCAGGTTATTGTATGACTGTTTGTTTACCCATCCCAGAAATGACTTGATGACAACAATTATCAAAAGTAGCAGAACAATATAGCGAAGGGAAGAATGGGTATGGAGGAGTCCGGTGTACATAGCTTTTAATTTTAGACTCGAAAATTACTCACAAAAAGGATAAGAATTCGTTTTGTTATCTAATTCTCGCGCCAGATAAAGCCTAATTTTATTGATGCCCCGAGAAAACAATTGCCCCAGTTTTCTATATTGCATGGCATGAAATTGAAAATTTCCATTTTAACGTTTCTCGCTTCACTTAATTTTTACACTTTGTCGGCTCAACCCGACACGGTAAAAGTTGGAACCTTTATCATCAGCGTTCATGATATTAATTTTCGCGATAAGGAATATACTGCGCGTTTCTGGCTTTGGTTTTTATACAACAATCCAAATTTTGATTTCTCAACGCAACTTGATATTCCTAATGCCAAATCCATCGACCCAGCGGAAATTATTATTGATAGCCTGGACGGAAAAGCATGGGCGATAATGAAAATGAAATGCACGATGAAGGAAAATTGGAAAGTGCACAATTTTCCATTTGACAAGCAACATCTCAAAATTCAAATAGAAAATTCTTTGTTTGATAACAAGAGTCTCGTATTCGTTCCTGATGTTAAAGGCAGCACAATCGATGATCAGGAGGCCATTGACGGATGGACAATCAAAAACTTCAGAGTTTCTTCAGAAACTAATGATTATAAAACCGGTTTTGGAGATGCCAGGCCAGAGCGCAGTTATCAGGTCTTTTCCACATTTCAGGTGGAAATGGATTTGGAACGCCAGGCTTTTGGGCTGTTTATGAAAATCTTCATTGGTATGTATATCGCTTTTCTCATCGCCATTATCAGCTTTGTTCCTCATCCTTCTGAATTTGAACCACGCTTTGGTTTGCCAGTGGGTGGTCTCTTTGCTGCAGTGGGTAATAAGTACATCATTGATTCCTTATTACCGGAATCTTCCACTTTTTCACTAGTCGATACATTGCACACGCTCACTTTCCTGGGAATCTTCTCGACACTTGTTGTTTCTGCTATCTGCTTAAAACTTCATGACCTTGGTAAAAAAGAAGCTTGCCTGAGAGTTAATAAAATGGGCTCGCGAACAGTAATCATAGCATTTGTAATACTGAACGCGCTATTTATTATCCTGGCGCTGGTCGAATAGGTCGATTACTTTTTATCCTTTGTATCAATGATGATGGTGACAGGTCCGTCATTGATCAACTTCACCTGCATATCCGCCCCAAACTTGCCTGTCTGAATTGGTTTTCCTAATTGAGCAATCAACTCAATAATAAATTTTTCGTAGAGAGGTATAGCAATATCAGGTTTAGCAGCCTTTATGTAGGATGGTCGATTTCCTTTCTTCGTACTCGCATGAAGTGTAAATTGACTGACCAGAATGATATCACCTCCGTGATCTTTAATGTTCAGATTCATGATACCTTGTGCATCGTTAAAAATGCGAAGGTTAACGATCTTTAAAGCAAGCCACTCAATATCCTCTAGTGAGTCGGCCTCCTCAATTCCCAACAGCACCACCAGCCCTTGGTCAATCTTCGCTTTAGTTTGCTGATCAATTTCAATTGAAGCCTCGAGTACTCTCTGAATTACGGCAATCATCAGTACGCTTGCAATTCCTTTGATTCGTGAATAACTATCCCCTTCACTTTCTCTTGTGCCAGGAATATCATTGCTCTGGCCACTTTAATAGATTCAATGGCCATATATTTTGCAGGGATAACAAAACCGAAAATTTTATAAACCCATTTAGCAGCCTCTTCCCCACCACGCTGCTCTGCCCTGGGCCCTATCAATAACGATGGTCTAAAAATATGAAGTGCCGGAATTTCAATCTTTGCGATAGCATCCTCTACTTCACCTTTCACTTGATTATAGAATAGAGATGAGTTTTTGTTTGCTCCAAGGGCTGATACTAATAGATATTTCTCAGCACCTTGTTCCTTACCTATCCTTGCCAGTTCTACCGGGTAATCAAAATCTACTTTACGAAACGCTTCTTTTGTTTTTACCTTTTTGATGGTGGTGCCGAGACAACAAAAAATATCATTACACCTTAACGCTTGGCTATGTTGCTCTAAGTGAGCAAAATCCAACACAACATTTTCGAGCTTAGGATGAGTAAGCTCTAACGGCTTTCGGCTAATGGCAATGATCTTGGCATACCGGCTGTCCTCCAAAAGTAGGCTTAGTAATTGACGGCCAATAAGACCTGAAGATCCTGCAACAAGGGCGGTTTTCAATGCACTAAAAAATTTGCTGAATTTCTTTCTTCAGTTCACTTAACGCATGGCCAATGGGATCCACCTTTTTCTCCATCACGATTTCAAATATCTTTTTGGACAAGTCAATGGATTTTGAATCGTCATTCATCTGAGAGGCAGCCTCATTGATCATCACGGTTAGGTCTTCTTTTGAATTTTTTACCATACTCCACACCTCCTCGCTCATGTATACTTGCTGGGAGACATTGTGATTATATTCGTTGCGAATTTCGTCCAAGAGAATTTTTTGAAATTCACGAGCCGTATAGGCAGAGTCCGTCAGACGAAGCAAAAGGTTCTGCGGTGATATTCGCTCTAAAAACAAAGTAATGCGCTCATAAGCCTGCAGGCGGGCAGGTAGAATAGTCTCAATGCTGCGACTGCGTACTTCCAGTTTTCTTACTTCAATCTCTTTTTGGGTAAAAGACTTCACCATCAAATAGGCGGCATACAGCACGACTGATGCAGGTATTAATATTTTTCCAAACTCGATCAGGGCATTCATAGAATTATTCTTGGCTTTTGAGTGTTTAAAATTAAGTAATTTTGAGAAGGAATTAGTATTAATAAAATCGTTGATGTTTGACAATCTAAAACCCGTTAAACTGTCAGTTAAGGCTGCCGAAGAGGTTCGTAAAATCATGCAGACCAAAAATATTCCTGCAGATTACGGCCTCCGCCTTGGCGTCCGGGGCGGTGGTTGTTCGGGTGTCTCGCTGATCATTGGGTTTGATAAAAAGAAAGAAGCAGATCTGGCTTATACTATTGAGGGCATTCCGGTATACGTTGACAAGAAGCACACGATGTATCTCATTGGCAAGGAAGTCGACTTTTATGAAGGAGCAGATGCCCGGGGATTTATGTTCGTTGACAAATCTACGACTGATTTGCTGGATAGTCAGCCATGATTTATTTTGTCCTGCTCACTTGTACACTTGCCTTTCTACACACCCCCCCGATAGGAGGATTAAATTTTGAAATTTTTACCTCCACGGAAATCGCTTCCTCAAACTTCTGTAAAGCACTTTCAGCAATGGCATTGCCTACTGTCTCCAAAAGCTTAGATGGCTTTTCCATTTCCGCTTTCACCACAGCATAAAGCACTTCGTAGTTGAGCGTTCCTGATAAATTATCACGAAATGCCGAATCATCAAAACGGGTTTCAACGTGAATGTCTACTTCAAACTTATTTCCAGAGGAGCGCTCGTGGGGGTATACACCGTGATATGCATGGAACTCTAAGCCTTCAAGCGATACTTTGCCAAGCATGATTGAGTATTTATTATTCCTTTTGAGAGGATTATTGAATGTCGTCAAAAAAAGATTTTGGAGCTCTCTTTTGATCCGCAAATACAGCTAGTCTTTCTTCAACATGGGTTGGCTCTGGCATCACCGTTTTTTTAGGTGATATTTCAAAATTAGCATTTGGACTCAAAATCCTTTTGGCCTCGCGTTTTGCCAGCGTTAAATGTTGGTCAGGATTAAATTCGTTGGAGGTATTTTTGGCCCGCTCCACACGATCAATTGTTTCTCCTGCCAGTCGCTTCAAATCGGAGAGCAAATTATCCTTTTGTGATTCCAGGGTCTTGTAATTCTGCACCAAGGCCTTAAGCCGATCTTCCATTTCTTCAAGTATTTGCCTGGAAGTAGTGTCGGCTGTTTCAATTACATCTTTTGCCTTTGTCTTGGCTTCATTCAGCATGGCCTCTGCTTTCAGTTGAGTTTCCCGCATATGAAGTTCAGCGGTCTTATTGGCCTGATCAATCATATTGGAGCCCGTGTCTTCAGCCGTCTTCAGCGTTTTATACAATGAACTTTCAACTTCACGGAGTTTAGTTACCTCCCGTTCTGTCGCCTCCAGTTTAATGCGCATTTCCTTCACCTCATCTTGCGCTCGCTCCCATTCCTGAGAAAGGGAAAGCAAAAAAGCACTGACTTCATCTTTATCATATCCACGCAGCGCCTTTTCAAATTGCTTCTGTCGGATTTCAAGTGGTGTAATTTTCATGATGGCAATAGTTAAGTTTAAAAAATAGAAGCCTAAAAAATTGAAAATCTGTTCAAATGTAGCTAATCTCCTCCAAATCAGCGCTATGAGAATCCCTCAATCTTGTCCGATCACAATATCCCAAACTGAAATACTGCGATCATCGCTGCCGCTAACTAGCTGATTGTTAAACGAAGTCCAAAGCAATTTATTGACTGAAGTGCCATGGCCTGCATGGCGGGCTTTGTCAATTACCTTCAATAGCCGCAGTTCTTTTGTATTCCAGATTTTGATGGACTTATCCATGCTGCTTGTTGCAAAATGATTACCATCAGGACTAAAAGCAATATGATTGATAGCGTACAGGTGAGCCGCCACCTCCCCAACCTGAGTATAGCTATTGGTTACATCCCACGCTTTCAGTCGGGCATCACGCGAGCCGCTGATTAATACGTTGAAATCAGTTGTGTAAGCGAGGGCAAAAACCGAGTTCCCGTGCGCCACCCATTCCTTCTTTAATCTAAAATCGCGAATGTCAAAGACGCGAATGGAATGATCGCTATACCCAACCGACAGCTCACCAAAAACCGGATTAACCACAACAACCCTTGCGCTCTTTTCTGAGTGAATTAATTTTTTCCTAATTGTCCAACTCTCTAAATCAACAACAGTAACAATTCCATCTCCTGTTGCCACAAAAAGAGCACCGCCAAAGGATTGAATATCAAAAATTGCTGAGGCAGAAATTTTCAGAGAACGAAGTTCTTTCTTTTCCTTCCAGTCAAGAAGATGAATGCCTTCGTAATTATGACCAGCAATGAGAAGGTTAGTTTCCGGATGATAGTGCAATGCATAAATCGAATTGGGCAACCGCGCAATTTGCTGCGCCACAGTAGGGCTCTCTAAATTCCACAATGCCACAACACCATCGCCACCACCCGAGAAAAATAAGTGAGGCTTTTGGCCAGGCTGCAGTGTGTAAACGCAATCACTGTGGCCCGTTAGGGTATGAATCTTTTCTACCTGAACGGTCATTAGCGTCTATCGATTTTTGCTTTCAAGGGGTCAGGAATTTTTTTTCAGTTAATAATTAACAAAATTGTGAGATAATGCCAGATTACCAATGCCCGTAAGCAAAATCGAGTGGACAAAAGAACAAAGTGGTTGGGCGCTTTGGCATATTACCGAGCCCGAAGAGGCTCTTGCCATGCAATTAGCACCAGAAGTATGCCCCCAAGGCATTGTTAGTAAATTGAAAAGACTGGAATGGATGGCGGGAAGAATCCTGATAAGAACGCTGGTTGAAAAGGCGGGATTGACGTATAAGGGCCTCTATAAAGATGAATTTGGGAAACCCTTTCTAATAGATCACCTTCATTCCATTTCACTTTCTCATTCTTACCCTCATGTAGCAGCGCAAATAGATCGTAAACATCCGGTGGGAATTGATGTAGAACAACCCAAGGAAAAGCTTCTGAAAATTGCTCATCGTGTATTAAGCAAAACAGAAGAAACCGATGCAGGAAATAACATTCAAAAAAACTGCGTTTACTGGTGCGCCAAAGAAGCTTTGTATAAAATTTATGGAAAACGAGGCCTGTCTTTTTCTGAGCATTTAAGTGTTCATCCCTTTGTGTTAAATAAAGGTGGCAGTCTGATTGGAAAAATTTGTGTTCCGGGCAATGATGAGTTGATTAACTTAGAGTATTCTCTTGAGGATGACTTTGTATTAGTGTATACCAAAACTGTTTGATATGAAACGCTTCTCGTTCATAATGTTGCTAATCATATCGTTCTCAACGTATGGTCAGCAACCCATCCATAATTTTACCCTGACTAATGTGGTTGATGGGAGCACGGTTTCGTTAGATGGCTACCCTTCTTGTATGGGTTTGGTTGCAATTTTTACCAGCAATGATTGCGCCTTTGACAATTATTACACTTCCCGTATCCAATCACTGGTCGATCGGTATGCCGGTAAAATTCAGTTTATCCTGATCAACTCTTACCAGGAGCCCAATGAGTTGGCTGAGAAGATGGCCATAGAATATAAAACATGGGGTCTGCAAATTCCCTACCTGGCAGATAAAGATCAAATTGCAATGGATTGTGTGGGAGCTAAGAAAAGTCCTGAAGCTTTTCTGCTTAAGAATATGAGTAACAAATATGTTTTGGTTTACAGCGGAGCTATTGACGATAATGCGCAGGTTCCGTCTGACGTAAAAGAAACCTACCTCATTAATAGTATTGATAAACTCATTGCAGGTCAAAAAATAGAAGTGCCTTCGATAAGAGCTGTGGGATGTTCTATTCGGAGAAAATAGATTAACAAAACTGGGTAGCCGTGGCCAGTGAGGTACAAGACTGAGGCTAACAGAAATTGGTTACACTCCTAAATCTCCTCCATCCGATATTTCCACGAGGAGCACCTTCACTTCTTCCGCTTTGGCGTGCTCTCCTATTTTTTCAAAAGACATCACAAGATTCCGTAGCGTCCTTCTGATAATGTCGAGGCTGGAGCAGGCTTCAAAGAATGAACTCTGTGGTACAAGGTGCAGTTCATTGATATAGTTTTCGATATCCTGTTTTGAAAAAATCAGGCCGCGGTTAAAAGCATTAATATAAAATTGAGTTTGAGCATCTTTGAAGGTGAGAATGAAAAGATTGGGAAGATTAACACCCTGCACTGGTAATTTTAATTTCTGCGCCACCAGCAGATAAATCACACATAGGGTAATAGGATTCCCTTTGTGGGTTTGCAGCACAACGTTGATCATGGAGTTACCGGGCGAGTGGAAATTTTTAGTATTAGCTCCAAATTTTAATTTATTAAAGAGTACACTGTTGATCACCTTCACCTGATCAAATGGAACTAAATCGGGGCGAAACTCAAGCCACGTCTCGTAGTAGATTTGTTCGAGTTCTTGTTTGAGTTTCTCGAGTTCAATCTCCGGATATTGATAGGTAGCCACAATCCACATTCCGGTCAGTAGATCTTGCTCCTCTCCTTTGTACCAATCCACCAATCTACCTTTTAGTAATTCATACTGCAGGGTATGAATCAAATCCTCTATTCGCTGCTGGACGGAAGGATTAAAATTACTCTCCCATTCTTTCTCCAGAAAGGGAATCACTGAAGTTCCAATGGAAAGAATTTTATCCTCGACATGAGAAACAATATGCTTATCATCGTCATCCAGCAAAGAGACCAATGCCTTAAGTTCCTTCTCCTCCATCACGTCTGGATTACACCCACATTAAATTTTTCGATCGGAGAATGATTAGCGGCCTCTATCCCCATGGAAATAACAGTACGGGTTTCCAGCGGATCAATAACGCCATCCACCCATAAGCGAGCTGCCGCATAGTAAGGGCTCAGTTGTTCATTATACCGGTCTGTAATCTCTTTCAAGAGCTGATCTTCCTCTTCTTTTGAGATTACTTTGCCTTGTCCTTTTAATGTATTGACGCGGATAGATAATAGTGTCTTTGCTGCCGAGTTGCCACTCATAACGGCAACCTGGGCTGTGGGCCACGCATAGATTAACCTTGGATCATAGGCCTTGCCACACATGGCATAGTTACCAGCACCGTACGAATTGCCAATAATCAGGGTAAATTTAGGTACGGTAGAGTTGGCCATAGCATTTACCATCTTCGCTCCATCTTTGATAATGCCGCCATGTTCTGCTTTACTACCTACCATAAATCCACTGACATCCTGAATAAAGAGCAGCGGAATTTTCCGTTGATTGCAATTCATAATGAATCGGGCAGCTTTGTCAGCAGAATCTGAATAGATAACGCCCCCCATTTGCATCTCTCCCTTTTTGGTCTTCACCACCTTGCGTTGATTGGCAATAATGCCTACTGCCCATCCTTCTATCCTTGCAAAGCCACAAAGTATGGTCTTTCCATAAAGTGCTTTGTACTCATCAAATTCAGAACCATCGACAAATCTTTTAATGATTTCCAATGTATCATAAGGTTTCGCACGATCAGCCGGAAGTATTCCATAAATCTCTTGCGGTTTTTCCTTTGGCTCCCTTGATTCAATGCGATCGAATCCCGCTTTTTCATATGCACCTATTTTATCAAAGAGGTTCCGGATATGATCCAGGCACGCCTGATCATTAGGAAATTTATTGTCCGTTACGCCAGAGATTTCGCAATGGGTGGTGGCGCCTCCCAGCGTTTCATTATCAATATTTTCACCTACAGCAGCCTTAACAAGGTAGGACCCCGCTAAAAAAATAGAACCTGTTTTATCAACGATCATTGCTTCGTCTGACATGATGGGCAAATAGGCTCCACCCGCCACGCAACTGCCCATGATGGCAGCAATTTGAATAATGCCCATCGATGACATCTTTGCGTTATTTCTGAATTGACGGCCAAAGTGTTCTTTGTCAGGGAAAATTTCATCTTGCATCGGCAAGAAAACCCCGGCACTATCTACCAGATAGATAATGGGCAAGCGATTTTCCATCGCAATTTCCTGTGCTCTTAAATTCTTCTTTGCTGTGATGGGGAACCAAGCCCCAGCCTTAACGGTGGCATCATTGGCAACGATAACACATTGCCGACCCTTAACATAACCAATAACAGTAACCACCCCTGCCGAAGGACATCCACCTACTTCCTTATACATCCCTTCACCTGCAAAGAGACCTATCTCAACAAGATTCGAATTTTTATCCGTGAGGTACTCAATTCGCTCACGGGCGGTCAGCTTACCTTTCTGGTGTTGCTCTTCAATTTTCTTTTCTCCACCACCTTGCCTGACTTTTTTGGCTTTTGATTTTAATTGAGCGGTGAGCTGTTTGAGAATATCTTCATTTCTATTAAAGTCCAGATCGTTGACCATAAAATTTATTTCTTCTGAGCAGCTTTCTGACGCTCCTCTTCTTCCTTTCTTCTATCACGATCTACTTTACGCTTGCTCTTGCCGAGGGGAGCCATGAAGTGCTTGGGGTTATTATCAAAATGATTGATGAGGCTGTCTAAATTGAGTAAGAGTTTATTAAGATTGACATAAAGTGAATCTTCCGTCATTAATTTGCTCACGGTATTATCTCCCTTCTTTAGTTTAGTAAGTGTCTCATTCAAGCTAGTCAGGGTCTGTTGTGTCTTCATCAATGTCTGATTCATTCTGAGTTGCTTTAGCGAATCGGACAGTACCTTAAAATTGTTCAGTGTCGGCTTCAGTTCAAGTAGGGTACCATTCAGGTTTTCGGCCACACCTTTGAAACTTATTGAAAGTTCATCAACCCTTCCGTTTGCCGTGATCAATGTTTTATTTAGTAAGTCAGGTGTAGTCTGAAGTTTCAAAAATATGATATCCAGTTGCTGTGAGTTCTTCACTAGATTATCAATTACTGTATTGAATTTTCTCAAGGTGGTTTGAAGATTATCCGCTACTGGGACAGCACTTTCTGCGAGAATATCTGTAAGGCCCTTGGCTACTTCGGTTAAGATCGTGTCTTTTGGAGATAAGGGTGTAAGCACTTTACCAATATTCAATAAAATGGATTTGCCGCCAAGAAAATCACTATTGAGGATAGCTTTTGTAGAGTCACCAAGTACAACTTCTGAACCAATCTCTAATTCTACCAAAACATGATTCTGTTTGTTAGGCATGATTTTAATCTTACTCACTCTTCCTACCGCGTAGCCATTCACCAAAACAGGATTGGATACCGCCAGTTGATCTACATTTTCATAAATAGCATAGTACTTATGTGTAGAGTCGAAAAAATCAATCCCCTTCAAAAAATTAAATCCAAAGTACAGCAATACAATTGCTGCTGTAGCAAACAATCCGACAACAAATTCTTTACTTCTATTCTTCACAATAATTAGTTTACAGATTCAAGTTGCAATTTATACTCTTTTAGGGCTCTAAAGATACCGGAGGCGATAAGGTCCTGCCCTTTATCGCTCATTAAGAAATCTTCTTCCTTAGGATATGACAAAAATCCCGTTTCTATCAATACACTTGGCATTGTGGTAAGCCACAAGACCATAAACCCTGCTTGCTTCACTCCACGGCTTGTTCTTCCAACTTTATTCTTAAATTGTTCTTCTACCTTTTGAGCAAATTTTAGGCTATTCTCCTGATATGCACTTTGAGTTAGGGAAAAAAGAATATAGGACTCCGGACTACTTGGATCAAAGCCCTCATACCGTTCCTCATGATTTTCATCCAACAAGATAACTGAATTCTCGCGTTTAGCGATTTCAAAATTTCCATTCTCTTTACTTAGCCCCATCACGTAAGTCTCAGTTCCATAAGCTTTAGTGCTCACAATGGCATTGGCATGGATGCAAATAAATAGATCGGCTTTGTTTTTATTGGCTATATCTGCCCGTTCATCCAAGGCAAGGTAACGGTCATTTTTGCGAGTATAGATAACTTTTACATCCAACAGACCCTTTTCTATATAAGTACCCAGCTTCATAGCAATTTTTAATGCTATATCCTTTTCTTTTACTTTTTTCCCCCTTGTTCCTGGATCATGTCCGCCATGGCCCGCATCAATCACCACCGTAAATGATTTTGGTGGAGCAGGCTTGGCTATCGAAGAAGAAATTAGCAAGGTTATTGCTATAAGCAGAGTCTTTAGTCCGATATTCCTCACGGTGTAGCTATGTCTGATGTATTTGCAATAACTTTGAGCAAAGTTGTGAATTTTTCACTAAAAGCTAAACTCCTGAAAATCAAATCAGAAGGCGTGGGGCGTTTTATAGTTTCCTTTTTTATATCCATTTTTTTTCTTTCTCCTGGCACCGGCCTGGCGCAGGTTGAAAAGCCATTAAGGGTGCCTGTTGGTCAACTTCCAAATAAGAGAGACACGGCATCCAGCCGAGTTGGCTCAGACTCGCTATTAAGCAAATTAGATACCCTTTCCACAAATGACAGCATAAAACAAGTACCAAAGAGGGCAATCCAAACAACAATTTTCTACTCCGCCAAAGATTCAATTAACTCAAGCCTCCAAAGTAAAATAGTAAAGCTCTATGGCGATGCAACGGTAAAGTATGGAGAAATCGAACTTCAAGCGGAAGAAATAACCATTGATTATGAACAATCAACGATATCTGCCAAAGGCAAATTGGATTCATTGGGGCGGAGGCTTGGCTATCCTGTCTTTAAAAATGGAGCCGAAGTGTATGAGACGCGGGATATGGTTTACAATTTTAAAAATAAAAATGCCAGAATTAGCGAAGTCGTAACTAAACAAGGTGATGGAATTTTGCATGGAGCTGAAGTTTTCAAAAACGAACGAAATGAACTGTTTAGCATTGGCAATGCCTATACCACCTGTAACCTTAGGCATCCTCACTTTAGAATCATGTCTACCAAATCCAAAGCCATCCCTGGTGACAAAATGGTAAGCGGTCCTTTTTATATGGAACTTAATGATGTGCCAACTCCCCTTGCTTTTCCATTTGGAATTTTTCCCTCACCACGAAAAAGTTCTTCGGGTATTCTTTTCCCTACATATGGTGAGGAGAGAAATCGAGGATTCTTTTTAAGAAATGGAGGCTACTTTTTTGATATTAGTGAATACTTCAAACTAGGCATCACTGGCGATCTTTATTCAAAAGGGTCTACAGCGCTGTATATCAATTCCAGTTATAACAAACGATACCACTACAATGGATCTTTTAATTTTAGTTATACCAGTAATAAAACAAATGATAAGATTGAAGATCAGGAAAAAGTCAAAGACTTTAGAATTGCCTGGAGTCATTCACCTCAAACCAAAGGCACCGGGCGTTTTTCTGCTTCTGTCAATGCGGCAACAGCAACATATAATAACAGCAACTATCTTGGTGTTAACACCAATCCAAAGAGCGGTCGAATCGATAACACTACTCGGAAGTTAAGCTCTAATGTTTCCTATTCAAAAACTTTTCCAGGCACACCATTTAGTTTAGGTACAAATCTTCGAATCAATCAGGATTTAGTGACCAAACAGGTGGACTTGCCACTCCCTGATTTTAATTTCAATGTCAATAATATTTACCCCTTTAAGAAAGTAAAGGACAATATGTTTCTTGAAAATATATCGGTCCGCCTGACCACCATTGGCACTAATCAAATTACTAACAATCTCGGTAAGATAGCGAAAGACGAAAATGGTAATGCAATAGATAGCATTGCACCATTTAATTTTCAAACCTTACCAACTCTTTTTAATAATGCACATAAAGGCATAAGGCATGACATTCCATTGGCGACCTCACTTAAACTTTTTAAATTTTTCACGATCAGTCCAAGTTTAAATTGGGATGAAATCTGGTATTTTGAAAAGCTGACCTGGGGGCAAGATTCGATTGGTAAGGAACCTGTAGTTGTCGATACCATTAAAGGATTCAATAGAATTTCAAATTACTCTGGAAGCATTGCACTTACGACCAGAATTTTTGGTACTTACTTTCTGAAGAAAGGAAATATCAAAGCCATCCGGCATGTCATCAACCCAAGTATTAGTTACAACTTTCAACCTGATTTTGCAGATCCCAAATTCGGATATTACCAAACATTTGTTGTAGGGAATAGTACGCGCACGGAGATCAGGCAAAAATCGCGACACCAGGGCGCAGCCTTTGTTTATGGTCAATCAAGGGCCGGAAAAAGTAACTCCATGGGATTCAGTGTCAACAACAACATTGAAATGAAAGTGAGAAGTAAAAAAGACACCATTGATAAAAAGATCGCCCTATTCAATACGCTTTCTGCTTCTAGCGGCTATAACTTTGCAGCAGACTCTTTCAAACTTGCCCCCTTTAGCCTGGCCGCCAACACTAATATTTTAAACAATAAAATTAACCTTAACGTCAGTGCTACACTTGATCCTTACCAATACTGGAATGTAAAAATTGATGAAAAGGGTAATTATGCTGAAATAAAAGTTAGTCGCTATGCCTGGCAAGACGGCAAAGGGATTGGCCAGATCAGCAATGCTAATCTTGCCTTCAGTACCAACTTAAATCCTAAAGGTCAAAGTAAAGATAATACCACTCGTGAAAAGATTGGAAAGTCGGATTTGTCAGATACGGATAAACAATTTCTGCTCAACAATCCAGATGCTTATGTTGATTTTTCGATTCCCTGGAATCTCAGACTAAGCTATAACGCTAACTATACCAAGACAGGAAGCAAAAGTCCAGTCATTGTTCAATCCGTACAGATTAGTGGTGATCTTTCACTTACACAGAAATGGAAAGTAACCTACAGTACAGGGTATGACTTTCAAAATAACGAATTTACTCAAACCTTTATTTCCATTAATCGCGATCTACACTGCTGGCAGACAAGTTTAGGCTGGACTCCCTTTGGAAAATATCAGTCTTACAATTTCTCAATTGGCATCAAATCTGGAATGCTACAAGATATGAAACTGGATAGGACCCGAAACTTTAACGATAATTAATTCTGAAGCTCATTATTATTTCATCCATCCTTCAATTTCCTGAAGAGTTGGGTTTTGAATATTTTCCAGTTTCATTTTCTTTCGCATACCACCCAAATCGTTGAACAATTTGGTAGGCTTAATTTCTTTCAATTGCGTGATGGATTGAATTCCTAATTTCAAAATTATAGGCACCAGTTCAGGCCGAATGCCCAATGCTTCGAAATCTTTTCCTGTGTCAACGGATGAAGGTTTTTCTGGTTTCATCTGCGGAAAAAAGATCACATCTTGTATGGAAGACGAGTTGGTCATCACCATCGCCAGCCGGTCAATGCCTATTCCCAGTCCGGCTGTAGGTGGCATTCCATACTCTAACGCTCTTAGAAAATCTTCATCCAAGGTCATCGCCTCCTCATCACCTCGTTTACCTAATTCCAGTTGTTCTTCAAATCGATTTCGTTGATCAATTGGATCATTCAACTCCGAAAACGCATTACAAATTTCCTTACGGTTACAAATCGCTTCAAAACGCTCCACTAACCCGGGCTTAGTCCTATGCTTTTTAGCAAGAGGAGACATCTCAACAGGATAATCAGTAATGAAGGTGGGTTGAATCAAGTTTGGCTCACACTTTTCACCAAAGATCTGGTCAATCAATTTGCCTTTTCCCATCGTTTCATCCATCGGCACATGCAAGGTTTTGCATGTGTTTCGAAGAGAAACTTCATCCATAGATGAAATGTCTATGCCCGTGAAATGTTGGATTGCTTCATACATTGTAAATCTTTTCCAGGGTCTTTTAAAATCAATCACATTCTCACCAACTTTCACCTGGGTAGTCCCGTGAATATCATTGGCTGTCTTTTCGATCATCTCCTCCACAAGGTTCATCATCCAGTTATAGTCCTTATAGGCAACATAGAGTTCTACCTGAGTAAATTCAGGATTATGAAAGCGAGACATCCCTTCGTTGCGAAAATCCTTTGAGAATTCATAGACTCCGCTAAAACCACCCACAATCAAACGCTTGAGGTAAAGTTCATTAGCAATTCGCAAGTACAACGTCATGTCGAGTGTATTGTGATGCGTTGTAAATGGTTTTGCTGCTGCGCCACCATAAAGTGGTTGGAGAATAGGTGTCTCTACTTCCAGGTAACCCTGACGATTGAGGTACTCCCGCATGGAGTTGACTAATTGCGTGCGCTTCATAAAAGCGTCACGGACCTGAGGGTTGACTACCAAATCAACATACCGCATCCGGTAGCGCTGTTCAGGATCGGTGAAGGCATCATGCAATGTCACGTTGCCCTTTTCATCTGTCGTTTCCTTTACAACAGGTAAAGGCCTTAATGATTTTGAAAGAAGTTTGAGATTTGTTACATGGATTGAAACCTCACCGGTTTGTGTGGTGAAGACAAATCCTGTTACCCCAATGATATCTCCGATATCCAGGAGTTTTTTAAATACGATATTGTAAAAACTTTTATCCTCGGCCGGACAAAGATCATCCCTTCGTAAGTAGATTTGAATTCTTCCGGACTCATCCTGCAGTTCAGCAAAAGAAGCGTTGCCCATGATCCTCCGGCTCATGATGCGTCCGGCAAGTGAAATATTTTTGAATTCCTTCGCGGGATAGTGAGCATGGATTTCTGCTGCCGTTGCAGTTATTTCAAAAAGATCAGCCGGATAGGGATTGATATCCAGCTTGATCAGTTCCTCTAAACTCTGCCTGCGGATGATCTCCTGTTCACTTAATTGCATAATTGGAAATTAGAATACCTAAAACGGCAAAATTAATGATTTAGGACAAGACTGCCTCAGTCACTATTTTAAACACTAAAGCTCTTTATCTAGAAGATTTTCTACGCTTGAGCTCTTTACGAATCAATATCAACTCGCGGCTGCTTTGTCCGGCCACGGAAGTATTTTCATTCGCCCGCCTCAATAAATAAGGCATGACCGACTCAACAGGGCCATAGGGAACATATTTGGCAACATTATATCCCGCTTTCGCCAGGTTGAAAGAGATGTTATCGCTCATGCCTAATAACTGGGCAAACCAAATCCGGGTATCATTTGGCTTCATGGAATGTTTCTCCATCAATATGGTCAGGTATTGATTACTGTATTCGTTGTGCGACCCACAAACCAGGCTTATCCTTTGTTTGTTATCCACACAGAAGGCAAGTCCTTTATTAAAGCTATCATCGGTAGCTTCTTTAGTCGGGTGAATAGGATCTGGGTATCCTAAATTAAAGGCCCGCTCACGTTCTTTTTCCATGTAAGCGCCACGCACCATCTTCACGCCCAAATAATAGTTATGCATGGCCGATGTATGATGGGCCGCTCTCAGATTGGTGAGCATATCTGCCCGATACATCTGGAAGGTGTTGAAAATGATGGCTTGTTCTTTATTATACTTCTGCATCATCTCATAGGCCATGTCATCAATCGGGTTTTGTATCCAGCTATCTTCTGCATCAATGAGCACAGGTACTTTATACTCGTAGGCTTTGGCACAAATCTGTTCAACTCGATTTTTTACCCGCTTAAAGGCATGTGTCTCTTCAGCAGTCAGCAGGGCATTCGATTGGACTTTCTCCAGCAACTCCATAGCGGCCATACCCGTTACCTTGAAGACACAAAAGGGTACTTTTAAATTTTCCTTTGCTTTATCGAAAGTTGAAAGTATCTCCAGCGTTGTTTTATCAAATCCTTCCTCGTTTTTCTCCCCCTCTACAGAATAATCCAAAATTGTTCCGACCTGAAAATTGGAAAGGCCTTGTATTGTTTTCTCGCTTTGAGCAATGTCTTCTCCACCGCAGAAATGCTCAAATACAGTAGCTTTTATTAATCCTTTCACCGGCAACCCAAGAGCTAAACTAAGCTGCACAGCACGGGTGGCCAGCTTTGAAACAGCAGGATGATTGACTAAGGTGAAAATGAAATTGGCTTTTTTTAATTCCCTATCTGTTTTATAAGAAAAGGCAACAGCTGTATCGTCAAAATGAACCTCAGGATGAATCTCCATAGAAATCGTTTGCGGCACAAATATAAGATTGGGATACAATTCTTAAAGCGAATCCAAGCCTAACGGCAGGAATTCAGTTAATTTGTCAAAACTTTAGGCTTTACGTCATGCTCCCTGATACAATTTCCATTCAGTCCAATGCAACTGCGCTGCTAGAGCACTTTTTAAAGCCGAAAAATTATTCATCCCTGGCCGTAGTGGTGGATGAAAATTCAAAAGCCCATTGCTATCCCCTTATCCAACACATTCTACCTGAACATTGTCTAATTATTATTCCTTCGGGAGAGGAGAATAAGACCTTAACCACGTGCATTTCTGTATGGACAAGTCTTACCGAACATGGTTTTGACCGTCACAGTCTTCTCATTGTATTGGGCGGGGGGGTCCTGGGAGACCTCGGAGGATTTTGTGCCGCCACCTATAAACGAGGCATCGATTTCCTGCTGCTACCCACCACACTGCTTGCCCAGGTAGATGCCAGTGTAGGCGGTAAACTTGGCGTTGATTTCCAACATTATAAAAATCATATTGGATTATTTCAAGAGCCTGTTGCCACGCTCATTGGTACTGATTTTCTCAAAACCCTTCCAGATAGGGAAATCAGGTCTGGCTTCGCAGAAGTTGTCAAGCACTGTCTTATTTCAGATCAAAAAATGTGGAATAACATCCGCGACAAAGAGTTGAGTTCTCAGGATTGGCAAACCCTTATTCATCATTCGGTAGAATTCAAATCTTCAATTATTCAAAAAGATCTCAAAGAGACAGGACTCAGAAAGATTCTTAATTTTGGACATACTGTGGGCCATGCGGTCGAAAGCTATTTTTTAAAGCAAGATAACCGCATCTTTCATGGGGAGGCAATCGCCATAGGAATGAGCTGCGAATCTTTCATTGCTTGTAAGAAAAACATGATTTCAGAAGAAGAGCTTCAACAAATCAGCCGCTATTTAAAACTGATTTATGGCAACGTAATGTTGCCCCGGGAAAATGACTCCATTCTGGAATTAATGACTCAGGACAAAAAAAATAGGGGAAAAAAGATTCTGATGGCTTTGCCAAAGGGAATTGGCCAGGCCGTTTGGGATGTGGAAATCAGCAGAAAAGAGATAGAGAACTCGTTGGCATACTATGCATCACGTTAAACATAGTGAACGTCTGTGTCATCCGACTTGCTCTCATCCTTCGTCAGGGTTTGCTTCAGGTCCTGGGCTTTCTTTACGATGAAGTCTTTCGTCTTCTTCTTCCTATCGCCCGTTAGTAACCATGCCGCCAAAAGTGCCCCGCCTGCGAGACCCAATCCAATTGCAATTTTTCGTGTTGTACTCATATGCTCTATAACCTAATCCAAAAATAATTTGTTTCATTGCGAAAGAAAAAATTCTGACAAATAAATATTATTTAATTCCGTGAGTTCGCTATTGATCACCCGAAACCCGATTGTATTTGGAAGCGCATCGCTATTGCCCTCCTCGAAGAGCATCAGCAACCGCGCCCTCATCCTCAATGCACTTTCAGGTAATCAATCCATCCTTACCAATTTGTCAGCCGCCCGTGACACCCGGCTTATGGAATCCTTAATCAATTCCCCAGAAAAGGTAATTGATGTCATCGATGCCGGCACTACCATGCGCTTTCTTACTGCCTACTTCGCGCTTACCGGAAAGAATAAAATCATTAACGGCTCAGACAGAATGAAGCAGCGGCCCATTGGCCTATTGGTTAATGCCCTTCGGGAAATAGGCGTAACCATCCGCTATACCGAAAAAGAAAGGTTTCCACCCATAGAGGTAATTGGCTTTGCCGGACAAGATGCCGATAGCGTCAGTATTCCCGGTGATGTCAGCAGCCAATACATCTCTGCATTAATGATGACGGCTCCTCTCCTCCCAGATGGGTTAGTAATTCAACTTGAAGGTAAAATCGGAAGCAGGCCCTATATTGAAATGACAGCAGCCCTCATGAAGGACTTTGGCATTTCATGTGAATTTAATGGAAACAATATTCAAATTCCTCATAAAAAATATCAACCAGCAAGCATCACTATTGAAGCCGATTGGTCGGCAGCCAGTTATTGGTTTGCTTTTGTGGCCTTGGCAGAAACGGGAGAAATTACATTGCCACATGTTTCAGCCAAATCTCTCCAGGGAGATAAGGTAGCCGTTGAAGTCATGAGCAAGTTGGGGGTGAAAACAGAATTTGAAAAAAGTCAGGCCACCCTTAGCAAGCAAGCCCATGATTTGTCAATCGAATGGGATTTTTCGGATTGTCCTGACCTGGCACAAACTGTTTTACCGGTCTGTGCTGCAAAAGGTATTCATGGTAAGTTTAGGGGAATGGAAAGCCTGAGGATAAAAGAGACGGACCGAATCGCGGCCTTACAGGTAGAACTCGCCAAAATCGGAGCCGCTCTTCACGAGGAACACTCCATTTGGAACTTAATACCAGGTCACTTCCCCAAAAATCAATCAATCACAGTAAAAACCTATCACGATCATCGAATGGCCATGGGTATGGCTCCCTTGGCGACATTAATGGACTTAATAATCGAAAGCCCCGAAGTAGTCAATAAGTCCTACCCCGGATTTTGGGAGGACATGAAAGCGGTTGGCTTTCAAATCAAAAAAGTTTAGAAGACCAGATTTTTGAAATAATCCGGTGCCTTTAATAGCCGACTTCCATACCAGGAAAACATTTCGCCATCCACAAGGACAATCTTAGCCTTGAAAACTAATCGTTTCAATTCCTTCCTATGCTCTTCTTGGAAAGGGTAAGGCTCTGATGAAAGAAGTATTACCCCCGGATTGAGTTCTTTTATTTCTTTTTCCGATAATTCGGGGTAACGTTCTGATTGAAGTATATTCTCAAGGCCAATGATTTCCAGCATTGAATTGATGAAGGTGCCTTTCCCAACTCCGATCCAGGGCTTTCTCCAAATCAAATAAAGAACGGAGGTGTTAAAGGGTTTGATTTCTTTAAACATTTTTTTTATCTGCCCTACCATGGATGCTCCAGAACTTTGCTTTCCCGTGATTTCACTTATAGAGGATATCATTGAGAGTGCATCATCAAGGGTGACAATGTCACTCATCCAAACAGGATATTTCTTTTGCAACAATTCAATTCCTTCCCGGTAATTTTCCTCCTTGTTCCCAATAATCAGGTCAGGCTGAAGGCGATCAATCGCTTCGAAGTGAAATCTTTTGGTGCCTCCAATTATCGATTTTTCTGTTAACCAATGATGTGGATGAACACAAAATTTTGTGATCCCCACAACTTCTTCATCCAATCCAAGATCATAGAGAAGTTCGGTCTGGGATGGAACCAGAGAAATAATCCGCTTCAGAGGAAGTTCGAATGAAAGAACATTTCCCATCTGATCGGTGACTGTTTTTCTCTTGCTCAGAATTTATCCTTTTTTACTAACTGATGTTATGCAAAACAAAAAATAGAACGTCTTTTCGAGGGAGGAACGACCGAGAAATCCTCGTTTTTCTTCTGCAATTTGGGATATCTCGCTGCGCTCGATATGACGACACGTTGTTTTGCGTAACATCAGTTACTAAGAAGGCTTCATTTAATATATCGGAAATCATGCCCGGGCTTTACCTGAAGTAAAACCTCATAGATAAGGTTAATGACGCCCTCCACATCATCTTTGTGAACCGTCTCAACGGTAGTGTGCATGTATTTCAAAGGAAGTGAGATCAGCGCTGAAGCAACTCCTTCGGCAGAATAGGCAAATGAATCAGTATCTGTGCCGGTAGATCGGGAAACCGCTTGACGTTGAAAAGCTAATTTCCGTTTTTCAGCAGTTTGGATGATCATCTTTAAAACATTATTCTGCACGGCAGGGCCATAACACAGCACGGGGCCTGCGCCACATTTTAGGTTGCCACTCTCCTTCTTGTTATACATAGGAGACTGGGTGTCGTGCGTTACATCTGTACAGATGGCAAGGTCCGGCTTTAGTCTGCGTGAAATCATCTCAGCACCACGCAATCCAATTTCTTCTTGCACGGCATTCACAATGTAAAGGCAAAACGGTAATTTCTTTTTATTTTCATGAAGTCTCCGAGCTACTTCAGCAATCATAAATCCGCCCATACGGTTATCAAGTGCTCTGCCGGTCAGGTAGTTTTTATTTAATTCCATCAGGTCCGCTTCAAAAGTGATCACGGTACCTACGTGAATTCCCATAGCATCCACTTCCTTTTTGGATGCTGCACCCACATCGATGAAAATATTCTTTAAAGAAGGTGCCTCTTCCTTTCCTGCATCACGGACGTGAATAGCTGGCCATCCAAAGATTCCTTTCACTACTCCTTTTTCCGTATGAATGTTGACACGCATGGAGGGTGCAATCTGGTGATCAGAACCCCCATTTCTTCTTACATAGATATAGCCATCATCGGTAATATAGTTTACAAACCAAGAAATCTCGTCTGCATGAGCCTCAATCACCACTTTATAACTCCCTTTTGGATTAACAATCCCAACAGCCGTTCCATACACATCCACCATGTAGTCACTGGTATATGGTTTAATGTAATCCAACCAAATCTGCTGGCCTGATGATTCGAAGCCTGTAGGTGAGGCATTATTCAGGTAATCAAACAAAAATTTTTTACTCTTCTTATCCATACTATAATTGTTAGTCTAATCTATAAAGGAATATTTCCATGCTTCTTCTTTGGCAATTTAGCTACTTTATTCTCCAGCATCTTAAAGGCTCGAATCAATTTTTCTCTCGTTTGATCTGGATAAATCACCTCGTCTATATAACCCCGATGGGCAGCCCGATAGGGGTTGGCAAATTTCTTAGTGTACTCTTCCACCTTCTCACTCAGCTTGGCATCAGGGTCAGCAGCTTCGGAAATTTCTTTTTTGAAAATAATCTCCGCGGCACCTTTCGCTCCCATGACAGCAATCTCCGCGGTGGGCCACGCGTAGTTTAAGTCAGCACCAATATGCTTGGAGTTCATCACATCATAAGCACCTCCGTAGGCTTTGCGTGTAATCACGGTGACACGAGGAACAGTAGCTTCGGAAAATGCATATAATAATTTGGCGCCATTGGTTATAATGGCATTCCATTCCTGATCGGTTCCAGGTAAAAATCCGGGGACATCTTCAAAAACCAAAAGTGGAATATTAAAACAATCACAGAAGCGAACAAATCGAGCGCCCTTCACACTTGAATCGATATCCAACACGCCAGCAAGGGAAGCTGGTTGATTTCCAACAATGCCTATACTTCGACCGGCCAAGCGTGCAAAACCAACTACAATATTCTCTGCAAAGTTTTTATGGGCCTCAAAGAAACTTCCCTCATCCACCACTCCGTTAATCACCTCGCGCATATCATAGGGCTGATTCGGATTCGTGGGAATGATCTCATTCAATCCCGGTCTGCTTTCATTCCTTTCTGTATAAACTCGTTTAGGGGCATCGTCCTCGCAGTTCTGAGGAAGATAACTCAAGAGCGTTTTTATTTGATTTATACATTCAGCTTCATTGGTACACGAAAAGTGAGTCACTCCGCTTTTTGTACTGTGTGTTGAGGCACCTCCAAGTTCTTCTGCTGTCACATTTTCATGGGTTACGGTTTTGACCACGTTTGGGCCGGTAACAAACATGAACGAGGTGTTCTCCACCATGAAAATAAAATCCGTCATAGCAGGTGAGTAAACCGCCCCCCCTGCGCAAGGGCCCATGATGGCAGAAATCTGAGGCACAACACCTGAGGCCATCACATTGCGGTAAAAAATATCGGCATAGCCACCCAGAGAAACTACGCCTTCCTGGATCCGTGCTCCTCCGGAGTCATTGAGCCCAATCAGAGGGGCGCCATTCTTCATGGACATATCCATGATCTTAACAATCTTCTCAGCATGAGTCTCTGAAAGAGAGCCTCCAAACACAGTAAAGTCCTGAGAGAAAACATAAACCAGCCTTCCATTCACAGTTCCATAGCCCGTCACCACACCATCTCCCAAATAATGCTCTTTATCCAAACCAAAATCCTTACTGCGATGCATGACAAACTTTCCAAGTTCTTCAAAACTGCCTTCGTCCATGAGCAACAAAATTCGCTCGCGTGCCGTCAGCTTTCCCCGGGCATGCTGCTGCTCTATTCTTTTTTCTCCTCCTCCGAGCAGCGCCTCCTGATTTTTGCGCTCTAACTCAGCAAATTTCTTCAATAGTACTTCGGAACTGATCTTGCGTTTTGCCATTACTTAGGTCTAATTATTTTTATTGTCTTCTCTCCTCCAATCCAGGGCTGGAGTCAATCTCACAACTTTCATGAAAGGTATTAAATTGCCCACAATATTGTAAAATTCATGGGCGATAAGATTGCGATTATTGATTTAGGAACAAATACATTTCATCTGCTTCTCGCGCAGTCTCACAATAGACAGTATAAAATTCTCCTCCAGGAAAGAATACCCGTCAAAATCGGCATGGGCGGAATCAATAGTAATATCATTACCGATGCAGGAATTGTCAGGGCAATAGAGGCTATGAAAAATTTCAAAATTAGACTCGACCAAAATAGTATTAGCGAAGTCTACGCTTTTGGCACAAGTGCATTACGCAATGCAAGTAATGGAAAAGAGGTCGCTGCAAAGATTGAGATCGAAACAGGAATTGGCATTCGCCTCATTTCGGGTGACGAAGAGGCTGATTATATTTATGAAGGAGTGCGAACCGCTATCAATATGAAAGAAATTTCATTGATTGTAGATATTGGTGGAGGTAGTGTGGAATTCATCATTGGAAATCAGGAACAGATTCTATGGAAGCAAAGTTTTGAAATCGGTGCTCAACGATTGCTGGAAGGATTTCAAAAACACGAGCCAATTCTTGTCAGTGAAATCAAAGAATTAAAATCGTTTCTAAAACTCAGTCTATCGACTCTTTCCGGTGCAATTGAAAAATATAAACCACAATTCTTGGTTGGTTCCTCGGGCACCTTCGATACGCTCAGTGAAATTCATTGTATTAGGAATGGACTACATTATGACCCCGTTGCTCCAGAAACGCCCCTCTCTTTCAAAAGCTTCCATGAAATTTTTAATGAGTTAATTACAAAAAACAGGGCTGAGCGATTGCAAATTGCTGGAATGATTGAAATGCGGGTGGACATGATTGTAGTAGCCTGTTGTCTGATTGATTACTTGCTTGATACCCATAAAGCCTTTCAAGGTCTTCGCGTTTCTTCCTATTCACTAAAAGAAGGTGTACTCGCCAAGATGGCACGGACACTCAAATAATTAAAAATAAATTTAAAACCAGGCTGTAAGACTCATGACTGCCCACCAACTTTGACTCGTGGAATTTAGCGCTTTGTCTCGGAAAACAGGATCAACAGCTGTAAAATTCCTCACATCAAATCGAATTAGAGCATTATGATTTGCCTTTACGTTAAGACAAGCTCCAGTGCTAAAAACCTGAAATCGATTGAATGGATTAATCGATTGCTGCATAATACCATCCGGGTCATGGAAATATTCAATTCGCGCAGACAAGGAAATTAGTTCAGTAAACGTGTATCGTCCAATAAAATTAGCCTGCCACCAGCTGGAGGTGGATTGATTATCAATGGCCTGCCATCCTATATAAGCCGAAGAGGTGACGTCAATTTTCTCATTGGGTTTAAAAATCCAAAATAAATCCGAGAACACCCGGGTTCTGAAGTCTGGTCGCGTAACAGATCTTTCGTCACCAACATAAGTATTCCAGTTGAAAAGCATTTTCAAATTAGGTCTGAATTCTAATTGAGAGCCAAAGGATTTTCCATTATTATTATCTTGAATTACCTGCCATCCATTCAATAGGTACAGGTAAGCTGACCAGTTTTTATTAATTGGCAGGGTTAATTTTGCTCCTGACAAGTAATAGGGAACATTTTCAGGAGCAAATGACCGAGTGTACATCAGGTGATCCTTTGAGATAGCACTCTCATTTGTATAGGGCGATCCTAATACCCCCACATCAAGCCAAAAGTCTCTTTTACCTGATAAGCGAACTCCGACATTAGCTTCCACAACATTCTTAAGGGTTCCGGGTTCAACAGCATAATTTGCATTCATATAAGTCCCTGCTCCAGGGACAAACCGAGCTCGAATATTAGAAGATCGATAACGGAGATCAATGTATGCCAGGTTGATTGCAAATTCATTGTTCCTGGAAGAGGAAACAAAGTAAGGTACGTTGCCATTCGCAGGCTTATTGAAGTCATATCCATAGTACGAATCGATATAGCCCCCTACTGCCAAATGCCCTATGACCGTAGTTTCCAAAGTATCCATAGTAGCTGTATTAACTATCTGGGCAGAGACAAAAGACGATAATAGCAGTAGTGCTGCTGAGGTAAATAGTTTTTTGATCACTTATAAAAGTAAGGAGGATTTAGGGAAAAATTGAAGAAGCTTACTTACTAAAAATAAAATCCGTCAGGCTTATGCCTGACGGATTTTAAGGTCAAAGAAAATCAACATTTACAGTCCGCTGATCTGTCTGTCTTTAGGGTATTTTACTTCGTACTTGAAAACCAATTTTTTTGTCTCGTTGGCAGCAAGATTTAATTCCCAGCTTAGCTTACCCGTGTCTTTCGTATATTTTGCGCCCGCTATATCCAACACCGTTACTTCTATTTGTGTGTTCTGGGAAACTGGGACTTGATCTTCAATGATAATCTTAATAGCCTCTGCTTTTGTATTGCGTATAGAAATTTCCCAACTGTAACTTTCTTTCTGGCTTGAGCCAATGTATTTGCGGGATGTCAGGTCTTTTAGTTTTTCGCGCTTGACCACAATGCGCTTGTCTCTGCCTAAAGAAATTGCCAGGGTATCTTTAATGTTATTCGGGTCAATAAAGGTCTTGCCAACAAAAGTTCCCTCAAAGAAGATGTTTGCCTCACCAGGAAGGAGACTATACTCCTCCCAGCCCGTTGCTCTGGCAATCAGGAAGGCATCCTGATCAAGCTTAGGCGCAACAGAATATAAGTAATCGGCTTTTACCTGATGGTTTTTTATATCAACAAGCGTAGGTTTAGAAGAAGAAGTAACATTATAAGGCAAAGCAATATCAAACTCGGTGTTTAATGTAGTTTGGATTGTGCTTACATAATCTGCAACCGTTTCTGCTGGTGCCTCCATAACAACTTCATTCATTTCCTCCCTGTCTTCAGATGCTCCGCGTGCGGCAGGCATGCTCGCCATTTTTTTGCTCTTATAACTTTCATAAGCAATAGGTTGATAGAAATCCAGAAGCCATGTATATAATTCAGGCTTAAGCCCGCTTAGGTTCGGATTAGCAGTGGATAGTTTAAGTTTTACACTTTCCCAATCTTCACCTGTGGCCTGCTGTACGTTGGCTTTGTAACTTAACTGCACCGGACTTTTGGTATCCGTTGCCCGTAAATCATAAACAGGATACCAACCGGCATTCGCCACCACATAAGTTACATCAATATCCACTGCCGTGGGGGCATCTGCTGAAACACTCACAACAATCTCACTCGTATTGCGTGAATAGAGTTCATTTTGATTATTGATTTGTTGTTGCAGTTTAATGATACGTTCATTAGTCTTCTTGATTTTATCATCCTGTTTCATGCGAGAAGTGACAATCTCCCCCAGGCGGCTTCGATAAAAATCGGCCATCCCTTTTAGTTCAGCTACCGTCAGGTTTTGGCTGGTGCCTCCAATTTTCTGATTGCTTAAGAGCATTTGCTCTTCCTTATTCAGAATCTCCTTTTGACTCTGTTCCAGTAAAACCTGTTTTTGAAAATATTCAACAGAATCCTTCATTGCTTTCAATGTCTTGGGCAGGTTGAATTCATTTAAATAATTCTGCTGATGACTTATCCCAAGAATAATGAAACTACCTTTCCCTGTAACCTGAATGCTTTGAGGATCTAATTGTGAAGTAAGTCCCGTGATGATCAGATTAGTTTTACCTGCTTCGATGCGCGTCTTGGCATCCCGGGTAACTTGGGCCTTGTTGAGGAACACTGTTACCTGAGTAATTTTAGAATCCACAGCCTTATCAGCCTGACCAAAAGCAGCCAAAGCACTGAATGACAAGGCCGCAGAGAGAATTTGATTTTTCATGATTTTCATTTGTTTGCAATAAGATGCCATCGCGCGGCAATTTCCATATTTGCTGCGATAATTTTTTATTATGCTTGAAAATTGACCTTAAAAAGAGACTTTTGTTTCCATGAATGATCATGTACTACCCTATTCTCAACTTTGGAATTTTGCCAATGAAATATTCCTGAAAATGAGCTGCCCTAAAGAGCAAGCCAAACAGGCAACAGACGTACTATTAAGTGCAGATTTGCGCGGAATCGACTCTCACGGACTCGCCCGCTTAAGCGGCTATGTCAGGCTATGGGAACTGAAAAGAATAAATGCAAAGCCCAATATTCGAATCGTCCATGAATCACCAAGTACTGCCGTTGTCGATGGTGATCAGGGACTAGGGTTAGTGATTGCCCCCAGGGCAATGGAGATCGCGATAGAGAAGGCAAAAACGTGCGGTACAGGCTGGGTTGCCGTAAAAAATTCCAATCATTTCGGTATTGCCGGATACCACGCGATGATGGCACTTCAATACGATATGATTGGTATAGCCATGACGAACGCGAGCCCCTTGGTTGCACCTACGTTTTCTGTGGAACGATTGCTTGGCACAAATCCAATTTGTGTGGCAATACCTGCCGGAGAGCAGCCTCCTTTTGTTGCCGACTTTGCCACCACTACGGCAGCCAATGGAAAGCTTGAAATTCTCCAACGCAAGAATCAGAAGGCACCTGAAGGTTGGATACAGACAAAAACAGGAGCCTCTTCTACCAATCCCAATGAATTGAAGGAGGGAGGCGCCCTCGTCCCGCTGGGAAGTGACCGCGAACATGGAAGTCATAAAGGATTTTGCCTCGGGGCCTGGGTCGATATTTTCTCTGCGGTTTTGAGCGGTGCAAATTATGGTCCCTGGGTTCCTCCTTTCGTGAGTTTCCTATCCCCTCCGACTGATCCAGTGGGCGATGGAATTGGTCATTTCTTTGGCGCTATGCGGGTAGACGCTTTTCGTCCGGCAGCCGAATTCAAACTGCATATGGATAAATGGATTACACGATTTAGGGAAGCCAAAACCATTGAAGGGCAAGATCATCTTGTCATTCCGGGTGACCCTGAACGTATCAGTGAACAGGAAAGACTGCAGTCAGGGATACCACTAAATAAAAAAATTGTCGAGGACTTGAAAGAACTCGGAGATAAGCTAAATATAAAATTTTAGAATCCGGCAGTAATTCCTACGCGAAGAATCCATGGGCTATTGTAGGGATAATAGTCATTTGAAGAAGTAGGATTTCGATAAGAAAAATTATACAAGGCAGTTGCAAAAAATCCTGCTTTTCGACCAACGGGTTGGAAGAATCCGCCACCCGCCAAAAAACTGTTGTAACTCTGCCGAAAAGACTGTCCGGCATAAGTTATATACTCATAGTTCAAATGTTCATACTCTGCATGAAGAAATAGCGGTCCGTACAATTGAAATCTCAAAAACGGGCTTACTCCATAGTCATTGGTTGATACGTTCGGATTTACATATTTATAGTTAGTGTATCGATACACGATGCTCAACCCTGTCGCCAGCCTCTGATTTACCCGATAGCCAATAATTGGTGAAAGAGAAAAAAAGTCATAATTGCTGCTAAAACTTAATCCGAAACCACCGCCAAAGAATAATTTATCTTTTAAGGATGGTCTTTCAGCCAACTGTTCATCTCCCCATTGGGCAAATGCACTCCCGGAGCCTAAAAGGAATATTATAACGAAGAGCTTTTTCACGTGTTTATTCTTCTTGAATAATAAAGATGTCTTCTTTCTCCTTTTTCATCAAGTACTTTTCGCGAGCAAACTTCTCTAAGAGTTCTTTGTTGGTCATTAATTCTTTTCGGTCCTTCTCCACTTCGGCTATTTTTTCCTGATAGTACTCTTTCTCGTTATCCAGCGACCTTAATTTGGCGCCCATTTTAAAGCGTGAAATCAGATCATTGGAATCAAGAAAAGTAAGCCATACCACAAAACAGATGAGGGTAACGGAATAGAAGTTTTTAAATACGGGAGGAAGTTTCTTGAACATAAGTTTAAAAAATGGTGATACGAAGATAGGAGTTTTTTAGGAATAAAAAGCAACGCCCTACACGAAGAAGACCTACAAGCTTGCGCCTGAGGCCTTCCGTTAATGTCAATCAAGATATGATTATCTAATCAGTCTCCACTGTTCTTTAACAATCGATATTCCCTCCTGGGTGCGGAGATGAAGACTTAATAGCTCCTTTTTAACCAACTTCAATTGAAATTGATATTGCTTATTCGTGAAAGGGCAATTGTAAATTCCTACTCCCAATTTAAATCGTTTCAACTCAATAGAGTGCAATATTCGCGCACCTAATATGCGTTGATTTTGCACATTTGTCCAAATTACTTCTCCGAGAAAAATAGAGTCGATTTCGTAAATCAATACGCGAATCGTATTGTCTGCATTCTCCCAGATACCTGTAATCTTTGAACCCAATTCTTCGGCTGAGTTTCTCCACCAAAAGAATAATAGTGTCACTCCACCGACCAATAAAAAACCCATCAGATACATCATCACATTGCCGTTCATTGTTTTATAATTTGGTATTGATAGCTCAAAAAGCATACTCGTAACTGACTTAGGGATTTTTATTTAGTAACCCTTCAAAATCAATCATTTTGTAAGGTTTGAGCGTTGGTTGCCTTGTTTTACAATAAAGTTTAGCCTAAAATGGCATTTACTTTCCCAATTCAGGATAAACCAGCTGCCAATGACTTCTGAAGAAATTAATAGAATTGCTATTGAATGGTTCGAAGCCTTTAATCATCACGACCTTGAATGGCTACTGTCTTTATATGACGAAAATGCCGAACATTATAGCCCAAAATTAAAAGTGCGCTTGCCGGAGACAAACGGTCTCATAAAAGGGAAAAGCGCCTTGCGGAAATGGTGGAAGGATTCTTTTGATCGATTGCCCTCTTTGCGCTACAAGGTTATTCAACTCACCCCGCATGATAACCGGGTCTTTATGGAATATATCCGGCAGGTAGATGGCGAAGAAGACCTCCGAGTCGGAGAAACTCTTAGAATCAATAACGGTCTTATTGTTGCGTCAAAAGTTTATCATAGTTGAGTTGGACTTTCAAGATATATTCTGTGTGTTGTCAGTTCTTCCGACCTAACGCATTAACCTAATAAAATCAGGGGTATTAAACCAGGAGTCAAACAAATTCTCAAATCGTGCCTGCCGAGCGTTGAATGATCAATGGAGTGTCAGATCAAAAGAACTGACGACACAATATTTTTCAAGGCCTGTACCTTTGTCGGACAAGAGGGATAAATTTTGTAAATTTGAAATAAGATCATATGCAAAAACCACGGCCAAATATCATCAACTCCGCTTTACTTTGGGAGTACGATTTGAACACTTTTAATTATGAAAAATCATACAAAATTGTAATTGAGCGAATTCTGCAGTTGGGTAATTTAGAAGAGTGGCGAAGTATGGTCAAGTTCTATACTGTAGCACAAATTCTAGAAACAATAGAATGGAGTGCTCAATTGGAGCAGCGAGACAAGGATTTTTCTAGGTTTTTTTTAACTTCAGAATTTTTACATGCTGCATAAAGCTCCATCCATTATTTCTCCCCAAACCTTCGCATTAATCCAACGGCTTCAGTTACTGCCGGAATTAAAAGATTTTTATTTAGTTGGCGGAACAGCTTTAGCATTGCAGTTGGGTCACCGAAATTCAATAGATATTGACTTATTTACACAGAATGATTTTGAAGGAGATTATATCTTACATCTTTTGAATTCAAAATATGAAGTAAAAGAAATTTTTCGTAGAGAGAATACGATCATTACGTTAGTAAATAATATTAAAACAGATTTCATAAAATACACTTACCCCTTTATTCTACCTCCTATCACCGAAGAGGGGATTACATTTTTAAGTAAAGAAGACATTGCCGCCATGAAGTTTCATGCTATCATCCAAAGCGGCAAGCGATTGAAAGATTTTATCGATATCTATTACTTATTGCAGCATTTTAATATGAAGCAAATGCTTGACTTCTTTACTCAAAAATACAGTTACAGCAATCCGATGATTGCCATGAAGGCGCTCAATTTTTTTGATGAGATTGACGAAAATATTGACCCGCCAAAGTTGTTGAAACCCATTGCCTTAGCGCAAATCAAAAAACGCATTCAGGAGGCAACGCTAAAGCCAACTAAAATATTTTAGGGCAGAGCAAGGCGTCCCGATACCTCAAAGTGCCATGACGCCTAATGCCCGCGTAAGGTCAGTTTAGAAATTCCTTCCTGGAAAATAGGCTACCTCGCCCAACTCTTCTTCAATGCGAAGAAGCTGATTGTATTTGGCCATTCTATCGGAACGGGAAGCAGAACCGGTTTTGATCTGACCCGTATTCAGTGCAACTGCGAGATCAGCAATCGTGCTGTCCTCGGTTTCGCCAGAGCGATGTGACATCACACTCTTGTAAGAATTATTCTTCGCAAGGTTAACTGCATTGATGGTTTCTGTAAGACTTCCAATCTGGTTCACCTTTACTAAAATGGCATTGGCTACACCTTTATCAATTCCTTCCTGAAGTCGTGTTACGTTCGTAACAAATAAATCATCGCCTACTAATTGCACTTTCTTACCAATGCTCTCCGTGATGGCTTTCCATCCCGCCCAATCGTCTTCTGCCAGTCCATCTTCCAATGAGATGATGGGATATTTCTTAGACCAGTTGGTCCAGTACTCTGCCATCTCCAATGGCTTCAACTTTCTGCCAGATGATTTCTTAAAATGATACAACTTTGTCTTACTGTCATAGAATTCTGAAGCAGCAGGATCAAGGGCAATAAAAATATCCACCCCAGGTTTGTAACCTGCCTTCTCAATTGCCTTCAATACAATTTCAATAGCTTCTTCATTGGATTTGATATTGGGCGCAAATCCTCCTTCATCTCCCACATTGGTGGAAAGTCCTTTGTCATGCAACACTTTTTTCAATGTATGGAATACCTCTGCCCCCATCTGCAGTGCCTCCGAAAAAGTATCGGCACCCACTGGCATCACCATAAACTCCTGAAAGTCAATCGAGTTATCGGCATGACTCCCTCCATTGAGAATATTCATCATCGGCACGGGTAAAGTATTCGCATTCACTCCACCGATATAACGGAATAAGGACTGACCGCATTCCATCGCAGCCGCTTTCGCTACCGCCAACGAAACTCCAAGAATTGCATTGGCTCCCAGTTTTCCTTTGTTGGGAGTGCCGTCCAATTCAATCATCACTTTATCAATCAGGCTTTGATCAAACACATCAAAACCTACGATCTCCGTAGCAATTTTTGTGTTCACATTACCAACTGCGTTGAGGACGCCTTTGCCCATGTATTTCTTTTTGTCTCCATCACGAAGTTCAACAGCTTCATGCGATCCAGTCGATGCACCCGATGGAACAGCGGCACGGCCAAAAGCCCCAGTCTCTGTAAATACATCAACTTCTATAGTAGGATTACCACGGCTATCTAAAATTTGTCTGGCGTGAATGCTTTCGATTAAACTCATAAGTATTTTTTTTAAGATTTGAGAATTAAGATTCTGTTGACTGACCGTATTAATTGTCTTTTATCATTCCAATAAACTGATCAAAAAGATACCGTGAATCATGAGGACCCGGTGACGCCTCCGGATGATACTGAACTGAAAAAGCCTTCTTGTTTTTCAATCTGATTCCCATGATGGTATTATCATTCAGGTGAACATGAGTGACTTCTACCTCTTTGTTCTTTTCAATGTCTTTTTCGCTTACGGCAAAGCCATGATTCTGAGATGTCATCTCGCCCAAACCTGTGATGAGATTTTTCACGGGATGGTTTAGACCACGATGCCCATGGTGCATTTTGTATGTAGAAATTCCCGATGCCAATGCTAACAACTGATGACCCAGGCAAATTCCAAATACGGGCTTGTCTGAATTGAGCATCTCTTTTACCGTCTTTACGGCATAATCCATTACGGCAGGATCACCAGGGCCATTCGAAATGAAATAACCATGCGGACTCCAGGCCTTTATATCTGCAAAACTTGTTTTGGCCGGAAATACCTGAACATAACAATCACGTTCTGCGAGATTTTTTAAGATACTGGATTTAATACCAACATCCAGAGCGGCCACTTTATAGGTGGCCGTTTTGTTTCCAAAAAAATAAGGCTTCTCGGTACTTACTTTTGAGGCAAGTTCAAGCCCATCCATGGATGGAACTTTCTTCAACTCTTCTTTCAATTGCTCCGGTGAAAGCACCGAAGAAATTATAGCATTCATTGCACCTTTGCTTCGAATGTGACGCACCAGTTGTCGGGTATCGATGTCTGAGATTCCTACAATCTGATGCTTCTCCAAATATTGCTGAAGGCTCTCCTTTGCCGTCTTGCGACTGAATTCGTCTGAAAAGTCATTAACAACAAGGCCGCTGATTTTAGGGGCGGCAGATTCCTGCTCGTCATCTTCTGTCCCATAATTACCTATATGCGCGGTTGTGTTTACTACTATCTGTCCGTAATAAGAAGGATCCGTATAAATCTCCTGATAGCCAGTCATTCCTGTGTTAAAGCAAATCTCTCCTCCAGTCGTTCCCTTTTTTCCAATCGATTTTCCTTCAATCAAAAATCCGTCTGCAAGTAGTAAGTAGGCTTTATCGCTCAAGGTGTGTTAATGTTAGTTGGGCAAAAATAATTCCTCATTGCTTAAGATGGGCCGAAAGTACCTTTTATTTTGTCGCATCCGATTGTCCGGTCTTTTCCTTAGTTAAAGTGCCCCCAAATTCCGGAAAAAGGGCGATAAAAAAGGGATTGAATTAACTTCAATCCCTTTTGATTTTTATAAAATGGCTTCAATTATTCCTTCTTCTTAGAGGTCTTTTTTGCTGCCTTCTTTGGCTTTTCTTTGCTTGCTACAGGGGTTTCTGCCGATGTTTCAGCCTCTGTCCCTTCGCCCTTTTTAGCTACCCTCTTCCCTCTACGGGTCTTCGCTTTCTTCTCAGCTCCATCTTTTTTATAGAGGTCATTAAAATCAACCAACTCCATCAGGCACATCTCAGCATTAT
Source organism: Bacteroidia bacterium (assembly GCA_031382175.1). Classification (GTDB taxonomy): domain Bacteria; phylum Bacteroidota; class Bacteroidia; order Cytophagales; family Cyclobacteriaceae; genus ELB16-189. Next base: position 31,711 of record JANMYO010000018.1, on the reverse strand, counting down.
CTCCAAGACGAACATCCCCGAACTTAATAATGCGAGTATATCCACCGGCACGCTCCGTAATACGTCCTGCTACTTCACCAAACAACGCTTGCACAGAGTCCTTATTCTGAAGATAGGAGAACACCGTTCTGCGTGAGTGAGTTGAATCTGTCTTTGCCTTCGTGAGCAAGGGTTCAACATATTTTCTCAACGCCTTCGCTTTGGCAACTGTCGTTGTGATCCTTTTGTTCAGAATCAACGAGGAAGCCATATTGGAAAGCATCGCTTTACGATGGGGCGTCTGACGGCCCAGATGATTATTTTTCTTTCCGTGTCTCATTAGTCTTCTTCCAGTTTATATTTTGCGAGATCCATTCCAAAAGTAAGGTTCTTCTCGGCTACTAATTGTTCTAATTCAGCAAGTGATTTTTTTCCAAAGTTTCTGAACTTCATCATGTCAGAAATCTCCAATTGAACAAGCTCGCCTAATGTTTTAACATCGGCTGCTTTCAAGCAATTGTAGGCACGAACTGATAAATCAAGATCATGAAGCCCGGTCTTCAACAGCTTGCGCATATGAAGCATTTCCTCATCTACTTGCTCTATTTCACTGTCTTTTCCGGTCTCTAATTCGATTGACTTATCAGAGAACAAGCGGAAATGTTGGATCAGAATATGCGCTGCGCCTTCTAATGCTTTTTCAGGATGAATTGAACCATCCGTTTCGATATCAACCAGCAATTTTTCGTAGTCAGTCTTTTGCTCAACGCGAGTATTCTCCACGCTGTACTTCACATTTTTCACCGGAGTGAAAATTGCATCAATTGGAATGAATCCAAAAACCTGCTCGGTAGGCTTATTCTCCTCTGCAGGCAAATAACCTCTTCCTTTTTCAATGGTCAATTCAATTTCGAAATGAGAAGCTTCGTCCAGATTGCAGATAACATGCTCAGGATTAAGAATTTCAAAGGCATTCGTAACCTTGGCAATGTCTCCCGCTTTGAACTGCTTCTGTTTCTTAATGTTGACCGTCACTTTAGTCTCAAAGTTATCGGCAACCTTTCTCAAGCGCACTTGCTTCAGGTTGAGGATAATTTCTGCAACATCTTCTACAACTCCCTCGATCGTAGAAAATTCATGCAATACGCCAGGGATCTTAATTCCTGTGATTGCATATCCTTCCAACGATGAGAGAAGGATTCTTCTTAAGGCATTACCAATGGTAACACCGTATCCTTTCTCCAAAGGCTTGAACGTGAAAAGACCGTGGAAATCGTCCGACTTTTCCATTACAACTTTCTCCGGCATTTGAAATGCTAATATTGACATAAGCAATTTTAATTTAAAGGGTTAAGAATTACTTGGAGTACAATTCGACAATCAACTGCTCATTGATGTTCTCAGGAATATCCTGACGGGAGGGAAGATTCATTAATTTTCCTACCATGCCATGACCGTCCCACTCCAACCAATTGTATTTTTTTGCCGACTGAATCGACAAACTATTTGTAATCGTTTCAAGTGATTTAGATTTCTCTCTCACTTCCACGGTGTCTCCGGGTTTCAATGCGTAAGAAGGAATATTAACAACATCACCATTGACAAGAATGTGCTTGTGACCTACCAACTGGCGTGCACCTCTGCGCGTGGTCGCAATGCCCAAACGATAGACAGTATTGTCTAAACGCGATTCCAGCATTTGCAATAACACTTCTCCAGTAACGCCCTTCTTACGGGTAGCCTTGTCAAAGGTGTGTGCAAACTGTCTTTCCAATACACCATAGATGTATTTGGCCTTCTGCTTCTCCGCTAACTGGATCGCATATTCAGACTGCTTGCGTTTCTTACCTTTTCCATGCATTCCGGGAGCATAGTTCTTCTTCTGCAATGCCTTGTTATCTCCCATGATAGGCTCATTGAACCTTCTGGAAATTCTAACTTTGGGACCTGTGTATCTTGCCATGACTTCGCTGTAAACTCGTTATGAATTAAACTCTTCTTTTCTTTGGAGGACGGCATCCATTATGCGGCATCGGGGTCATATCCTTAATGGTGGTAACCTCAATGCCTGCCGCCTGAATTGTTCTGATCGCTGATTCACGCCCAGCGCCAGGACCTTTTACAAAAACTTCCACTTTACGAACACCCAATTCGAAAGCCTTAGAAGCACACTCTTGCGCTGCCATAAGGGCTGCATAGGGAGTGTTTTTCTTTGATCCTTTGAATCCCATTTTTCCAGCCGATGCCCAGGAAATTACCTGGCCAGTTGTGTTGGTCATGGAGATGATAATGTTATTAAAAGTAGCTTGAATATGCACGTGGCCGATAGCCTCAACGTTCACTACACGCTTTTTACTTTTATCCTTCTTTTTTTCAACTGGAGCTGCCATATCAAATAGTATTCAGTTCGTTAATTAACCTTTCGTTGCCTTTTTCTTGTTGGCTACTGTCTTACGCTTTCCTTTACGGGTACGGGCGTTGTTCTTGGTATGCTGACCCCGCACCGGTAATCCTCTGCGATGGCGCTGACCGCGATAACAGCCGATATCCATTAGTCGCTTCACACTAAGCTGAACTTCAGATTTCAATGCACCTTCAATCTTGAATTTCTCAGAGATGATGTTACGAATGGCATTTGATTCTTCATCATTCCAATCCTTCACCTTCTTATCCCAACTCACATTGGAGTGGGTAAGAATGTACTGAGCAGTCCTGCGACCAATACCGAAAATATAAGTAAGGCTAATTTCGCCTCTCTTGTTATCGGGAATATCTACACCAGCAATACGTGCCATAATTATCCTTGTCTTTGTTTATACCGAGGGTTCTTTTTGTTGATCACATACAGCTTGCCCTTGCGCCTGATGATTTTGCAATCGGCACTGCGTTTCTTTATGGATGCTCTTACTTTCATATCACTTATATCTAAATGTTATCCTGCCCTTTGTTAAATCATAAGGCGACATTTCTAACCTAACTTTATCTCCTGGCAGAATGCGGATATAATTCATCCTCATTTTACCTGAAATATGCGCCAACACTTCATGCCCGTTCTCCAGCTGAACCCGAAACATTGCGTTGGACAATGCTTCCTGAATAGTTCCATCCTGCTCTATCGATTTTTGTTTCGCCACTGATACGAATAATTTTTTTCGATGTACTCATGTGTTGTCAAAATCTCTGTCCTATCCTCAAAAATTGCCACCATGTGCTCAAAATGAGCTGACGGCTTCTTGTCTTTCGTCCGGATCGTCCATCCATCTCTTTCCTGCACTACATTCTTTGTTCCCATGTTGATCATCGGCTCAATCGCGAAGACCATTCCCGGAACTATCTTCACTCCCTTCCCTCGTTTCCCATAATTAGGAACTTCAGGATCTTCATGAAGGCTTCTTCCCACACCATGCCCTACTAGCTCTCTCACCACTCCGTAACCGAACTGTTCGACATGGCTTTGAATAGCAAAACCAACATCTCCAATTCTATTCCCTGCCTTTGCCTGCTCTATCCCAACATACAACGAATCGTAGGTCCGGTTTAGCAAGTTCAGCACTTCATTACTTACACCTTCCAGGGGATAAGTATAGGCTGAGTCACTATGAAACCCTTTAAACAGCACTCCGCAATCCACGGAAATGATGTCTGTTCCCTTCAGCTCGTAAGCCCCCGGAAACCCATGTACTACGACCTCATTGACCGATATACACAGAGCCGCTGGAAAACTACCGTTGTAGTTTTTGAAGGAAGGTATTCCTCTATGGTCCTTTATAAATTCCTCAGCAATTCTATTCAGTTCACTGGTTTTCACTCCCGGCTTTACCCGTTTGGCTACTTCCCCATGCGCCTTTCCTAAAATTTGGGCGCTTTCTTTAATGATCTGTATATCTTCTGCCGTCTTTAAATGAACCATTTAAAAATCTAAGCCGCAGCAAATTGAGAACGTCCTTTCACTCTCCCTGATTTCATCATCCCTTCATAATGCCTCATCAGCAAGTAACTTTCAATTTGTTGAAGTGTGTCAAGCACAACTCCCACCAAAATCAAAAGTGAAGTACCACCGTAGAATTGGGCAAAATTTTGAGTGATGCCTGCCTTCACTGCAAATGCAGGAAGAATTGCTACGATAGCCAAGAAGATGGCTCCCGGTAAAGTAATCTTTGATAAAATGCTGTCTATGAATTCAGCAGTTTGCTTCCCGGGTTTTATACCTGGAACAAAACCACCATTTCTTTTCAGGTTGTCCGCGATGTCATTTGACGGCACGGTGATCGCTGTATAGAAGAACGTAAATATCAGAATGAGAGAGGCAAACAATAAGTTATACTGCCATGAAGTAAAGTCAGCGAATGTTGAGCCTACATAGGCACCGATGTCACTATCTCTCCATAAACCCGCCATCAACGGTGGTATGAACATCAATGCCTGAGCAAAAATGATTGGCATAACACCGGCAGAGTTCAATTTCAAGGGGATGAAATCGCGCTTTCCACCATAAAGTTTATTTCCTACCACCTGCTTGGCATACTGCACAGGAATTCTTCTTGTGGCTTGTGTCAATGCGATAACACCAACCACCACGAAGAACAAGGCAAGCGCCTCAAGAATGAACAAAAGCAATCCTCCCATTCCCTTCGCATCAATCTCCTGATAGATGGCTGCCGGGAAACGAGATACAATGCCAATCATAATCAGCATGCTAATACCGTTTCCAATTCCTTTATCCGTGATTCTTTCACCCAACCACATACAGAACATGGTGCCGGCTACCAAAATCATGATAGAAGAAACGGTGAAGAATAATCCCGGATAGTAAACTGCATCGGGCGTTACAAGAATAGTTGAGTTAAGGTACGCGTAAGACTGAGCTGCTGTAATCAAGATGGTCAGTACACGTGTAAATTGATTTAATTTTTTTCGCCCGCTGTCTCCCTCTTTCTGCATCTTAGAAAACTTAGGAACGGCTACGGTCAACAATTGCACCACGATGGAGGCAGAGATATAGGGCATGATACCCAATGCAAAAATGGAAGCACGACTAAACGAACCTCCTAAGAATGTATTCATAAGATCAAAAATACCTCCCGAAGTGCTCACCAATTTAGTGGAGTCAACTCCTGGCAATACAATATGCGATCCTAATCTGAAAATGATCAGAAAGCCGATTGTATTGAGAATCCTGATGCGCAGGTCATCAATAGAAAAAATATTCTTTATCGTGGTGAAGAACCTCTTCATTTCTAAACTTTAGTAGCTGTTCCTCCAGCAGTTTCAATAGCCTTTGTAGCGGTTACCGAAAAAGAATGAGCTTCTACGCTCACTTTCGCCTTCAACTCACCTCTACCTAATATTTTTACTCGGTCATTCTTACCGACAATACCATTATCGATCATCAGCTTAATGCTTAAGGCTGAGGCATTAGTCTTCTTTGCCAGTTCCTCGAGCGCATCCAGATTGATCGCCTTGAAATAGATCTTATTGTTATTCTTAAAGCCAAACTTAGGAACACGTCTTTGCAAAGGCATCTGGCCTCCTTCAAAACCAATCTTCTTATGATAGCCGGAACGTGATTGAGCTCCTTTGTGTCCACGACCTGCAGTGCTTCCACCGGATCCCTGACCTCTGCCCAACCGCTTATTATTTTTTGTAGCCCCCTCTGCGGGTTTCAATTCGTGCAACTTCATGTTATAAGGCTTTTACGCTCACCAAATGATTAACTTTTTTTACCATTCCCTGAATCTGAGGTGTATATTCTACCTCTACCGATCTATGCACTTTACCCAATCCCAGCGATTGAATTGTTCTCTGCTGAGTTTCGGGCCTCTTGATCATGCTACGAGTCTGGGTAATTCTAACTTTTGCCATAACGCTTAACCGTTGAAAACTTTAGACAATGAAATTCCTCTGTTTCTAGCAATGGACTGCGCATCACGCATATTAGTCAATGCTTTAAAAGTAGCTTTCACCACATTGTGTGGGTTGGAAGATCCTTTTGATTTCGCTAGCACGTTATGAACGCCCGCACTTTCCAGCACAGCGCGCATAGCACCACCTGCAATTACTCCTGTTCCATCGGAGGCAGGCTTCAATAAAACCAGGCCACCGCCAAACTTACCAATGGATTCATGAGGCACTGTTCCTTTAATGATAGGAACCTTAACCAAATGCTTCTTGGCATCGTCAATTCCTTTTGTAATTGCATCGGTCACTTCATTGGCTTTGCCAAGTCCGTAGCCTACCACGCCATTTCCATCTCCCACGACAACAATGGCTGCAAAGCTGAATCTTCTTCCACCTTTTACCACTTTAGCTACACGCTGAATGGCAACCACTTTCTCCTTGAGATCAATCTCGCTTGCCTTTACTGTACTGACGTTACTTTGTGTCATGCGTTTTTAAAATTTTAAACCGCCTTCTCTGGCTCCTTCGGCCAAAGCTTTGATGTTACCATGATATAAATAACCATTACGGTCAAATACAATGCTGCTCACTCCGGAAGCCAATGCCTTCTCGGCTACTTTCTTCCCAACGGCCTTAGAGATCTCGATCTTCACGCCACCTTTCTTATCCAGGTCAACTGAAGAAGCTGAGGCAATCGTGTGACCTTTTGAGTCATCTATTACCTGAGCGTAAATCACTTTATTGCTGCGGAAAACTGATAGTCTTGGACGGTCTGAGGTTCCTTCGAGCCTCTTGCGTACACCCATCTTTATTCTGCTTCTGCGTTCTGTTTTTACGTTCGTCATGATCTTAAATTATTTAGCAGCTGCCTTACCCGCTTTTCTACGAACAAATTCACCTGTGTAACGAATACCCTTTCCTTTGTAAGGTTCAACCTTGCGCAAGGACTTAATCTTGGCTGCGATCTGCCCGATAAGTTGTTTATCGATGCCTTCCAGAATAATCGTTGGGTTAGAACCTTTTTCTGTAATGGCCTGAACTTTCAATTCTGAAGGAATGGCCAGAAAAATGCTATGAGAATATCCCAAACTCAATTCTAAAACATTAGACTGTGCCGTCACTTTATAACCCACACCGACTAATTCCAATTGCTCCTTATAGCCATTGCTAACACCCGTCACCATATTCGCAATCAGCGCTCTGTAAAGACCATGCATTGCTTTATGTCGCTTCTGTTCTGTGGGGCGAAGCACTACTACTTCACCATTTTCCTGATTGATTTTGAAATCAGGATCAAGTACCTGATGCAACTCGCCTTTGGGGCCTTTTACACTTACCTTATGATTGCTTTCAGAGAAAGTGCAGGTTACACCTTTTGGAATTGCTATGGGAAGTCTGCCTATACGTGACATGTTTGTTGAATTAATAGATATAACATAAAACTTCACCACCTACATTCAACGCTTTTGCTTCCTTATCTGTGATCACACCTTTAGAAGTAGAAAGAATGGCGATGCCTAATCCGTTCAATACCTTAGGCAGCTCATCGGCTGGTTTGTATTGACGCAATCCTGGAGAGCTTATCCGGGCCAGCTTAGTAATAGCAGACTCTTTTGTCTCCGGATTATACTTTAACGCGATCTTGATATTGCCTTGTTTATTGCTTGTATCCTCAAACTTGTAGTTAAGGATGTACCCCTTATCGAATAAAACCTTTGTTACCTCCTTTTTCAAGTTAGAGGCGGGAACATCGACAACACGGTGACGCGCCTTGATAGCGTTTCTCAACCGGGTTAAGTAGTCTGCAATTGGATCAGTCGTTTTCATTATAATTAAAAAGCAAACCCGCTTTTAAAACGGGGCTGCAAAGTTATTGAATCCTTTCCTTTATTCAAATAAACCCGGAAGTTAATAAAACCCCTCCCAGATCCTGTTTTTACCAGCTTGCCTTGGTCACACCGGGGATTTTTCCATCTGAAGCCATCTGGCGAAACTGGTTCCTGCATAGCCCAAATTTCCCCATATAACCTCTTGGTCTCCCGGTAAGCTTGCAACGGTTCTTAATCCGGACGGCAGATGAACTGCGCGGCAGCTTATCCAACCCGGCCCAATCTCCCGCCTTTTTCAAAGCCTCACGCTTCACCTTATAGCGCTCCACCAGCTTCAACTTCTTATTGTCCCTTGCGATGATCGATAATTTTGCCATGGATATCCGTTAATTTTTTGTTACAAAAGGCATACCTAATGCTTTGAGTAATTCGTAGCTCTCTTCATCTGTACCTGCGGATGTCACCAAGGTGATATCCATTCCATTGATTTTCGAAACCTTGTCAATAGATATCTCAGGGAAAATGATCTGCTCCTTTATGCCCAATGTATAATTGCCACGGCCATCAAATCCTTTGTCGCTTACTCCTTTAAAGTCACGAACTCTAGGTAAGGCAACACTTACAAGCCTGTCCAAAAATTCATACATGCGATCTCCGCGAAGGGTAACTTTCACACCGATAGGCATGTCCTCTCTCAGTTTGAAATTGGAAATTGCCTTTTTGGATTTTGTAGGCACAGCTTTCTGTCCTGAAATGGTCGTGATCTCTTCCAGACCAACATCAATCATTTTTTTATCAGCGACAGCGGCACCAATACCTTTATTGATGCAAATTTTTTCAATTTTAGGTACTTGCATTACCGACTTGTACTGAAACTTCTGCTTCAGAGCCGGTACGATTTCCGCTAAGTATTTGTCTTTTAATCTAGGCATTGCCGTTACTTAATAAGTTCTCCTGTCTTCTTAGAATATCTCTGAAGCTTTCCTTTTTCGTTAAGCTTTCTTCCTGTTCTGGTGGCCTTGCCACTTGCTGGATCAATAAGCATCAGGTTACTGATGTGAATTGTTCCTTCCATTTTCTTAATGCCGCCTTCGGGCTTTCCAGCAGAAGGTTTCTGGTGTTTTGTCACCATGTTTCTTCCTTCTACAATAGCTCTGTTCTTCTCAACAAGGATTTCTAAAACTTTGCCAGTCTTATCCTTATCCTCGCCAGCGATTACCTTTACCGTATCCCCTTTGCGGATATGGAGCTTGGGTTGTTTGTTGTACTTCCTTTCCATCTTATAATACTTCTGGGGCCAATGAAACAATTTTCATGAACTGCTTTTCGCGAAGCTCACGTGCCACGGGACCGAAAATGCGGGTACCTCTTGGCTCATTTTGAGCGTTCAATAGAACAGCAGCGTTATCTTCAAAACGGATATATGATCCGTCTTTTCTTCTGATTTCCTTCTTTGTACGCACTACCACTGCCTTGGATACTGTTCCCTTCTTAACCTGGCTGGTGGGTATCGCTGACTTAATAGTAACCACAATGGTATCTCCAACACTGGCGTAACGTCTGTGTGTGCCGCCAAGTACATGCACCACCAGCACTTCTTTAGCTCCGCTATTGTCTGCAACGATAAGTCTGCTTTCGTTCTGTATCATGATTACTTCGCTTTTTCAATAATTTCAACCAATCTCCATCTCTTATTCTTACTCAACGGACGGGTTTCCATGATCCGCACGGTGTCTCCAATGCCGGCAGCATTCTGCTCATCATGTGCCATCAGCTTGGTAGTCTTCTTCATGAATTTTCCATAGATCGGATGCTTCACTTTGCGTTCGATAGCAATTGTGCAGCTTTTTGTCATTTTATTGCTGACGACTTTGCCTACCCTTTCTTTCCTAAGATTCCTTTCTTCCATGATCAATTACTTTTGAAGTGCTTTTGCCGTTAATTCCGTTTTTAATCGGGCGATAAGTTTGCGGGTCTCGTTAATCTTCATTGGATTTTCGATAGCCGAAATCTGGTGGGCGAACCTCATCTTGCGAAGCGCTTCTTGTTCGCTTCCGATTTTCTCATTGAGCTCAACCAAGCTCAGTCCCTTAATTTCTGCGTTTTTCATATTGATACCTTATTCAACGTAGTCTCTTCTGATCGTAAATTTCATCTTTAAGGGAAGTTTACCTTCCGCTAAGGCCAACGCCTCTTTGGCTGTCGCGATGTTTACTCCACCGGCTTCAAATAAAATAGTTCCAGGCTTCACTACTGCTACCCAATATTCAGGTGCTCCTTTTCCTTTACCCATCCTTACTTCAGCAGGCTTGCGGGTAATCGGTTTATCCGGGAAAATGCGTATCCATACCTGACCTTCACGTTTCATAGCACGGGTTACAGCCACACGGGCAGCTTCTAACTGTCTTGCAGTAATCCATCCTGCTTCCATCGATTTTAGTGCAAAAGATCCAAATGCGATAGAATGGCCTCTTGTCGCCAATCCCTTCACACGGCCTTTCTGCATTTTTCTAAACTTGGTCCTCTTAGGCTGTAACATGTTTATTCTACTTTGCTATGCGTCTTTCTTACCTAATTATCTTTTTCCACCTCGTCCGGCACCACCACCTGGGCGACTGCCTCCTCTATCGCCACCGCGATCTCCAGCACCTCTTCTATCCCCACCACGGTCACCACCTCTTTCATTTCTCTCTCCACGTGGGCCGCCTCTTCTATCGCCAGCACCTGGAGCTCCTCCTTTATTTTCTCCTGCTGCATTGCTCACCATGCCTATGTTTGGCGATAAGTCACGCTTTCCAAAAATCTCTCCTTTGAAAACCCATACTTTGATTCCAATCTTACCATAGACTGTTTGAGCTTCAGAGATTGCATAATCAATATCAGCGCGGAGTGTATGAAGAGGAATCCGTCCTTCTTTATACTGTTCGGCACGGGCCATATCAGCTCCTGCCAAACGACCAGAAACTTTCACTTTAATTCCTTCTGCCCCGACCCTCATTGCGGAAGCAATGGCTTGCTTCATTGCTCTACGATAAGAAATCCTTGCTTCTAACTGTTGAGCAATTGATTCGCCTACCAACTTCGCATCCAACTCAGGACGCTTTATTTCAAAGATGTTAATTTGAACATCTTTGCCCGTTAGCTTCTTTAACTCTTCTTTAATTTTATCAACCTCTGTGCCTCCTTTACCGATAACTACTCCCGGACGTGCCGTATGAATAGTCAGGGTAACGCGCTTCAATGTGCGCTCGATCACTACTTTCGCAATGCCACCTTTTTGAATACGGGCGTCCACGTATTTTCTGATCTTATGGTCTTCTACCAATTTGTCGGCAAAATTATTACCACCGAACCAACTGGAATCCCAACCGCGGACGATTCCTAATCTGAATCCTACAGGATTAATTTTCTGTCCCATTATTCGTTCGTTTCTTTAACTGCTTTCTTCTTGTTTTTCTTTTCTTCTGCCGGCATAGTGTCAACTACCAGTGTGACATGGTTAGATCTCTTTCTCACCCGGTGAGCTCTACCTTGAGGTGCTGGTCTTAATCGCTTAAGCATCCGACCACCGTCAACAAAAATATCTTTGATGAAAAGGTTAGCCTCTTCCAATTTCACTTCTGTGTTCTTGGCTTCCCAATTAGAAACAGCTGAGAGTAGCAGTTTCTCCAACTTAGCTGCGGGATGCATCGCCTCATACTTGAGGATATTCAGCGCGTGACTTACACGCTGACCTCTGATCAGGTCCGCTACCAATCTCATCTTGCGGGGAGAGGTGGGAACATTTTTCAGGTATGCTGTAGCAGGGCCTTTTTTGGCAGCCTCCTTGATCGCCTCAAGTTTAGCTCTCTTTACTACCGATCTCTTTGTTTTCTTTTCTACCGTTTCCATAAAGACCTATGCCTATTATTAGCTTCTAGCTTCTACTTTATTATTACCGGAGTGCCCTTTGAACACACGGGTTGGTGCAAATTCACCCAACTTATGACCTACCATGTTTTCGGTAACATAAACTGGAATAAACTTATTTCCATTGTGTACCGCAAAGGTAAACCCGACCAGGTCCGGAGTAATGGTCGATCTTCTTGACCAGGTTTTGATCACTGATTTTTTACCTGACTGCTCCATTACGGTGACTTTGTTAGCCAACCGGGCATCGAGGTATGGACCTTTTTTTATTGACCTTCCCATTATTTCTTCCTCCTTACAATGATTAAACGATCTGAATATTTCTTAGGGTGCCTTGTCTTCTTTCCTTTAGCGAGCAATCCATTTCTTGATCTTGGATGACCTCCTGAAGCGCGACCTTCGCCACCACCCATCGGGTGATCGACCGGGTTCATCGCTACCGGCCTTGTGCGCGGACGAACACCTCTCCAGCGGCTTCTTCCTGCTTTTCCAACACTTTCATTCATGTGGTCGGAGTTGGAAACTGTACCTACGGTAGCCATGCAGTTAGATAAAACACTGCGCATTTCGCCAGATGGCATTTTTAGCGTTGCATAGGCTCCTTCACGGGCAAGAAGCTGAACAAAAACTCCGGCACTGCGAGCAACCGAAGCTCCCTTACCGGGCTTAAGCTCTACATTATGAATAATAGTACCCAAAGGAATTTTTGATAAGGGAAGAGCATTGCCTACTTCAGGAGCTACATTTTCTCCCGAGTTTACAATCTGTCCAACCTTCAACCCATTAGGGGCAAGAATATAAGATTTGTGACCATCTACGTAGTACAATTTCGCAACACGTGCCGTACGTGTAGGGTCATACTCAATGGATTTTACCGTTGCGGGTATGCCGAAACGATCTCTTTTGAAATCAATGTCTCTAAGCTTTTGCTTATGACCACCGCCAATGTAGCGCATGGTCATTCTTCCCTGATTGTTACGACCACCGGTCTTCTTCAGAGTAGACGTGAGCAACGATTTCTCTGGTTTAGATTCTGTGATGTCATCGAATCCAGGGGAGAGTCTATGTCTTGTTCCAGCTGTGATCGGCCTAAGTTTCTTCAACGCCATTGTTCAGTAGTTATACGTTGCTATAAAAATCAATTACTTCACCTTCGGCCAGCGTTACGATGGCCTTCTTAATATGTGGCTTGCGACCTTCCAGGGTGCCAGCTTTTGTAAATCTTACTTTGCGCTTGCCCATGATGTTCATCGTGTTCACGCTCACAACATTCACATTATACATTTTCTCCACTGCATTCTTAATCTCCACTTTGTTGGCATCTGTATCAACAACAAATCCATACTTACCCTTTTCGTTTAGAGCAGAGACTTTCTCAGTAACCAGGGGTCTTTTTAAAATACTCATGTGGCTTACTGTTTATTTAGAATAGTATCAATTACACTAATGGCACTCTCCACCAGAATCAATTGCTCGGCATTCATCAAATCGTAGGTATTGATTTGCCCTGCCGTAATGATTTTAGCATTGGGTACGTTTCTGCCAGACAGCACTACGTTCTTCTTGTTATCCGGCAACACGAGGAGTGTCTTTTTATCTTTTAGCGAAAGAGCATTCAGCAAGCTTACATACTGCTTAGTCTTTGGGGCTTCGAAATTGAAATCCTCAAGGATCGCTATGGAGTTATCTTTTGCTTTATAAGTCAGGGCTGATTTTCTAGCCAGATCTTTAACTTTTTTGTTCAACTTAAAAGAGTAGTCACGGGGCTGAGGTCCAAAAACACGTCCACCACCTTTGAACAGAGGGCTCTTGATGTTACCTGCACGAGCTCCACCTGTACCTTTTTGTTTCTTGATCTTTTTAGAAGATCCGGATATTTCATTGCGCTGCTTGGATTTGCTGGTACCCTGACGCTGGTTGGCGAGGTAACTTTTTACATCCAGCCAGATCGCGTGGTCATTGGGCTCAATGCCGAAAACCTCTGCGGAGAGGTTTATCTTGCGGCCGGTATTCTCACCACTATATTTTACAACTGAGATATCCATTACTTATGAAGAATTATAGTTGAGTTCTTAGCTCCGGGGACGGAACCACTTAATAAAATCAAATTTTGCTCAGGCATGATCTTGATCACTTTCAGGTTGAGTGTCTTAACCCTATCTCCCCCCATACGGCCGGGAAGACGCTTGCCTTTGATAACACGGGAAGCGAAGGAAGCATTACCCATAGAACCAGGAGCCCGAAGACGATTGTGCTGACCGTGAGTCTGGCCACCGACACCGGCAAAGCCATAACGCTTCACCACACCTTGAAATCCTTTTCCTTTTGAAGTACCAATTGCATCAATAAAATCGCCTTCAACGAAAATATCTTGTACCCGAATCTCTTTGCCTAACTCAGCCATCGAATCAAACTCAGCTTCGAAATCTCTGAATTCAATGACGTTCTTCTTTGGCGTTGTATTCGCCTTTTTGAAATGGCCCTTCATTGCGTTAGGAGTATTCTTTTCCTTCCGTTCGCCAAATGACAATTGTAAAGCCTTGTATCCGTCTTTCGTATCAGCGCTTTTCACCTGAGTGACGATGCAAGGCCCTGCCTCAATGACGGTAACTGCAATATTCACCCCATCTGAGCCGAATACGCTGGTCATTCCTATCTTTCTTCCGATTATTCCAGGCATGATTGAAACCTTTTTGCTTGTTTTTAAATCATTTTGCGGGTTTTGTACCGCAAAAAGGACTGCAAAGATAGGAACAGTTATATAGTTACCAAACGTGGGTTTAAAAAAAAAGCCCCAGGCTTTACAGTTTTGATTGTGTCTTTGATTGGGGGCTTGATTGTCAAGGAATTACATACCAAATGCTATTTTTATTTTAAACAGAATCACCTTCCAGAATAAAAGCTCTTACTTTTCAGCTCACAAATGAAAATGAACCTTGTTTCCTCGGCTACCAAAGTACTCCTGCTTCTGAGTGCACTGTTGTTGGTTTTGGCTTGGGCGAGTATTTCAGTAGGAAGTCTGGAAATTCCAATCACAGAAATACTAACCGCTCTTTTTGGAGACAACGACTCAATGTGGTCAGATATCATATGGGAATTTCGCTTACCTAAAACGTTGACCTGCATTCTTGCTGGAATGGCATTGGCCTCAAGCGGATTGATGATGCAAACCCTTTTCCGAAATCCATTAGCTGGACCAGATGTGCTGGGCCTTAGCTCGGGTGCGAGTCTATTGGTGGCCATTCTTATCCTGGCAGGAACCTGGGGAACTAGCTTTTTAACCCAAATAAGTACAAGCCCATGGGCTATTGCCCTGGCAGCCAGCCTTGGAAGCGGATTGGTATTTGCTCTTGTTATTGCGGCAGCTCAAAAGGTAAAGGATAATGTATCATTGCTAATCATAGGATTAATGATTGGCGCGACTACATCTTCAATAGTGATGACGCTACAGTTTTTGAGTACAGCCGATGATCTTCAAGCTTTTATCATCTGGACGATGGGTAGCGTAGGAGGAACAGGGTGGGGAGAAATCAAAGTACTCGCATTGATCATTATCATAGGAACAGGCATTACCCTTGGCTCTATGAAGTCATTAAACGCTCTCCTCCTTGGTGAAAATTATGCACAAAGCCTTGGTATAAAGATTCAGCGGTCGCGATTTTTAATTGTACTTTCTACCAGCCTCATGTCTGGTGCAGTCACTGCTTTTTGTGGTCCAATTGCTTTTGTCGGACTGGCGGTTCCTCATCTTGTCAGAATCATCCTTAGTACAAGCAATCACAAAATTCTATTACCAGCCGTCATGATGAGCGGAGCTTCACTGATTTTACTTTGCGATATACTGTCACAGTTGGCTGGCAGAACTCAGTCTCTTCCGTTAAATGCGATTACCTCTTTAATTGGTGCTCCAGTGGTAATTTGGGTTGTGATAAGAAGCCGAAATTCTAAATCTGACAACTGATGGAAATGGAAGTCAACTCAAGGGAAGAATGCCTTCTTAAAACCCAAAGACTAACCCTAGGCTATAAAAATAGAGAGCAACCAAATATCCTTTTTGAAAATCTTAACCTCTCACTTTTTGCGGGTGAATTGGTTTGCTTCATGGGATCTAATGGAGTTGGCAAGTCTACACTCATCCGAACACTGGCAGGGTTACAGAAGCCGTTGGGGGGAGAAATCTCTATACCTGATAAAGCTGATGTTGCCATTGTATTGACCGACAGGATTTCGAGCTTGAATATGTCGGTGTACGACTTAGTTGCCTTCGGACGCTATCCCTATCTTGATTGGCGTATCCAGCTAAGCGAAGAAGACAAGAATATAATTAACCGAGCCATAACACTCGTTCACATCAATTATCTTGAGAACAAAAAATTATATGAATTGAGTGACGGGCAAATGCAAATGGTCATGATTGCACGAGCGCTCGCTCAGGAAACACCCATTCTTCTATTGGATGAACCTACCGCCCATCTCGATCTGAATAATCGGGTGGAGATCATGAATATTCTCCGAAGACTTTCCAGAACAACACAAAAAGCAATCTTGATCGCTACTCACGAACTTGATCTTGCACTTCAGACAGCCGACCTACTTTGGCTTGCTACTTCAGATAAAGCAATCCACACCGGCATACCGGAAGATCTGGTGCTGAACGGATCATTGGACAATATCTTTCAATTCAAGGGCTTTGATTTGAAAACCGGCAAAGTTGATCATGAATCTCATCGCGGTATTTCAATTCAACTACATGGTGAAGGCTTTGAATTTCTCTGGACAAAAAATGCGCTGGAAAGATCAGGTTATGAAATAGAAACATCGGCACCAATCTCTATTCAGATTCTTTCTGCGGAGAAAAAAATAATCTGGCAGCTTGAAAAGCAAAATCAGACTACTTCCTATTCTTCTATCGAAGAGCTTTTGAAAAGCCTCTTGACTTTAAATGCGCTCCACGCCTAATCCGGGCTTATCAGAACAGGACATAATTCCATCCTTCAGAATAAAGCCTCCTTTGACAACATCTCTTGCCAAATCCAGACTTCCATCAAGATCAATATATTTTGTATTTGAACATGCAAACGCTGTATGTAAGGCTGCGGTGATGCTCACGATGCTTTCATCATTACATCCCCAGAAAAGATCTATTCCTTCGGTCAATCCAATGCTTGCAATTTTTAAGCCCTGACTAATACCTCCACACTTCATCAACTTAATATTAAATATTCCTGCTGCACGGGGTGGCTTTATCAATTCCAATGCATCTTTTGCCGATAGCAATGATTCGTCTGCTGCCAATATTGCTCTCACTTCATCGGGCAACTTTTTAAGGTCCGCTATTTTCTTTGCCGGAAGCGGTTGTTCAATCAATTCCACATCAAGAGATTTTGTCTTATTGTAAAATTCAATCGTCTGCTCAATGGTGTAACCCTGATTGGCATCAATCCGGATCACGAATTGCTTACCAAATTTCTCTCGAAGCTTCACAATCCGCTCAATATCCTCATTAAGATCCTTACCCAATTTTACCTTCAGCACTTTAAATCCATTCTTGCCATACTCCGCAGCTTCTTTGAGTGTCTCCTCCACATTCTTAATTCCAA
Source organism: Bacteroidia bacterium (assembly GCA_031382175.1). Classification (GTDB taxonomy): domain Bacteria; phylum Bacteroidota; class Bacteroidia; order Cytophagales; family Cyclobacteriaceae; genus ELB16-189. The sequence continues at coordinate 14,496 of JANMYO010000018.1, read as the reverse complement.
TCGTATTGGAGGTAGGCATTGACTTAATTTTCTGTCCAAGGTATTTCACCAAAGGAATACCCAGGTGTTTTGTAAAGGCATCGTGCAAAGCAATATCAACAGCCGCAACAGCCGCGGGTGTCGTTGGAAATTTCTGCCAAATTTCAAACGTCAATTGATGAATCTCACGGATGTCACGGCCAATGAGAAACTCAATATTCTTCTCCTTAAGTGTCTCCAGTGTTTGTCCGAGGTATTCACCCGTTACATATTCGCTGGGATTTGCAGCGCCAATACCTACTACTCCATTGTCGAGGGTGATTTCAACGAATGCATTGAGCACTTCGTCAATAGTTTTGAAAGCGATCGTATACGGTTTTGTATTTCCTAAATCAGCACTCCAAACTTTAATGTTTTTTATTTTGGTCATTGGATATTGGTTCATAATGGAGTTATACCTGAGCAATCGATTTGTCAATCATATCTTTGAAGATGGCCACCAACCTTGAGACGCCATCCTCGAGTGGTAAAATGACGGGTATACCAAGTTCTTTTTCTTTCTTAACGGCATAATCACGAGCCTCTTTTTCATTCATGCCACGGGTATTGACTGTCAATGCCACCGTTGGTGCGCCATAAATTTTTATCAATGCAATTTCATCTTTTATCTCGGGTATATAGGCGGGATAAAATTCCATGTCTTTGTATTGCTTCCGCATGGGATTGTGTTGTAATACAACCCCGTTGGCATCTGCTGAGACAATCCACTCCGAGCCGGCAGGGCCGCTTGGATTGCGAAGTGCCGATTGTCCTTCAATAAAAATGATATCCGGCTTAGCCTCTTCCCAGCATTTGACAATCGCATATTCCATTTCACCGGAAATAAAATCATTCAACGTACTGTCGAATACAAACCCATACTTAGCTCCCTGCATCCAGCCGGTTTGCCCCGTATAAATCATTTCTGCCCGATAGCCAGCCTGCTTCATGGCTTCCGCTAAGAAACGAGTTGTTGTCCTTTTTCCCAGTGAACAATCAGTTCCTAATACAGCAATCTTAGGACAATGCACTCTTTTAATTTCTCCTGACCAGAAATGAAGGTCCTTGAATTTTTTTGGCTTGCGAACGTCAATGATCTCCAACCCTTTTTCCCTTGCCAGATTGGCAAGTTCCGGGGTGTCTGAAACATATTCATGAAGACCATTCACCAAGCTGTAATTATTTTCGAGAGCTTCCTTGAGCAATACCCGAAGTGATTCCGGAATTATCCCCCCTTTAGTGGCCACTCCGATAATACAATATTTTGCTTTCTCCTTCGATGACTTTATAAAATCACCAAGGGTGGCGTATACAGGGATGTTCCTTTTTTTTCCGTCCAAAATTTCACCAGCATCTTTGCCCGCCTCCTTGTGATCAATTACAGCAAGAATGTTAAAACGGTCAGTTCCGCGAATAAGGCCGTGGGCGGTCTTCCCATTGCTGGATGTTAAATAGCCCGCAGTGATGACAATAGCGTTACTTTTTTGCATACAATTAATTTGAAGGGCGAAAATTTCGGCTAATAAAAGGAATTTTCAAAAGCCTATTATGCTTCAAGAAGTCAATTTTATGGAAACCATTGAAATCTGGCCGGTTATTTGCCATGATGCTTGTGGTGCTCTTCAATATTTAATTTTAGTAAACAGAATCAGCGTAATTTTATAACGTTAACCTATAAAGTGAACAACTATGAAAAATTATTTATTGGTATTTCTTGTAATAGTGTTTGGTGGAGCTCAAGCCCAATCCCTTGTTGGTACCTGGCAGCAGGTGGAAGAGAAGACGTGCATGCAAAGTCCGTTTGAGGAAAGCGATACAGAAAAAGAATTGCTTACAGGGTTTGGATCTACACAAAATGCAGTTGCTAAGCTGATCAAATTTGGCAGCAAAGGCACAGGGGAAGAAGGAATTTTTTCAAAGGGCAGTAAGAAAGGCAGCGCCATGAATAGCTTTAAATATCAGGTGAATGGCCTGGAATTATTGTTGCTCGATAAGAAGTCCGGCATCATGACACAACGATTCATCATTGATGAGCTTAATGTCTCCACGCTAAAAATTCACAATGCTTCGAAGGACTGTGAGATAAGAAGTTTTTCACGAATAAAATAGACTGTACCTTTGTGCGATGGTTGAAGGTGAATTAAGTACTCTCCCCGAGAACGGGATAACCACAAAGCGCGACATTCGCAAACTCAAGCTCGAAGAACTGAAAGAATTTTTCTCTCAGCATGGAGAGAAACCTTTTCGTGCCCAACAGGTCTATGAATGGCTTTGGAATAAGTCTGCTAAAAATTTCGAGCAGATGACCAATCTCTCGGTGGAGCTGCGGACCATGATGAAAGAACATTTTGTCATCAACCACATTAAGGTGGATAACATGCAGCGCAGTGCGGATGGAACCATAAAAAATGCAGTGACCTTGTACGATGGACTTATCGTTGAGTCTGTTTTAATTCCTACTGAAAAAAGAATAACCGCGTGTGTCTCTTCACAAGTAGGCTGCAGCCTTGCTTGCAAGTTCTGCGCAACAGCTCGCCTCAAGCGCCAACGAAACTTAAGTCCTGATGAGATCTACGATCAGGTAGCGGCTATTAAAGAACAAAGTGAACTTTTCTTTGGCCGCCCGCTCACCAACATTGTGTTCATGGGTATGGGTGAACCTTTGTTGAATTATGCCAACGTAATCTCTGCTATTGAAAAGATTACTTCGCAGAAGGGATTGAACATGGCTTCAAGACGGATCACGGTTTCCACCGTAGGCATTGCAAAGATGATCATGAAAATGGCCGATGATGGTGTCAAGTTTAATTTGGCCGTTTCCCTTCATGCTGCCATCAATAAAACCCGATCGTCCATTATGCCCATCAATGATACCAACTCATTGGAAGAACTGGGTGATGCACTCCGCTATTGGTATAAAAAGACCAAGAAAATTGTTACCTATGAATACGTGGTGTGGCAAGGTATCAACGACACCGAGGAGCACGCATGGGCCTTACTCAAATTTTGTAAGATCATTCCCTCGAAAGTTAATCTCATTGAATATAACCCTATCGATGATGGTGAATTTAAGCAAGCCCCCGAAGGTGTTCTGAACATGTATATGGATTTACTTGAAAGGAATGGCATCACAACACGCATTCGCAAAAGCAGGGGAAAAGATATTGATGCCGCCTGCGGGCAATTGGCTAACAAGGGATAATATTTTTCTTAACCCTTACTATCCCTTCATCTCAGTTTTATACGTTATAGTCATACCATGAGATGTTTTAAACTTCTTTTTTTACTATTACTTTACAATACGATCGGTTATTCGCAAAAATTGATTAGCGGAATTGTTGTTGACTCAACCTCGCTCAACATTCTACAGGGTGTGAATGTAAAGGTTAAAGGCACAAACCGCGGAACCTCTACCAATGAGAGCGGCATCTTCACTATTCTAGCTACTCAAGCCGATACACTTATCTTTTCGTCTGTTGGCTATTCAAAATCAATTTTGCCCGTTTCCTCGCAGGAAGAGACCTTGTTTGTACGAATGCGGGAAGCAACCACTTTGCTCAAAGAGATAACGATTAATGACAGCAAATTCTACCTCAATCTAAAGCATGTTGAGTCACCCACCTTAAAAGCAGCCATGCCAATAAAAGCAGGTGGGGGCGGAGCACCAACAGGAGGAATCGGGTTTGGCGGAAGTGTCAACTTCTCTTATTTCTCCAAGCTTGAAAAAGAAAAAAGAAAGCTGCAAAAGATCATGGCAGAGAATGAAAAGCTCAGGCCTTACCTTGACATCGTTAATGACGCTGGCTTAAAGGCGGAAATAATGGAACGATACACCCTCAGTGAGGAGAAATTTTACAAAATCCTATCCTCTTATAATGAACGTAGCAAAGAAGTGATGTACTCCACCAATGCTGGAGTCATATTAAATTCACTGCTTTCACATTTTAACAATGTGATGGAAAATTGAATTTCTGGGTTTTTACCTTTTAGCGATATACTTCGACTGTTTCTTTTTAACTTTCCTTCTAAGTTTTAAACTATGGAAGAACATTTTGAAAGCCCTCAAATCGTCCGTGATTTTGTCATCGGTATGTCGGACGGACTCACTGTTCCTTTTGCCCTTGCAGCGGGACTTAGCGGAGTCGTAGACTCTACTTCCATTGTGATCACCGCAGGGCTTGCAGAAATTGCTGCGGGGTCAATTGCGATGGGATTGGGAGGATACCTGGCCGGCAGGACTGAAATTGAGCATTACGAATCGGAAGAAAGACGCGAGTATGATGAGATTGAAAACAAACATGAAATTGAAATAAAAGAAACCAAAGAGATTTTTGCCCAATACGGAGTAAGTGAACAACTACAAGAGACAATTGCCCGGGAGATGGCAAAGAATCCCAAGAAATGGGTGGATTTTATGATGCGTTTTGAATTGGGCCTTGAACGACCAGATAAAAACCGCGCACACCAAAGTGCGCTCGTCATTGGCATTAGTTACATCATTGGAGGTCTGATTCCCCTCAGTGCTTATTTCTTTACGGACACCGCCTTTCAGGGCCTTATTTATTCTTCCATGATCACCGTCATCTGCCTGATTGTATTTGGGCTGGTGAAAAGTAAACTTACTGGCCAACCTTTGTTCAAAGGTGCTTTACGAGTTACAGTTGTAGGTGGGGCTGCTGCGGCCGCTGCCTTCATGATTGCTAAACTGATTGCTTAAATTCAAGAATCCAGGTTCTATTTCTTGCTGGCATTAAATAATTTCTCCTTCTCTTCTTTGGATAGACTTTCATAACCCCGATCTGAAATTTTATCAAGGATAACATCAATCTCTTCCTGAGTTGCTTTATTAAAATTAGAAACGGGTTTCTTTGGCTCCGACTTGCGATAGGTAACTTTTACATTAGGGCTTGGTTTAAAAAGTCCTTTGAACCAATCGAGGGTGATTGTAATCCATCCACCCCAGTTTACCCCTGCCTGCAGTTGTTTGGTATAGATAAAACCCATGAGCGCACCGCCCAGGTGAGCAATATTGCCTCCCGCATTGGAGCCCACCGATCCCAAAAATGACAGCACAATATAAAAACCAACGATGTATTTAATTTTTACCGGCCCAAAGAACAACAGAAAAAACGTGTAGTTGGGAAGAAGAACAGCTGTCGCTACCATGACAGCATAGATCGCACCGGAGGCGCCCACCATTCCTTCAAAGGTAGATCTCTCCTTAAAAAAAGGAATTGTGTTGAACACCAGCAAATAGGTAATCCCTGCTGCCAATGCACCTAATAGATACAAAGCAATGAGCTTATCACTTCCAAGATATTCAACAAACAATTTTCCAAACCAGTAGAGTGCCAGCATATTAAAGAGGATATGAAAAATATCCGTCATGCTGTGGGCAAATGCATAACTAAAAATTGTCCACGGACGTATGATGAATTCTATAAACTTTGGAGGGATCGAAAACTGATTGTGTATTATATTGAAAACACTTTCGAAGCCCGAGACTTTTGAAAACACATACACCACCGCCAATGCCAGAAAAATAGTCACGTTGATAATAATCAACTGTACGTGGGCACTGTTGGGTCGTTGAAATGCGTTTTTAAATTCTTCTAACATAATTTTTAAGAATCCCTACTTCCTTAACAACCAATCATCAGTTTCCTCTTCCCTGACTTTTCCAAAAAGTAATAATAAAAAAAGCGATAAGGGCACCACCAAAATGAGCCAGATGCGCTACCGTGCCACTCCGGTCCATGGCATAGGTAATAAAGCCCATGATAAACACCATGTATTTGGCCTTAATGGGTATGGGTGGAAATAACAACATGATCTCCAGGTTGGGAAACACAAGACCAAATGCCATCAATATTCCATAAAGCGCACCGGAAGCTCCCAGCATACTTCCATGACTTCCCGGAAAAATAAAAAAATTGACTAATGCATAAATTACTCCCGCGCCTATTCCTGTGGCTAAATAAAATGCCAGAAATTTTTTATCGCCCCAGTGACTTTCAAGGATAGGAGCAAAAGAAGCCAGCGCCAGCATATTGAAAAAGATATGACCAAAACCTCCATGCGCAAACATGTACGTAAAAAACTGGTAGGGTTTAAAGTAGGGAGAATGCATGTCCCACAAAGCCATTCGCTCGGTCAAAAAGAAATTAGTAGCCAGGTTTTGAAGTAAAAAGATAACTACGTTGACGATGATGATATTCCTGACCAGGGGAGTGACTCTAAACATTCGGGTGATTTTTTAGATGTATTGGCTTAGCGCGCAAAGTAACTTTCAATCTTAGACGTATCAAAAATAAAAAATGTTGGGATGCCTTCGGGTGAAAAGTTTGGATTCATGCAAGCAAATAATCCTGCCAATAATGAATTTAACTCCTCATGCTCAAGCTTTTGACCGGATTTGATAGCGGCCCGCTTCGCCAGGGAACGGGCTAAATTTTCTTTCAAGGGCAAGGCCAATTCCGCCTGATTTCTTTTAAACTGCTCCATCAGGCCTTCAAAAAGTTCTTTCTCTCCTCCTTTAATGTCAGCCGGGATTCCGGAAACGATAATGGTATTCTTACCAAAAATTTCAAATTGAAATCCCAATACCTTAATCTCTGCCGCCATTTCCTGCACCAAAGCAAAATCGGCAGCGCTAAAATTCACAGTTTGCGGAAACAGGCTCTGTTGGCTGTTACCGGGAGTTCCTTTCAGCTGCAAAGTATATTTTTCGAACAAAACACGTTCATGGGCGGCCTGCTGATCGATGATCATTAAGCCTGCTTTCACACTTCGTACCAAATACTTCTGATGAAGCTGAAATAAAACTTCTGAGTCCTCTTTCTTTAGCGATTCCTCTCCGCGATTCATAGAACTTTCGAACCGAAGGGTCACTTTATCCGGAGCAATCTCTTCACGAGGCTCAGTATTTCTTTGAAATAATTTTGAGCCCACGCTTTCTTGTTCAAAAAGTTTCTCCCAGTTCTTCAAATTAGATTGTTGAAGTGAGTTGCCAAACTGTTCGTCAAAATATTGTTCTTTCGTGAACGCCTGCGCTCCACTTAGTTTATTCACCAAATTCACATCGGCATGAAAATCAATAGCCGGTGTAAGATTGTGCGTGCCCAAGGCTTGCCTTACAGCGGATCGCACAACCGCGTAAACGGCACGCTCATCATCAAATTTTATTTCCGTTTTGGTAGGGTGGACATTGACATCAATATGCTTTGGGTTGATTTCAATAAACAAAACATAGAAAGGAAAACTTCCGTCTTGCAACAATCCTTCAAACGCACTCATCACCGCGTGATTGAGATAATTGTTTCGGATGAAGCGTTGATTAACATAAAGAAACTGTTCTCCCCGTGTCTTCTTTGCTGATTCCGGTCTCCCGATATAACCTGTTACTTTAACAAAAGCTGTTTCCTCCTGGCAGGCGGCAAGTTGTTGTTGATATGATTTCCCAAAGAGGCTGATGATGCGCTGACTAAGTTTACCTGAAGAAAGTTCATAAATGATTTCATCACCATGAATGAGCATAAGGTCAATCTCCGGATGAGCAAGCGCCAGGCGTTGAAACTCATCAATGATATGTTTAAGTTCGACAGGATTCGATTTAAGAAAATTTCTGCGGGCAGGGATGTTGTAGAACAAATTCCGGATGCTGATACTAGTGCCTTTATCACACGCTGCTGGCTCCTGTTTTTTTACTTCCGATCCTTCGACTACCAAAAGTGTTCCTAAGTCTTGGTGAGCCAACCGGGTTTTCATCTCCAACTGCGAAACGGCAGCCAGAGAGGCCAGGGCTTCGCCCCGGAAACCCATGGTGCGAAGTTTGAAGAGGTCATCAGCCGTGCGGATTTTAGAAGTAGCATGACGCTCAAGACTCATGCGGGCATCCGTTTCACTCATCCCCTGCCCGTCATCAATTACCTGCAGTAAAATCTTACCTGCCTCCTTCACAATAAGTTTAATATGCTGTGCTCCTGCATCTATAGAATTCTCAATCAACTCCTTTACCGCTGAAGCCGGACGTTGTACTACCTCCCCGGCCGCTATCTGGTTGGCAATGGAGTCGGGAAGAAGCTGAATGATATCCGGCATTAATTTTATTTGTTAGCGCTAAACGACTTTGATGGATGAATGATCTGCAGAGAAATAACCACTACTTTCTTCTAAACTTAAAATATAAGTAGAGCGGAACAAAAGGAATAAAACTATACATGGCTACCCTTCCCCACTGTAAAAAGGCAATGAGGAAAAACACAATAAATAGTAATATTCCAAACCGCAATAGATTGGACTGTAATGTGTCTGATGTGGTTTTTGATCGCCTGCGTGCCGCTTGAAATGAGCCAGGTATTCTGGATTGATGCGCTCCCACTCCTGCATTTCCTCGTTCAAGTTCCAAATCCCGTTTGATGCGTAATTCCCGCTCTTTCATTTCTTCCTTTTGCGGATCATAAAAGCGAGGGGTATAGTTGAACCTTTGGTAATTTGGCGCTTTGGTAAAGAGTGATAAGATTTTCATAATTAATGGAATTAACTTTGCAGTAGTGGACGTCAACTAAAACTATCCAGCATCACAACACAGATCAATTGTACAAAAATGCCGCTATTCGTTTTCAATTACAAAATTCCTAACGACTCCATCCTGAAAAAAGTTTGTCTCATTTTTTCGCTCTATTTGGCCATTCCTGGCCTTTCAGCACAAGATTTGAAAAGCCACTGGGTCGATAGTGTTTTCCAAACATTATCTCCGCAGGAAAAGATCGGCCAGCTATTCATGATCCCCATTTCCTCTTATGCCGACCCCGGTGAAATGGATGAACTCAAGAGACAGATTAAAGTTTATCATTTCGGAGGCCTTTTTATAACGCGGGGAGGCCCTGAAAGTCACGTCAGCATGATCAATCAATTACAGGCTCTTTCCGAAGTGCCGATGTTGGTGGCCATTAATGCAGAGTGGGGACTTGGTCAGACGATGGATAGTACGCTTAGTTTTCAAAAGCCTCTTGTATTGAGTGCGCTGGCAAATGACAGCCTTGTCTATGCAACCGGTGCTGAAATTGCCAGGCAACTGAAAATCCTGGGCATCCATATCAACTTCGCGCCTCATGCAGACATTGACATTCCGTCAGAAAATTCCCCCATTGCACTTCGCTATTTCAGCAACGACAAAAAACGCGTTGCCAACAAGTCAGTCGCTTTTATGAAGGGATTACAAGAACATGGTGTCATTGCCTGCGCAAAGCATTTACCCGCAGAGGAAAAGAATACGTTACCCGACCAAAATCAGACTGAAGCAATAAGCTTTGATCTCAACCGATTAGACACATTGGATTTCTATCCCTATCAACAACTAATCAATGAAGGGCTGGGGGGAATGCTCACGACTCACCTGCATTTTTCTGCTGCAGAAAAGAAGGGATTGGTTCCTGCCTCCATTTCAGAAATATTCATCAGTGAAATTCTCAAGAAGAAAACCGGTTTCAAGGGACTTACCTTCACAGAGATTCCTTATCTCCAGAGTGCTGCCGGCAAAAAAAGGGCGGGTGAAACTGAATTGCTTGCCTTTAGGGTTGGCAATGACATTTTGATTTCGCCATTAAAACCGCGTGAGGCGATCAGGAAAATAATGAAGGCCATGAAAAAGAACCCGATGCTGAAAAGCCAGTTGGAGGTGAGTGTAAAAAAAATCCTGGAAGCCAAATATGCAGTCGGTCTTGCTTCTTCAAAAACGGTAAGCCCTGACAACCTGGCAAGCCGACTTACTTCAGATGAAGCAATATTCCTTAAACACCAGATAGCAAAAGCGACCGTTACGGTTGTCCGAAATGCTTCTTCGTCAATACCCATTAAAATTCTTGACAATAAACGTTTTGCCTCACTCACTGTTGGAAAAGGAGAGCAAAACGAGTTTAATCATTACCTCGCAAAATATGCCGACCTCCGTTATCATTCGGTGCTTAGCATTTCCGATACGCTTGGCCTCAACCAAAAATTACGACAGGCCGATATAGTTATTATTTCACTCTTTCCATCTTTGATTACAAAAGAGATTTCCTCTTTTATAAAACAACTTGCCTCTACCCGTGAAGTCATTCTTTGCAATTTCGGCAGTCCATTTTTACTGAATGATTTTGAAGGATTGCCGACAATCATTGAGGCCTATACAGAAGAGGCCTGGATGCCCAAGTTGACAGCGCAAGTTATTTTTGGCGGAATGACGGCCGGAGGCGTCTTACCAATCAATGCAGGCTCGCTTCCTATCGGACAGGGATTGAAAACCTCTGCCCTGGGCCGACTTGAATATACCCTGCCCCTGGCAGCAGGCATGGACAATCTGACCTTAAACAAAATAAAATTCATTGCTCAGGAAGCGATCGACTCAGGTGCAACCCCGGGTTGTCATGTGTTAATTGCCAAAGATGGAAAAGTTGTATTCGAACAATCCTTTGGATCACTGACGTATGAAAATAAAATACCGGTAACCGATGAAACCATCTTTGATCTTGCCTCCCTTACCAAAGTGACAGCAACACTGCAAGCGGTAATGTTCATGTACGAAAAAGGACTTATCGATATCAATAAAAAAATCTCCGTCTATCTGTCTGAACTAAAGGAGTCTAATAAGAAAGATTTTGTGATCAAAGATATACTTACCCATCAGGCCGGACTATGGCCTTTTCTACCCTTCTGGGCTCAGACTGTGAAAGAATCACAGCCACTGCCGGAATATTACAGCAGCACTGCCAGCGAAGATTATCCATTTCCTGTGGCAGATAATTTATTTGCGAGTAAAAACATGAAAGACAGCTTATGGCAATGGATCATCAACGCTAAAGTAAGAGAGAAGCCGGATCGCACCCCGTATGACTATCGCTATAGTGATATGGGCTTCTATATGTTACAGCATCTCGCTGAGAAACTACTCAACCAACCCATGGATGATTTTCTGGCGCAGAATCTTTATGAACCCATTGGGTCATATACGACAGGATATTTGCCATTAAAACAGTTCCCGGCTGAGCGAATTGCCCCTACTGAAGATGACAAACTTTTTCGGAGGTCGTTGCTCAGAGGCTATGTCCACGATCAGGGGGCTGCCATGCAGGGTGGTATTGCCGGGCATGCGGGTTTGTTCAGCACCGCTAATGATCTCGCTAAACTGGGTCAGCTATGGCTGCAGAAAGGAAGCTATGGAGGGCTTCAAATTTTCAAACCCGAAACGCTGGAATTCTTTACTCAAAAACAGTACGAAAACAGTCGCAGAGGCCTTGGCTGGGATAAACCAGTCCTCAGTGACCCGAGTGGCCCAACCTCCCTCTATTCATCTCAAAAGACATTCGGGCATACAGGTTTTACAGGAACCTGCATTTGGGTAGATCCTGAATTTAATCTGGTCTATGTATTTCTTTCCAATCGGGTATATCCTGACATGAACAACAATAAACTATTAAATGCCAATATCCGTCCACGAATACAGGATGTGATCTATCAATCTATTTTTAATCATTGCATCCATAATTAAAATAGCTGAAACCAAACCGGGGCAAACTCGGTTTAACTCTAAAACCCAAACCTGTGGATAAAATTAAAATTGGCATCGTCTGTTACCCTACCTTCGGGGGTAGTGGCGTGGTGGCTACTGAGCTTGGCAAAGCCCTCGCTCAACATGACTACAAAATTCACTTCATTACCTATTCTCAACCCAGCCGACTCGATTTTTTGAATGAAAATCTTTTCTACCACGAAGTTGATTTCCGCTCGTATCCGCTATTTGAATATCCACCTTACGAACTTGCTTTGGCGAGCAAGATGGTGAGTGTGGTAAAGAATGAAAAACTTGATCTCCTTCATGTTCACTATGCCATTCCCCATGCTTCTGCCGCCTACATGGCCAAGCAGATATTAAAGACGGAGGGAATAACCATTCCTGTCGTCACCACACTACACGGTACAGACATTACGCTCGTAGGTAAGGATGCTTCCTATGAGCCGGTGGTAACGTTCAGCATCAATCAATCTGATGGAGTGACAGCCGTATCGCATGACCTTAGAAAACAAACCTATGAGTTCTTTAAGATCACCCAGGAAATTGAAGTGATCCCGAATTTTATTGATCTGGAAAAATTCAAAAAACAAAAGAAAGATCATTTCAAAAAAGCAATCTGCCCCGATGGTGAAGCACTGGTCGTTCACACCTCCAACTTTCGTAAAGTGAAACGCATTGGCGATGTGATTCAGATTTTTTATAATATTCATAAAGAGATTCCCTCCAAGCTCCTGATGATTGGTGATGGCCCCGAGCGTGCCGGGGCAGAGAAGATGTGCCGCGAGATGGGCATCTGTGATGACATTCGTTTTCTGGGAAAATTGGAAGCCGTGGAGGAAGTTTTATCGGTAGCAGATTTATTCTTAATGCCTTCCGAAAAAGAAAGTTTTGGTTTGGCTGCTCTGGAGGCCATGGCGTGCGAAGTGCCAGTCATTTCTTCAAACGCAGGCGGCATACCCGAACTCAATGTACAAGGTGTAACCGGCTTCTTGAGCGATATTGGCGATGTGGAAGACATGACAAGGAATGCACTTTTTGTTCTGGACAAAAATAACTTACCCCGATTTAAGGAAAGTGCTTTAAAGAGAGCTAAAGAGTTTGATATCACCAATATTCTTCCCTTGTATGAAAATTACTACCAGAAAATAATGGAGAAAACGGCAGAAAAAATCATTTCTTGATGTTATGCTTGGCAATAGGTTAGTGCTCCGTAAATTTGTATTGATTTTAATTTAAGCATAGGGGTCATCCGATGGCCAGGTGTCATAAGATGGAAACCAACATGGTATATGACTCGCGAAATTAAACCGAAGAACGCAGGTACAAAACAACTTTTCAAAAGCCCGATTTTAGAAAGACTAAGCCGGACTCACATTTCTATTCCACTCAGTATCTTCTTCATCTACTCCGCCTCACTGCTTTATTGGAGCATCACCCACACCGGCTTGTCAGCCGCGGTGACGATAGCAATGTTTGTGTTCGGGTTTGTTTCTTTCACCTGGGTGGAGTACATCGCCCACCGGTATTTATTTCACATGAGTACCTTCACCAAGTCAAAAGAGAAGCTTCAATACACAATCCATGGAGTGCATCATGAATTTCCAAAGGATAAAGGCAGGCTGGCAATGCCCCCCTTGCTCAGCGTAACGATCTCTACATTGCTCCTGCTGTTGTTCCGGCTGATCATGGGAGATTTTGTTTTTTCCTTTCTTCCCGGATTTCTAACCGGCTACGCATTTTACCTGTCCATTCATTATATGGTTCATGCCTTTCCTCCACCCAAAAACTTCTTTAGAGTTCTTTGGGTGAATCACAGCATTCATCATTACAAGGAAGGCGAGTATGTCTTCGGGGTGTCTTCTCCGCTATGGGATTACATTTACGGAACCATGGCAAAATAAGTAAACAAAAAAGACCTTTGCATCTAGTTCTTTACGTGTGCCGCTCTGCTACATGAAGATAGGGAAGCAACCCTTTTGATCAGTTTGGAAAACGCATACGCTTGGCTCACAGACGCCAGTTGCAGACGAACCTATGGGCCGCAGAGGTTTCCGTTTGCACTTTTTGTTTTATGGAATTACAACGGTGAGAAGATTATGCTTTGTAGTATTGATACCATGCCATGTTATCTGCGTACTATACTCTGTATTGATTTATACTATGACTATGCTTGTTGTAATGATTACTTTGCCCGGTAGTAATCAGTTGGTCTGTTTCGGCTTCTTCTTCAACGGAAACTCAAACCCCGTTCTTACTGTCAGCCGATCGGCATAGGGACTGTTGTAGTGGTCATCGTAGAAGTTGTAGAGTATCTGAAAATTTCCCCGCACGCCTTTGGTGAATTGATAGTCTTTCTTCAGGCCTGCAAACGCGCTCCATACCCAGGCTCTGGAGTCTTCATTCACCGTGATGGCATTGAATGGCGGAACGTAAGTGTTCATCTTCTCCAGCGTAGCCATCAGCGCAAAACCTTTCTTTAACTTAAAGTCGACAAAAGCTCTGGGGCCAAAGATGCGATCCTGGTGATTGAGTTTAAAGTTCTTACCAAAACTCAGACGCTCATTCCAACCCAGGCCCGCTGTCCAGCGACCTGTGAGTCTGTAACCTACCGAAGGGTTGAAGTCAACGAGTACATTGTTTGTTTTTTGGATTTGCAATGTAAGGCCCGGAACGAGACGCTCGATCAGGGGCTTGCCTTTCATCTCGTTGGGCATGCGCTTGGGAATATTTTCTAACCCGTTTAGGCTTGAATATTTTTGTTTCAGTTTTGAAACCTGACTCATGGCCGAAGTAAGCTTGTCTCCCTTTCCTTCAAAGTGATCGATAGCCAGTTTCTTTGCCTCTTCCAATGCTTTCTTTTTTAATGCTTCTTCATCTTTCATCTGGTCGGTCATGCCTTTATAGTTGTCAATACCCTGCATCTC
>JANMYO010000042.1:0-28477 GCA_031382175.1 Bacteroidia bacterium | reverse complement strand
TTCCTTTCAGAACTACGTTCACGCCAGGTAAAGTTGTTCCGTCTTCTGCAGCGGAGACTTTACCTGAAACCACCCTCTCCTGTGCCCAGGCACTGAGCACAAAAACGAGTGAGAAGCATACTAGTAAAAACTTCTTCATAGGTTGATAGTTTTGTTAAAATTTATTCTCAACAATTAGGACCCTAATTGTCTTAGACAAACCTATCTAGAAATCAAGAGGCAGGGTATCCGGCACTTTGCTGTAATTAAAAAATGAAAAGCGCCTTTACGCACTAAACTTTAGTTAGGCAGCTAACCCTGTGTGTTAAGTAGCTAAATAATTCTTGATGAGGATTATATCAAACTTAATTCGGAGTGTTTGACCAGGCTCAATGTTAACTATACAAATCACTTTAATCGTAATCAGATGTATACGATTAACAAACTACTATATGATAGGAATAAAATAAGATGGCTACTTCTAAGACTGGCTTAGACAAGAATTCTTTCTTTAGTAGCCTTCGCAATGGCCTCCGATTTGGAATTGACTTCAAGCTTGACATAAATATTTCTGATATGCGTCTTAGACGTCTCTTTAGAAATGGCAAGTTCTTCTGCTATTTGCGAATAGGTCCATCCTTTTGACATTAATTGAAGTATCTGCCTCTCGCGTTTTGTTAAGGGGGAGTTTAAATTAGCATGGAAATTATTAATCACCATTCTAGCGATTCGATTACTCATAGGAGCTCCTCCATTTACCATTTCATCCAAGGCTTCAATCATCTCCAGGTAGCTCGTTCCTTTGATAATATATCCTGACGCCCCTGCTTTCAATGATTCAAAGACAAACTCATCATCATCATGAACTGTCAACATAATGATTTCTACAAGATGATTTCGTTCTTTAATGATTTTTGTGGCCTCTATCCCGTTCATTCCTGGAAGCTGTATATCCATGAGAATAATGTCAGGTGTGCGTTTCTGCATTTTTGATATTGCTTCCTCTGCAGTAGAATATAATCCAATCACTTCATAGAGGTTGGTCCCGTTGATGATAAGACTGTAGCTTTCGCGTAAGTCAGATTGATCTTCGACAATAACGATCTTCTTCTTTATTATGTTAATCATAATTTTATTGTTTAAAGCCGGAAATAGCCAATGCCAACTCTATCCGGGTGCCGTGATCCGGTTTGGTATTAACGTGTAATTCTCCATTTATTTTTTGAGCCCTGTATTCAATATTAGCAAGACCCCCTGAACGAACAGAGCCATTTTGTAAAAATCCAATGCCGTCATCCTGTAAAGTGAAGAGAATTAAATTATCTCTTCTTAGTAATGAAAATGAAACATTTTTTGCCTTGGAATGCTTCAGAGAATTAGTCAAAACTTCTTTAAAAATCAATATAATTTCTCTTGACGATTTATAAGAAATATTCCATTCTCCACCAAGATCATAGAAGGACCTGAACATGACGGATGAATTTTTAAAAAAATTATCAGCAAAGTCTCTGACATAAAAAAATAAGCCGGTAACACTATTGTTTTTTGGATTTATGGTCCAGATAAAATCTCGTGTGCCGAAATTGATAAACTTAACAGAGTGCTCAATTTTATTCAATATCTGATTGGAATCTATTCCCTCCGGATTAATTTTCAGCACATCAACATAACTAACGATTTTGGCGAGATGATTTCCCATTTCGTCATGAAAGTCTCTTGCAATTTCCTGTCGAAGGGATTGATTCTCCTCAAATCTGATTTTTTCAACACGCAGCAAGTTCCCAACCCTCTGCTGGACTTTCACATAAAAAAGAAGGATGATAGTCAGTATAATTAAAATAACTGCTAAAGCCTGAAACCACAGGGTCTTGTAAAAAGGGGACTCAATCGTAAAGGGATACTGAAGCTCATCCAATTGCTTTCCATCACCGGTACTTATTGCCACGACCCGGAAGATGTAGTCTCCTGGGGGCAACGAGCTGTATATCACATCGCGTTTATCTGAAACTATTGTCCAGGCATCTTCAAAATTATCCAGCTTGGTCTTAAATCTAACATTGGCCGGCAATGATTTATTAACGAGATTGAATTTAAAGCTAATATGATTTCGTTCCGGAGGAAATGAAGGTTTTACAGGGATTTTAAAGAACTCGGCATCTAATGTTTTGGCAAAATCTCTGGACGAATACTCTCCGTAAAAAAGTGCAATATCCTCCAAATGAAGCTTGAAGTGATCTGTTTTTGCACGCACTTTTGATCCTATGTATCTGTAAATACCATCCGAAGAGGCAAAAACTTTAATGGAGTCGTCTATATAAAAGCCATTTGAATTCGTCTCAATCCCGGTAAATCCATTATGATTATTATATTTATCCATTGAAGAAATGGATATTTCACTTGTGAACTTGATCTTATTGATACCCCTTGGGGTACCGATCCAAATATACTCTCCATCCACTTTTACAAAATAGATAAGATCAGAGAATAGCCCTTCTCTTTCACCTATTATCGCAGTGATCGTTCCGCTTTCGATATTCATCACCACTATACCGATTCCCCCTGTCCCCATAATTAGATACTTGGTTTGATATAAATCCAATCCGTAAATGGTGCTCATTCCAATTTCAGGGATGTTTATCTTCATGATTTTGCCTTCTCGCAAAGCATACAAACCATCAATAGATCCGATATATAGGGTGGAGTCGAATTCACTATACTTCAATGAAAGTGCATCATAGCTATCAAAACCGGAAGTACTAATTTGAAAGACGCTATCGTTCCTTACCATATTGATCTTTCGACCCATTCGCCCTACCCAAAGTTGTTTTTTTGAATCGACTTCTAAAGACAATATCGAATCGAGTGGATTGCCCATGGTGTCTTTATACCACTTAATAGGTCGACCGTTATACTTTCCTAAACCACCGGCAGTGCCGATCCACATCCCCTCCGGGGTGTTGGCCATGTCATAAACAAAATTTTTGCTCCTAATTTCACTAACTATTGATGAGAAACAACCATTGCTTGCTATCTTAAGTAATCCCCCTCCGTAAGTTCCCAACAAAAGTGAATTTTCCTTAATCAATCTTTCGATCGGAAAAATCAATGCATTGGTATTTTGGGCAGTAGAAATTCTATCGAATTCGCTGTTAGTTATATACCACAGCCCATTGGCAAAGGTCCCTATCCATATTCCACCCTCCCCATCCTTCAAATAACAGGTTACGCCAATAATATCCTTAAACAACTCAATGTCTTGCTCCTCTAATCCGTCCCAGTTCACTTTTGTAAATTCACCTTTATTTGAATAGGTCCACAATACACTATCAACCGGATCAATGATTAATGGTTTCGACTTAATAAAAGGATAGACCCTAATAATTGAATTATTGTTGCTTATCCTATACAATCCATCATTTGAGCTCAATAAGGTTTCGCCTTTAAAATTGACAAAATCTTTAATTGCTGTTCCCAAAGGAAGGGTTATACTAAATTCCGGTTGCCCCATTTTTTTTAGAAGCCCATCGTCAGTTATAAAATACAATTGATGATTTGTATTATCGGGAAGAAGTCTTATAACCGGGTAGCCTGTCTCAGTTAATTTAACCGAGTCACCAGCAAGCAAACCAACTTTTCCGGTCCTCGTAATAAAAAAAAGAGAATCATTGAAGAGTTCCATTTGACGGATCCTGAGATTGTTATTCACGTCCTCTCTGTCGAATTGATTTCTTACAGCAATAAACTTATTGCCATCAAACTTGCTGACACCCCTGGCGGTACCGACCCAAATATTTCCAGATTTATCTTGGACAATAGTATTTACATCATTATCAATTAGCCCATGCTTCTTTGTATAGGTCACAAAATCACGTCCATCAAATCGGACAAGTCCACCTCCATAGGTGCCAATCCATAGGTATCCAAGTTTATCCTCCATGACACTTAATATCTGGGAACTGGGGAGTCCTTCGGCAAGAGAGTAGTGAATAACCCGATGAGATTGAGAATAAACGCGAATGGAATGCAAGACAACGAATACAGCTAACACGAAAAACCTGCAAGTATTCTGCATTTTGTATCACTAATCAATTTAAAGCTTCATACCACTTATTGCGGTAGTAAATAGTAATTACTATCGCATCACTTGGTGTATAAAATTGATTTATTTAATAATCAGAAACCATCACCTAGGATAGGTCATTTTTTGTACCATTAAAGCCAATCGTGTTAAGAGTTTGGGTAGATGGGTACCCCTATCAACAAATGGGTCTTACCCAAAGTTATTTTTTAAAACTTTCAATAGGAGTTTGAGAATCAGTATTCCAACAATAAGGCCTTACAACTAAAAAGTTGTAAGGCCTTCTTATTAAGTACCCAAGGCCGGAATCGAACCGGCACACCTTACGGTACACGATTTTGAGTCGTGCGCGTCTACCAATTCCGCCACTTAGGCATTTTGGTTGAACAGGGCTGCAAATATGAGCAAAGTTTGATTTTTTACCAACCCACAACCTAAATATCCAAAAGCTCCTCGAAAGAAATAATTGCCCCAAAAAACCAAATTTGTATCCTCATTAAATTCCCAAACACAATAAAACAATATATTTTTGGGCTCAAAAAATAAACCTTATGCAGATTGCCAAACACAAAGTTGCCTCTATTCATTATACCCTTACCGATAACGAAGGTAAAATTCTTGATTCCAGTAGCGGCCGAGAACCACTTAACTATATACATGGTATCGGTAATCTGATTCCAGGCATGGAAGAAGGATTGGAAGGAAAAACAAAAGGTGATAAAGTCGTTCTCAAAGTAGCTCCGGAAAAAGGTTATGGTGTGAAAAGTGATCAGATGATTCAGAAAATTCCTCGTGGGTCATTTGGAGGCCAGCCGGTTAATGTCGGAATGCAATTTCAAACTAATCGAGGTGAAGTAGTAACGGTTACGCATGTCGGTTTAGATCAAATCACGGTTGACGCCAATCATCCTCTGGCTGGAGTAGAATTAAATTTTGACGTTGAAGTGCTGGAAATACGAAATGCTACTGAAGATGAAATTGCACATGGTCACGTGCACGGTCCGGGTGGACATCATCATTAATGTAATTGGTGGTGGGTTCAAAACTGATTACTAGACACTGATTACCTATTCACTACTATCCTATCTCAATGACTACATCATCAGTCAATGGGTGGCCAACACACGTGAGCACATACCCTTCGGCTCGTTCTGATTGAGATAACCCTTCTTCTTCATCTAGTTTTACTTTGCCCGATAAAGCCTTGCCACGACAGGCCGTACATAAACCACTTTGGCAAGAATAAGGCAAATCAATTCCCTGATCTAAGGCGGTTTCCAAAATGGTCCGATTCGGCTCCACCATTACCTTATACTCCTGACCGTCATAACGAATAGTAACTTCGTGTGCGCCATTTTTGACAGCACCTACCAATGGCTCTTCCTTCTTATCTTTATCAATAACGCCTGCAACAAAACTTTCCTTAAAGACTTTATCTTTTGGAATATTCTGCAGCGCCAGCAAGGAGTCAGCATTCTTCATCATTCCTTCCGGGCCACACATCAGGTAAGTTGTCTGATCGATGCCCCAGTTGGGAATTCGTTCAAAAAGTTTTTTCAACATTTCATGATTGAGGAGTCCTGAATAGCCCTGCCAATTCATGGGTGCATTATCGAGAACGTGAATAACATGAAGTCTGCCTTCGTATTTTATTTGCAACTGATCAAATTGCGCTTTAAAAATAATGCTATCAATGTCCCGGTTGCAATAGACTAGCGAACAAATGCTATCGGGTTCTTGTGTAAGGGTACTTTTGATTAGGGACATCATGGGTGTGATGCCCGACCCACCCGCAAACATAATCAAGTGACGCTTATTCTCCTTTTTGTATTCCGTTGTAAAGTGTCCGGTGGGGGTCATTACTTTAACTGCGCTACCTGCCTTCAGATTATCCGGCAACCAGTTCGACATCAGTCCTTTGTCAACGCGCTTCACAGTTACCACCAGATCGGCATCCGTAAAGGGTGAAGAACTTAATGAATAGGCTCTTCGAACTTCTTTGCCGCCTACCGTTGCTATTAATGTTAAAAACTGACCCGCTTTATACGTTAGCTTTTTCTCAGGCTGCTCAAATACAATACTAATCGCATCTTTCGTCTCCTGAATGATACTTTTGACCTTTAAATCAAAGTAGTGAGGACCTTGGTTGACCGGAGTCTCTTCTTTCTTTTCGCTTTTCTTAAACAACCCAAACGCCATGTGAGAATAATAAATGATTGATGTGCAAATTTAACACCGCCAATCTCAAATGCCTAATAGAAAATTGATAGTATTTCTAGAGATTGAGCCAGTAGGTGAGTTTAAACACGAGTGCGCGATTCTTGCTCTTGAAACTTTCGGGCAAATAGTTCTCTGTATAGACAACAAAAAAGTCTGAAGCGGGTTTATAGCGCCACTGGAACCGAGCATTCAGGTTAACATTATCGGTCAGCTTATTGTACTGAACAAACGTGGTCAGAAATATTTTATCTGTAAACGTCAGGTCCATACGAGGACTTACCAGAAAGAGCTTTTCCTTTCCGTAATTGTCTGGCAGGCGAATATCATTATAGTCGAACCGCAGTGACAAACTTCCATAAGGCTGGTACCGATAATTAATTTCTCCATTGATATTAGTATTCATTCCATTGTAAAAACCACCCCATGAAGACCCAATGGAATACTTGAATAGCTTCCGCTGATCAGATTGGTAGCTAATCGTATAGTTGTTCCAATCATATTCTTCACCTTCTTTAAACGTTGTATACTTTTCATCATCAATCGGGTTGAAGTCTTGTGTCATCCGTTGAAAGGTATAGCCATAGGAAAGTAGAAATGCTGATGTGTTCAGGAAATTAATATTATAACCAAAGCTCACCGACTTATCAGTCACCGTTCCTCCAGGGATTGTATTGAAATTCATGTTGAGTTGAGGGCCCATGGTGGCAACTTTAGAATCTTTGGGATAAAATGTACCATTCGCAAAAATGAATGTTCCAAAAATTCCCGGATAGACACCCTTGCTCGGAACAAATCCTGCCTCATTATTATAATTTTCCTGAATGAAGCTCTCCCCTCCGGCTATATTAAAATGGCGAACTGTGTACTGCAGAAATGCAATCCCAGCTTGATTTTTTCCCTTACTAAATGAATCAAAGGATTGGCCATAGTAAAAACTGGTGTACCATTTATTATCTGCACTCCTTAAATCAAGGTCTACGCCAATGACCTTATTAAAGTCATTCAACACACGGGAGGTATCTGAACCTTCTATTTTTGTTTTCCACAATTCTTTGTTGAAGTATTTTAGACTGTCACCCACGTCATTCACACCGATAGATTGCTTGTCAACATAAATGAAACTTATGTTGGATTGCTTCCAGAAGTTTCGTTGCAAAGCTGCCACCGTATAGTTTTGACCCGGAAGCCCAAACGACAGCTTTTCGCGGGTTTGCATGTTCAGCAAACTTATTCGCCAGTCTTTTGTCACCGATCCGCTTAACCGGGCGCCATAGAGAATCGGTACCTTTTTCAAGTTTCCACTGGAGTCGCGCGCCAGGCCAACCCTGCGAGAAAAAAAAGGTCTTGCGTCCGGAAACCCAGCTCGCTCGTACAAATCATTATTCTCCAGAAAAAATTGCCTTCGCTCTGGAAAGCGAAATTCAAACCGGGTAAGGTTGATCACTTGTCGATCCACTTCTACCTGAGAGAAATCCGGATTGACCGTAAGATCAAGATTCAAGGAAGGGGTTACTCCTATTTTAGCATCAAACCCCGCCTGTAAGTCATTCGTAGTTTCCTTAGGATTTGCCTCATTATCAACCGTACGGCCGCCCGCTATATAAGGAATCAAGGAAACATTGGTTCGGCCCTGTGGAGAAGGATCTTCCCAAATTAATTGGCCCGAATAAGCAAATGCGGCAGGAAAAAATTGAATGGGAGTAGCAATCCATGAGGAAGTTTGATTCCGCTTTCGATCATATCTTATGAAAGTAATGTTCCATTCTTCCAGCTTGCTCTTGAAACGAAAACTCTTAAAGGGCAATGCAATTTCAGCGACCCATTTATCGTCATGCTTGACCACTTTTGAGTACCACTTATTATCCCAACTATCACTATAACTGTCATCAGATGCCCCGCCAGAATTAATGGTGCCTTCCAATTGAACCCCAAGTGGAGTGACTCCAAAGAAAAAGCCATTGATCCGGTCATTATAGGGGCCTAAAACGATGCTCACATTATCATTGTTGGGAAAGTCAAAATCTCGCCTGAGAGACTGAACGATATCGGGGGTCTTGTCATCGTAACAAACGAAAGAAACATAAAAATTATGGTCATCATAAGTTACCCGTGCTTCAGTCTGGAATGTGGCAAGGGCCGTATCAACAGGGTAATTGAGGTAGAAGTCCTTAGCGACAGAAGCGTTTGCCCAATCTTGCTCATCAAGAATGCCATCAAGCTTAATAATACCTTTCGCCTTTCTGATGGATAACCCAGTATCTGGTTTGTTCTGAGCTGACAGACTCAACGATAGCACCATAAGGCAGACAAAAACCAAACTCTGATTGAACTTTCTTCTCATAAAAACGCCAAAAATAGCAAAGGAATCAATACTAAAAACTTAATAAGGGGTTAACGGTAGAGAAGGAAGGCTGCTTTAGTGAGGGCCTACAGATTGAGCCAGTAAGTAAACTTCAGCACCAATGCTCTGTTTTTGCTTTTCAGATACTCGGGGAAGTAATTTTCAGTATAGACAATAAAAAAGTCGGACGCTGGTTTATAGCGCCACTGAAAGCGGGCATTAAGGTTTACATTATCATACCGATCATTATATTGAATAAATGTGGTGAAGAATAATTTATCAGTTAGCGTAAAATCCAATCGTGGGCTTAACAACAGGAATGTTGCGCTTCCATAAGCAGGCGGCAGATCAATATGGCTGTAATCTCCACTGACGGATATACTGCCAAAGGGTTGTATGCGATACGATAGCGTACCACCAACCCCTATTCGTGTTCCACTGTAGAATTGTCCCCCACTAGCCGAGAGAAGGTAAGTAAAGAGCTTGCGCGAGTTGGAGGTATACTTCACTTCAAATTCATTCCAGTGATACTCTTCTCCTTTCAGGAATGTTGAATCTCCCTTAGGATCCAATACATCAAAGTCGGTAGGTAATTTTTGAAAAATATTTTTTAACGATGCAGTAAGCATGGCTGTATTTCTAAATCGCATAGATTGCCGAAGCGTAAGAGTTCGATCTGTTAGCGTTCCATCAGGCAGGTAGTTCGTATCGAAAGTAAAGCCGGGTGACATCAATACCAATGGACCCGTCTTTGGATAAATTTTGTAATCGAACATTGCGAGGCCGCCAATGGTACCAGGATATATTGCCAGGTTAGGAACAAAACCAACTTCAGCATTATAATCCTTCCCCAAACTAATGAACCCGCTTGTCACACTGATCTTTCGGGTATTATAGGATCCATAAGCCCCATATGAATACTGGTCTTTTTCTGAAAAACTATCGAAGGAGTGATGATAGTAGGCTTTACCTCCCCACTTATTGTCTGCTGTAAGGAGATTGAAGTCAGCACCGACTACGCGATTATACGTATTCAGTTTGGGTACCGTATCCGTTCCATTCCAAACGTCTTTGACAAGGCTTTCATGATAAAACTTAGTAGGATCGTAATCACCAATTCCAATAGATTCCTTATTCACCAGAAAAATATCAACATTGGATCTTTTGAAAACCTGTTTTTGCAACACGCCCACGGTATAATTCTGACTGGGCAATCCCAGTGACTTGGTTTCTTTTGTTTGTAAATTCATTAATCCCACACGCCATTTTTGTCCTAGCTTTCCGCTAATGCGGGCTCCATATGAAATGGGAACACGCACAAGATTATCGGCAGTGTCGATTGACAGCCCAATCCTTCGTGAAAAAAAGGGTTGTGTTATGGAGCCGAACCCGGGAGCAGAGAAAAGATCACTGTTCTCTAAAAAAAATTGCCTTCGCTCCGGAAACTGAAATTCAAACCGGGTAAGATTGATTATTTGACGATCTACTTCCACTGTAGAAAAATCAGGATTGACGGTGAGGTCAAGGTTTAATGAAGGCGTAATAGCTACCTTGGCATCAAAGCCGGCATTGACAATGTTATCGCTGGTTCCTTTCTCATTATCTTTTGCTAAAGACGTAACCGCATAGGGAATTAAAGAAATATTAGTACCTGCGTGAGGCGCAGGATTTTGCCATTGCAATTTACCGTAGAATGCCATGGAGGAAGGAAAAAACTGAATGGGTGTTGCAATCCAACTTGATACCTCATTTCGCTTGAGGTCCTGACGAACAAAGTTGAGGTTCCATTCAGGTTGGCCATGATTGTATCGAAAAGATTTAAATGGTATTGCCAATTCGGCAATCCACCGGTCTTCCAATCTCTTTACTGCCGAATACCATTTATTATCCCAGTTCGCATTGTATCCGTCCATTCCAGCGCCCCCTCCTGACATTACTCCCTCCCGCTGTACACCGTAGGGAGTTACATTAAAATAGAAGCCATTGGTAAAATCATTGAATGGATCCATATATACTCCCACATTATCATTAAGCGACCAATCAAAATCTCTGCGGAGAGATTGAACTACACTAGGCTTGTTGTCATCGTAACAAACGAAGGATAGATAAAAAAAATCATCATCATAAGTAAGTCTTACCTCTGTTTGAAAGGAAGGTGGCAAGGAGTCAACTGGATAATTCAGAAAAAAATTGGTTGCCATACTGGTCGTCTTCCAGTCTTCTTCATCGAGGATACCATCTATTTTAATGAAAGCTTTCGCTTTAGCAATAGGAAGACCTGAACCCGGCTTGTTCTGCGCAAACAAGCTC
This sequence comes from Bacteroidia bacterium, assembly GCA_031382175.1. Classification (GTDB taxonomy): domain Bacteria; phylum Bacteroidota; class Bacteroidia; order Cytophagales; family Cyclobacteriaceae; genus ELB16-189. The sequence continues at coordinate 17,549 of JANMYO010000042.1, read as the reverse complement.
AGGGAAATTAATCCCAGGCTGACCATAAGCAAACTCCGGTTGAAGATACCTCTCATAAAAGCGCCAAAAATAGCAAAGGAATCAATACCTCAAATCTAATGAGTTGTTAACGGTCATTAAACAAGATGGTTTATTTGATTATTTTAGCGTTTAAATCATGATGGTGTGCAACTCAATTCTTTAACTGCCATCTCCCCGATTGATGGGAGGTATTTTACAATCACACAGCCGCTTGCGCCTTACTTCTCCGAATATGGCTTAATGCACTATAGGATAAGAATAGAGGTAGAATATTTTATTGCCTTGTGCGAGCTTCCACTTCCTGAACTTTCTTCTTTTCCAAAAGAAAAACTGGCCTCCCTTCGTCTCCTTTATCAGCATTTTAATGAAAAGGCAGCCACCGATATTAAGATACTTGAGAAGACTACAAACCATGATGTGAAGGCCATTGAGTATTATATTAAAAGACAATTTGAACTTCTTGGCCTTTCCTCTTACAAGGAATTCATCCACTTTGGATTGACCTCACAGGATATTAACAACACGGCAACGCCACTGTTGCTTAAAGAATTCCTAAGCAATGAATTTTTGCCATTTCTTAATTCATTAATCGAAAAACTGGAAACACGGGTAAAAGAATGGAACACTATAACCTTGCTGGCACGAACGCATGGACAACCTGCATCTCCCACAAGACTTGGAAAAGAAATTCAAGTCTTTACTGAACGCGTGAAGAAACAGTTGGAACTTCTTAAAACAATTCCGCACTCAGCAAAATTTGGAGGAGCCACAGGTAACTTCAATGCACATCATGTTGCCTATCCTGAAATTGATTGGATTAGCTTCAGTAACAATTTTGTCTCGAAATATCTTGGTCTAGTTCGAAGTCATCCGACTACCCAAATAGAGCATTACGATAATCTTGCTGCTCAATTCGACAACCTCAAAAGGATCAATACCATCTTCATTGACTTTAGCCGCGATGTATGGCAATATGTGGCCATGAATTATTTCAAACAAAAGATCAAAGAAGGGGAAGTTGGATCTTCTGCTATGCCACACAAGGTCAATCCTATCGACTTTGAAAATGCAGAAGGTAATTTAGGCATTGCCAACGCCTTGTTTGAACATTTATCTGCAAAACTTCCCATCTCCAGATTGCAACGAGATCTTACCGACTCCACGGTATTGAGAAATATTGGAGTTCCTTTAGCTCATACCTATCTCGCCTTTCAATCGCTTAACAAGGGTGTCGATAAACTAGAGCTTAATAAAGAAGCCATCGATAAAGATCTCGAAGACAATTGGGCAGTCGTTGCTGAAGCAATCCAGACGATCCTTAGGAAAGAAGGGTATCCTAACCCCTATGAGGCATTAAAGTTACTGACACGAAAGAATGAGAAGATAAATCACAAAGACATTCAGTGGTTTATCGAAAGTCTCGAAATCAAACCCGAACTAAAGAAAAAGTTGAAAGAAATAACACCTTACAACTACACGGGAATAAAATAAAAAGAGGAGTCTTAACTCCTCTACTTACAAGAAATTTCTATTTGAATTATTGATTTGGTCCTTTTTTTACTGAAATTTTAGTCAAGGCTGATTCTTTGGAAATCTTTCCATTGCCAAAGTCCTTTAAAGTAGAATTCTTAACGCTCAGTTCTAGCGTAGAAGGTATTTCACAACCCTTGCATCGTGTTATTTTGACATTAAAGAAAAAGCTTTCATCATCCTTTAGACTTTTTAAGGTTCTTCCATAATCCAGCATGTTTTCTTTCAATTCCCTCTCAAAGGCAGGATATAACTCCTTGACCTTTTTGTCCCTTGCTTCCTGATCCAAATCTTTCAGCGCCAATGCTGGAATAGAATATAACTCTGAATCATCCTGTCGGCTTGAGTAAGCCTTCATGTAATATGTAACCCCAAAGTCTTTAAGTCGTTCATACCGAATGCCACCCTCTGAAAAAAAAGTCTTCGCCAAGTCAGGCTGATAAAGCCTTTCAAATATGCTGGATAGAAGTTCCAGATCAGGATCTAGTTTATCGTTCACTTCATTTTTGGCAACTTTAATCTTTGCTAGCAATTGCTCGCGGCTGATTTTACCCTGCTTCTCCTGAGTAAGGTCTCCTTTCATTGCCTCTATGGAAATGGAGGTTTGTCGCATTGAGTTGAATACCTGAAACCAGGAATCATGACCTTCATCCTGATTTGTGATCATAATTTTTTCTTCCGGTTTCAATTGACTCAGCAGGTCACCATAATCTGCCAGGAAGTTTTTTGATGCTTCAATGAATTTATCATTGAAGGAATCTTGCTCGTTATCATCCTGATCTTTTGAAGGTTGGGATGGCCGAGGTGCGCCTGATCTCTCCCTTATCTTGATTTTTTCACAATCTTCACAGTCTTTCTCTTCCCGATGGAAGGAGTAAGAAAACGAGTTGGCACCATCATTCCATTCAAATTCAGATGGGTTAATCTCATCGGGCGGCTCAGGAGCCATCATGAAAAGCCGCATAGGGTCATTAAATCCGCCTGGCAGTCTAAATGTTACACCATACCCTTCCACATAAGTTCCATTTAACTTCAACGGGAAAAAGTTATTCCTCTCAAACTGTTGCTTAAACAATGTACTCAATACATTTTCGGCCACTTCAATATCACGATTCATCCTTTGCTCATCCAGCTTCGGCTGGGAAATCGCAACTGCACTGACCAGCACACCAATTCCTATTATCAAAATTCTCTTTATTTTTTTCATTTTCTTACGCTGTTAATAGCTGTTAGTTTTTTTATTGCCGCTTTTACTCGTTATAATGCTTGTCAGGATTTGTTCTGTTTCTTGTTTAAACTGGTTCGTATTTTTTTCGATGCTACTCATGCGCGTCTGAAATAATGCCAAGTCTTGATTACGTTGTTCTTGCAGGTACTTTGAAAAATCGACCAACAAACCCTCAACATATTTCTGTTGCTCAGTGGAAGACAGCTTTAGATAATCCTTCATCAAACGAAGATTATCGCTCTGTAATCCTGATACAAAGATGCGCACTTGATCTTCGGAAGCCTGAGCTGATGCCTTCATAAGACCGTCAATTCTTTTTGAGTTCAAAACTAAATTGCCGTTTATCGACCTATCTAACTCTTTCCGATGTTCTACCCAAGAGGTTTGTATTACTTCATTATTCTTCATCACAGATGAGTTAATCATGTGCTGAACATCATCCGGTGAAAGAGAAACTTGCGTAATTGATTCTACACTGGCTGGCCTCCTATTACCAAAACTGATTGTGAACTCTCCCTCACCATAATTAATCTCTGTATCCAGAAATTTGCCCACCACCATAATTAAAAGGAAAGAAGCCGCAATACTAAGAACTGTTCGCACTGGACCAGAGCCTAAAAATGATCTCTGCGATGAAACCTTGGTGTCGTAAGTAGAAACAACTGACGGAGCTATTACTTCTTTATCCTTCAGCCTGCCCATGGTTGTTAGTACTTCCTCTAATTGATGAAGTTGTTCCAGTTCTTCAGGGTGTTGTTGAAGGTAGTGCTGAACTTCTAATGCTTCCTGCTCTTCCAACTCACCATACAGGTAAGAAATTAATTTACTTTCATCCGGTTTAGTGCTCATAGCCAATTGACTCTTTTGTTATTTTCTTTCGCTCCAAGATTTTCTTCAATCCATCCAATCCATAATACATCCGCGACTTCACAGTATTCTCTGAAACACCTAGCGTTTCTGCAATCTCTCTGAACTTCAGTCCTTCATATTCTTTCATAATCACCACCACACGCTGTTCTTCGCTCAATTCCATAAGGCAATTTTGCAGTAAGTCAGAAAGCTCACTCTGTCGCAACTGCTGCTCTGGATTTTCTCTTCTTCCTCCAGAGGTTTCCCACAATTGAGATACATCAACTCCACCGGGCTTCAAATCCTCCAGCGATACTGCCCTACTGGATTTTTTCCGTCTTAGCTCTTCCCTGCAAAAGTTGACAGCAATGGTATAGAGCCAGGATCTAAATCGTACGTCATCCTGCAAACCGGTTATGCTTCGGTGCATGGAAATGAACGTCTTCTGAGTCACCTCCATGGCCACATCATGATCGAAAAAAAACTTATAACTGAAGTTATAAATCCTCTTGTACCACAGCTGGACCAACTTCCCCTGAGCATTACTATCTCCTTCGCGGGCCCTGGCGACAAGGGATTCTGAATGCATCATGGTGATGTTTGGTAGAGTTTCGGCCACAGTTAAGTTCAGTTTTAACTTTATTTCGCTAGCAAACACAGTCGGTATAAAGATGGAAGATCATCCTAAATAGTTTTAACGTTTCAGGATTTTTATTGACGATAGCATAATCATGATCTCCGGATCAGGATTATGGTTCTCAGAGCATCGTTAACTGCAAACCGGTAGCTATCTTTGCGCACCTATGAAGAATATCATTTCATTCCTGATTCGCTTTGTCCCTCGTAAATACCTTCAACTCTTCAGCGGAGTAGGACTAAAAGTGGTGGGCCTCTTCTACCGCGGCAATGCGGTTGAATGTCCCATCTGCTTGCACCAGTATAGAGTATTCCTTCCTTATGGCCGTATTAACTCTCGTCAAAATGCACTTTGCCCTTCTTGCTTATCATTAGAACGGCACCGACTGATTTGGGTTTACCTGAAAGAAAAGACTAATTTTTTCTCAGGCCAACTCAGCATTCTTCACATTGCTCCAGAACCTTGCTTCATGGATCGTTTTGAAAAACAACATGGCAAAAATTATATTACAGCAGATATTGAATCTCCCTTGGCTAAAGTGAAAATGGACATTCATCAGATCCCCTTTGAAGAAAATCATTTTGATGTAGTGCTTTGCAATCATGTGCTGGAGCATGTGGCCTATGATATCAAAGCCATGACCGAAATAAAACGTGTGTTAAAACCGGGTGGCTGGGCCATCCTTCAGGTCCCCTTCTTTTCTCCCGTTCCGGAAGTCACCTTCGAAGACAATTCGATAATAGATAAGCGCGAGCGCGAGAAAATTTTTGGCCAGGATGACCATGTACGAAAATTTGGAAAAGATTATCTGCAGCGAATTGAAAGAGCGGGATTAAAGGCCGTGGCCGATCCTTTTGTCAATACCCTTTCAGAGCAGTTAACAAAGAAATATGGCCTGATGAAAGGCGAATTAATTTATAAGGGCACTAAATAAAATCAAGCGTCCGACACCTTGAAGGTGTCATTACGCCTAATCTGTGAAGTCAGTTATTAACAACAGAATTACTTTCCGAGATTATCCAAAACCGCCATCACTTCCTTCACATGTGTTCGGCTTGTTTCCAATAATGCCTTTTCTGCTGAATTAAGATCAAGCTCGATTACTTTCTCCACTCCATTTTTTCCAAGGATGACAGGAACACCGAGGTAACAGTCTTTGATTCCGTATTCACCATTCAATTGCATGCAGACGGGTAAAATTCTGCGTTGATCTCTAACAATCGCCTCTACCATTTGCGCAGCGGCAGAGCCCGGAGCATACCAGGCCGATGTACCCATCAATTTTACCAATTCACCTCCGCCCACTTTCGTTCTTTCAATAATGGCATTCAATTTATCCTTATCAATTAGCTCAGTCACCGGAATACCCGAAACCGTAGTGTAACGAGGAAGCGGCACCATTGTATCTCCGTGACCGCCTAACAACACGGCTTGAATATCCTTAGGAGAAACATTCAACGCTTCTGCCAGAAATGCACGGTAACGAGCTGTATCAAGAATACCTGCCATGCCCATGACGCGGGTCCTTGGGAGATTGGAAGACAAGTGGGCCTGGTACGTCATTACATCCAGTGGATTGGAAACCACAATAATAATGGCGTTCGGTGAATGCTTGACAATATTTTCAGTAACAGACTTGACAATCCCCGCATTGGTTCCAATCAAATCATCACGGGTCATGCCAGGTTTCCGGGGCAGACCAGAAGTAATAACCACAACTTCTGAACCGGCCGTCTTTGAATAATCATTAGTGGAACCAATCGTGCGACTGTCATATAAGTCAATCGGTGCTTTTTGCCAGATATCAAGCGCCTTGCCTTCAGCAAAACCTTCCCGTATATCTACTAAGACAATTTCGTTTGCAATTTCTTTGTACGCCAGCACATCGGCACACGTTGCGCCCACATTTCCTGCTCCTACTACAGTGATTTTCATATACTTAGGGATAGTTTTAGGTTCAAAAAAAGCTGCTTTCTAAAACAGCGGTGCAAGTTATTAACGTATGCAAGAAAGAAAAAGAATTTCGGTCTTTTATCCATCGGTTTAAATCAAATGAGCAGATGTAATATCCTGTAAATCTATCATCAGACAAAAAAAGGTTTTAATTGTAATAACAAAGCTGACTTTGTCCTTTCGGTAATCTTAAAACGGTTATCCATCCGGTATCCCGCCACCCAAATAATCTGGCCCGCTGACTCTACTACAGTAACATGATCTTTATCACTAACAGCAATTTTTGAGTCAATTAGAAAATCACTTACCTTTTTCGTGTGATCCATACCCAGAGGGAAAAAATAATCACCCTCTCTCCAAAGCCTCCAGACCAAAGGATAAGCAAGTTTATCTCTATCCATTAGTGCAATGAATGGATCAGGTTGAATCTTCCACTCCATCTCTGTTGACAGACTCAATTCCCAGGAACCAAAAAGAGCTTGTCCCTGATCCTCTTCAATGTGAATCTCATTCCACAGAACCGGATGGGGTGTAATTAGCAAGGCTTCCCGATCGATCACCAATTGGTATTCTGGAGAGAGGAATCTTTTCCCCGAATGACCCTTACTGGCTTCCACTATCTTCTCACACTCCTCAAGTTTAAAACCAAACTCTTTAATCAACTCCCACAAAATTGCCGGTTGTTGAAATCGCTCAAACAAGGATTTAAGAATTTTAACTTGTCCCTTACCTTCTGAGCGGTATTCCATTTTGATCTTACGGATACCCAATTCCATTAACTCCTTTGCGGCAGACCATCGTTGGATGTTTCGGGCAAATGTTCCTTCCAGGGAGGGATTGAGCTCTTTTAATTTTGGTATTACCTGGTGGCGAATAAAATTGCGCCCATAGTCATCCGTTGAATTACTTGAATCTTCCCTCCAGTTGAGGTGGTTTGACCTTGCAAAATCTTCAAGCTGAGTTCTGCTAAAATTTAGAAGAGGTCGAATAATTTTTTCACCGCCAGCCTGAATTCCTCTCAGGCCGGTTAGTCCAGTGCCTCTGGTGAAATTAATAAGAACAGTTTCAAGATTGTCATTCAGATGATGTGCCGTAGCGAGGCAATCATACTTTTCTGAATTGATTAAACTATAAAACCAATCGTAGCGCAGGTCACGTGCCGCCATCTGAATACTGATTCCATTGGTCATGGCATAATTCTTGGTATCAAAATGCTTTACAAAAACAGGCACTTTATAGGTATTGGCCAATTCAACAACAAAAGCTTCATCCTGATCAGAATCCTTTTCTCTCAATTGAAAATTAACATGAGCAATACCGACATGGCATCCCGATTTTATAAGTAACTCAAGGAGCACTATGGAATCAAGCCCTCCACTAACGGCTACTATTATTTTTTTTTGCAAGCAGCCCAGGGCATGGAGTTGTTCAAGGAATAGCTTTTGCATCAATGGCAAATTTACAATTTACGATGGTAGGGTACCTGATTAATCTTAATTTTACGGCTTCATGCGCTTTTCGGTTCTTATAGCCCTTCTATTACTCTCCTTCTCCCTCTTCTCCCAAAAGAAGGTAAAACTCAAGCATGCCGACAACTTGTATGGTTCAGTAAAAGATGGCGAGCGCTTTGACAGATTGGTGGGCAATGTGGTCATGGTACAAACGAAAACCACTATTTATAGTGACTCGGCCCACTTTTTCCGATCGCAAAACCGGGTAGAGGCTTTTGGTCACGTTCACATTACCGAAGGTGATTCGGTAGATTGTACAGCATTGAGATTGTCGTATGATGGAAACAAGAAGATAGCTTACCTCAGAAATAACGTTGTTTTTACCAAGCTCGGATTAGCCACACTGTATACTGATTTTCTCGACTATGACCGTGCAAAAAATGAAGCCCGATATTTCAATGGAGGTAAGCTTGTCGATAGTACCAATACCCTTACCAGCAAAAAAGGGTATTATAATATTCCTATTAATCTCGCCTCCTTCAAAACGGAAGTGGTGGGTGTAAATCCTGACTATACCTTGACATCCGATACACTCCAATATAATTCCAAAACGAAAGTCCTTTATTTCAAAGACCTCACCACCATCAACGATAAAGAAGGTGGGGTTGCCGTTTATCAAAATGGTTTTTATGACACTAATCAAAAATTTTCCAATCTCAATAGCGGGGAAATTGAGACCCCCTCCTATAAGATCAAAGGAGAAAAATATTTCATTGACAATGTCAAACGGTTTTACAAAGCAAAAGGCAATGTGGCGATGACCTCTAAGGATGAAAACATGATCATCTATGGAGATGATGGAGATTACAATAAAACCAACGGGATATCCAAAGTATATGGACATGCCTATGCGGCCAAAATCACGGATGAAAAGGATACCCTATTCATAGCTGCCGATACACTCGTCTCCATTGAAAATAAAGATCCAGGCAAAAAAAGATTGCTTGCCTACAATCATGTGAAAATATTCAAGGCAGACTTACAGGGAATAGCCGATTCATTGGCCTATATCGCTTCAGACTCTACGCTATACTTTTACTCTAATCCTGTGTTGTGGACAGATGAAAATCAGATGACTGCCGATTCCATTCGCATGCTGTTAAAAAACAAGAAGATCAACAAGATATTTATGATAGGCAACTCATTTGTAGTCTCTCAGGATTCCATGACCAATTTTAATCAAATTAAAGGCCGTAAGATGACGGCCAACTTTGACGGAAAATCGATTAACCATGTTTTTGTGGAGGGAAATGGAGAAAGTATCTACTTCGCTCTTCAAGAAGAGGAGCCTGAGGACAGCACAAAGTTAAAGACGACAGCTACCATGGGTATGAACCGGATTATGTGTAGCAATATGAAGATCAATTTCAGAGTAGGTAAAGTGGACAACATCAGTTTTTATGTGATGCCCGATGCCTCTTTCATTCCCCCGCATGAATTGAAAGCCGAAGATAAAAAGTTGAAGGGTTTCATCTGGCGAATACAAGACCGCCCAAGCAAAGAGGAAGTAGTTAAGCGCAAAGAAACTCAGCCGCCATAAACGGCAGTTCATCCCGTAAATTGCGTTACCTCCAAATATTTTTTTGAGTTTTATTGAATCAAAAGGTATTTTTGTCTACATTTTCAATTGAATAAGTGTGTAGATATGAAGCGCTGTGTGTTCATCGGGTTATTCCTCATCAATATTGGCCAGGCGCTTGGTCAGAGTTTTCAACTTGTCGATAAGCAAGATTCCTATCAAAGCAGCATAAGCCAGACTCTTCGAATCCCTATTCGAATAAGAAACACGACAGATAGGGCCCAATTTTATATCATTAGAAAGGTTCAGGCAGATTTAGGAAGCACCCAAAAGGGCTATTTCTGCCTGGAGGGCAATTGTCTTGAACCTGGAATGGATAAATTTTCCAAACGGATAGAACCAGGAGAAACGCTGGAAAACCTTTATTACTCGCTGGAAACAGGCCTTATCACTGGCCAGAATACCATTCAGTTTGAGATTTTCCCTCAATTAAGCCCCATTGAAGCAGTCGAGCATAATGTGAATATTTTGATCGATGAGAAGGTTGCCAAGGGTTTTGTTTTTCAATCGAAAGAGATTACAGTAAATGATGTATATCCTAACCCCGTATCTGATCACGCCTTTATTGATTACAAGATTCATAATGAAACCATGAAGGCTAAATTGGTGATTCATAATATTTTAGGGTCAGCGCTCGGAGAATACTCCTTGCCTACCTTTGAGACTAAAATAAAACTCCAGACGGAAGACCTGGCAGCAGGTGTCTATTTTTATACTGTTTACCTGAATGACGAAGGAGTTCTGACCAGAAAACTAATTGTTCGGAAATAATATCTCCCCCTTGCGTTTTTAAGCCAGGCCAGGAGAACCTCTTTAAATTGCTTATTCATACTCTAATTGTATATTTGCGGGCTTTAAAAGACTGTAAAAGAGGTAGTGGGAATTGGTGAGAGCCCAAAAAATGAAAATATCCGTTTATTATAAAATATCGCTTCTCGGCTTACTATTCATCATTTCAATTTCCTGCAGCAAATTCAGGAAAATAGAAAAGAGCGAGGATTGGCGCGTAAAGTACGAGGCAGCCTTGAATTACTACAATAAGAAGGATTACTACCGGTCAGCCATCCTCTTTGAATCTATTCAAGCCATTGTAAGAGGCCTTCCTGAGGGCGAAAAGGTAGAATTCTATCTGGCCTATTGCCAGTATTATGAAAAGACCTATTTGCTTGCCTCTAATCAGTTTAAGGTATTTTATGAAACATATGGGAGGAGTAGCCTCGCAGAAGAAGCGCAGTTTATGTATGCGTTCTCGCTTTACGTTTCTTCACCAGATTATCAACTGGACCAGAGAAGCAGCTTGGAATCGATGGATGCCATGCAGAATTTCATCAATCAACATCCAGATAGCCCGTTAAGAGACAGAGCGGTGGAAGTGATTACAGTGAGTCAGCAAAAACTAGAAATGAAAGGCTATGAAAATGCCAAGCAATACCTAAAATTGAAACAATATAAAGCTTCAGTTATTTCCATTGATGCCTTTAAGAGAAATTTTCCAGACTCTGATCATCTTGAAGAACTCTCTTACATAAAGGTTCTCGCACAGTACAAACTTGCTCAAAAGAGCTTCACTTCAAAGCAACTTGAACGCTACAATGCGACCGTTGAATATTACAAAGAGTTGGTGGATAACTATCCCAACAGCAACTTTTTAAAGGAGGCACAAAAAATGTATTCTGAAAGTCTTTCTCAAATAAATAAACTCAAATCTGATAACTCTTAACTATTATGGCAGCACAACCTTCCATCGTCACTCGCGACATCGACAAAATTTCAGCCGCAACCGGAAACATGTATGAATCCGTAGTTGTGATTTCTAAACGCGCCCGGCAAATTGCCGTCAACATCAAGGAAGAACTCAATGGAAAACTGGCAGAGTTTGCCACTACCGTGGATAACCTGGAGGAAGTCTTTGAAAATCGTGAGCAAATTGAAATTTCCAAGTTCTACGAGCGAATGCCCAAACCTACTTCGTCTGCCATCGAAGAATTTATGGAAAATAAATTAGCACATCGTCAACGGGTAGAAGCGGAAGAGAAGAAGGAATTGTAATTCATGCTTCAGGGAAAGAAAATTATCCTGGGTGTCAGCGGAAGTATTGCGGCTTATAAATCTGCAGTCCTTACAAGACTTCTTATAAAGGAAGGAGCTGAAGTCAAGGTAATCATGACACCTGCTGCGCATGACTTTATTACCCCCCTTACCCTATCAACTCTCTCGAAGAATCCCGTCTTCACAAAATTTATAAAAGACGATTCCGGTCTTTGGAATAATCATGTGGAATTAGGCCTATGGGCCGATGCCATGGTTGTGGCTCCGGCAAGTGCCAATACGATTGCAAAAATGGCGAATGGCATTTGTGATAATCTTTTGACGGCAGTCTATCTTTCGGCAAGGTGCCCTATTTTCTTTGCCCTTGCCATGGATTTGGACATGCTTCGACATCCTTCGACAATAAATAATATTCAATCCTTACTACACTACGGAAATCATCAGATCAAAAGCAACTTTGGTGAATTGGCGAGTGGTCTTATTGGTAATGGAAGAATGGCAGAGCCAGAGGAAATCATTACCTACCTCACCGATCATTTCTCTAATACAACTAAATTAACAGGCAAGAAGGCGCTCGTGACGGCTGGTCCTACCTATGAAGCTATTGATCCTGTCCGTTTCATTGGCAACAATTCAAGCGGAAAAATGGGATTCGCCATTGCAGAGTTGCTTGCCAATTCTGGTGCAGAGGTTCACCTTATCTCCGGGCCTACATCACAATCTGCAGTACATCCAAAAATTCATTTGGAAAAAGTAGTCTCCGCAGAAGAGATGTATCAAGCTTGTAAACTGCAGTTTCCTTCCTCAGACATTACCGTTCTTTCGGCAGCCGTTGCAGATTACAAACCCCTGCAGGTGGCCGAACAGAAGATCAAGAAAGGTGAAGGCAATATGATTCTTGAACTTACCAAAACTCACGATATCGCTTTTGAGCTCGGTAAAATGAAAAAAAATGGCCAATTGATTGTGGGCTTTGCGTTGGAAACAGAAAATGAAAAGGCCAATGCAGAGAAAAAGATCAATTCTAAAAATTTCGACCTAATCGTTTTAAATTCATTGAACGATGCCGGGGCTGGCTTTGGCCACGAAACCAACAAAATCAGCATTATAGACCGGAAAAATGGGATTAAAGAATTTAATCTGAAAACAAAGAAAGAAGTTGCCCGCGATATCGTTAAGGCTATTATTGAGAACACACATGCCTAAGCTGAACATTACACTTCTTTTACTATTCCTTTGGGTCAATGCCCTGGGGCAAGAGTTAAATTGTAAAGTGATTATCAACGCGGATCAGATTCAAACAACGGACCGCGCGGTATTCAAGGATATGGAACGCGCCCTTGCCAACTTCATGAATACCCGAAAATGGAGTACGGACAATTACAAAAATTATGAAAAGATCAATTGCACACTTTTCCTGAACATAACTAAAATGCCTTCTATCGGCAACTTTGCAGCAAATGCGCAAATCACTTCTGCCCGGCCAATCTATAATACCAACTATGAAACGGTGGTGCTTAATTTTGCTGACCGTGAATGGGAATTCGAATACATAGAATCTCAACCTCTCGAATACAATGATAATAATTACATCAGCAATCTGACCTCCATGCTCGCCTATTACGCCTATATTGTGTTGGGCATGGACAATGATTCCTTCATTGAACTGGGTGGCACACCCTTCTATCAGAAAGCCCTGAATGTTGTAAACAACGCACAATCTTCTAACCGAACAGGATGGCAAGCCTTGGGTAGTAATAGAAACCGATATTCTTTGATCGAGAATATAAACAACCCGCAAATGGTGGACCTGAGGAAAAATACCTACCGGTATCACCGCATGGCGTTGGACACGTTCGATAAAACACCCGATCAAAGCAGAGAAACTATTCTCGAGGCCCTCAAAAATGTAAAAAAAGTTTGGGGCATCTATCCCAACTCAATCCTTGTCACTTCTTTTTTTGATGCCAAAGCTACCGAGTTAGTGAATGTCTTCTCGCAAGGGAGTCTACAGGTAAGGCGTGAGGCCTATGATATCTTGACCTCGATTGATCCTAAGCGGAACATTTACCAGAAGATTATATCCAATTAAAAAGAATTCACGACTACCCTTGCGTGAAACCGATTGGGCAATTTTCAATTCTGTTAAGTAAATTTCCTCTTCAAAAACTTAATACTCGACTGTAAAAGGTGGATACAATATCCCGACCAAATAATTAATATTGTAATCCCATGCTTACGCATTTACTCATCAAGAATTACGCGCTCATCAAACACCTGGAAATGGAGCCTTCTTCTCACTTGAATGTGATCACGGGAGAAACAGGAGCCGGTAAATCAATTATGCTGGGGGCCATCAACCTGCTAATGGGCACCCGGGCAGACACGAAAGTGCTTTGGAATGAAGAAGAGAAATGCGTTACAGAAGGCGTTTTTGAGATTGAGTCCTATCACCTCAAAAAAGTTTTTGAAGCGGAGGAACTTGACTATCAACATCAGACCGTCATTCGAAGAGAAATAAGTCCTGCTGGAAAAAGTAGAGCCTTTATTAATGATACACCGGTTACCCTGGATGTGTTACGAAGAATTGGTAACCGATTAATGGATGTGCACTCTCAACATGAGACCCTTGAATTAGGCAGCCGGATTTTTCAACTCCAATTAATTGATACCTATGCCGCTAACCAGAAATTGGGAGACGAGTATACTTTACTGTGGAGAAATTATTCGATTGCAAAGAAAAATTATGAATCGCTTCTGGCTGAAGCAGCAATCCTTAGGCGGGAAGGAGACTTTGTACAATTTCAGTTAAATGAACTTGTTAACGCTAATTTAGAAGAACAGGAGCAGGAGACACTTGAGTCTGAAATGAAAATTCAGGAGCATGCGGAAGATATTAAGACAAAATTTAACCAGATCACCCGGCAAATTGGTGACGGTGAGTTTTCCATCCGCTCTGCATTGACAAGCGTACGGTCGTTGCTCAATTCTGTCTCTTCTTATTCACCGGCTTACGCACAGCTCTTAGGAAGGATCGAAAGTCTGAAGATTGAATTGGAAGATATTTCAAATGAAATTGAAAATGAGGATAGCAAAATCGAATTCGACCCACAACGCACTGAAAAAGTGAAGGGACGACTCAGCCTTATTTATCAATTATTTCAAAAACACAAAACTTCAACCATCAAGGAACTACTGGAATTACAGAATACGCTTCAAAGCAAAGCAGACAAAACCATAAATCTCGATGATACACTAACAACCCTAAAAAAGGAATTAGATAACGCTGCAACGCAACTTGGTGTCAAAGCCAATGAGCTAAGTAAGTCGCGGGGGAAAGTTTTTTCAGCATTGTGTAAACAGCTCACTCAACTCCTGATCTCATTAGGCATCCCTGATACCCAGCTTAAGATTGAAAATGAGATTGTTATTCCAGGGCCAACAGGCATGGACTCTATCGAAATTTTATTCAGCGCTAACAAAGGCATTGTGCCTCGGCCATTGGTGCAAGTTGCATCAGGAGGAGAATTTTCGCGTCTTATGTTTGCCGTAAAATATGTAATGGCAGAAAAGGCTTCGCTGCCAACGCTGGTATTGGACGAAATTGATAGTGGTATCTCAGGAGAGATTGCTGTTCAACTTGGAAAAATGATGAAGACCATGGCCAAGCGGCATCAACTTATCACCATTAGTCACTTACCCCAAATTGCTGCTAAGGCAGATACTCATTACTTCGTTTATAAGGACAACTCTACTGACAAGACGACAAGCCATATTCGCAAGCTGGATGAAAAAGACAGGGTAGACGAAGTCGCCAAGATGATTGGTGGCGCAAAGCCCTCTGCCATTGCACTTGAAAATGCACGCGAATTGATAAAAGGATAGTGCTTTTAAAGTCCGTTTGGAGCCAAAATAGCAACTTTTGGTGGCCGGTAAGTCTTGAATTTGTTAAGATTAATTTACTATTTTGTATGGCATTAAATGAAATAACCAAGACTGATTTAATATTCACTAAATTATTTTTCGTATGAACATTTTTGTTGCGCGACTGAACTTCAAAACAACTCAGGAAGACTTGGGTGCTGCCTTTGCAAAATTTGGCGAGGTGACCTCTGCAAAAATTGTAAAAGACAGAGACAGCGGACGCTCAAAAGGCTTCGGCTTTGTTGAAATGGCTAACGATGAAGATGCCAACAAGGCAATTGCAGCACTTAATGAAACTGAATTAGACGGTCGAGCGATTGTGGTAAAACCGGCAAACCCCAAGACAGACGCTGGCGCTCGTTAATCATAAAGAGTAGTAAGCTTTTGACCTGATGCCTAAATTCTATCGGGTCTTTTTTTGCTTTCTTTTTTTATTCCATTGTAACCTCCACAGAAAGATAGTTTGCAATACTCTTTAACTCCCTTATCTTGGTCTTACTAACTGCCCTACCGTGGAAAACATTCAAGCGAAATCAAAGACTATTGGATTACTCCTGGGTCCAGTCGTTTTCTTACTGATTTATTTTTTAGTTCCAACAGGCGTCCTTACCGAAAAAGCAATAACGATTTTAGGACTGGGATCATGGATGGTAATTTGGTGGGCCACCGAAGCGATGCCTATTCCGGTAACGGCATTGCTGCCGATGGTACTTTTCCCGTTACTCTCTGTGAGTACCATAAGAGAGGCAAGTCAACCCTATGGAGATCCGGTGATCTTTCTTTTTATGGGGGGATTTATTCTGGCACTCGGCCTTGAAAAGTATAATCTTCACCAACGCATTGCCCTCAATCTTATCAAAGTCACGGGCACCAGTGGCAACGGCATTACCCTTGGATTCATGCTTTCAACAGCTTTGATCAGCATGTGGATCAGTAACACCGCCACCGCGGTGATGATGCTTCCAATAGCAACTTCGGTGACGGCATTGCTTGCGAAAGAAATGGGTAAGCAAGACGATCCTGAGTTTAAAAAATTTGCGACAGGGTTAATGTTGAGTATTGCCTATGCAGCCAGCATTGGTGGCATTGCTACCATCATCGGTACCCCGCCCAATGTGGTGATGGTGGGCTTTATGAAACGGTTTTATAATCTTGATGTTAGTTTTGTCAAATGGATGGCAGTGGGCATTCCGATGATGATTCTTATTCTGGCTTCCTGCTACTTCTTAATTACCAAAATTCTTTTTCGCAATCAGCTTCCCGCTATCGAAGGCTCGAATGAATTGATTCAAACCAAACTCAAGGAAATGGGCAAATTATCCAAAGAAGAAAAATTGGTATTGACGATCTTTTCAATCACCTGTTTCTTCTGGATATTCAGACAGAACTTTAACTCATTGATAGGTAAAAATCTTTTGGACGACACGACTATTGCGATGGCAGGCGGAATACTTATGTTCTTAACTCCGCTTGATCTGAAGAAATCCAAATTCATTTTAGAGTGGCACGATATGAAGGGACTACCCTGGGGAATCCTTCTCCTCTTTGGCGGAGGACTTTGTCTTGCCGAAGGCATGGAAAACTCCGGCCTTGTTCAGGTTATGGGACAAAAAATCTCCAGCCAGAGTAATGTTGGCGAAGGCACGCTCATTTTTACATTAACTGCTGTATCTATGGGCCTCACTGAGTTGATGAGTAACGTTGCCCTTGTTACTATATTTGTCCCCGTTGTCTTTGGTATTGCCGATGGGTTTCACATGAGTCCTCTCCTGCTGGCAATGCCTGTCACCTTTGCGGCCAGTTGTGCCTTTATGATGCCCATCTCCACGCCACCCAATGCTATACTTTTTGCCAGCGGATATATTCGCATTAAGGACATGATAAAAACCGGGTTCTTGCTCAATCTCTGCTCACTCATTATCATCTTCGTGCTCTCCATGACGCTGATGAAGTGGGTGTTTGGATAAAGCAAGGAGGTAAAGAGTTGTAACAGTAGTGCAAGAAATTATGGTGGAGATAAGAGATTGTTAGAGATTGAGTTTTTGGAATGAAGTGTTATTTGAAAAGCTTAAGTCGCAGACTTAAGCCAGAATGAGGAGTCCTCTCCTATTAGCCATGCCTGTCACCTTTGCGGCAAGTTGTGCCTTTATGATGCCGATCTCCACACCACCCAATGCTATACTTTTTGCCAGCGGATATATTCGCATTAAGGACATGATAAAAACCGGGTTCTTGCTCAATCTCTGCTCACTCATTATCATCTTCGTG
>JANMYO010000039.1:0-51292 GCA_031382175.1 Bacteroidia bacterium | reverse complement strand
GTTAATTCGTTGCATGCTTTGGGGTTACCATGCAACTCGCTGTTTTGCGGGCAAACACATGATCAAGACAAGCTTGATTGCAGGCAATACACGTATTGATTTCATCTGCTCGTCCTTGCAGTGCTTTCTTCGGAAATTCAGGATCGGCCAGAAAGGGACGCGCCATCGAAATCATATCAGCATGTCCGTCAGCGAGAATTTTTTCTGCCACATCAGGCGTGTTGATTCGATTGGTGGTGATCAATGGAATGGACAGTTTACCCATTAACCGTTTCGTCACCCAACTGAACCCACCACGAGGTACCATGGTAGCAATGGTTGGTACACGCGCTTCGTGCCAGCCAATGCCGGTATTGATAATTGTTGCTCCCGCCTTCTCGATCTCTTTCGCCAAATACTCAACTTCCTCCCAAGTAGAACCGCCTTCCACCAGATCAAGCATTGACAGCCTATAAATGATAATGAAATTTTTACCTACGGCTGCCCGCGTAGTTCGTACAATCTCCAGTGCGAACTTGATTCTGTTTTCATAGGCACCGCCCCATTCATCGGTTCGCTTGTTCGTCTTCGATACAATGAATTGATTAATCAAATATCCTTCCGAGCCCATGATTTCCACGCCATCATAACCCGCCTCTTGTGCGAGCTTTGAGCAGCTCACAAAATCGTTGATCGTTCTTCGGATTCCACCTTGTGTTAACTTCCAGGGTTTGAATGGAGAAATAGGGGACTTAATGGCTGACGGCCCAACGGCCAACGGATGATACCCATACCGACCCGCATGAAGAATCTGCATACAAATTTTTCCACCTTCGGCATGCACTGCATCGGTAATGATTTTGTGTTGCTTCGCTTCTTTTCTCGTTGAGAGCTTACTGGCGAAGGGAGCAGTCCAACCCGCGCGGTTGGGAGCCACACCACCCGTAACGATAAGTCCTACACCACCTTTCGCCCGCTCAGCAAAATAAGCGGATTGACGTTGAAAGCCATTCTTACTTTCCTCTAAGCCCGTATGCATCGACCCCATGAGGATGCGATTTTTTAAAGTCGTGAAGCCTAAATCAAGCGGCTGAAAAAGTAGGGGGTATTGCATTGTCCGAGTGTTTTCAAGTTTTGTACAATGTAAAAATTGTCTTGGACATATTATCTCTTAAATTATTGATCTCAAAATTGGAATCTTCCGCAATCAGCTAATCCCTTAAATGACATATCATTTTTAAAATGTAATGTTTACTCTTGTTGAGGAGATATTCTATAAAAAATATGGCGAGTGAGTATAAGGTAGGGGCGGTTTATAATTCTAGTATGGTTACTGCAATAAAACTACTCCTCGTTTTTTACACCTCCCTTATTTTATTAACACAAAGCCTAGCCATCAAAGAAATTGTTATTTCATTCACTTGATCTAAACCTCTGGTCGCTTCTTCGATACAATTATGAATATCCATTGCGGTTACTTTCGCTCCAGGTTCTTTGTTAACGATTATTGCGAATTGGGAACAGATGTCAAACCGTTGTTCGAAAGAGGCTTTTTTCCAAACACTAATTTTATCTAACCCTTTTAATTGGCCATCAATCGACTCCTGATTTGATTTCCTTTCTTTATCTAAATTTTTTGCTTTTTCTCTTAGCCTATCAAAAGCCTCTGACTCCAAAGCTTTTCTTTCAATGATGCTGTCTTTTTTTGATGTGGGCTTCAGGTAATCTTTACCTTCATTGTTTTTTCTTATACAACCCAATAGACAAAAAATTATAAGAATTAGAGGTACTATTTTCATGGTTTAATCTGTTCGAAGTCACCCCTCAGGCGTGTTGTAAAGCATCTCATTAGCCACCTAGCAACTTTCTCCGTCTAAATATTTCTTCTGGACTTGTTATTTTAGTAGTATCTCCATCCCGTTTAGATGCAATCTGTTTTTCGGCATCATCAACTTCATTAAGTTTTTCGGAGGGTGTATTGATTTTTAAAATCTTGATTATGTAATCATTCTGCTTTACTTGCTTTTCCGCTAATTTTTTAAGACTCCCAATATTTGAACTCATTACAAAGAAAACAATGAGAGTTATAAAACTTATTATTGCAACGATAGCTTCCATACTGATTTTTGGTTTAAGGTCTGGCTCAACCGATTGGATCATGATCCTAGTCTTAGGAAGTCTTTGATACCGGTTTGCCCGTTGTATTGCTTTTTGAAATTCTTACTGTAAATCTCCTCATAAGCTTTATCAGTTGCAAACAGCCATTCGAATTGTTTACCTACCTAGCGCAAGTCTTGGATAGCGAGATGGGGTTGTGCGGGACTTGTGCTTAGGTATTATGAAATGATAAATTTTGTAGAAGAATATTTTAATGGAATTGAGTTATCAATATGCAAAGGCACAAGTCAGCCACGCACAAAATCTGCGCACAAGACTTGCGCCAGAACTAGGTATTTATACCAGTTGATTATTATTATAATTTTCTGAATGTTCCCCTTAACTGGCTTAAGTCTGTGACTTAAGCTAAGGGGTTGTTGGAAGTTGAATTTTTGGAATGAAGTGTTGTTGTTTGAAGGCTTAAGTCACAGACTTAAGCTAAAATGTGAAAACCGTTACACTGCTATTCTATCCGTAACCCCTCCAGACCTGCTGGCTTTATTTTGTTGACAATCTCAATTGCTGATTCCAAGCCAGCCCGAATTACGCTTGCTTTGGTTTCGCCATCGTAATAGCCAGCAAGATGTAGTATGTTGTAAGTGGTGTTGAACTCGTTGAGCAACTTCTTATCCACCAAAGAAAGGCTTTTGCGGTAATCGGTAACATCAATCCGTCCGGTCTTAGGTTTTTTAACTGGCTTGCCCTTCAGTTCGAGATAAGTATCTAATGCCAGTAATGTGCCGTTATAGGCTGTACCGCATGCCATGCGAACGTACTTATCATCCTGATAGCGATTATCTTTCTTACCTGCCTTTTCATTGAGGATGCTACCGGCATTTTTTAAATACCTGACTGCCTCACGGTACCTGCCCTCGCGTTCTTTTATACTCACAGCACAAAGCTAACGTTTTTCATTTTCTGTTAAATAACGCCTGTCGGTAAAGTTGGGTGGCGACTAGTGGGTTCAATAAAAAAAAATGTTCGCGTGTGTGTCAAAATCCGGTTGGACGGTTGGAATCACTTTATCTTTTGATATTCAATTACTTAGGATCCATTCTGATTGTGTACTATTTCCCGATACAAAACTTCGAGAAAATATTTGCAAGTAGATCATCCGTTGTTATCTCCCCAGTTATTTCTCCAAGATAATGCAATGCCTGACGGATGTCCATTGAATAGACACAGAGTCCCTGAAGCAGGAGACTCTGCGAAGAAGGAATAGCGCAAACAAAAACTTGCGAAAGTAGCTTTCAATAGTTGTTGTTCTAAAAAATTGATCTACCCCCCATATCTACATAAATTGAATAAATCTTTTTTAATCAATACCGTTTTCAATTCCTATAATCAGTGTAGGTATGCCAGGTACTCACTTTCCCAATTGCCGCAGCAGCAGTTGAGCGCACATGTATCCCGGTGTGCCAGCGATTGAGCCGCAGGGATAGGCTCCCGCGCCACAGTAGGAGAGGTTAGCCCACTTACCAAACTGATAGAAGTGCACTTCAGGGTCAGTGGAGTATTGTCGTTCGAAGAAGGTCTGCCCCCCGACCAGCATGGTATGATCGAGGTTGCCGCCTGGAAAGTGGAAGAGCTGTTGCAGATCCCGGGGCAGCAGGAGCCGGCTCCAAACACAATCTTCAGGGTTGGCGATGTGTGCAAAGAGTTTCGCCTTGACGGCAGCTTCCACTTCCGGCATCGCCTCGCCTCGCTGATTGAGCGCCACATTCTTGAAAAATAATGTCAGACGATCAAAAGGCTCGGCCAGTCCGAGCTGTCGCATCGCAGCACCTTCACAGTAGATTTGGATGAAGCCGGGCTCGTAGTCAGCCTCGCCCGTTGTCACTCGAAGTGTGGCCCGCTCGTAGTCGGCCAGCGAATCAACCGCGAAGATGAAGCGGAAGACTGTATCGCCTCCGGCAGCAGTCGTTCCCTCCTTCCACCTCACCGGTTGTCTAAACATCAACGTCAACTTGCCACTGCTGCCGAGGAATTGATTGCTCTCGACAGCGCTGGTCATCGCGGCATTGCCAACGCATCGAGCCGCGGTCAGCGGATCGGTGGCCAGCAAGAGGTGATCAAACTGCACCTCGTGGATCCGTCCCTCTGAACTGTATTGCACTATGCTGCGCTCGGGGTCCACCTGTTCGACCTGTGCACCTAGCCGGATGTCGATCCCAATCTCGCGATTGATTTGGGTCAACTCTTCGGCCACCCGCCAAAGGCCAGGTTTGACAAAGCCCCAGTAGCCATCGAAGACCGAACCGGAGTCCATCACTGGCAGGGTAAAGGCGGAATACGGCTCGTGAAGTGATACAGGCCCGCTCTCCGTCACCGCCATCCCCATATAGATTTTGGTGTGCTCTGCAGTGAAGTAATGGCTAAAGAGGTCGTTGGCGCTGCCGCTGATCCACAACCGGGTGAGTGTATCGCCAAGGTGGTCTCGGGCGGCCGCGAGATTTGGCGGTGTGGCTGTGCGATAGCCTTCCTGTAGGTAAGCCACGACCCGCGCCTCATCGGAGCGAAAGCCTGCGACATCGCCACGCTCGCCCCAACGGGATTTTAATTCCCTGTCCAACTCGTGCGGGTCGCGATAGATCCAGGCGCTGGCATCAGCCGAAGGGAAGTAAACGCGCTTCGCGAGCTTCGGCTCGAAGGTCTCGAGCCTCTCCTCCAGCCCGGTTTCCCGAAAGATAAAATCCTGCATCATGCCGAGGACGGAAGCCCCGAGAGAATATTGCTGGGTTTGGTCGTTTATTGTCGCGACTTCGGAGATGCAAGCACCTCCAGCACGATCGGCCCGTTCGAGTAGCGTGACCTGACAGCCGGCTTTCCGAAGATAATGCGCAGCGACCAGGCCGTTGATGCCAGCACCGATGACGACTATATTAGGTTTCATGTTGGCCAAAGGAATTTAATATGCTATCGCAAGATTGTTTTCGTATAATAATAATGATAAATAAAAGAAGATGGTTGAAAAAAATAAAAAAAGAAGAAGAGATTAGCCCTACTACTTTCCAATACAAAACCTCGAAAAGATATTTGCCAACAGATCATCAGTTGTGATCTCTCCTGTGATCTCTCCCAGGTAATGTAACGCCTGACGAATGTCCATGGCAAGGAAATCACCGGTTACACTTTTGTCCATTCCCTGAAGTACACGTTCTAAAGATTCATTGGTCTGCAACAGATTTTGATAATGCCTTAGGTTGGTAACTAATACATCGCCTTGCTTTACGTTTTTTACCTGAAAGCGGGAGAGGACGGATTCCTTAAGCAGCGGAATATTGGTTTTATTGGAGGCAGAGATGAAAATGAAATTATCTTTTTCCAATCTACTTATAAGAGCAGGATCTGCTTTATCCATTTTGTTTCCCACTTTGAAATAGGGGATGCCCAGTTCCTTGAGTCCTTCTACTTCGCTTTCAATTTCTTGTTCAGAGGTATTCGACAAGTCAAAGAGATAAAGTATAAGCGAAGCTTTGCGCATCTGTTCCCTGGTGCGCTCAACCCCCATCGCTTCAATGACATCGCGTGTCTCCCGCAGACCGGCCGTATCGATGAATCGAAAAGCGATTCCGCCTAAAATCATTTCGTCTTCAATCACATCACGCGTTGTGCCTGCTATTTCTGAAACGATGGCTCGCTCTTCATTGAGTAGGGTATTGAGTAAAGTTGACTTACCCGCATTAGGTCGGCCGGCAATTACGGTTGGTATTCCATTCTTGATCACGTTTCCCTGATCAAAGGATTGAATCAGCGAGACAAGGTAGGATTGAATCTTTTTGATCAGGCCTTTAAGATCCTCGCGCTTGGCAAACTCTACATCCTCTTCGCCAAAGTCCAATTCTAATTCAATGAGTGAAGCAAAATGAATTAGTTCTTCCCTCAGGTGTTTGATTTCATTGGAGAAGCCGCCTCTCATCTGGT
The DNA here is from genome assembly GCA_031382175.1 of Bacteroidia bacterium. Taxonomy (GTDB): domain Bacteria; phylum Bacteroidota; class Bacteroidia; order Cytophagales; family Cyclobacteriaceae; genus ELB16-189. Next base: position 45,232 of record JANMYO010000039.1, on the reverse strand, counting down.
TCAATGCAGCCTGCCGGGCATTATCGGTCTCGGCATTGATCAGGTCGGCCACCGCCTCGGCTTGCGCTAGATCAAAACGACCATTTAAGAAGGCACGTTTTGTAAATTCTCCTGGCTCGGCCAATCGGGCCCCGTTTTTTAGAAAGACTTTAATAATTTCTTTTACGATCACGGGTGAGCCATGACAAGAAATCTCTATCGCGTTTTCTTTGGTAAAAGAATTGGGTTCTTTAAATAAGGAGACCAACACTTCGTCAATGGTTTTCTCTCCGTCTTTAATCAACCCGAAATGAAGTGTATGGGAAGCCTGTTCCAATAAATTTTTACCGTGAAATACTTTTTGAGTGAGAGCAATTGCTCCTTTTCCCGAAAGACGAATCACCGCAATAGCACTTATCCCCTGAGCAGTCGCTAACGCAATAATGGTATCATCAAGAGAGTGAGCAGTGGCCATGGACTATCTACTATTTTCTGACAATAAAAACCGGAATATTGACCCTGTGCCGTACCGTATCTACGGTGGCGCCAAAGATGAGGTCCTTGAAGAACTGATGGCCATGCGCTCCCATCACGAGGAGGTCTGCATTAAATTCGCGCACCATTTCGGGTATCCTCCTTCTTGGATTACCATACCCAATTTGCATCTCAGCCTGATAACCTCTGGCTATCAACTGGGCTACATAATTTTTCAGTGCCGTGGTGTCTTCGCTGGATTCACGATCTTCGATATCACTGCCGTAGACCATAGCTCCCGCAGTTTCAACCACGTGCATTAGCATGTACTTTGCGTCCTTTCCTCCCTGTGCAAGAGCACTGGCAATGGCTACCGCATCTAAATTTGAAAAATCAATGCAGATGGCAATCCGTTGGTAAATGGGTGTTTCAATTTTTTCCAGTACGGCCGCAGTTCCATGCGGTATTTTCATCGACTTCTCGGAGGCACGTTTATCTATTATTGGTTTGAGTGTAATATAAAGCAGAAGAAGAGCCGCTCCAATACAAACGGGAACAACAGTACACCAAATGATCCATGAACTATCACCTGCTGCGTCCAACCATACGGTGACCTCTTGTATAACTAACTTAACATTTAATGAGACAATAATGAGTGCAATGGCCCATGCCGCTATTCTAAGCCAGGGTTTGATGACAAACACGCCCATTTTTTTCTTGTCGCTGTTGAAATGAATCAATGGAACAATGGCAAAGCCTAATTGAAGACTTAAGATCACCTGACTAAATACCAACAGCGCACCGGTCTCACTTTCACCGTAAATAATAATAACAATGTAAGCAGGAATGATGGCGATTACCCTCGTGATCAGTCTGCGTAGCCATGGGGCAATGCGGAGGTTCAAATAGCCTTCCATTACAATTTGTCCAGCGAGGGTACCTGTAATGGTTGAGCTTTGGCCGGCTGCCACGAGCGCAACTCCAAATAGAATAGGCGCGAGTTCTGTGCCGAGCATTGGCGCTAAAAGTTGGTGCGCATCCTGGATGTCGGCTACTTCAAAAAGCCCTGCTTTGAAAAAAGTAGAAGCCGCCAACACTAAGATGGCTGAGTTAACAAAGAACGCGGCATTGAGTGCAATGGCAGAATCAATAAAGTTATATCGGATCGCCTGCCAGATTCCTCTTTCTGAAGAGTCAATTCTTCGGGTTTGCACCAGGGAGGAGTGCAGGTATAGATTGTGCGGCATGACAGTAGCACCAATAATACCAATAGCAATATATAGTGCCTGATCATTGGGTATAGACGGGATAAATCCTTTTACCAATTCTCCCATGGCCGGTTTAGCCAAAATCATTTCAACAAAGAAGGCCCCACCAATGATTGCCACTAAAGCGATGATGAAAATTTCAATTTTTCGCATACCGTAACTCTGCAACAACAAAAGAAGAAGGGTATCCAATACCGTAAGCGAAACACCCCAGATGAGAGGCAATCCGAAAAGTAATTGTAATCCAATCGCCATTCCTAACACTTCAGCCAGATCACAGGCGGCAATGGCGATCTCAGCTAAAATCCAAAGAAAGAAATTTACAACAGGTGGATAAGTTCTTCGCGATGCCTGAGCAAGATCAAGTTGACGAACCACGCCCAACCGTGCGCTTAAACTTTGTAATAAAAGCGCCATCAGGTTAGACATCAGGAGTACCCAAATAAGGGCATAGCCAAAGCGACTACCTCCGGCAATATCTGTTGCCCAGTTTCCGGGATCCATATAGCCAACGCTAACCAGATAAGCCGGGCCCATGAACGCCAGAAGTTTACGCCAGCCTCGTTTGGTTACGGCATCCACGGAAGAGTGGACCTCGCTTAGTGATCTGTTTTTTAGAGCTTCACCATTCATAGTTAACCACTCACTAAAATATTTTTAGAGACCTCTTTGGACAGAAAGACCTTCTTGTTATCCAGAAGAACCTCCAACGATTCATCGTATTCTTCTTTATTGATCACTTTAATCTTTAATCCGGGCTTGGCGCTTATTTTGTCCAGGTACTTCAATAGATTAGAATCTGAATCTTTCACCGCAGTGATAATTCCTTGAAAGCCTGCCTTCACTTGATCCAGGCCTACTTGCGGTAATACTTTTAATTTTCCTTTTCCATCCGGGATCGGGTCTCCGTGCGGATCGACTTTGGGGAAGCCTAAAAACTCATCCAGTTTATCAATGAGACGCGGAGAATGAATATGCTCCAGTTGCTCAGCTACTTCATGTACTTCGTCCCATGTAAAGGCCAGCTTTTGTACCAGGAAGGTCTCCCATAGCCGGTGTTTACGCACGACAGCCAGAGCTTCTGCTTTTCCTTTAGCTGTTACATTCACTCCATAATATTTTTCATAACTGATCAGCTCCTTAGCCGATAACTTTTTGATCATATCGGTAGCCGAGGCTGCCTTAGTGCTCATGGCCTCCGCCAGTTCATTGGTAAGAACCGATTTCGCGCCACCGTCAGAGAGATGGTAAATGGCTTTCAGATAGTTTTCTTCCGTTAGACTCAGCATAAGCTGTTAAATGCGATGCAAAGTATAAATTTTAGATTAGTCTAAAAAATATTTTAGATAGTTTTGAGTACTTCAAGTAGTTTTATAGCCTCTGAGTCCCAGGTAGTGTCTTCGGCAGGTCGAGGATAAAACATCCCGGTCTGCATCTTTTCCAACAAATCTGACGCCTTCAGCTTTTGGAAGTCTATTGAAATCCCGGCTTGACAGGGGGAGATCAACTCTTTCCAGGCTGGCTTATCTTGAATAATGATCGGAAGCTGATAGGATAGGTATTCATAGAGTTTGGTGGGGATTGAGTTCTCTGTATGAGGGGAGTGGGGGTAGTAAATGATTCCAAAATCAGAGTTAGAGATGGATTTAACAATCTCCTGATGAGGAACCAGTTGATCGCCACCAGTAAGTGTAATGAAGTTATGAGCAGCGATAGCTAATTTGATCTTATTTAGTAACTCCGATTTTGCACAATAGCCAATGATTTTCAGCCGAATCGAGGGCTCAAGTTGGTTGAGTTCAATCGCTAAATTGATTGCCTCAAAAACTCCAGTACTTTCCGCAAGTGTCCCACTAAAGAGTAAGCGACCATCTCCAGGCCTAACAGTTCTCTTTAGGCCAGCGGGAGGCATTGCCTTGTTCTCTATTATTGTGTAGCGGTTTTTTAAAAACTTAAATTCATTTTGGTACCCTTTTTCTGCCAAAAAGAACCAATGAAATAGGGAAGCGGTGATCTTTTCTTTTGCTCTTACCCAAAGGGCAAGGAGAGGCCTCAGTAGTTGAGGAAAGGCTTCAGAGTAGAGGATGTTTCGAAAGTAGTTCTCCTGAATATCATAGATAATTCTCGTGCCAAAGAATATTCTGTCCAACAACCCAACTATCAGTAATTCATGGGTATTAACAATCAATATATCAGGTTTTACTTCACGTATTTTCAAGGCTATTCTTAAGGATGCCAAAAATCTTCCAAAGCTTATCCTGGTGAATGGAGGCAAGGGAAAAAAATGAATATTAGGATAGGTGGGTTTTACTTTTGAGGGGTATCCCAAGATGAAAACCTCGTAGTCACCGGAGTCACTAAGCGTCACTCCCATTTTCTCAAACATCCGTGTATCATCAATGGGCTTGAGCAGGGAGGCGATGACTATTCTTCGTTTTTTCATTTATTGCGTGCGGTTTAAAATTAGAATATAAAATGGAACTACAGGACATCATAGAAAAGGCATGGGCCGATCGGGAGTTATTGAAATCAGATGAGGTCAAAGCTGCTGTTCGTCTGGTGGTGGAAAAATTAGATAAAGGCCAATTGCGCGTGGCGGAGTTGCAAGGCGATAGTTGGAAGGTAAATGAGTGGATTAAGAAGGCTGTTATTCTCTACTTTCCTATCCAGCAAATGGAGACCATTGAAGTGGGGCCATTTGAGTTTCATGATAAAATCGCTCTGAAGAGAAACTACAAAGAACTGGGCGTTCGGGTGGTCCCTCATGCCATTGCCCGCTATGGCTCTTATGTAAGCAAAGGAGTCATTCTCATGCCATCGTATGTAAATATTGGCGCCTATGTGGATGAAGGAACCATGGTTGACACCTGGGCAACTGTGGGGAGTTGTGCTCAAATTGGTAAGAATGTACACCTCAGTGGAGGTGTGGGTATAGGGGGGGTGCTGGAGCCGATTCAGGCTGCACCCGTAATTATTGAAGACAATGCCTTTATTGGTTCACGCTGTATTGTGGTGGAAGGTGTTCGCATCGGAAAGGAAGCGGTGTTAGGCGCAAATGTTGTTCTTACAGCAAGTTCAAAAATCATTGATGTCACCGGATCTCAACCTGTGGAGCATAAGAACTATGTTCCCGAGCGTTCCGTTGTTATTCCTGGTTCGTATACTAAAAAATTTCCCGCAGGAGAATATCAGGTAGGCTGCGCATTGATCATTGGCAAACGAAAAGAGAGTACCGACAAAAAGACCTCTTTGAATGATGCATTACGCGAAAATCAAGTTTCTGTGTAGCACTGGCATAGCCTTTGACAGTGTATAGGGAAACGACTAGTTTTACACTATGAAAAGATTGGGTTTTGGGCTGGTAATAATACTACTCATGGCTGCTTTCGCGCAGGATAAGAATGAGTTATTCCCTGTCATTCAGAATACCAGCTTTGGAAAGGGCGAGCAACTTGACTACCGGGTAAATTTTGGCTTTTTCACCGTAGGGCATGCGATCACTAAAATAGAGAGTAAGGTTTTTTCTATTAACTCAAGACCGTGTTATAAGATCGATGCGTTTGGCCAAACCAGTGGGATGGTTTCCTGGGTAGCTAAAGTCGATGACCAATGGGGTGCTTATATTGACACAGCCGCTCTGGTTACTCATATTTCTTACCGCAAACTCAAAGAGAATCACTATCGTAAAGATGAACTGATCACGTTTGATCATGAAAAACGGCAGGCCGAGGTAAAGGTAATGAACAAGGAAACGGGCGTTTATGACGATGTGAAATATTACCCCACTCCTGAGAATGTAAGAGACCTGGTAGGTGGATTCATTTTTCTCCGGGTGATCAACTTCAATAAATACAAGGTTGGCGATACCCTTAGGATTTCTGGATTTTTCGAAGACACTGCTTATAATCTCAGGATTATCTATTCAGGTAAGGAAAAAGTTAGCACCAAGGTGGGAAAAATATGGTGCCATAAGTTGGTACCCATTATGCCCGACAATAAACTGTTTGATGGAGAGAATTCAATTACCGCCTGGATTTCTGATGATGGCAATCGCATTCCGGTGAAAGTGCAGGCCAAGATGTTTATCGGAAGCACAGGCATTGAACTGTCAGGATTCCGTGGACTCAGAAATCAGATTAAAATCGTTCAATAGATATTTCAACGCACGGGGTTTATCTAGTTTTTTGTATCAGAATAGATCAAAGGTTGCTTTCGCGCTATTTGAAAGCTATTTTTCGACTCAATAACCTAAACCCTAACTCAATGTTAAAAGAATTTAAAGCCTTTGCCATGCGCGGCAATGTTGTTGACCTCGCAGTGGGTGTCATAATCGGTGGCGCTTTCGGAAAAATTGTTGGATCATTTATTGAAGATGTGATCACGCCTTTGTTACTAAAACCGGCATTGGAAGCAGCCAGCCTTACCAAACTTGAAGAACTCACAATTTTGGGGACAGTTAAATATGGCAATTTCCTATCCTCTGTGATCAATTTTATAATTGTCGCTTTTGTCTTGTTTCTTATCATTAAGGGGATGAATGCGGCTAAGAAAAAAGAGGAAGCGGCACCGACTGCTCCTGCAGCACCGCCAGCAGATATTCAGCTATTGACCCAGATCAGAGATTTACTAAAGAAGTAGTAAGTTTTAAGGCTAGAAGAATTAAGGCCATCGAAAGGTGGCCTTTTATTTTAGTCAGAGTACCATTACTTAAATCGTTCAGCAATAACCAACTCCTTACTTCCTGACTTGTATTGATAGAAACCACTTCCCGTCTTGACACCAAGATGTCCCGCCTGTACCATGTTTACCAGCAATGGGCATGGCGCATACTTTGGATTGCCAAAGCCGGAATGAAGGACGTGCAAAATAGAAAGGCAAACATCCAGCCCGATAAAATCAGCAAGCTGAAGTGGCCCCATAGGGTGGGCCATTCCCAACTTCATCACAGTATCAATTTCAGGAACGCCCGCAACACCTTCGTAGAATGTATAGATCGCTTCATTGATCATGGGCATAAGGATACGATTGGCCACAAAGCCCGGATAGTCATTGACCTCAACCGGAACCTTATCGAGTTTTTTGGAAAGCTCCATGATCGTTTGTGTCACCTCATTGCTGGTTCTGTAGCCACGGATTACCTCCACCAATTTCATGACCGGCACCGGATTCATAAAATGCATGCCGATCACTTTGGTAGGACTCTTGGTAACGGAAGCAATTTTGGTAATGGATATGGATGAAGTATTGGAGGCAAGAATCGTCTCGGGTTTGGTACTTTCATCAATCTCCCGGAATATCTTCAGCTTTAAGTCAATGTTTTCTGTAGCGGCTTCAATGACAAGATCTGCCTCCTTAACACCTTCCTTCAAGAAGGTAATTGGGATGATATTACTCAAAGCGCTCTTCTTGATTTCTTCAGTGATAATACCTTTATCCACCTGGCGAGTCAGGTTCTTTTCAATAGATGCCATTCCTTTTTTTAAGGCCTCTTCGGAAATATCTACCAGGGCAACTTTAAAACCGTATTGCGCAAAAAGATGAGCAATTCCGTTTCCCATGGTGCCCGAGCCGATGACTGAAATATTTTTCATGAAGTGTATTTTGTTCAAAGATAAGGTTTGGGCAATACGGAGGAAATCAACTACTGAATTCTTACTCTACTGATATCTCCTTTGCCCTGCCCATGGCGGTGAAGCGCAATACCAGTTTTACGGTGGCTAGCGAATCGGATAGGCAGGAGGGACCGTGCTGCAGATAATAGGAAAAGAACTTCTGGTTTCGTTTGTACAACTCGTTATGATCGGGCCGGCCAAGAAGTTCAATAATCTGTGACTCAGATAATCCCTGCAGTTTGTTCTTCTGCTCTTTCAGCTTAGATATCATAGAGGCTCTTTTCTGCAGGCATCCATTTTTATCTTCTTTCCATTCTTTTTGATTGAGTCCTTCAATAACCGGCATAGGGTTTTCGCAGGATGCAAAAATCAGGCAAATAAGTAGGGACGCGTTTTTTAAATTTACCAAACTACAAAATGATGAGTTAGACAGTCTGAAGTTGGGCATTCTTGGTAAGGGAGTAAAACCAAACGGTGGAAATAAAAAGATAAGCTATTGAAATACCAAGGTAGGCGAGAGGCCAGCCATTCAGTAAAGTGAGGGCACCTAAAATAATTGGGTAGAGAACTATCCGAATCCATTCGGCCCAGTGTACCCATTTTCTATTTTCAAATAAAACCCCGCAATTAACAACCACGACCGAAATTAAAATCGTGATAATTGCTTTTTCGGGCATGGAGAACTTACTTTGATTGAATAGAAACATAGCAGTTCCGCCAAGGCATAAAATGTATTGAAACAGAACGTAGTAATTCAATGACTCAGAAGCAGGGGTGCGGTATTTCTGATAGGTTGAAGGATTTACTTCCGGTGCTGTCTGATACCCTCCCAGTTCAGTTGGAAGCCAACCCGGTCTTTTGAATAGAAATTTTATTTTATCCGACCACTTTGTGATGCGCTTCAAGTCTTTGCCCATCTCTGCATAATGGTTAAAGTTTGCCCAAACCGCATTCCAACTTTTAATTGGCTTGGTAATTCCATACGTTGGCCGTTCTTCTTCCGGCTGGAAGGTTCCAAATAGTTTATCCCAAATGATGAGAGAGCCTGCATGGTTCTTGTCAATGTACTTTGGGTTTCTGCCATGATGAACACGGTGATGGGAGGGCGTATTGAAAACATATTCAAACCAGCCCATCTTGTTAATGGTCTCGGTATGAATCCAGAATTGGTACAGTGTATTGAGAGCCGAGACATAAATAAAATGTTCTGTCTTAAATCCCAGCAAGGCAATGGGCAGACTAAAGGCAAACGTCCAAACGATTTGAAAACTGCTTTGGCGCAGGGCAACTGACAGATTGTATTCCTCACTTTGATGATGAACGACATGTCCACCCCAAAAGAGATTAATTTCATGACTCATGCGATGCGCCCAGTAATAGGTCAAATCGGTAAGGAGAAAAAGTCCAAGCCAGTAAACCCAGTTGACTTCTAATTGAAAGAAGGCTAAATTTTCATAAACGACCTGATAGATAACTACGGCAAAGATTCGCATGAAAAGTCCGGAAAGCTGTGAAGTGATTCCGCAGCTCAGGTTAGCAATGGCATCGGGTAAACTGTAAAGGTTTCGATGGGAGAGGCGTTCCACCACCAACTCAATTCCGATGAGCAGAAAAAAAATCGGGATGGAAAGTACGATTGGGTTTAGGTTCAAGATGAATTGTTGGTTTATTTTGCAACTCAAATTTAATAACATGGCACTAAAGATTATCAAAGGAGTCTGGTTTCTTTCATTGATGGCCTTCCTGGTTGCCTTCATGTATATTTATGCCTCTTTGCCTGATCGTATTTTGCTGCTGGAAGGAGATTCCGACATTGAAGTATCCCGGGGCACAATCTTTTATAGTTTTCTGGCGATTGTGGGAATCACCAACATGCTCGTATTTGTCGTCTCCCGATTATTTTCCCCTGATCAAAATCGATTTAAGACCTGGTTCTATGGCCTCGTCATCACGCTGAATTTATTTTTTATTGTCGCGCTGGCGTTCATTAACCTCTACAATAGCACGGAGAAGTTTGATTACAGTAGCATCGGCTACGTTATTTATGGCAGCATCTCTTTAGTTGCAATATGGGTTGCCAGTTGGCCCGTCTATACTGTTTTCAGAAAAAATATTAGTAAACAGACAGTTTGAGTGTTTGATTTTTGATTGCTGAAAATCAGTTAGTTAGAACCCGTCATTTCATAATTTTTTGTAGTTGACCAATTCGTAATTTGTATTGCAGTCACTTCAAAATTCGTTTAATTAGGCCATCGCAATTTTTTGAACTCAGAAATTTCCGGCATCGGATTTTTTTCATCTTTGCGCACTATTTAGAAAACGATAGAACCGCACCATGGCGAAAGACACTATTGAGTACAACGAGTCGAGCATAAAGTCGCTCGACTGGAGAGAACATATCCGACTCAGACCGGGCATGTATATTGGAAAACTTGGCGATGGCTCAGCCAAGGACGATGGTATCTATGTTCTGGTGAAAGAAGTAATCGACAACTCCATCGATGAGCACATGATGGGCTATGGCAAAACCATTGACGTGAAGATTACCGATCAGCGGGTAGTCGTTCGTGACTACGGTCGTGGAATTCCGTTAGGGAAGGTAATTGATTGCGTTTCCAAAATTAATACAGGAGGTAAGTACGATAGTGGAGCTTTTCAGAAATCGGTGGGTTTAAATGGTGTGGGTAGCAAGGCGGTGAATGCACTTTCTAATTATTTTAAGGTGCAGTCTTTCCGTGAAGGTCAGACGAAGCTTGCCGAATTTAAGAAAGGAGTGATCACCACCGATGCCAAACTGACCAAGTCAGACGAGCGCAATGGTACGCTCATGACGTTTGAACCGGACAACACCATGTTTAAGAACTATCACTTCATTCCAGAATACCTGGATGATCTGATGTGGAATTATGCATTCTTGAATGCAGGACTCATTCTCAACTATAACGGAAAGAAATTTTATTCTAAGGATGGCCTGCTTGATCTACTCAAGCAAAAATCTGATCCGGAAGAAATACGCTATCCAATCATTCATTTCAAAGGAGATGATATCGAGGTTGCTCTTACCCATGGCAATCAGTATGGTGAAGAATATTATTCCTTCGTCAACGGCCAAAATACTACACAAGGGGGTACGCACTTAGCGGCTTTCCGCGAGGGTATTGTGCGAGGAGTAAGAGATTTTTATAAGAAGGAATTTGATGCTTCAGATATACGGGCGAGCATTATTGCGGCTGTGGCGGTAAGGGTACAAGAGCCTGTGTTTGAATCGCAGACCAAAACAAAGTTAGGCTCGATGAATATGGGGCCTGAAGGTCCATCAGTGCGCAACTTTGTTGGCGACTTTGTTTCCAAGGAATTGGAGATTTATTTACATAAGAATCCTGCGGTGGCAGATGCCATGCTAAAACGCATTCTGCAGTCGGAGCGGGAGCGCAAAGAGATTGCCGGCATCAAAAAGCTGGCGAACGAGCGTGCTAAGAAAGCCAATTTGCACAACCGTAAGCTTCGCGACTGCCGCTTTCATTTTAATGAGGAGAAAGGAGAACGAAGTCAGGAGTCAATGATCTTTATCACAGAAGGAGATTCGGCCAGCGGTTCCATTACTAAATCAAGAGATGTTGAGACACAAGCCGTATTTAGTTTGCGGGGTAAGCCGCTGAACTGTTTCAGCCTTACCAAGAAAGTGGTGTATGAGAATGAAGAGTTTAATCTCCTTCAGCATGCCTTAAATATTGAAGACGGTCTCGATGGCCTTCGCTACAATAAAGTGATTGTAGCTACTGACGCTGATGTTGACGGAATGCACATTCGCTTGTTACTGATGACTTTCTTCCTTCAATTCTTTCCTGATCTGGTGAAAGCTGGTCACGTTTATATTTTGGAAACACCTCTTTTCCGGGTGAGAAATAAAAAGGAAACCTTTTACTGTTATAGTGAGGAGGAGAAGCAGACCGCAGTGAGTAAACTTGGAAACAAACCCGAAATCACGCGCTTCAAAGGATTAGGTGAAATCTCTCCGGAAGAATTTGGAACCTTTATCGGGGAGAACATAAGGCTTCAACCGGTCTTGTTAGGGAAGGACAGTCACCTGGTGAAGATATTGGAATTCTATATGGGCAAGAATACACCCGACCGTCAGGATTTCATTATCGATAACCTGAGAGTTGAGTTGGATATGGTGAAACAGGAAGAAGAAGTTGTGGAAACAGAGGTGTAATCCCCCCAACCTCCTTTAATAAGGGGGAGAGGAGCACCGATAGAAGAAGAATCATTTCTCGTAAGATGAAGAGACAGAGTTTTAAGAAAGTTTAATTAGGAGGTAAATCATTCCCCCTTGTAAAGGGGGCTAGGGGGATTATGAAACATCTACCATACACCAAAAACCTGAAAGCATTCTCAAGGAAGTTGAGAAGTAATTCAACTCTCTCAGAAGTTCTGTTGTGGAATGAATTGAAGGCAGGAAAAATGATGGGATATAAGTTCAACAGGCAAAACCTCTTCTAAATTACATTGTGGACTTCTATTGCAAGCCTTTGAATCTTGTGATTGAGGTGGATGGTGTAAGTCACGATAATGAAACAAGTTTTGAAAGAGATTTAATAAGACAGCGTAAACTTGAGAAAATTGGACTGAGTTTTTTACGTTTTGATGATCTAGAAGTAAAAAGAAATATTGTTAGTGCGTTGAGAACGGTGGAAGGATATATTGAAGAATTTGAGAAGATACATCCTCAGCCCTTAAGAAGAAGTGTGAATCAGAAATAGGAATTAGACACTTAATTGAAAATGAGCAAAAAGAAGTCGAAACCATTTGTACCTAAAGCAACCAAAGCAAAAGAGAAAGGAGAGGAGGACGTAGTCCATTCTATTATTATCGATGGCCTTTACGAGAACTGGTTTATGGAGTACGCCTCCTATGTGATTCTGGAGCGTGCTGTGCCCCGCATTGAAGACGGCTTGAAACCTGTTCAGCGTAGGATCATGCATTCGCTGAAGGAGATGGATGATGGCCGTTTTAATAAGGTCGCGAATGTAATTGGTAATACGATGCAGTACCATCCTCACGGAGATGCTGCCATCGGGGAGGCCATCGTTAACATCGGCCAGAAAGATATTTTATTGGACACCCAGGGTAACTGGGGTGATGTACGGACAGGAGATAGTGCAGCGGCAGCGCGATATATCGAAGCACGACTATCCAAATTTGCACTCGACATAGCTTACAATACACAAACTACGGAGTGGCAATTGTCCTATGATGGAAGAAAGAAAGAGCCAATCACGCTTCCTGTAAAATTCCCGTTGCTGCTGGCACAAGGCGTAGAGGGTATTGCGGTGGGCTTGTCCACCAAAATACTTCCACACAATTTCTGTGAGCTGATCAAGGCATCGATTGATGTATTGAAGGGCAAAAATCCAAAGCTCTATCCTGACTTCCCGACAGGAGGCATTGCTGACTTTTCAGAGTATGATCAGGGATATCGTGGAGGAAGAATTAAGGTGCGAGCCAAGATTGAGATTGTTGATAAAAAAACATTGATTATCAAAGAGATACCCTTTGGTACAACCACTGCTTCTTTGATGGAGTCCATCGTGAAAGCAAGTGAAAAAGGGAAGATCAAAGTAAAGCAGGTGATTGACAATACCGCCAAGGATGTGGAGATATTAGTCAACCTTCAGCCGGGCCTTTCGCCAGAGATTGCCATTGATGCCTTGTATGCTTTCACCGATTGTGAGGTATCGATTTCTCCCAACGCCTGTGTGATTGTGGCAGACAAGCCGCAGTTCATGAAAGTGAATGAGATTCTGAAATACAATACAGATCAGACGGTAAAACTGCTCAAGCGGGAGTTGGAGATCCGCAAAGCAGAGCTCATGGAGAAAATTCTATTTTCTTCGTTGGAAAAGATTTTCATCGAAAAACGGATTTATCGAAGCATTGAAGAAGTGGAAACTTTTGAGGAGGTCATTAGTACAATTGACAAAGGACTGAAGCCGTATAAGAAGCAGTTCTACAGAGAGATTACGCGCGATGATATTCTTCGGCTGATGGAGATCAGGATCAAGCGCATTTCTAAATATGATACCTTCAAAGCCGATGAGCTTTTAAAAGATTTAGAAAAGGAACTCAAGGAAACATTGCATCACCTGAAGCATTTGGTGGAGTATGCGATTGCTTATTACCAAAATCTACTGGACAAATATGGCAAAGGCCGGGAGCGGAAAACAGAAATCAAGAGCTTCCAGTCAGTAACAGCGGTAGAAGTAATTGCTAACAACCAAAAATTATATGTCAACCGGACGGATGGGTTTATTGGCTGGGGGCTAAAGAAAGATGAATACATCTGTGAATGTTCCGAGCTGGATGATGTCATTGCCATTCGAAGAGATGGTAAAGCGGTCGTCAGTAGAATTTCTGAGAAAGTGTTCATGGGCAAAGACATTTTGTATGCGGGCATCTGGAAGAAAGGTGATGAACGCATGATTTACAACATGATCTACAGCGATGGTAAGACGGGCAAGTCTTTTGTGAAGCGATTTACCATGCCTGGAGTCACACGCGATAAGGAATATCCGCTGGGAGGAGTAGATCCCAATTCAAGGGTTCATTACCTTAGCGCAAACCCCAATGGAGAGGCTGAAGTAGTTGAAGTGAAGTTGAACCCTTCCAGCACTGCACGAAAGAAAATTTTTGAATTTGATTTTTCTGAATTGGAAGTAAAAGGTCGTGGAGCAAAGGGAAATACGCTGACCAAATATCCAATACGTAAAGTTGATATGCTCAAGTCAGGAGTTTCTACACTCAGTGGCCTTGAGCTGTGGTTTGATGAATCCTCGGGTAGATTGAATAAAGAGAAACGAGGTAAACACATCGGTAAGTTTGATGGCGATGATCAGATTATTGCCATTACAAAAAGTGGAAATTACAAGATCACCAATTTCGAAATTACGAATCGATACGAGCCGGAGAAGACTATATTGGTGGAGAAATTCAATCCTAAAAAAGTGATCTCCGCAGTATATTGGGATGGTGACAGCAAACAACATTTTGTGAAGCGCTTTTTGATTGAGACGAATTCGTTGGACAAGGAGTTTGGATTTATTTCAGAATCAATCGGATCCAGACTTGAGTATGTGACCACTTCAGAAGAACCAGAAGTTGAGTTGGAGGTAGTAAAAGGTAAAGGCAAGGATAAAGAAATTGAAGTTGTTAATCTGGAAGACATCATTGATGTTAAAGGTTGGAAAGCGATGGGCAATCGACTGTCACAGCACAAAGTCACGAAAGTGAAGGCTGTGGAGGAGCCGGAAGATACAGGGCTGGAGGAAGGGGATGAAGAAAACGAGCTTGTGGAAGCAGCCGAAACCGGAAAGGGTTCTCGGTCGCTAAAAAAAAAATGGGAAACCGAAGAATTGGAAAAGCCAGAGCAAGCCAGCCTCTTCGGGGAGCCGGAAAAACCAAAAGCCCCAAGCGAAAAGCAACTCCAAAAAGCAAAAAGCCAGCGGCAAGTCGAGCAAGCAAGCCTCTTCGGGGAAAGCCAAAAGCCAAAAGAAAAGGTAAAAAATAAGAAGCCAGTGGTTAGCCCTAAGAAAACGGTGCCTGAGAAATTGGATGGAAAAGCGTTTGGCGTTGGTGAGACGATTGAATTGGAGCTTTAAATCTTCTCTCCCTTGAATTGTTATTTTTTAGTTGTACCTTAATTCTATGAAAGATCTCCCATTTACGTTCAAAGTTGAGAAAGATGGTACTGAGTTTCACGCTTGGAGCCCTGAGTTACCAGGTTGTCATACGCACGGGAAAACTGTTAATATCGCGTTGGAAAATTTGAAGGACGCTATTCAACTTTATCTTGATACAGTGATGGAAGAAGAGATAGCCCGCCAGACAGCCCAAATGCTGGATGAAGCCTAAAGAACTTATAAAGCTTTTAGAAAAAGAGGGATTTGTTTTTGTGCGCCAATCTGGAAGCCATGCAATTTACAGGAAGATCGGTCATAAGATCATTGTTGTGCCAATCCATAGCAAAGATGTTCCGACAGGAACTCTCAATTCTATCCTTAAAGATGCTGGTCTTAGGTCATAAATGATATTTATCTAACCAATTTTAGGAGATCAATTCAGATCAACCCCCTGAGCGTGCATAGCTTTACGATAAGCAATGGCAACGGCATCAAACTTCAAGTGCAGTTCGTCAGCTAAGTCAAAGGGTACCTGTTCCGGCCGTTGTGATTCAACAATTCGCTGATCCTGACCAAAGATGGTTTCCTCAAATTTCTGCAGCACACTATCCGGTTGATCAAAGTCATAGTTGCGACCAATAATGCAATAACCGATACACTGATTTTTGGAGACAGGCTGTGATACAAAAAAATAAACCATTCCTTTTTCACCACCCCATCCAAGCCTCAGCACAATGGTGTAGGGTAAATGAAGTTCATAACGACTTCTTCTTTCTGGTTTTACGGCCTGTTCATTTCCAAATACCGGAAAATCATCTGAATTAGGTGCTTCGGGTCTTACTACAGTGTAATGAAGTATCCTACCCTTGGTCTCGACAGAATAATCAGGTACGACAGGCCGATCAATATCACCCAACAATCCCGGATGAACCCAGGGGAAGTGCCCGAAGTCGGTGAAGTTCTCTACTTGTCTTGAGGCATCACTTTTCCAGGCGAAGGGTCCGGTGTTAACGATCTTCCAATCTCCAACTTCATACTCTGGAATTTCAGGGAGCGGATACATGGGCTCATCCAGCGCTACCCAAATTAATCCATAGCGTTCCTGGCTCTGGTAGGATTTAACACAAGCTTTGACAGGAATAATTTGAGCCGCGCTTTGTGGTATTACCGTACAATTTCCTTTTTTATTGTAGCGCCATCCATGATAAGCACATACAATAGTGTCTTCAGCAACCCAACCTAGAGAAAGTGCTGTTCCCCTATGAATGCAAAGGTCTTTCATGGCATTGGGCTTACCATCCGAGGAACGCCAGATTACCAAATGTTCATCCAATAGTTTTGTGCCGTACGGTTTGTCTGTCACTTGATAACTGTATGCAACGGGATGCCAGCAATTTTTCAAGGGATTCACTTCTGCCATTGTTGTTAGTCATTTATGGAGCCATTGCAATATAATCGATTTCCGTTTTCCGCGTTGGGTTTTTGTAATTGACAGTTAAAAGAAGTTTTGGAAGGGATGAATGGCAACGTAGTAGTTTGATTAAAGCTTATCTTTGTCATTCACAGAATAATAGCAAGCGACTATTCATTTTCATTATGAAAAAAAACCTAAGAAATGGCATCCTCGTAGTTTTGATACTCTCTTCGTCATTTCATTCCTCCGCCCAGGAAATAATTGCAGAAGGGAAAATTACGCATGCCCTGAC
Organism: Bacteroidia bacterium; assembly: GCA_031382175.1. Lineage (GTDB taxonomy): Bacteria > Bacteroidota > Bacteroidia > Cytophagales > Cyclobacteriaceae > ELB16-189. The sequence goes on along the minus strand of JANMYO010000039.1, from coordinate 28,514 downwards.
GGGCAAGGGAATTAAAGCAAAGATTTTTTATAAGAGCATTCCCACAGGAAGCCTTACGGGAAGGTTTAATGACAGCACATTTTCGTTTACCATCTTTGGAACGGCCAAGTATCAAATTACTGCAGAAGCGGAAGGCTATATTCCACGAACTGCCATTGTCGATCCGAAAGATATTGATGCTAACAATAAAGTAGTGCGCAACATTCTACTCACACCCGAAGGCCAGACCATCCGATTGAACACGCTCAATTTTGAGCAAGGTAAGTCAGTAATCAATCCAAAATCTTTTCCGGAGCTGGACGAAGTGGTAGCCATGATGAAAGACGATATGAAAATGGTGATCCAGCTAGAAGGTCATACGGATGTTTCAGGAAGTCCGAAAGACAATATGGAGATATCAGAAGATCGTGTGGAAGTGGTAAAGAAGTATTTAGTATCAAAGGGCATTAGTAAGGACCGTGTTAAGACAAAAGCTTTTGGTGGTACACAGCCGATTTCCAATGGAAAAAATGCTGAAGCACGGAATTTAAATCGAAGAGTGGAAATGCGTGTATTGAAGGATTAGCCAACTGCAATCCGTTAAGCATTAACTTGCTTTAATTCAAGCACAGGATTGAGTTCCCGCTCAAACATTTTAAAGTGTGCCAGCTTACTGAAGATATCAGCACTTACTCGTTTGGTTCTGTTCTTGGTTTCCAGATCACATTCGTAAAGACCAAATCGTTTGGTAGGCCCAAGGTGCCACTCAAAATTATCCCAGGCACTCCACCAATAGTATCCCTTGATGTCAATACCATCTTGTAGTGCGTGATGAAGAATTTGTGCATAGTCAATAATAGCCTGTTGGCGAAGTACATCACTTTCATCGCACACACCATTTTCGGTGATGATAATTGGCTTCTTATACTTGTTCCAATAGCGATCGATACAAGTCCTCAACCCTTCCGGATGATATTCCCACATATCATCGTGTGGCCTACCCAGATTTTTCATTTTCGCTGGTGTATCAATATAAGTGATTGGCATTGGGTCGTGCGGAACCCTTGCATAATAGCTCATCCCAAAGAAATCTACTTTCTCAAAATGTTTAGGCACCCACTCCATAAACCACCAATCGCTGAGCCGCATGGGAAACCAGCCTAAAACATTTTCAGCAGAAAAGACAACGGCATTGTGCGAGATGCCAACAGGTTGGTTGGGATATTTTGATTTGATGTAATCGTAAACGAGGTCATGAGCTTTTCCCATGTTCTTCACTACTTTGCCTGCGAGATAGGGATTGATCTTAAAAGGAGGGAAGAAGCCGGTTATCCATCCATAGCTGGCGTAAACATTCGGTTCATTAAAAGTATTCCAGTGAGAGACATATTCTCCAAACTCATCAATCACTTTTTTGCAGAAGTCAACCCAAAGGTGAATGTTCCCTTCCTTTTCCCAACTACCGATTTTTGAAAACCACAAAGGATTAGTGAAGTGGTGAAGTACCATCATGACCTTCACACCACGAGAGGTAAGGTCGTCTAGAAATCCTCTGTAGGACTTTACTGTCTCAGCATCAAACTTACCAAGTGGTTCACGCTGGAGTTTGCTCCACATAAGTCCCATCCGATAATGCGGGGCGAGGGAGGCAATAATTTCTGCATCTTCTTTGAAGCGAAGTTCGTGATCGGTAGTACGATCAAACACATATCCGTCTTTAGATGTGATGCCCTGCCAATCGTGTTGGAAAGCGGTTTCGATCTGAGTTGCTGCAGTGCTTGTACCGAAGATAAAATCCTTGGGGAAGAGGTATTGCATTACTTCATCTTACCCTGCTCTACCTTTTGACTGGCAATAGTGGACTGCTCCGTTTCCCAGGATTGCCAAAAGGAAGTCAATTGTAACAAGTCGTCTTCAAGGCAAGGATATAACTGGGGCTTAGGTATTTTTGGAAATTTTCCCGCTGCTAAATGATAACTACTTAGTCCACCGGTCCACTCAAAGTGTCCCGGATCATACATTTGCTTCCAGCGGCCACCCCATCTCAAACCTAACTTTTCGCCAACGGCACCTACTTTTTTCCATACTGCATAATTATGCCAATCTGCTACTGAGTCAATGATGGGAACAACGTCTATCGCTAAGCCATACTGATGTTTGGAGCTTCCACCAGAAGACCGGGTATATTTTTTACCCATACTTTTGTATTCGTTTTGTTTGGCATGGGTCCGAAATGATTCCACTACTGCCAGTTCGATTCCTTTTGATTTGCAGATACTGATCAATTCAAAAATCTTGTCACGAAAGTAGGGGTGAAGGGAGTTAAGATCAGCAATCATGGGGATGCCACCCCTATCTTTGCCAAACGAATAATTCTCAACCGTTGCCCAACGCTTCCAGGGAGACTCGTCAGTCACGGGTAATGCTTCAGGAATAATTGAATCATCACGGAGTGACTTTATCAATTCATTCATGTGATCAACATGATGATTGGCGTAGGGAGGAAAATCAAAAGGAGCATAAAAAGAAGTCCCTTGACCTGCTGCTAGCCTGCAAAAACTTAGTGAAAGACTTAGACAAATAGCTAAAAATCGCATTTATTAAAATTTCGACCACAAATATAAGAATTCTTGCACTTAATGCATTGAAGACGAGATCATTGAATTGTTAACCGTGTTAACGCAAAACATTGGACAGTCTATCCTTCATGAATCCGAAAATTCTTTTGTTCCTTCTACTTTAGTTATTTTGGCTTTTAAGAATCTCTTTCAATTATTTTTCATGCTTAGTTCCGAACATCGTCAGCTTCTTACCAATCACTTTGCCCAGTATATCTCTGACCACAAAAAGGAGTTCATTACCAGAGTGCTCGATCAACGGACACGGCATATCACGATGGTAATGGAAAATATTTATCAGTCACAAAACGCTAGCGCAGTGGTAAGAACCTGCGAATGTATGGGCCTGCAGGACGTTCATATTATTGAAGACCAAAGTAAGTACCAGGTAAATATCAAAGTTTTAAAAGGCTCCAATAAATGGTTGGACTTAATTCGCTATAAAACGAAGAACATCAATAATTCAGAAGCCTGCTTTAATGTTCTCCGGGAAAAGGGTTATAAAATTATCGTTACCGATCCCTCACCCGGTTGCCTATCCATTGATGAAGTGTCCGTGCAAGATAAAATTGCTATTGTGATGGGAAACGAACTGAAGGGAATTTCTTCATATGCACAAGAGCACTGCGACCTTCGGGTGAAAATTCCAATGTATGGCTTTACGGAAAGTATGAACATCTCTGTCAGCGCAGCGATCTGCATGAATACGCTGATGCCGAAGCTTCGAAATTCATCTGTGGACTGGCATCTTTCAGAAGAAGAAAAAAGGGAGACACGTCTTCAGTGGTTTCGTAAAGTGGTTCGCAAATCTGACATTGTAGAGCGTGAATTTCTCTCTAAACTCGGCCCCTCTTCAATACCCGCTGAACCAAATTCTTAAAGAAGGCTCTATTGATAGCTCAGGCTCATTGAATGATGCCCGGTGTTTGTATAAATTATATTCTGAGTAACTTTGCATCGTCTATAGCTTATGGGTTTTAAAGTACTAAAGTGGGTGTTGATTGCTTCGGGGCTTCTATTTAGCGTATTACTTGCGTCAAACATTTGGGTGGTAAAGAGTACAGAGGATGATGTATTCACAGACTCCAATGATGTCACGGGTGCTACGGTGGCCCTCGTGCTGGGCACTAGTAATAAACTCACCAACGGATTGCCCAATCCATTTTTTAATAACCGCATTGCCACGGCCGCGACCTTATACAAGGAAGGAAAGGTGACTCATTTTATTTTGAGCGGAGATAATCGAACTATCTATTATAATGAGCCCTTTGAAATGAGGAAAGCGCTTCTAAAGTGGGGCGTTCCAGACTCCGTGATCACTTTGGATTATGCGGGGTTACGCACGTTGGATTCCATTGTTAGATGCAAAGAGATTTTTGGGCAGGATAGAATCATTATCATTACACAGCCGTTTCATTGTTACCGGGCGTTATTCATAAGTCGTTATTATAATATGGATGCCGTAGCTATTATTGCTCAGGAGCCCATTGAGGAAGCTGCTGTAATGGTTTATATCCGCGAATATTTCGCACGAACAAAAGCTATTTTAGATCTTTATATACTCAAGACGGCACCTCGCCATTTGGGTGAAAAAGAGCATTTGCAAATCTGATTTTCCTGCTTACCAAATTTTATTCCCTTTGGTCGATCACTAAACATCAATCACCGTATAAATGCTTAAATTTGTGTTCAAAGTGTTGTTGTGAGAAGAATTCAGAAGCGTAAGACTTCCTTTTTAATCCCCCTTGTATTTTTTGTTTCCCTTGCCAGCCTCGTCCAGGCTCAGGAAACGATTGTGCAAGGCAAGGTAATTGATGCCAATTCAGGCGACCCGATACCCTTTGTTAATATTGTTTATAAAGGAACTGGAGTTGGAATAACAACGGATTTTGATGGTAACTTTTTACTAAAGACCACAAGACCGACAGATACCCTTGTTGCTTCTTACATAGGTTATAAATCTCGTTCCAAGGCAATCCAGAAGGGAATCAAACAAACGATTAATTTTCAATTGGTTGAAGATGTTATCAATCTTCAGGAAGTGGTAGTGATGTCTGGTGAGAATCCGGCATTTGAAATTTTACGCAAGACAGTCCGCAATAAAAATGAAAACGACAAACGGAAGCTTACCGCATATGAATATGATACCTATACCAAAATAGAGATCGATATCGATCACATCTCCGATGAGTTTCGGGAGAAAAAGGTCGTGAAGAAGATCACGCAGGTAATGGACAGCATCGAGCGTATTGCGGGAGAAAATGGCAAGCCGATACTTCCCATCTATATAACTGAAAGCGTTTCCAAGCTTTATTATCGCGATGATCCATCTCTTAAGAAAGAGCATATCCTAAAATCAAAGATTAATGGAGTTGGAATGGAGGATGGCACAACAACCATTCAATTCATTGGATCTTCGTTTCAGGAATATAATTTTTATCAGAATTGGTTGACCATTGTCACCAAGGATTTTGTTTCACCCATCGCAGATGGCTGGCGAATCTACTATGAGTATGACCTAACGGATAGTCTTTTCATTGGGGATGATTTCTGCTATCGATTAGACTTTTATCCAAAGAGCTCACAAGATCTTGCCTTTACTGGCGCGATATGGATTACCAAAAATGAATATGCGTTGAAGCAAATTGATGCCACCGTTGGAAGTCAGGCAAACCTGAATTTTATTGAGAAAATCAAAATTCAGCAGGAGCTTGCCCCCACCGATTTAGGTCCCTGGCTGCCGGTTAAGAATAGAGTTTTGATTGACGTGGGGGAAATTAGTAAGAATTCGGCAGGCATGCTCGCTAAGTTTTACACCAGCAATAAAAATTTTGTAACGAACAAACCTTATGAAAAGGCATTCTATGAAAGACCCATATTGGTTGCCGAAGATGCGCGTATGTTTGAAGAGGAAAAATATTGGGACACCCTCCGACATGAGCCTTTATCAGAAACTGAAAAGAGTGTTTACCGAATGATTGATACTCTTCGCAATATTCCTATCGTACATACCTATACAGAAATTATCAAAGCATTCCTTGACGGCTATGTGAAAGTGGGTAAAGTGGAAATAGGTCCGTACCTGGGTTTCCTTGCCTGGAATAGTATCGAAGGACTTAGAACTCAATTTGGTTTCAAGACGAATATTAATTTCAGTAAGCATTGGATTTACAATCTTCAGCTGGCCTATGGATTTAATGATACGCGCATCAAGTACTCTGCCACCGCCACAAAACTTTTATCTAAGCAGCGATGGACCACCTTATCATTTAGGGCCCGTAGCGATATTGCACGATTGGGAGTTGATGAAGAGAACCTACCCGATAATCCATTATTTATTGCTGCCACACGATGGGGATTTTTCAGACGAGGATATTATTATAATGAATACCGTGTTGCTTTTCAACGCGAACTTTTTAAAGGATTCTCCCAAAAGATTGCATTCCGTAATTGGAGTTTTGACCCTACCTACAATTTTGGCTATTATGAGGATCCAAGTGACCTCAATTCACCGATACTGGAAGAATTTCAATCTTCGGAGATTTCTTTTGAGTCACGGTATGCCCGCGATGAACTCTTCATACAAAATGATAACGAGCGCTTAAGTTTGGGTGCAGACAAGTGGCCGGTGATTACCTTGAAATATACGCATGGAATAAGCGGAATTTTTGGAAGCGATTTTGATTTCGATAAATTGAGATTGACAGTGAAGAAGCGTATTACATGGGGTCCTCTGGGATATTCTTACCTGACTGTAACAGGAGAGAATGTATTCAATACCTTACCTTATCCATTATTAGCACTTCACCTTGGAAATCAGTCACCATTATATTCAACAGTGACGTATAGTCTTATGAACTATGGCGAGTTTGTCAGTGATCACTTTGCGTCTTTGCAGTACCAACATTACTTTGAAGGATTATTCCTCAATAGGATACCGTTGCTTAAAAAATTGAATTGGCGTTTGTTAGGCACGACCAATATTATTGCGGGTGGCATGCGGCAGTCCAACAAAGACCTTATTGCCACCACTAACAGCTCAGGAGAGCCAGTGTCAGAGGTGGGCTTTCTGAAAAACAAACCTTACGTTGAATTGGGTTATGGTGTCGAGAACATCTTTCGGTTTTTACGCGTAGACTTTGTCCATCGCTTGTCTTATCTCGAGAATGCCAATGCCCGGAAATTCGGAGTTCTTTTCACCGTCCAACTGCAGCTTTGATTCTATCTGCTGTGGTGCCCTTCAAAAAAACCCAAGTTCACTGTCGATGAACTGTTGACTAAATCGCATATTTGCATCCTGAAATTTGATATTCATGAGTTCACTTAAAATCACCCTGCCGGATGGCTCAGTCAAGGAATTTCCAACCGGTGTCAACGGGATGGAGATCGCCCAAAGCATCAGTGAAGGGTTGGCCCGTAATGCGCTGTCCATAGAAGTAAATGGCGAGATTTGGGATTTAAGCCGCCCGATTTCCAATGATGCCTCCATCAAAATTTTTACCTGGAATGATAAGGGAGGCAAATATGCATTTTGGCATTCATCTGCACACGTGATGGCAGAAGCATTGGAAGCCCTTTACCCTGGCGTAAAGTTAGGCATCGGTCCTCCCATTGAGAATGGATTCTATTACGATATTGATTTAGGCGATAGACCTTTTGGGGAAGAGGACTTGCTGGCATTGGAGAAGAAAATGGTAGAGTTGGCGAAGACCAACAGCCAGTTTGTGCGAAGTGAAGTTTCGAAAAAAGATGCAATTGAATACTTCCAAAAGAAAGGAGATGAGTATAAGCTTGAGCTCTTAGATGGGCTTGCAGATGGAACTATCACATTTTACAAGCAAGGAAATTTCACTGATCTCTGTCGGGGTCCCCATATTCCATCGACCGGTGTAATTAAAGCAGTGAAGATGCTCAACGTGGCAGGAGCCTATTGGCGTGGCAACGAAAAAAATAAAATGCTCAAACGTATCTATGGCATTACGTTTCCGAAAGCCAAAGAACTCGAAGAATACCTTCACGTGTTGGAAGAAGCGAAGAAACGTGATCATCGTAAGCTGGGTAAAGAGTTAGAATTATTTGCTTTCTCTGAAAAAGTGGGGATGGGTTTGCCATTGTGGTTGCCGAAGGGTACCATTCTTAGAGAGCGTCTTGAACAATTTATGCGCAAGATGCAAATTAAGGCAGGCTATGATCCTGTCGTTACTCCACATATTGGAAGTAAGCAATTATATGTGACCTCCGGCCATTATGAAAAATATGGTAAAGATTCTTTTCAACCGATTCATACACCAGAAGAAGGTGAGGAATTTTTGTTGAAGCCCATGAATTGCCCTCATCACTGTGAAATTTATAAAGTGAAACCTCGCTCGTATAAAGATCTCCCCATTCGCTATGCAGAGTTTGGAACGGTTTATCGCTACGAACAGAGTGGAGAGTTACACGGTCTTACCCGTGTACGAGGCTTTACTCAGGATGATGCTCACATTTTCTGCAGGCCAGATCAGGTGAAGGAAGAATTTATCAAAGTTATTGACCTGGTACTTCATGTATTTCGGGCGTTAGGATTTGAAAACTATACGGCACAGGTCTCTCTGCGCGACCCAGCTAACAAGGAAAAATACATAGGGGAAGATCATCTTTGGGATAAAGCCGAACAAGAGATTCAGGAAGCGGCCAATGAGCGTGGATTAATAACCGTGGCGGTAAAAGGCGAAGCTGCATTCTATGGACCTAAGCTCGACTTCATGGTAAAGGATGCATTGGGTAGAAGCTGGCAGCTGGGGACAATCCAGGTGGATTACCAATTGCCTCAGCGTTTTGAATTGGAATACATCGGATCGGATAATCAAAAACATACACCGGTGATGATTCACCGGGCTCCGTTCGGTTCTCTTGAGCGATTCGTGGCAGTACTAATCGAGCATTGCGCGGGTAACTTTCCACTCTGGCTTGCTCCAGAACAGATTGTAGTCTTGCCGATCTCTGAGAAATTTAATGCCTATGCAACTCAAGTAGTTGATAACCTGAAGAATCGTGATATTCGAGGCTTCTTAGATGACAGGGACGAGAAGATAGGAAGAAAGATCAGGGATGCCGAGGTAAAGAAAGTACCCTACATGCTGATTGTAGGTGAAAAAGAAGTGGCTGAAGGCAGAGTGGCTGTTAGAAAACACGGAGCTGGTGATCAGGGAACGATGGATCTGGAGGAATTTGCTCTCCATTTTGCCAAGGAATGTGCATTGCCGCTTTAATTTCCCCGCTTTTTGTATCATTAAATGTTCAGGCACGTGTTTGAAAAGTTGAAATTATAGCGATATTTGCAGCCTGTTTTAAAAAAGTAAGAATTTAAACCCAACGAGTGGCAATATTTCCAAGTAGTAACCGGCCGAGGCCTTTTAATCCCCGCGGCAGGAGAGTAGTAGAAGAACCTTATCGTGTAAATGAGCGAATCCTCGCACCCCGCGTACGAGTTGTGGGCGAGAACATCAAAGTAGACGTTTACCCAACCGCAACGGCCATTAAGATGGCGCAGGATCAGGGACTGGATCTGGTGGAAATTTCTCCCAATGCAGATCCTCCGGTATGTAAGGTAATTGACTACTCCAAGTTTAAGTACGAGCAAAAAAAGAAGCAGAAAGAGATCAAAGCTAATGCGCAGAAGACCGTCTTAAAGGAGATGCGTTTTGGACCGAATACCGATGAGCATGATTTTAACTTTAAAGTAAAACATGCCGTCAATTTCCTGCAGGAAGGTGCCAAGATAAAGGCATATGTCCATTTTGTGGGAAGGTCGATCGTGTATAAAGAAAGGGGAGAGATTTTGTTATTGAAGTTTGCCCAGGCGTTGGAAGAGTATGGAAAAGTAGAATTGCTGCCCAAGCTGGAAGGAAAGCGGATGTACATGATGGTAGCTCCTAAGCCGAAGAAGTAATAGGATTGAAAAGAACGATTAACGAATAAAGTAAAATGCCAAAGTTAAAAACGAAGTCAGGTGCAAAGAAGCGTTTTAAAGTTACCGGTACTGGTAAGATTAAACGCAAGAAGGCCTACAAGAGCCACATCCTGACTAAAAAAGGAACCAAGCAGAAAAGAAGATTGACTAATAAAACGACCGTTAAGAAGGTTGACGAGAGTAATATCAGGCCAATGCTTCCTTATCTGGTATAAGTCTGTTTCCGTCCAGCATGGCGGACTAGGTTTGATTGCGATAATCGTAGTCAGTATTGTTTAACCCGGTTTTTGGCAACTAAGTCCACGACTTGCTCGGGGCGCCACCGACCAAAAAGTAAAAATTATGCCACGTTCAGTAAACAGTGTAGCATCCCGGATGAGGCGCAAGCGCATCCTTGAGTTGGCCAAAGGATTCTTTGGTCGTAAGAAAAATGTATGGACAGTAGCAAAGAATGCTGTCGAGAAAGGTTTAGTCTATGCGTACCGCGATAGAAAAGCTAAGAAGAGAGATTTTCGTTCACTATGGATTCAGCGTATCAATGCCGGAGCAAGACTTCATGGCATGAGCTATTCGGAGTTCATGGGAAAGATCAAGAAAAACAGCATCGACCTCAATCGCAAAGTACTTGCTGACTTGGCGATGAACCATCCCGAAGCATTTGAAGCGGTGGTGAAGAAGATGAAATAATCAATTCGTTATGATGAGATAGAAAAGGGGCGATGAGCCCCTTTTTTATTATGATCTTAACTAAATGGAGTTAAGCAACATATTTTTTTGTCTTTTCGAGCGTGCCATCCTTTGTTCCGGAGCGGTCATGAAATTGCGAGAAATCCTTTTTAGAGTAGAGTAAGATTTTTTTCCTACGCTCGAAAGAGCATTCAGGTACTTTGTGTAAGGACAGTAACAAATTTTATTTACTTTTAATATGTCGCTATCTCGCTTATCTTTAAGTGATGAAAATTGAAGAACCTGATCTTTCCGGATCCTACACCTATGCCGATTATCTCACCTGGCAATGGAGTGAGATGACGGAATTGATCCGAGGGAAAATTTTTAAGATGTCGCCCGCTCCGGGTAGCTTGCATCAAAAAGTCTCGGGAAGGTTATTTCTGAAAATTGGTATTTTCTTAGAAGGTAAGAGATGCCAACTGTTTTCTGCCCCCTTCGATGTACGTTTGCCGATTTCAACTAAAAGCAAAAGCGACAGGGAAATCATTACTGTCGTGCAACCTGATTTATGTGTGGTTTGCGATCCCAATAAAATAGATGCTCGCGGCTGTATAGGTGCCCCCGATTGGATAGTAGAAATACTTTCTCCTCACACCTCAGCAAAAGACCTGCGCGAAAAATTTGATGTGTACGAAGAAGCGGGAGTTAAAGAATATTGGGTAGTGCATCCACAGGAACAGACGTTATTGGTCTATGTCCTCGATCAAAACGGAAAATACAAGAGCGATCTTAAACCGTATATTAGCACGGATCAGGTTTCTCCTGTTACTTTACCTGGACTGACAATAAGTTTGGAGGAAGTATTTCCGAAAGCCGATTTTTAAAGCGCTTAGCGCTTAAGTGCTGGGACTAACAATCCGCCAAGTTTTCCCGTTTTTGCGCGAAGGTTTCTTTCGTGCCCTTACTCATAATCTACGTTGTTTAAAACGCTTCGATAATTCTCACAGCTTCAAAAATTTCTTCAGCATAGTCATCGGCCAAAAAGAAAGCGAATGGGTTGAATCGAAGACAGAATGCTCATGTAAGATTTATCCTTAAAAGTGAAGGTTAATTTTGACTGACCCTTCAATGTGCTTTATTATTAAATAATATTCCGCATAAATACCGCAATTTGTGTATGTAATATTTTCGTGAAGATTGCACTTTTAGTTTGCCACGATGTAAATACATTTATAAAGTTTTTACTCAGGTAACCTGTTGGACTTAATGGCAACATCAATGAAGGCTTTTTTGCTTATCATTTCACTCATTTCCGTTGGGTGCTATTCTCAAAATCCAAACTCATACGGTCCAATAATTCCCTTGACTCCAAATGCGGCAAGCTTGGGTAAATTTGGCGACACCCAAATCGGGTTATATACAGGCCAGCCCAATATTTCGATTCCTTTATATTCAATTAACTATCCTACACTCACGGTTCCCATCAGCCTTACTTATAGTTACTCTGGTTTAAAAGTGGAAGAATATCCAAGTTGGGTGGGCACTGGCTGGACGTTAAATGCTACGGGAGTTATCACAAGGCAAACCAGGTCTCTCATGGACGAGAGTATCAATGGTTTTAATGGACAGACTCAAAAAGGACAAGCTGTTAATGCCTATATCACCGATTATCTCGCCACACAAGGAAATTTGAACCCCGACTGGCCTGCTTTCTATACTCGCAATCAAGCATTTTTGACGGGTGTAAAGGACGGTAATTATGATACCGAGCCTGACATGTTTGTATTTCATTTCCCGGGCGGGTCCGGTAAATTCTTCTTTGACCAAACTCAATGTGGCACAGTTGACAAGATTGCTATTCCGATTCCACATCAAAATCTGAAGATCAAAGCTCACTTCAATTATTCGGCTGTACATAGCACTAAGATTGGAGCCATAGAGAACTTTGAGATTACTGATGAGAAAGGAAATATTTTTGTTTTTTCTGTTCTGGAAGAGGGAGCAGCAGAAAGGTTAGAGATTGATGGAGGTACGGTCAGTGAGAGTTTTGGAAATGCCTGGTACCTTTCTAGTATAAGGGATCCGTTCAATAATAGGATTACCTATCAATACGGGTCTCGTATGATGGATAATCCCCCGACCGTGAGAGAAGATATAATTGTTCCCTACGAACCTGTCAGGGGGCCTGCTAAGTATTACAAATCCAAGGCTTCTGAGGCCATCCTACAGAAGATTACATTTAGGGCGGGCGGTGGAGGATCAACAGATAATATTGAGTTTATTGAGAGTGTGGCAGTAAGAGATGACTGGAATTCAGCGCTATGGTATCCTCTACCAGATGCTCCAGCAGAGCGACCTAAGTCATTGGCAGGGATTAAGATTACAATAAATAATCAATTAATTAAAGAATATGAATTTACCTATAGTTATTTTGGAGATAATGCGCGCCTGCGCCTGGATAAAGTGCAAGAAAAAAACGAAACGTTAACCAAGCCACCCTATCGTTTTTCGTATAATAATTGGTATAAGTTTCCACGAATTGGAAATAAAGAGGATATCTTTTCACAGGATCACTGGGGCTTCTACACTGGGGTTATCAATGAAACACTTTTACCTCCGTACTACAATACGCTTACCGATGGAACACCTATTATCATTAATGGGAATTTTAGAACGCCAAATCCGGATGCAGCAGCGGCCGGAATGTTAACCAATATTGAGTATCCAACGGGTGGCTTTACATCCTTCGAGTACGAGCCCAACGACTATTATGGAGGCCCTCCGCAGGGAGTGGAAAGTTTTAACCCATGTGCAGGTACTTTTCAAAAGGTAAAAGAGAATCAGGTTACATTGGATAGAAATACCATTTACGCTCCCTCCGGTGATGTGTTTTTGCAAGATAAAGAGGTAAGTGTTATTTATACAGTTACTGAGCCGACTTGTGCAAGAATATCGGTTGCATTATCAATAAGTGGATGTAATGAATCGGAAGCCTATGCCGTATTGCGCTCTACCAATTCTCTTTCACTTAACTACGTAAGTGTTCGATGGAACCTATCTCAGGGATTTGTTTCGGATGGGCTTTATGGATCCAATGAGATTTTTCCCCTACCGGCAGGAGAATACGAGTTGATGGTTAGAGTGGAAGACCCTGTCGTTTGCACCACTAACAAAACCAATAGGGCATATATTTCGCTGGAGACAACACAGTCGGGTAGCGGAGAATATGGTCCTGGAAATCGCACCGCAGGAGGCATGCGTGTGGCCAAACTTACCGATTGCCCGGCAGGTCCATGTTCAGGATGCATCTCAAAATATTTTAGCTACAAAGACATTTATAGTCCAACAAATTCAAGCGGAGTCTTGATCAATGCGCCTATTTACTTTTATCCTCAAGCATATCTAATAAATCCGGTAAGTGGTCCACCCGTAGTTGGCCAAGGTCAGGCAATAACTGCAAGCAGTCTTGTTCCCATTGCCAGTGCCCAAGGGTCAACCATTGGGTACAATTATGTGACTGTAAGAGAAGAGTCGGATGACGCTAAAGGTGAGACAATTTATAGATTCACTACTGCTTCTGGATACCCTGATGTAGGGTCGGTTAAATATCCATTTCCACCAAGAATAGATAATGACTGGAGGAGAGGAGTGCAAGTTTCGAGGCTAGACTATGCAATGAAGGCAGGAGTAAAATCTATTATTAGTGACCAGCAAAAAATTCTTTCTTTTTTTACTACCTATACCAATGGAAATGCGCCCATCGGGCTAAAGTTTGGAAATAAACTAGTTAACCTTGATTTTCCTGGGATCCCTTACGTCCTTACAGACTATTGGTTTGAGCCCTACTCAATAGATGTTGGTTGGACGGGAGTCGGGCAGCAAGTCAACATTTCTTATGAAGGCACCAAAGAATTCAGAACTACAACCAGTAATACCTATGGCCAAAACCATCTGCAAGTAGTAAAGTCTGATTTTATTGACAGTGAAGGCAGGCTCTTAAGTACTACCTTTAAATACAAAGATGATGCGGCCTCAGTAGTCGGGCTCACACTCACTGAACTCACGGGCATTCTGGCTTGTCCTGATAAGACAGCGGTCATTGAACAACAGCAATTGCGACAGACGTCACTTTCTTCATCATCTACTTCAGTGGTATCCACAACCCGCAGTATTTACAGTGGAGCTGAATTAAAGAAAGTGATGAGTTCTTTGGAAAGTAATCCATTGGAAGATATGGTAACTATATTAAGTTATGATTCCTATGGTAATGTACTCAGCCTGCTCAACCGCGAAGGAATTAAGAAATCCTATATCTATGGTTATAATTCTGTGTATCCGATTGCCGAAGTAATTAATGCAACCCACACCGATATTTTTGCAACAGGATTTGAAGAAACCGGAACCTTTTTCCTAAATGCCCATAGTGGTGTAAGAGTGAGTGACGGAGCAAGCTTTATATTCCCGGTTTCGTTTACCCCTGGCAACCTGCCCAATATGGTAATGACCTATTGGTACTGGAACGGCACCACATGGAACTTTAGCGGAGAAGTGCCCTACACCACCACCATCACAACCCCTGGAACAAAAATAGATCAGGTGAGGGCTTATCCGAAAGGCGCATTGATGACCACGTATGCTTACGATCCTGGAGTGGGAGTTATCTCAAAAACAGACGTGAATAACATTACCGAGTTTTATGAATATGATGACTTGGGAAGAGTAACTGCAATTCGGGATGACAAAGGGAAAGTTCTAAAAACTTTTGAATACCACTATAAAAGAGAAGGGCAATGATGAAAGCAAGGAAGGCGACACCTTTAGAGACTAAGAATAGCAATCTTAAAAAATTATTGCATGATTAAGACATCGATTATAATTGCTATAAGCTTACTGCTTACACTTAAAGGATTCGGTCAGTATACACCGTTATGCCCGAATGGGTTTGGTGGAACAGAAACATGCCCGGGATCCGTGATACCAAGAGGAACTACAGTTGTGTTTACCACATCATATCCATGGGGTATTGGCACATACCCTGCTCTCCAGAATGCTGGCGTTGCCTATAATTCAGGAGGTTACAAGAGATACTCAAAACTTTATAACACCAACGGACCCCAGGAAGTGTATGAAAAGCGTGGTTCTGGCGATTCATATCATTATAGCCCATGGATTTTTAGTGTGGCAGATCCTATCGGCCCTATTACAATTACCCCAAACCCTGCGAATAGTACCTTATCGTGTTCCGCCTCTTCTGCTTTTTCAGCCTCAGCAGTAGGAGGGACAAACTATAGTTGGACTGTTGATATACCCAGTGCCGTTCAAAGTATAACAGCACCATATCCAGGACTCTCTGCTACGATAAATTGGAACACTTCATTTTCAGGAGTTGCAAAACTTAAAGTAAGAGGGAACGGTACAGTTGGCGCGTATAGAGATACTTTTATTTCGATAACGAGGTCACCACTTACTACTTTTACTTCCAATGGAATTAAATTACCTAGTGCATCACAGTTATGCGAGGGTCAGAGTGTTGGTCTTTATGCTTTGTCTTATACAAATTCTTCTAATACCCACCATTTAGCAAAATTTGAGTGGAGATTGGATGATACCACTCCAAAACAGATTGATAACAACGTCAATTCATCAAGCTTCAACCCAAGTGCTTGGGAAATTCTTAATAGTTTGAGAGTTTCAGTTACAATCACACTTGATCCAAGCGTTCAATGCGTATCGGGTACCCGTACCTTTTACCATAGCATAGCGGCCGGCAGAAACCTTGCAACGGCCACCCAGAACGTTGGCATTAAGCCGTATGTGGATGTATCCTCTGTTTCGTGGAATGGTAATGCTAACAATGATAGATGTCAGGGTGAAGGTACAGGAGTATCACAGTTTACGGCTGTTATTTCTGATATGGATACTCCTACTTCATACGCTTGGACAATGGCTTCTCTCAACCCTACCTTTGCAAGTGCAGGAACGATTTCAGCAACAACCGGTCAGGTTACCTGGAACCCTAATTTTTATGGGCAGGCTAGTATAACTTGTACTGCCTACGGTTGTGGAGGGTCTGTTGATTCTAACGGAAGAATAATTACCATCAAAAAAATCCCTACCATTTTTAACCTTACTGGCCCTGCTCAGCTTTGTGATATGGCGACAGGGGTATTGCAGCTTTCAGGGTCTGAGTCGGGAGTGACTTATGATTTGTACAGAGAAATAAATATTGTCTACCCCGCGGTAGGGGTAGAATGGAAAAAAATTGCTGGTGGAAGTGCCACAAGTTGGTCACTTCCTGTTGCAGCTATTGTTGGCCAGGGAGAAGGGCAATTCAACTACGAAAGTAATGGAAAGTATTACGTCAAAGCCACTCCTTCCAATGGCTGCCCGGCAGTAGATACAGCGCCATTTACTATTAATAAGATTGCAAAAGGAGGTGTCACCATTACCTCTCCGGCTCAACTTATTCCCGGAAAAATTATTGGATGTGATGGAGCATACGTACCCTTAACTGCAAACGGTGGAACCAACTATGAATGGCATGAAGATCGGTATGGACTGCCGGGATGTCCGCCACGAAATCCAAATAAGGAGCAAGAAGCATGTCGCCCAAAGCTTCAAGACTACGGGCAACCTAATCTAATTTATGTTCAAATAAGTGTATCAAGTCAGAACCAAAAACTCTATTTGGTAGCAAAGGATGCGATATGCCAGGAGTGGACAAGCTCAGGCATCGTAAAGATTCAACTTACCCCGGCCCTTGAACTCAAAAAAATAACTCCTGCAATGGATTATCGATGCCAGGGTGCAGGACTAACACAATTCTCTGTTGTTTATACCGGAGATACACAGCTTTACCAATGGACTCTTTCAAACAGTGCCGGAAACGTCACAAACCTCGGAGCAAGTGCTTCCATCGATTGGATTGCAGGGTTTACAGGAAAAACCATACTTAAATTTACAGGCATCGGCTGCAATGGTACAGTCTCCCTATCAAGGGAGATTACTGTTCACCCTACGCTTGAAGCCGATGAAAACCGTGTTCGAGCTTTCACCGCGCAAGAAGCCATGGATATCCCCGCTCAACTTTCGGCCAGCATGACCGATAAGACAAAAGTAAATACAGTCACTAATTACGTTGACGGCCTTGGCAGACCCATACAAAATGTAAATCACCTCGCCTCACCGGCTGGCAGCGATATTATCGAATTGAAACGATATGATCAGTATGGAAGAGAAAGCGCAAAATACCTTCCTTTTGTAGCAGCAACGAACTTCAGTTACAACAGTCTTGCGGTACAAGATCAGTTAAACTATTATTCTTCTGGCGCGAATAAGATTGCGCAGGATGCAATGCCGATTGCCATTACGCAATATGAAGCCTCTCCGGTTAATAAAGTCTTAAAGCAAGGTGCTCCTGGCCAGGCCTGGCAACCTGTCAATGCCGATCCGTACGATCAAAATGATCACACGGTGACAAGGGCATATGATTTTAACAATGCGTCAGAGATTGTATTCTTTATCTATGATCGCCCCACAGGGCAGTTCACAGCAAAGGAAAATAATATCATCAAATACTACCCGGCCAATGCGCTATCGGCAACGATTACTTCCGATGAAAGCCGAAAGGAAGTAATTGAGTATACTGACAAGCAAGGGCGCGTGGTCTGCAAAAAAGTACAGGTAAGTGGGAGCGGAGCTTCAAAAGTGTATGCCAGCACTTACTATGTGTATGATGATTTAGGAAACCTGGCCGTGGTATTACCTCCGGAGGCCGTAACACGATTTACTCAGCCATGAAGATGAAAAACATATTTATACTAGCTCTCTTTGCTCTATCATTATCAGGGCACGCGCAGGATATTGCACAACAAACCATTTCATGGAGCGTAACAAAAATGCAGAACATGACAGGAGGAGAATTCAGCGAAGAGCGGGCCACTCTAATCACGTACGGCAGAAACAAAGTAGAATTAAAGAGCTCCGATGGCAGCCTCCGCTGGACATTGGATGTGGTGGAAGCTATCGGTACGTGGACCAACGTAAATACGAGTGGTAGTATCACCTATGAAGTAAAAGGAGAGGGGGCTAGTGGTACACTTACCTTTCAAAAAGATGCCAACGGGGCCAAAGCACGTTTGCTTCTGGTGAAAGAGGCAGGGCCAGAGATTACAGAATACACACTATCAACCTTCACTGCACAATGATCAGGCACGTTATGAAAATTGATCGCATCGTCCTTTTCTTTCTAATCTTCTCGGGAGCTTCTTTCACTTTCCATAAAGCCAGTGCCCAAACCAATGTAGTACCCGACAATATTGAGTTGGCCGCATTAAAAAATATTTATGATAGCCTTGGAGGAGCTACCTGGACTAATAAATCGCTATGGCCCTTGCAGGGAGCCTGGCCCGCTTCCGCCACAGCAGCGCAGATGGACACATGGTATGGAGTAGTGGTGACCAATGGAGATATTACAGGACTTTCTCTTAATCAGAATAATTTGATAGGACAAATACCGAAGACTATTAGTACACTTTCAAAACTTAATTCTATTTCATTTCAATCAAATCAGATTGCGGGTGCTATTCCCACCAGTATTGGCTCATTATCCAATCTGACAACTCTATACTTGCATGCAAATAAGCTTACGGGTACTATTCCTACTACATTAAACAACCTCACTTACCTTCAGAATCTTTATTTGTATGGAAACCTTTTATCAGGTGATATTCCAAATCTCGGCTCGCTGATTAATTTAAAAACCCTTGTAATAGGTACTAATGGCTATAATCCCGGATCAATTCCTTCATGGGTGCAAAATCTGACACAATTAACATATTTAGACATTGCATCATGCAATCGGAATGGTTCTATTCCATCATTTATAGGTAACCTGACTGCGCTTACTCAACTAAGCTTGAATAGCAATCAGCTTACAGGGAGTATTCCTTCTTCATTGGGCAATTTGACGTTACTTCAATATCTCTATCTCCAAAGCAATCAACTTACTGGAAGCATACCTGCCTCGTTAGGTAATATAACTACGCTGATTCAGCTAAATCTGGGCACAAACCAATTGAGCGGAGCCATACCCGACCAACTTGGAAGCCTTGGCAATCTCACCGTCTTATATTTATTTGCCAATAACCTTAGCGGTTCGATTCCAAGCTCGCTGGGAAATCTTACCAAACTACAATACCTGTACTTATATCAGAATCAACTCACCGGAACCATTCCCTCCTCCCTTGGAAATTTGACCAATCTGTTGGCAATGTATTTGTATAATAATCAATTAACAGGTAGCATTCCTTCCGAGTTGGGCAACCTGACAAAGCTTACGGTACTTTACCTGCATCAAAACAAGTTAAGTGGATCGATTCCTTCTAGTTTAGGTAATCTTGTTAACCTTCAATATCTCTACCTCTATACCAACCAGCTTTCAGGAGTTCTACCCTCAACTTTGAATAGTTTAATTAAGCTACAATATTTCTATGCCAACGGTAATCAGCTATCGGGCACTTTGCCTGACCTAAGCGCCTGGGCTCAGATTTATTTGTTTTATATCGACAACAATAAGTTTTCAGGCCAACTGCCGGATAATTTCTTCGCCACGTGGACTAAACTTGGACTTCTTAGTATAGGAAATAATTCCTTCTCAGGGCCGTTTCCATCTTCAATATCAAATTGCTTACCGCTTTCGTACTTCCGTTCAGACTATTGTAAATTCACAAGCCTACCCGCAAGCATTTTGACATTGCCGGCAGCCGGCTCAATTAATTTTGATTACAATGAATTGATTTCCATACCCAACTTTGCGACTCATTTAAACAAGGCAAATCTCACAGTACGTCTAACCTATAACTATCTTGATTTTTCTCAGACTGAGCCCTTGATTGGTGTGGGCATAGCTTCATTTGCCTATGCCCCTCAAAAGAATATCAACGACACCCCCACACAACCATTAACCACAGGAGTTGATTTTATTCTAACAGCTCGCCCCAAAGGAGCACTTACTTCCAATCTCAAATGGGAAAAACTGCAACCCAATGGAGTAACCTGGCTGGACATTTCATCTTCCAATGCTAATGCTCTTACGGGAAACAACTACCGCATCGTGAACGCAACTGTGGCAGCCGAAGGGAAATATCGCTGGAGTTGTACAAGTACCAAAGCAACGGGCATGACATTGCTGAGTGATGCTATAGATACAAAAGCACCAGAACGCTTTACGCTCGACAACTGGGGCTTTCAATACAAGTATGACGGCCGCAAGCGCATGATTGCCAAAAAAGTACCCGGTGCCGAGTGGGTCTATATGGTGTATGACAACCGCGACCGACTGGTGCTTACACAAGATGGAGAACAGCGCAAGGTAAAGAAATGGAGCTTTACCAAATACGATGCGTTGAACCGCCCCATAATGACAGGTATTTATACGCATAGCGTTGACCTTGATCAGGCCGGGATGAATGTGTTGATCAGCACTGTTAATTTTTCCGAGACCTTTAATGCTACAAGCTATTTTTATAAATACACCAATACGATCTTTCCGGTATTAACATCTACGAATTCAGAGGTACTTACCGTTACCTATTACGATAGCTATAACTTTCTAAGCAGTGATCCCGCCTATGCTTATAAAAGCACTGAACTGCCCGGTCAGTATAATTACAATACTACCGGCACTTCTTTTCCACGAGTAATAGGACAGATAACGGGGTCAATGGTTCGCACACTGGGTGATCAGTTTTTTATTTCTTCGGTGAATTATTATGATGATAAATACAGACTGGTGCAGACGGTTTCAGATAACTTCTTTAGTGGAGGAGTAGATAGAACAACCAATGTATATGACTTTGTAGGCAAAGTCACCACCTCCAGATCGGTGATGTCCCCTGCCAATACACTCACATGGCAGAATCTTGTAGGGGTAAGAGTGGAAAGTGGCAAACTGATAGGTACGAGTAGTGGCTGGGGTCAAATGGGTGCTTCATCTGTCCAGCAGATACCTGCCAATATGGATGGCTGGCTTGAAACTACTTTAGGAGAAGTAAATTCCTATCGAATGATTGGTTTTTCGGATAGCGACATTGATGCTAATTTCACATCGATAGATTATGCCTTCTACCTTTCTGCAACAAACCTGTATGTCTATGAGAATGGAACTCAGAAGTTTACAATAGCAGGAGGAGAATTTCCTGGGGATTTGCTTAGAATCACCCGTACAGGCTCTACGATTAAATATTATCGTAATAATCAACTTGTTTACACATCGCTGACTTCAACTAATGCAGCTTTAATAGTGGATGTTGCGTTAAATGGCTTGAGCTCTACTGTTGCCCATACTAAAATGTCAAACAGCCTTGCAGCCACTTCAAACTCCGTGGTACGCACCTTCACCTACGACCACACAGGCCGCTTGCTTAAAACTTTCCACAGCATCAATGGCGCCACGCCTGTCTTGCTGACACAAAATGAATACAACGAACTCGGCCAGTTGGTAGATAAGAAACTGCACTCCATTGACAACGGAGCAACCTTTAAGCAAAGTGTGGACTATCGCTACAATATCCGAGGTTGGCTTACCTCCATCAACAATGGACAATTGACCGTTGACCCTACCAATGACGATACGGGCGATCTGTTCGGTATGAATTTGAATTACAACAACCTCGTCACGGGCCTTACCGCAGCAGGCGATGAGCAATTCAACGGCAACATTTCTTCCATCAGCTACAGCGCCAACCAGGGGCTGGGTACCCTAAAAGAGCGAGGTTATAAGTTTGGTTATGATCCCATGAACCGTCTGCTCAATGCCACTCACAAAGAAAAGACGGCAAACTGGAATGCTGCTACTTCGTATCATGAAGATAACCTAAGCTACGACCTCAACGGAAACATCAAAACGCTGAACCGCAAAGGAGAAAATGGCAGTACCCTGGATGTACTTAGCTATACCTATGGCACAGGCAACACGGCAGGCAATCAGTTGCAGACCGTGAGCGATGGGGGAGATATCGCCAAAGGATTTATTGATGGCAACATAGCCTCCACCGATTATGTTTATGATGCCAACGGCAGCATGACCGCGGACAAGAATAAAGGCATTTCCTCCATTGTGTATAATCATTTGAACCTGCCCGACAAAGTCACCAAGAGCACTGGCGACTATGTGAAATACATCTATGATGCTACCGTAAGAAAGCTGAGCAAGCAAGTGTATAAATCGGCTAATTCACTGATCAAAAAAACCGACTATGCCGGAGAATACATTTATGAGAATGATGTGTTGCAATTTGTGAATCACGAAGAAGGTCGTATCACCAAAGGATCAGCCGGAAAGCAACTCATACCTTCACCGCAACTGATACCCAATGGCGATGCCACCACAACAACAGGATTTGGGCCTCTTGCATCAGTTACAATAACAAACGAGACACAGGGTGAAGAGACCTATCTTAAAGTAGTATCCAATCAGGCCACAAGCACTCCGGGTTTTACTTCAAACTATATCACCGTGAAGCCGGGAAAAAATTATCAGTACAAATTCAAAGGATATCGGACCACCTCTGCGGCCTATTTATATGTTATCGGTGAAGTAGTCGGTAATATCGTGTGGGCCACCAAACTTATTCCATCCGGTGCCGGTAACGAAACCTGGGTGACGGCAGACTTTGCCGTGCCGGCCAATGTAACGCAGATTAAAGTAGGTGCACTGTGGAGTCCGGTGACTATTGGCGATATTATTTATGCCAACAAGATTGAGTTGTACGAAGTTGATCCCGTCAATGGAACGAACATTGAGGTGGATGTAGCGAGCGCCCTCCCCACCGAATACCAATACCATCTTAAAGACCACCTGGGTAATGTGCGCACCACCTTCACTTCCAAAGATGAAATCGATGCGCCAAAAGCTTCGCTGGAAGTAGCCAGCGCCAACACCGAGCGAGGTCAGTTTTTGAATTACGATAACGCAAGAAAAATCTATGGCCACATCTTTGACCGCACCAACGGCACGGCTCCTACGGTAACCCCGGGTTATTCACAGCGCCTCAGCGGATCGGCCACGGAGAAGATTGGTCTGGCTAGGTCACTCTCTGTTATGCCGGGCGACAAACTTCAATTAGAAGTGTTTGCCAAATACTTTGACGCCTCCAACCCTTCTAATATTTCTGCTTTTGCCAGTTGGATCAATACCATTGCACTGGGTACTGCCACCGGAGGAACGATCATTGACGGTGCAGGCTATACCACCAACACGGCCACCAATGTTCCCTTTGGTGGACTGCTGAATAAAATCAGTGAGACCGGAACAGCGCCCAAGGCCTTCCTCAACTGGCTGGTGTTTGACCGTAACTATAATGTGGACCTGAGCAAGAGCGGCTACAAGCGCCTCACCACAGCCGCACTGGAAAACGGAACCGATACACCTTTTGAATGGATAAAACCTGATCAGGATATTATAATTGCCCAGGCCGGATATGCCTATATTTGGATCAGTAACGAAAACCTCACTCCGGTGGAAGTTTACTTCGATGACTTTAAAGTGACCCACACAAAGAGTCCCGTTATCGAAGAACAATTTTATTATCCGTTCGGGCTTGTGGCACAAGGTTCTTCCAGAGAGAACTCAGTTTCTAATCAATACAAGTACAATGGAAAGGAACTACAGGATGAGCTAAATCTTGGATGGCTTGACTTTGGCGCTCGGATGTATATGCCAGATATTGGGCGTTGGAGCACTATTGATCCATTAGCTGATAAGTATACGCCTGTTAGTCCATACAATTATGTTTTAAATAATCCAGCAAGACTTATAGATCCAAATGGAGAAGATGTATACCTAATTATATGGGCAACATCAGATGGGAAAATAGGTCATGCTGGTGTAGCAATAGATAATTACAAAACCGTTGAGAAGAAAGATGACAAAGGTAATGCAGTACTTGACAAAGATGGTAAACCTGTGACGGAACAAATAAAAGATGGCACTTTAACATATCATGATTTGTGGCCATCCGAAGCAGTTGGAATGACAAACGCCACATCAGATGTTGATGCAGCTTATCAAGAGAAGCAAATCAAATCTGTGGCTGATTTATTAAAAACTGATGTGTCAGGCTCTGAAGGTTATGCCGCTGATGGCGTTATTAAAATCAATACCAACTATGAGACTGATCAAAAGGTTATAAGCGACCTAAAGAACTTTAAGGATAAAAACGATAGTTATAATGGGGTGAAGTGCAATTGTTCAGACTATGCTAAGCAAGGAATTGAATCTGCCACAGGAAAAAAAGTTGATGCGTCCGAAAGTATTCTTTTATATACAGCAACCACCCCTAATAAATTGTACAGAGAGACAATGAAACAGAACGGTGCTACTGTATTAAAGAATCCCGGAAAGAAAGTAAACAAAACATTCAAGGAGGGAGTTAAAGAATGAGAAAAATATTTGTATTAATACTAGTTGCTATTCTATTTTTCACGTGCAGTAGTAATAAAAAAAATCAAACAATGGATTGTTCGATAGAAAAAATTGCAATCACAGAAAATGAAAGTGATTTCTTAATATCAGACCCAAAGATAATTCAACAGATCAAAGAGTTAGTCGCCAATAGAAAAAAAGACTTGTTCAAATTTAAACCTAAGTACTGGGTTGAAATGATTGGAACTGATTGTACTTTAAAGTTTGGAGTCCAAAAAACCTTTTTAAAAATTGATGGTGTGTCTTATGTATTGAATGAAGATTTGGAAAAGATAATTTCAAAATCTCTTCAACGGAAAACAACTAAAGATTGAGCAACGAAAACGCCCCTAATCTGGCGCGGAACTTCTATTTCTCCCTAATCTGGCGCGGAACTTCTATTTCTCGCGCGAAAGTTTCTTTCGTGCGGCTACTAAAAAATCTACTTTGTTTAATGAAACTGAAGAGGGAATTAGTTCTATTGAATAGTTTCTAAATGAGGCTCGGAAGTAACGGACCGAGATGATATGAGTGAAAAATACAAAGTCAGAGATCCCAATCTGGCGCGGAAGTTCTTTCTTATTTCTCGCGCGAAAGTTTCTTTCGTGCGCTTACTAAAAAATCTAGCTTGTTTAATGAAACTAAAGGAGGAACTTAGTTCCATTGAATAGTCCTAAATGAGGCTTAGAGTAACGGGCCAGAGATGTGAGTTTGTTTAAGAAGGCACGGAAGCAACTTCCGCGCCATCTGAGGATGGTGATGCTTAGTTAGATGTTGTTGTTGGTCATAAGCAAGGAAAAACCACCGAAGATGCCCCCAATCTGGCACGGAAGTTATTACCATAATTCTCGCGCGAAAGTTTCTTTCGTGCGCTTACTAAAAAATCTAGTTTGTTTAATGAAGCTAAAGAAGGAACTTAGTTCCATTGAATATTTTTCTAGATGAGGCACGGAAGTAATGGGTCAGAGATGATATGAGTGAAAAATACAAAGTCAGGGATCAGGATTTTCCTCACTTTATCACCTTTGCCGTTGAAGGTTGGGTAGATGCCTTTACGCGTCAGGAGTATAAAGACATTGTGATGGATTCATTAAAATTCTGTCAACAGAATAAAGGTTTGGTCATTTATGCCTGGTGCCTGATGACCAATCACATTCATCTGATCGTTGGCCGTAAAGGAGAGTTTAAAATAGAAGAGATTGTCAGAGATTTTAAGAAATATACATCCGTACACCTCTGTCGCGCGATAGAGAATAGCGCCATAGAAAGTCGTAAAGATTGGATGCTTGCTATTTTTCATCAGGCTGCCACTAAAAGCAAGAAACATGAGAAGTATAAATTTTGGCAGAATGAGTATCATCCTATTGAATTATCTTATAAGGAAATTACAGACCAGAAATTAAATTATATACACATGAACCCGGTAATAGCAGGAATAGTTGATAGGGCAGAAGATTATTTGTATGGTAGTGCGAGAGATTATGCTGGTATTAAAGGCCTGATTGATGTTGAGTTTGTTTAAGAAAGCACGGAAGTAACTTCCGCGCCATTTATGGGGTATAAAAGG
This sequence comes from Bacteroidia bacterium, assembly GCA_031382175.1. Lineage (GTDB taxonomy): Bacteria > Bacteroidota > Bacteroidia > Cytophagales > Cyclobacteriaceae > ELB16-189. The sequence continues at coordinate 2,265 of JANMYO010000039.1, read as the reverse complement.
ACTACTTGATATTGAGTTTTGTTTAAGAAGGCACGGAAGTAACTTCCGCGCTATCTATGAGAGGATGAATTTGGTTTCCTTGTTCATTTTGAAGACTTGTAAATTTGTTGGTCAGGCGACCAACAAGAACATAGGTTTTGCCACGCAGATTTTTGAAAACCAAAGATTGGCCCAACATACCGCTGAGACCATTTACTAGGGATTAACCAGACTCTTAAATGAGACATGTTAAATTACCTCAGAAAATCCTATTTTTCAGACCTTTATGACTATTTTTAAGTCATGATAAAGAGCTTTGTTTTAGCCGTTTTGCTTAGCATTTTGTCGCTACCGCTGGCAGCACAAAATGGAAAGCCTGATTCGCTCAGAAACAAGTTAACTAAACCCGATCTCTCATCCCTAGACACGGCCACTCTCAAGCTAGCCAAAGGCACCGACAGCATCCGTTCCCTCTCGCAAAAACTTACTCATCTGCAGGATAGTATTCAACCCAATTTTGGAAAACAGCGAAGTAAACTTGATTCACTCAGAGGAAAACTCAACCCTGCTGATAGCCTGAAGAGGAGTTTTGCCAACTACAATCGCAAACTGGATTCAATCAAGGGCAAACTTTCACATCGAATTGATAGTCTTTCTTCGTTGGGTTTGCCTACGGGTAAGTACACCAAACTATTGGACAGCTTAAAGCAAGCTGGGCCATTGAAGAATATAAATGAAGCTCAGGGTAAGCTGGTCGCTTTGCAATCAAAAGTAAATGAGCCTGTTCGAAAGATGGGAGCACCCATCGAAAAAGTAGAAAACAAAATCAATGAAAAGTTAAGCTTGATGAACAAGGAGGGCGGAGCAGGGGCGAACTTACCTGGTAGTATTGACTTACCGAATGTAAATGTGCCTTCGCTTGCTTCACCCGGATTGCCAGGCACAGAGGTGAAGCTTCCCTCGGCAGACATCAATAATCCATTGGGTGAACTTAAAAATCCTTTAGGTGAAGTAAAAAATCCAACAGACAAAATAGAAGGACTTGGAGGTGTGCAGGAAAAGATGAAAGAAGTAAGCACTATGCCGCAGAAAGAGTTGGGAGAAATCAAGGGCATGGATGAACTGAAAAAAGCACAGGAGGCCATGGGGCAGGTGAATGAGGTGACAGGAAAAATTGATGGCTATAGTAAAGAGATTAAAACCATTTCATCCGGCAACCTCAACGACATAGAACAGCTTCCGAAAGAATTGGAAAACAGAGTGGGTAAATTAGAAGAGGTGCAGGGCATTCAGAAACAAACTCAGGCGTTGGATCAATACAAAAAGATGGCAGGCGATGACGAGGCATTGAAGCAGCAGGTTGTGCAGGAAGTGCAGAAGCAGGCGGTAGATCATTTTGCCGGGCAGGGCGAACAGTTGAAAGCCGCCATGGATCACATGTCGAAATTGAAGGAAAAATACACCAGCCTTCAAAACATGAAAGACCTGCCAAAGCGCGTGCCCAATGAGATGACCGGCAAACCATGGATCGAACGGTTTGTTCCGGGCATCACGTTGCAGATTCAAAAAAACTCGAACGTATTGATCGATTTTAATCCGCTGATTGGATATCGTATTTCTGGGCGCCTCACGGCAGGCGCGGGATGGAATGAACGAATGAGTTTTGGAAAGCAGCTCAAGCTGAATAGTCAGGATCGCATTTACGGACCACGCCTATTTATCGACTTTAAAATCAAGAAGGGATTTTCGTTGCGGACGGAAGGAGAGAAGATGAATACCTACATTCCTACGACTGCCTCTCAACCTGTAGACTCCAATTCACGAGCCTGGGTGGGAAGCATTTTTGCAGGCATAAAGAAAGATTATCAATTCATGAAAGGCGTTCGGGGTAATTTCCAACTGCTCTACAACATTTATGTCGATCACGACAACAGCCCGTACCAAGAGCGCCTCAATGTGCGAATGGGTTTTGAGTTCCAGTTGAAGAAAAAACTGAAGAGCAGTCAGCCAGAGTAACACCTCGTGTCATGGTGAAGCGGATAGCCATCGGGTCGAAACATGATTAGCTAACGTTCTAAGAGAAACGGAATGATTGATGATTAAATGTGAGCAAGGGCACAACAAAAGTCTTAGATATGTATTTTTTATTTTAATCCAGCTTGCTTAAAAATGCTATTAAGTGTTCCCCTCGGAATTTCATCCGACAGTCTGTGGTAGGCAATTGTAACGATCCCAGACTTTGTACTATGTTTATAAGCTCTATGACTTCCTTTTTGCCGAACTTGA
>JANMYO010000005.1:0-20941 GCA_031382175.1 Bacteroidia bacterium | reverse complement strand
CCCTTCAACGAAGTAATACAAGTGGGCAAGCGCTTGTTGCGCAACGATCGGTTTCAGGTTTATGAGAATCATGATTTGGTGGGCGTAGAAATAGCGGGTGTGTTAAAAAATATTATTGCTATTGCATCCGGTGCACTAAGCGGATTAGGTTATGGCGAAAATGCCAAAGGATTACTCATTAGCCGGGGAGCTGTAGAGATGGTTTATTTAGGCAAAGCACTTGGTGGAAATACAAGCGCATTTCTCGGTGTTGCAGGCATTGGAGATTTAGTAACTACATGCAATAGTCCGATGAGTAGAAATTTTACCGTAGGCTATCGTTTAGCCAAGGGTGAAAAACTGAAACACATCCTCGAAGATATGCATGAGGTCGCGGAAGGCGTGAACACTATTCAGATTGTAAAAAAATGTGCTGATTATTACAAAGTGCGGGCCCTCATCACTGGCACTCTCTATAAAGTTCTTTTTGAAGGAATGACCGTACCCGAAGCGCTGCAGTACCTAATGCGTAGTCCGCTGAACGTAGATATTGATTTTCTTTAGGGTAGTTCTAAAAACCTTGTCATGTTTCTTTAGAATGGACTCTCTAAATCGGCTTCGACAAAGCTCAGCCTGGCAGTACGTTTAGATTTTTAGGCCTACTCTTAGGGAAATATTCTTATCGCATCATGGAAATGCGTTTCCCGTCTAATGTAAAGTACTCTCCCATTGCATCTGCCGTAAGGCAAGCATGAACAGGCAAAATACCAATTACGTCACTTACCTTCACCTCCAGCAGTTCTTCATCCGAAGCATGAATAATTCCATGCTCCTGAGACAAGGATTTAACAAACATCTTTAATGGCGGGAGCATCCAGCCCTGCTCCGTCAGTTTAACAACCTGTCCATAAATTATGGAACCATCTTCCTTTATAAGGAAGTCTTTTGAAAAATGGACACCTCCTCCGTGAATGAAAATTTCATTTGTTTGACGGTTGATTTCAACTACTGGGCACGCCATTGCAATAGCAATATCATCAAGATTACAGGAGCCTATCTGCGTTTGAGACAGATCATAGAAAACCAGGTTGCCTGGCCTTATTTCATCAATGCCACTAAAATCACTTGCAATGCTGCAGGTAGGTGTGTCACCAATTGATAAAATGAGAGTCGGAAATTTGGATCGATAGGATTTCCCAAGTTCGATCATGATGTTTTTTGACTTGGCGTGAATTGCTATAACCTCCTCCGTTGTGGTGCCCTTGTAACTATGCCCTGCGTGACTTAGGAATCCTGCAACCGTCATCAATTCAGATTGACAGATGACTTTTATTATAGAATCAATTGCCTCCGAGTCTTTGGGTTGAACACCCGTACGATGGTATCCATTATCGACCTCAATAAAAATTTTCACAGCATACTTAAGATTTTCATTAAGCATTTGCAAGGCAACGCTTGAGCCAACACAAAGATTAAGACTAACTTTAGATGCTAATTCATTGATAAGTGAATGCTCAAGAGGGTTTACTGGAAAGGCAATTGTAATATCCTTCCATCCATCTTCTACAAAATAGTCGGCCATCTTTACAGATGAGACTGTACATTGCGTAACGCCAAGATCACGAAACCATCGTCCAACTTCATGAGACTGATGTGTCTTAAAATGAGGGCGCAGTTTTACTCCGGCTCCTTCTGCCTTGTTTACAATTCGGGCAATGTTGGCTTTGCATTTCCGTTCATCCAAAAGCAAGGTAGGCCGTACAATGTTCATCATACCATTTCCTACTGCTATATATACGCAACCCTAATTTTATCAGCAATAATTTCCAATTCTTCTTTGGAAGGATTCAATTTCGGTTTAGTGAAGTTAATATCTCCCATCACATTCATGGGAACAAGGTGCACGTGGGTGTGCGGAACTTCAAGACCGATAACCGCAATGCCAATCCTTTTGCAAGGAATAACCTTCTTTATCGTCTGCGCAACTTTTTTAGCAAACAGGATCATACTTGCCAGGGTTTCGTTGTCCAGATCGAAGATATAGTCAATTTCCTTTTTCGGAATTACTAAGGTGTGACCTGCGACCAACGGCATGATATCAAGAATGGCTATAAAATGCTCGTCTTCTGCTATGATGTAAGCCGGTATTTCACGATTGATAATCTTAGTAAAGAGGGTAGCCATCTGGCAACGTATTATAAACTGATATCTATAATTTCAAATTCGATCTCTCCCGCAGGGGTTTTTATTTTCGCCAGCTCACCTTTTTTCTTGCCTAATAAACCTTTTCCAATAGGAGATTGAGTGGAAATCTTTCCTGCCTTTAAATCTGCTTCTTCTTCGGATACCAGCATATACGTTACCAATGCTCCATTCTTTTTACTCTTGATTGTTACTTTCGAAAGTATCGAAACTTTGGAAGTATCTATATTACTTTCATCCAATAAGCGGGCATAGCTCATCAAATCTTCTAATTGCGCAATTTTTGCTTCAAGGTGACCCTGCGCATCCTTTGCAGCATCATATTCAGCATTTTCACTTAGGTCTCCTTTATCACGAGCTTCGGCAATCTGGCGGGCAATGTCAGCCCTGCCTTTGCTCTTCAGCGTACTCAACTCCTTAGTGAGCCTTTCCAATCCTTCTTTTGTATAGTATGAAATATTTTTGCTCATAACCTCTTCTTAAAATTCACCATTCCCCGCGCGATACCAAAAAAGAAACAACGGCTTCGTTGCCGAAACCGTTGTCTTCTACAAAATTAATTCATTAATCCATTAATCCAAACCCAGCAAGCTCCATTAGCTTCCCACTAATTCAGGCAGATTGGTATTTATCTGCTCTAAAATCTCATCATCAAATTTAGCGAGATAAAGTGTTTTAGCTTTGGTAAGTTGTTCTAGCGTAAGCCCTTTTGCGCCACGCAGATCTGCTTTGTATAAACTTGCATTCTCAAAATCTGCTCCCATCAGATAACTGTTTTGCAGATTGGCTTCCATTAAAAATGCATTCTTAAAATTGGTCTTGATAAGAAAAGCGCCTTCAAATTGAGTCTTAATTAAAAATGCATCCTTGAAGTTGGCACCACTGGCATAAGCTCCATTTAGATTAGCCTGATTAAGGTTAGAATTCTCAAGATTAGTTTGATTCAACCTCGTATTCTCGAGATTAGTTTCAATCAGTGATGAGTTGGTGAGGTTGGCCGAATTAAGGTTCGATGCCTTTAAATTAACATAGCTAAGGTTGGTCTTCGCCAAATAGCAATTCACCAAATTGATTTCATAGACACGATGCCGGTTAAGTCGTTTTAAATTTCCCACGGTTCGAAACGCGGCTTCTTCCGATTCCCACAATCGAAAATCATCAATTTCATCTTTATACGTTCTGATGCGTTGACGAGTATCCCCACTTTGATTCAACCAAAATAATAAAATACCGATGACCGCTATATCAAATATCATTCCATGGGCCTCCACTAATAGCTGTGGCCAAAAAGAACTGAATTCGTTGATATAGTACTTAAGGCTTAGTCCTATCACAAGACTGGTAACGAGCACTAAAACGATAGCTGAGGTAAGAATAGGCTTCTCAATGACATCGTTAAAAGTATTCTGGAGCTTTGCTTTTCGTTTTTGAAAAAGACTCATTAGGTTTCTATGCTTTAACTATTGATGCAATTACATTTTACTGTCTCTCGCTTAAAGCCTTACCCAAATGTAATTGATCCTACTAGCCGTTATTGTGCAAAATGATCCAGGATATTACATCAGTTTGTACATCCGGAGTTTTGACATAAAAGGAGTTATAGCAACAAATGGATGGTAAGGAAGTAGATGGCAAGCCCCAGAAGATCATTTGTGGTTGTGATAAATGGTCCTGAAGCAAGAGCGGGATTAAATCCTAATCGATTCAAAATGAGCGGAGTGACAGTGCCTATAAAAGAAGCAAAAATAACAACACAGAATAGCGCAATGGATACCACGAGGTTGATGGACTGATTCCCAAAAATCACCCAAGTGCCTGCAAAGACCACAATAGATAGAAAAAGACCGTTGAGAACTGCTACACTAAAGACTTTTGCCAAGCGACCCATGAGGCCTTCATCGACAAAACCAGGATTCACCAAACTCTGCACTACTAAAGAAGAAGATTGAATGCCCACGTTTCCTCCCGTTGCCTGAATCAGAGGCACAAAAAAAGCAATGGCCGTTACCTTTGCCAATTGCAATTCAAAGATACCCATAAAGCGGGCACTGAGCATTCCCCCAAAAATACCAATGAGAAGCCACGGCAACCTCGCTCGCGTATTCTTCCAAACGCTATCATCTTCCTCAACATCTTCTGTAATACCTGACATCAATTGACGATCTTCCTCGGCTTGCTCTGTAATGACATCGACAACATCATCAATTGTAATACGCCCTACCAACTGGCCATGAACATTGACTACGGGAACCGATTCCAAGTCATACTTTTTCATGATTTCAGCCACTTCCCTGTCTTCCTTGTAAGTCTCAACCGCTACGACATCATCATCTATAATATCTTTTACAAGCGTGCGCGGATCGGTAAGAATTAGTTGCTGTAGCGAAACCCGGCCCAACAGCTTGTCTGTATCATCTACCACATAAACCGCGTAAAATTTCGTGACTTGTTCCGCTTGTTTCCTTATCTCTTCAATGCACTGTACCACCGTCCATGTATCACGCGCTTTGATTAATTCCTTCGCCATGATACCACCGGCCACATTTTCATCGTACCGGAGCAAATCAATGACTTGCGACTTTAACAATGGATCCAGACCTGCTAATACCTCTTCACTGGTTTTTACCGGTAATTCGTTTAGTATATCAGCAGCATCATCAGAATCTAACAGATTGATGATTTCAGTTAACTCTGCCGGCTGATACACTTTGATGAAGGCTTTCCTTGCATCACTATCCAGGTCATTGATGATCTGAGATCTGACTTCAATCGGAAGAATATCCAAAACGTATTTTGATTCCTCGCTATTAAATTCGTAAAGAAGGGAAGTAATGTCAGCGGGATTGACTTCCTCCAGACTTTCGAGAATAAACTTATGGTCGCGATCATCCAGCGCCAACTGAAAACGATCGCGAAACTCTTTGGTCAACTCAAATTCTGCGAACTTATTCACGTGTATCTCCTATTAGCTTCGTCAGTGAAATAAACTCCCCAACGGCCAACTGTTCTGCCCGCTTGTCCAGTAGCGGCAGTGTTGAAATTGAGGCGGGTAAATTTAGGCTTTTAAGGGCGTTGCGCAAGGTTTTGCGCCTCATTTGAAAAGCCTGCTTTACTATTTTCCTGAATTGAATCTCATCGCAATCAAGTTTTTTTACCTCATTTCTCTTCAGCCGAATAACAGCCGACATCACCTTGGGTGGCGGAAAGAAAACACCCGGAGAGACTTTAAACAATAACTCGATATGATAAAACGCCTGTAGCAAGACACTCAGTATCCCATAGGTCTTACTTCCAGGTGGTGCGGCTATCCGCTCTGCCACTTCCTTTTGAAGCATTCCAACTACTTGCTGAACCTGATTTCGATGATCTAAAACCTTAAAAAATATTTGAGAAGAAATGTTGTAGGGAAAGTTTCCAATAATGGCACACGGCTCAGCAAGAATTTTATCTAAATCCAATTCCAAAAAATCACCTTCTATAATTCTCCCTTTAAGATTTGGGTAGCTTCCCTTTAAGTAGGCCACCGATTCACGGTCAATTTCGATAAGTCGAAGATCAATATCCTTTATTTGACAGAGGTATTTGGTGAGTACTCCGGTGCCCGGTCCAATTTCGATTACCTTCAAATTATTACCTTCCAAAGCTAACGCACCAACAATATTTCTGGCGATGTTCTCATCTTTCAAAAAATGTTGGCCTAATGATTTCTTTGGTCTTATCATGGTATTAAAGACGAAAGATAGAAAGAAGATAGTCTTACACTATGGATCAAGGGGTTTCTTACATCCCATCTCGTGCCTTAATAAATTTAATTTAAATTGCGGGAGTCTAACAAAAGCAAATGAATTACGAAAAACCAAAAATAGGCATTAGTCTTGGCGACCTCAATGGAATCGGTCCTGAAGTAGTGATAAAGGCGTTGGCAGATAACCGATTACTTAATATGGCAACGCCCGTTATCTATGGATCTGCACGGGTCTTGTCTTTCTATCGTAAACTCATGAACCTGGAAGAATTTAACTATAGTCAGGTCAAGAATAAAGGTCAGTTTTTTCCGAAATCAATTAATGTCGTTAACTGCTGGGAAGATGTAATTGAAATCACTCCTGGTCAACCTTCAAAAGAAACGGGGAAAGCCGCGCTCTTGAGTTTAAAAAAAGTTGTCGAAGAAATCAAGGAAGGGCTGATTGATGGCTTTGTTACAGCACCCATTGACAAGAATACCATACACAGTCAGGAATTTCCATTTCGGGGCCATACCGAATACCTTACCCAGACTTTTGAAGCCATGGAAAGCCTTATGTTGATGGTAGGTGATGATCTGAAGGTAGGCCTTGTGACCGAGCATATCCCGGTAAAAGAAATTTCAAATCACATCACCAAGGAGCGCGTTGAATTGAAAATCCGTCTGCTCGAATTAACCTTAAAAAAAGATTTTAATATCTCCAAGCCAAAGATTGCTGTGTTAGGATTAAATCCCCATGCAGGCGATGAAGGACTAATTGGCAGTGAAGAAAATACAGTTATCAAACCCGTCATCAACGATTTAAAAAGTAAAGGCAAGCTGATTTTTGGGCCTTTCCCTGCTGATGGTTTTTTTGCCACAGGGCAGCATACAAAATACGATGCCGTTCTTGCCATGTACCACGACCAGGGTCTGATTCCGTTTAAGTCAATTGCCTTTAACAACGGAGTCAATTATACCGCAGGGCTCCCCATTGTAAGAACATCACCCGATCACGGAACTGCTTATTCTATAGCTGGGAAAAATATGGCAGATGAAGGATCAATGCGTCAGGCTATTTACCTGGCTTGTGACATTATCAAAAACAGAAGAGAGCAACTGGTAGAGAAATAGGGCAACAAACCACCTGCCTACTTGTCCTTTTAACTATTATTTTTCGCTCCTTTGAGATAGATTTGGATTCAAATGGACATTGTTACTAAAAAGCAGCTCAACATTCTCATCCAACTGGCAGAAGCGGACAAACACTTTGCCTCTGTTGAGCGCGATATGATCTTTAAAATAGCCAGAGACCGAAATTTTCCGGAAGAAGCAGTGAATTCCCTTATCCGTAACCCCGAGCCAATTGATTCGCTTGGTGCACTCTCTAACGAACAGAAATTTGAATACTTATGGGCCTGTTTTTCCCTGATGCTTGCAGACCAAAAGGTTTTTGAGAGTGAGCTGCTCTTCTGTAAAAGCATCGCCATAAAACTGGGTTTTAAGAAAAATGTAGTCGATTACTTGGTTGAGAATGCTGAGAAATTGAGCCTCGAAGAGATTAAGATCGTCTGTTTCAGAAATTACGCCTAGCTAAATTTAGGGGAAAAGTTGAAAATGGCCTTTTTTAGAACAAAATGGCACTTGAGTTTAAAATTCCTTCCCAAATTCGCGAAGAATCTGGCCTAAATCCGGCAAAACCTGATAAATTTGCACCCTAATTTTAAAACCCTGAAAGTGGGGTTTAGTGTTGAAGGCTTTAAGTGTTAACATCATCGGCCTGAGCCAAAAAGCTCACCAATTTGACTTTCAATTTGGAGAAGAGTTTTTTACGCAATATGGTGCAGATCTGGTTTCAGGTGGCAACTTTGCCGCGCATGTGACACTTGATAAACATGAAACGTTCATTGAAGCCTCTTTTAAAATAAATGGGAAAGCGGGTCTGATTTGTGACCGAAGCCTTGACCCGTTTGATTACCCACTTGAAATGGACAAGAGAATTGTCTTTAAATATGGGGAAGAAGAAACAGAATTAAGCGATGAAATCATTATCATCAGTCCGGAGAGAGCAATTTTGGATATTGGGCAATACATCTTTGAATTTATTGCGTTGTCCATTCCAATTAAAAAACTGCATCCCCGCTATGCCAATGAACCCGAAGATGAAGGAGAAGGGAAATTGATTTACTCTTCATCGGACGACAGCATCGAAAAAGATGATACCATAGACCCACGATGGGAAAAATTGAAAAAGTTAAAATAAACATATAGGTTATGCCAAATCCAAAACGAAAAACCTCCAAAACAAGAAGAGATAAGAGAAGAACTCACTACAAGGCTTTTGCCAAGGAATTTACTATTTGTCCAACTACAGGTGAAAGTCATTTGCCACATCGTGCTTTTTGGCATGAAGGGAAACTCTTCTATAGAGGCAATGTGGTAATGGAAAAAGAAGTATTGGCTTAGTAAACCATGATGCGGTTTATTAGTAAAAAGTTCATCATTCCCTTCTTTACCATCATCACGGGTAAAGAGCAAGAGAAAGGTAGTTAGATTAATAAGAGTGCTCGGTTTCAGTAAGCCGGGCATTTGATTTTTAGTATACGTTCTAAACTGATTTTGCCACAGAATCTATGAGCACAATAAAAGCGGCTATAACGGGTGTAGGTGGATATGTTCCCGATTACATTCTCACCAATCAGGAACTCGAAACCATGGTGGAGACGAGTGATGAGTGGATCACTTCCCGCACCGGCATCAAAGAACGAAGAATTTTAAAAGGAGAAAATAAGGGCGTTTCTGTTATGGGTATTGCAGCTGTTAAAGACTTGCTGGCAAAAACCAAAATTGATCCAAAAGAAATTGACCTGATTATTTTCGCTACCGTAACACCTGACATGACCTTTCCGGCAACGGCCAATGTCGTGGCCACCGAAGTAGGCGCAACAAACGCTTTTAGTTTTGACATGGCCGCAGCCTGCTCCGGATTTTTGTATGCTTTAGCTACCGGTACAAGTTTTATAGAATCAGGTCGCTATAAAAAAGTGATAGTTATTGGTGGAGATAAAATGTCTGCCATATTAGACTACTCAGATCGTACTACCTGCATCATCTTCGGTGATGGAGCTGGATGTGTTTTGCTTGAACCGACAACAGAAAATGTGGGTGTTCTCGACTCTATTTTGAAGAGCGATGGATCTGGAGAAGCCTATCTCCATATGAAAGCGGGTGGCAGCAGAATACCGGCTTCTCATGAATCTGTTGCATCCCGTCAGCACTATGTTTATCAAGAAGGTGCAGCTGTGTTTAAGTTTGCTGTTACGAATATGGCGAATATTGCCGGTGAAGTCATGGAGCGTAATCATCTAAAACCTGCAGATATTGCATGGCTTGCGCCTCACCAAGCAAACAAACGCATCATTGATGCCACGGGCAATCGGATGGGCATCTCCGAAGATAAAGTGATGATGAACATTGCCAAGTATGGAAATACTACCGCAGGAACAATTCCCCTTCTTCTGTGGGATTATGAGAAAAAATTGAAGAAAGGTGACAATTTAATTTTGGCGGCATTTGGCGGTGGATTTACCTGGGGTGCTGTTTATGTTAAATGGGCGTACAATAGCAATTAGGGTTAATCTTCTACCTGCTGACCTTGTAATTATTTAATTCGTGTGTAACTTATCGATTCATTTTTATGGCAACTGTTTCAGATCTTAGTAAAGGAAATTACATCAGGTATAATGGTGAAATAGTACAAATTGAAGAACTTCAGCACCGTACCCCCGGAAACTTGCGTGCATTCTATCAGGTAAAAATGAGAAGCGTGAAAAGCGGAAAAATCGCAGAAAATCGTTTTCGTCCAGGAGATTCAGTAGACCAACTCCGGGTAGAAACTAAAGAGTATCAATATCTCTATCCGGATGGAGATAGCTTGGTGGTAATGGACAACGAAAATTTTGAACAAATTTATATTGATAAGGCGCTGTTGGGTGATTCGGTGAATTATATTAAAGAAGGGGTTACGCTGCTAATCGCATTTGAAAACGGAACGAACCCCATTACAGCCGAGCCTCCAGCTCATGTGGTAGTAAGTGTTACCTATACTGAGCCCGGTGTGCAAGGCGATACCGCTACCCGGACTCTCAAAGCAGCTACCATTGAAACAGGAGCTGAGATTCGTGTCCCTTTATTTGTTAACACCGGTGACAATATTAAAGTCAAGACGACCACTGGTGAATATGTAGAACGCGTTAAATAATTTAGTATGGCCAAGAGTAAAAAAACTATTGTAAAAAGCTCTTCTTCAAAACCAGACTCTAGCCCTGTAGAAAGTAGAACTAAAAATCAATCCGAAATGAAAACAAGCGAAATCAGAGACCTAATTGATTTTATTTCCCAATCGGGATTGAATGAGGTAAATATCGAAACGATGGAGTTAAAGCTTCATGTAAAGCGTGAACCTGATCAAAAGGTTTTCAAATCTACACCCGCTTCGATGATTGCACCTGTTGCTGCATTGCCCGTGCCGGCAATTGCTTCTGTTGCACCAAAACCGGAGAAGGCTGCATCTGCAAGCAAAACTACGGTTGATATTAAATCTCCCATGATTGGCACATTTTATCGCACCGCCAATCCAGATTCACCTCCCTTCATTTCTATTGGTGACAAAGTTTCAAAAGGTCAAACCGTATGTATTATCGAGGCCATGAAACTTTTCAATGAGATTGAGTCTGAAGTTTCAGGAACAATTGTAAAGGTGATGGTCGAAAACTCTTCACCAGTTGAATACGATCAGGTTCTGTTTGTAGTCGAACCGGATTAAATACAATGTTGAGATGTAAGATTTAGAAGTAAGAATTTAGATCTATATTCTAAATAAAAAATCTTACATCTTAAATCTAAAAATCTAAAATAGAATTTATGTTTAAGAAAATATTGATTGCCAATCGCGGAGAGATAGCGCTCCGGGTCATTCGTACCTGCAAAGAAATGGATATCAAAACAGTAGCTGTCTATTCTACTGCAGACCGTGAAAGTTTACATGTCCGATTCGCTGATGAAGCTGTTTGTATTGGAGGGCCGGCCAGTAAAGATTCCTACCTGAATATCCCTCGAATTATTTCAGCTGCCGAAATCACCAATGCCGATGCGATACACCCGGGCTATGGTTTTTTATCCGAACGGGCAGAGTTCTCAGCAGTATGTCATGAATATGGAATAAAATTTATTGGTCCCACACCTGCTATGATCGAGTCAATGGGAGATAAGGCCACCGCAAAGGATACCATGCGCAAAGCGGGCGTGCCCGTCATTCCAGGGTCAGACGGGTTACTTACTTCCATCGAGGAGGGAATGAAGATTGCAAAAGAAATTAAGTACCCTGTAATTGTAAAAGCAACAGCCGGTGGCGGTGGAAAAGGAATGCGCATCATCAATGATGAATCGGAATTTAAAAAGGGATGGGATGATGCCAAACGCGAGGCAGCAGCTTCCTTTGGAAACGATGCGTTATACCTTGAAAAATTTGTTGAAGAGCCACGCCACATTGAAATTCAATTGGTAGGTGATCAATATGGAAAAGCATGTCACCTTTCAGAGCGTGATTGCTCAATACAACGGAGGCACCAAAAATTGGTAGAAGAAACACCTTCTCCTGTGGTCACGCAGGAATTGCGCGAGCGAATGGGAGAAGCAGCCATCAAAGGTGCACTAGCGATTGGCTATGAGGGCGTAGGCACTATTGAATTCCTTGTAGACAAGCATGGCGATTTTTACTTCATGGAGATGAATACCCGTATTCAGGTAGAACATCCTATCACGGAAGAAGTAACAGATTATGATTTGATTAAAGAACAGATCAAAGTGGCGGCAGGGGTTCCTATCTCCGGTCGAAATTATTTTCCAAATCTATTTGCCATGGAGTGCCGCATCAATGCGGAAGATCCTGCGAATGGATTCAGACCATCGCCCGGAAAGATTACTAATCTCCACATGCCGGGCGGCCACGGTATTCGTGTAGATAGTCACGTTTATGCAGGCTATACCATACCACCTAATTACGACTCGATGATTGCCAAACTCATCGTGACGGGCCAATCAAGAGAAGAAGTCATTACGCGTATGAAGCGTGCCTTAAGTGAATTTGTTATTGAGGGTGTTAAAACGACAATTCCTTTCCACTTGAAGCTGATGGACAATGCCATTTTCCGTTCAGGTAAGTTCACTACCAAGTTTTTAGAAACCTCTTTTGATTTCTCGGAATTGAAATAGAATTTCTTGCAGAAAAACAAAAAAAGGAACCATAATAGGTTCCTTTTTTATTGCGTGTCTAAAAAAATTATACGTATTGATTCAGCATGACTGGCATCACCAGCATCAGAATATCCTCTCCTTTTTCTTTTTCTGCCGGTAAAATTACACCTGCCTTGTTGGGGGCTGACATATTTAATTTGATCTGTTCAATGGTGAGGTTGCTCAGCATTTCTATTAAGAACTTGGCATTGAATCCAATTTCAATATCCTCTCCTTCATGTTCACAGGAAAGTCTCTCATTGGCTTCATTGGAAAAGTCCAAATCTTCGGCAGAAACCTGAAGTTCGCTGCCAGTAATTTTTAGTCTGACCTGATGGGTCGTTTTATTGGCATAAATAGAAATTCTCTTGAGCGAGCTTAAGAAGTCTACACGGTTGATGGTCATCTTAATTGTGCTGGCCGCAGGAATTACATTTTCATAATCCGGATAGCGCTCATCAATCAGGCGGCAAATCATACGAATGGTGCCAAACTTGAAGAAAGCGTTGGACATATTGAAGTCAATACTTACATCCGAATTTTCGGCAGGAAGCGTTGCTTTTAGCAAATTCAGGGCCTTGCGGGGAATAATAATGGTATTTCCTTTTTCTGACTTCACATCGGTTCTGCGGTAGCGAACCAGGCGATGACCATCCGTTGCCACAAAGGTTGTGTTCTTGTCACCGAGGTTCACATAAACTCCTGTCATGGCAGGGCGAAGCTCATCGCTGCTTGTTGCAAAAATGGTATTGTTAATCGCCCTTGATAAGACATCCGAAGAAATCAAAGCAGAAAAATCATTGGAAACTGCCGGCACCTTGGGGAAATCAGTAGCATTCTCTCCTGAAAGCTTGTAGCGGCCATTATCCGAACTGATCTCAATACTGTAGGTCGATTCATCCACCGAAAATGTCACCGGCTGATCAGGAAGGTTTTTGAGAGTATCTAACAATATTCTTGCAGGCACAGCAATATTTCCTCTCTCCTTCGATTCAACCGTTATTTCGGTGATCATGGAGGTCTGCAGGTCGGAGGCCGTTACTGTAAGTTTCGCTTTGTCTATTTCAAAAAGAAAGTTCTCAAGAATAGGTACAACAGGGTTGGTAGTAATTACTCCGTTGATGTTGGAAAGTTGCTTCAGTAAATAGCTGGAATTGACAATAAACTTCATTGTATGTCAGTGGTTTGTGGTGGTAAGGCGGTAAAGTTAGGAAGAAAAACCATTTGTAAAAATGGTCAATTTCAGGTCATTTCTACTCCGTCCGCTTCTTAAAGTAAGTGCGGTTCTTTGCGATCCGAAATATCTTCTTTCGATCAAAAATCATCACATCATTATCATTCACTCTTCCCACCACATTAGGATCACCCTGAATTCCCTGAAACAGCTCCAGTTGGTAGTTGCGATTGGCGATGTCATTAATTAGTATCTTCACTGTTGGGGGAGATTTAAGAAGGCTATCATACTTTGGAAATATCTTTGGCAAGATGATTTGGTCTCCCGTCAGCAGTGAAACATCATCCAGAAAATTATTTAACCTGGTAGTATCTGCTTCCATCCCTGCGACATCAAAAAACCTGTCGCGCTGGTTTACTTCAAAGTTTTCTTTCGCATCTGAACTGAAGCTTAACGTTAGTTTTCTAAAATTTCTCCAGTTAAAATTAAATACACGCTTATCCCTCCAGCCGTTTTCATCTAATTCCAAAATACTGGCTACATAAATCCGGTATCCGGGAATGGTGATAACGTAAGGCTGATCGCCCTCACTATAAAAATAGGTAAGCGTCTTTTCAGGATTTCCTCCAGCGTAAAAAGTTTTTCTCAATTCTCCCTCTTCGAGCAAACTTACCTTAACACCCTCTTTGGTAAGACGATCCAGCACTGCTTTCCGCTCACTTTCAGAGGCGGATCTCTTAGGTTCGGCCTGTTCCAATGTAGCAAAGAGAACAGTGATCAATTGACGATCGGCATCAAAGCGATCATTCACTTTCCATGCTGTTCCATTATAATGCAGTTCAATTTTTCCTTTAGAAGATTCCAAAATAACTTTATTAATCTTGGTTGGGTCTTCTATCCTAAACCTGGTCTTGTCAACTTCCAGTCGCCCATCTATGTTTCCAACAAAATAGAAAACTGTTGTGACTATCAACAACGTTATCAATGAAAATAAAAGACGTACGTTAGTTTTCTCCTGCATCGTCAGTGGCTCGCGTATTTTCTTCTTCTGAATATGCCCCGCATCACTCCAAATAAAACGAGAACAATCAATGGTACAATTAAATTAATAGTCTGCCATAACAAGCGATCATTCTTGAGTTTGTCCCTATCAAGAGGTCTGATCTTTATCTCCTTACTCCTCGCATTGATCAAACCTTGATCATCAGTTAGGTAAGATATCATATTGAGAAGCAAATCCTGATTGGCATAAGTATATCCCGAAAACACATCTGTTCCCAAAACTTGCGGTTCATTGCTTCTTGGGTTGATCTCGTTCCTGGCCACATCACCATCTGCGATCACAATTAACTTAGTCGGCACACTTTGAGACAGGAATGAAGTTGAATCAACTCCAGGCGGAAGAAAACGATTTGTATAAAGAGAGTTGAATTTACCTTCCATTAAATAGCCTACCGGAATTTCTCCAAAATTAAAATTTTCAGGCGAGGTCTTTCTCAAATCATCTACACCCACTTTTACAGGCATCCCCAACTTGCGGGAGTATGCAGACGTCCTCAGTAAAGGAGTCTTTTTAATCCCCAGCGCCTTTACGGTATCAATGCTGCTAACAAATCGTGTGAGTGTCGCATCAAGATTTCGGGTAATCGGATGTTCTGCATAATGATTCAGCAAAGGAAAAAACGGCCACTCCATTTGCATTATCTCAGGTTGGTTGCCCACCTTGCCAATCACAATGGGATATTTGGCAGCTACCCGATCTTGCACAATTTCAGGGTTAATCCGGATGCCGTATTTGAACAACTGATCATCGAGTCTAAGATCAATAGGGACTGCAAAATAATTATCAAGTGAGGCACTGTCCATTGATGCTTCAAACTTATCCAGTAGCAAAAGGAGTTTGCCACCTTTCATGAGGTATTGATCAATCTTAAATTTATCCTGCTCCGAAAATGGTCTTCGTGGCTTAGCCATGATAAGTGCATCGTATCCCGCGAGAGCAGCCTTTCTTTGCAGGTTCACTTTTACCACATCATACTTTTCTAACAAGGCATTATTCAAACTGGCGATTTCAAGACTGTCGAACTCTCCATGTCCTATAAGAAAACCAATCTTCTTACGTTGGATGGCGCTTAGCTTACTGATGGCATTGGCCAATTCAAACTCCACTCCTTCAATCGATTGATTAAGAACTTCCTGAGAGTTTCGTCCCCGGTTCCCCTTCAATAACATAATCCCACTTTCAAAACCATTAGAAGAAACCAAGGCTCCAGGGAAAATCAATTTCTCCAGTCGCTCGCCCTCTTTGTTATCAATTACCCGCATTCCGCTAATTCCTTTAGAACTGAGTTCGCTCACAAACTCATTCTTAGCCTTTTCGCTGGCGGCCTGACCTGGGTCTGTAAATATGAACTGTACTTTATTGTTTGAATAAATTCGAAATTCATTCAACGTTTCCCGGATTGATTTCTGAAATCGTTTAAAACCGGGATTCAAATCACCTTCCAAAAAGACTTCTATAAAAACTTCATCCTCCAGCTCCTGCAGCAATTGTCGGGTGGGGGGCTTTATTGTGTATCTTTTCTCTTCTGTTAAGTCAAGTCGAAAAAAATAATGGGAGGCTAACAGATTGACCAAAGTAATCAGCACAAGGATATTAGCTAGCAAAAGCCAATCACCTACTTTTTTACTTTGTCTCCAATTACTCAAACTCATAACATTCAAATCATAACTGCCAGTGACGGCTGCTCAGAACTGTTTTTGCCAGCACAATCATCACACCTATTACGCTGAAAAAATAAACTAAATCACGGCTATCAATTAATCCTTTACTGATCGACTCATAGTGATAAAGAATACCAAATTGTTTTAGCCAAAGCGCTTGCCCTCCTTCATTCATAAGAGTTGATAGTGAGTCAAATCCAGTGTACACCAAAAAGCACAGGAAGGCCGCTGAAATAAATGAGATGATTTGATTGGTGGTAATGGAGGAAGCAAAAATCCCGACACTACAAAAACATGCCCCGAGCAATGTCAAACCCAAAAAAGAACCAAGGACTCCCGGAGCATCTACATTGCCCACAGGGTTTCCCAATTGATATACTGAATAATAATAAATGAGCGTTGGAAGTAAGGCTAAGATAACCAAAGCAAAAGCAGCCAGTGATTTTCCAACAATGATTTCAAGATCGGTAATTGGCTTAGTGAGAAGAAGTTCCAAGGTTCCTAATTTTTTTTCCTCCGCAAAACTTCTCATGGTAATGGCAGGGATTAGAAAAATAAAAACATAAGGCCCCATGGAAAATAATGTGTCGAGATCAGCGTAGCCATAATCGAGTACTGAAGTCTCAGGAAATACCCACATAAGTAAACCTATGGCCGTGAGGAATACTCCTATCACTACATAGGCAATTAAAGAGTTAAGAAAACTGTTGAATTCCTTAATAAAAACCTGAATCATACTGTTGCTGTCAACTCTCTAAAAATTCCTTCCAAAGATCCTTCTTCCTGCTTCAACCCCAACAGCGATAAATGCCGATCTGCAGCAAAGCGAAAAATCTCAGGACGTAAATCTCTTCCTGGTGCGCTTGTCACTTTGAATTTAAAATCGGATACTTCTTCCACTCCAAGCACCCCAGCTAATGACTTGAGCTCTTCACTGGTGACATCTCCTTCAAATTCAATCACCAAAACAATTTGACTTGATTGGCTCTTCAATAAATTCGGCAGGGTATCATTGGCAACAATCTTTCCGCGATTGATAACTACCACGCGATCGCACAAAGCTTGTACTTCCTGCATGATGTGTGTGGAGAAAATAACGGTCTTGTTTTTACTGACATCCTTAATCAACTTTCTTATTTCTACCAATTGATTCGGGTCAAGTCCGGAGGTAGGTTCATCTAATATCAGTACTTGCGGATCGTGTACGAGGGCCTGTGCTAAACCTACTCGCTGTCTATATCCCTTTGAAAGGGATTCAATTTTTTTGTTTTGCTCCACCGTAAGTCCACACAACTCAATCATCTCCCCTACCCGGGTCTTGCTTTTTGTAGCGTTGAGCCCGGCAATCCGACTTGAGAAAGTCAGGTATTCATGCACGTACATATCCAAATAGAGAGGGTTGTGTTCTGGGAGATAGCCCGTGATTTTCCTGGCCTCCAGCGGTTGATGAACAACATCATAATTCCCAACTTTTATCGTTCCCGAACTTGGAGGCAAATAACTAGTGGCAATTTTCATGGTAGTAGACTTACCGGCACCATTCGGCCCAAGAAATCCAACAATCTCTCCCTCGCTAACTGTGAAGGAAATAGCATCAACAGCTCTTTGCTGTCCGTAAACTTTTGTAAGATTCTGAATCTGAAGAGACATTCGTTAAAGTGCCACAAAAGTAATATTTAATGAACGAAGTTTGTATATCCTTATTTTTTAGAAGGACATTATCAATATAGAAGCAAAAACTGTAAACGATTTGTTAAAGCAGGTCACCTGCCTTGAATCTGGCCTATTAATTGCCATTGTTAAAGACTGATGAATTCCTGAAATTTGAACTTTCAAAAAATCCAAACATGCGCTTCCCATTTTTTGTACTTGGTTTTCTCATTGTTAGCTCGTCCTTTGGACAGGGCGGATACAAGATTGATTTTAAAATCAAAGGCCTAAAAGATACCACCACTTACCTGGGACACTATAAGGGCGAAAATACCTTCATCCGCGATACCGCCAAAGTGAATAGTCAGGGTGTTTTCTTTTTTGACGGGAATCAAAGTCTGGGGCAAGGTGTTTACTTTCTCATCATGGCCAAGACCCGGGTCTTTGAATTTGTGGTCGGAAGTGATCAACAATTTGGGCTGGAGACTTCTACAGAAGATTATATTAATAATATGAAGGTTATTGGAGACGAGGACAATAAGCTCTTTTTTGAAAATATGCACTTCAATGCCGATCGTCATAAAGAAGCAGAGCCTTTTGTAAAAATATTACAAGACAGCACATTAAAAGATGAATCAAAGAAAAAGGAAGCAAGCGAAGCCTTTGGAAAAATTAGTAAGAAGGTGATGGCTTACCAGGATGAAATTATTTCAAAGTATCCAACAACGGTCACCGCGAAAATATTCAAAGCCACCAAGCAAGTGGAAATTCCCGAACCACCCAAAAAAGCAGATGGCACCATTGACTCTACTTTTCAACTGCGCTATTACCGTCAGCATTTCTTCGATAATTTTGATCTTTCCGATGATGCTTTAACCCAGATGCCAAAGCCCTGGTATCAGGAGAAAGTAAAAGAATACCTCGAGAAATTATTTCTTCCTCAGCCAGATACCATCACCAAAGCCATTGACGGCCTTGTGGCTAAAGCCAAAAGAAATCCAGAAACATACAAGTACCTGGTCTACACTTGCCTCTTTTTATACCAGAGTCCCGAGATCATGGGATTGGATGCTGTGTATGTAAATGTCTATGATAAGTATTTTGCTACCGGAGAGATGGACTATTGGGCAAATGCCTCGCTCAAAAAAAGTTTAAAGGATCATGCCGATAAATTGCGAAGAGCGCAAATTGGAAAAACGGCTCCGAACCTCATGATGCAGGATCAAAACATGCAACCAAAATCACTCTACGACATCAAGAAGAAATACTCCATTGTCTTTTTCTTTGATCCCGACTGTGGACACTGCAGAGCAGAGACCCCGAAGTTGGTAGAGTTTTACAATAAGAGCAAAAGCAAGTATGATTTCGAAATCTTTGCCGTGGCCTCTGACACTTCTATGAAAAAGATGAGAGATTTTATCAAAGAGATGAAGATGTCCTGGGTAACAGTGAACGGTCCCCGAAGCTATTTAAAAGAGCACTACAGCAATCTCTACTTTGCGGAAACCATGCCCACCATCTATATCCTTGATGACAAGAAGAAAGTCATTGCCCGAAAGCTACCCGTAGAAAAGCTGGAAGATTTTTTCATCAACTACGAAAATTTTCAGAAGAGAAAGTCCGGAACTTTGACAAAAGGAACCCCTCCTTAAACTATTGACTACCGTAAATCGTCATTTCAAGGCATCATTTTAAAGATTTAGTTAAAAAAACAGGGCTGAATGCAACTATTTGTACCTTCTGGAGTATCTAAGAAAGTAAATACCTGATCTTATGGCACTCTTGGATACACTTTTTGGCAAAAAGAAGAAAGAATTTAAAGCAGCTTGCAAAATCACCAAAGAACCTATTGAAAAAGGCTTTGGATATTTGCTGACCACCTCGCAAGTTGTAGCCTCCAAAAAATATTGGGATATGGTGATGACAGAACCTGAGACGTTATCTTATACGGTGTCTCACTTTAAAAATCAGGCCAGTGGCACCCAGATGCGATCCATGATTTTTGACAAATACGCTACGGTAGCCAAACCGTGGATCGTATCAGACTCCATTATCAATTATTTCGAAGTAGATAAGACAGTAGCACGTGATAACGCAAAGAAATGGTGGGAGACGGAAGGCAACTTTGCGCCAAATAATACTGGCTCAGCCTCAGAAAATCTTGATCCAGGAACTTTCAAGAATTTGAAAGACTATGCCATTCTTGAGGCTGGAAGGGCGCGCAGTAAATAACTCTAATTTTTTCGGTCTATCGTAAACTGAACCAATTGGCCGAGTGAATTTTTATAAATAGACTCAGGGAAAGTATTGAAGATCTCGATAGCCTTTTGATGATAATTGTTCATTGCCCGCTTCGCGTATTCGATTCCCCCGGAAGACTTAACATATTCAATCACTTCTTTTACCTTTCTGGGCTTTTCACTATCATTTTTTACAATGCTAATGATTCTTCGTTTCTCCAGCCAGGAAGATTTTGACAACGCATAAATAAGCGGAAGCGTCATCTTCTTCTCTTTGATATCAATTCCAAGAGGCTTTCCAATTTCGTCTTCACCATAATCAAACAAATCATCTTTGATTTGAAATGCCATCCCCACATGTTGGCCAAAAGTTTTCATTTGCTCTACTATTTCGGGCGAAGCACCCGATGAACTTGCGCCAACGGCACAACAGGAAGCAATAAGAGAAGCTGTTTTCTTCCGAATGATGTCATGATAGATATCTTCCGTGATATCTAAATGACGTGCTTTTTCCATTTGCATTAACTCCCCTTCACTCATCTCCTTAACAGCATCTGTGCAAATGGAGAGTAATTCATAATCCTTATGTTCAAGTGCCAGAAACAAACCTCTTGTCAAGAGAAAATCTCCTACTAAAACAGCAATCTTATTTTTCCAAAGCGCATTCACAGAAAAAAAACCCCTGCGGTAATTGGAGTTATCCACCACATCATCATGCACCAGGCTCGCGGTATGAACCAATTCAATCAAAGATGCTCCACGATAGGTTGATTCACTTATTTTTCCACATGTACCTGCACTTAAAAAAATAAATAGGGGGCGCATTTGTTTGCCTTTGCGCTTGACAATGTAGTTCATGATTTTATCCAAAAGCAAAACACGCGTTTTTACCGAAGAGCGAAATTTTTGTTCGAACTCTTCCATTTCGTGGGCCACCGGGGCCTTAATATCTTC
>JANMYO010000034.1:0-58438 GCA_031382175.1 Bacteroidia bacterium | reverse complement strand
TAACAAGGGCTTCTTTGGTCGTAATCGATTCGCGGTCATCTATTGTTTTTTGTACTCCACTATAAAGAAACCAAGCCAGATAGAGGCTTAACAGCAAGAGGACAACGGTTAGGATTTTTGTCAGGTTCATTGTTTACAGGTTTAGCTTGCAATTATAAATATTTTAAGTGGTTAAACACAAGCAATTATAATTTAAAATAGCCTCTTAACTCCATGATTTTGCCGGGTTCTTGACTAAAATTGAATATTCCATGGAGGTGTTCCGCCTTTATGTCTTTGATCTCTTCCCAGGAAATGAACCTGGCTTCCAGGAGGATTTGATGAGCTGGGTCCATTTCCGGATCGGTCCCTACTGTCAATTTGCCGCCTAGCCAGCTCACCTCAAAAAACAACTCTATTGCATGTAAGGGCTCCTTAATAAATTCACAAGCAAACAAAAACTTTCCAACCTTGACTTCTAGCCCAACCTCTTCCTGAAATTCCCTCATAATACAAGCCTCCGCTGTCTCACCAAATTCTACTCCTCCTCCGGGGGGCGCCCAAAAGTCTCTGCTGGTAAGAGATGTGTGATTTATGAGTAGCAGACTTTCTTCGTGAATGCACAAGCCACAAGCCCGAAGTCTGAGTTTTTTTCCATAAAGTTCATGAACTGTATTCTTCATTCTTCCGTTAATTTAAATAAAATGAGATGTTAATAATTTAAAATTGATTGACATCGTTTAATGAGAGAAGTAAATCATGAAAACAGAATCCGGAAAGAGTATAAAAATCACGGGAATGAAAGCATTTATTGTTTTTCTATTGGCGGGCCTGATTATCGTATCCCCTGTCTTTGCTCAGAAACAGGACACTGTTTCCGCAGGGGCATTACTCAGTTGGGATAAAGTTACTCATGATTTTGGAGATATTGCACAGGGTGACAAAGTGGAGCATACTTATCGATTTACCAACTCGGGTAACGAGGCTTTGATAATAACAAACGTGACGACCCAATGTGGTTGTACTACTCCCAAAGGATGGCCTAGAGATCCGGTGCCACCCGGGGGTAAGGGTGAGATCATTGCAGCGTTTAACAGTGCCGGGAAATTTG
This sequence comes from Bacteroidia bacterium, assembly GCA_031382175.1. Taxonomy (GTDB): domain Bacteria; phylum Bacteroidota; class Bacteroidia; order Cytophagales; family Cyclobacteriaceae; genus ELB16-189. The sequence goes on along the minus strand of JANMYO010000034.1, from coordinate 57,348 downwards.
GAAAGCAATATAAAGTTGTAACGATCATATCAGATGCAGTCAATCCTGCTGGGAAACAATTAATCTTAATGGTCAATGTGCTTGAAAAGAAGAGCCCTAATTAAGGAGCTGCCCTTTTCCAGACTCCCATACCGAGCCATGTCCAGCCTAGTATAAAGAATACACCGCCAATAGGCGTGATAACGGCTATGCTCTTGGCACTGTCAAAAGCCAGGGCGTAGAGACTTCCACAGAACAAGATCGTTCCTAAAGTCATGAATAGTGCTGCAGATTTAAATTTTGAGTTGGGTGTGCCACCCATTAACAGTCCAATAAAGAGAAGAGCGAAGGCATGGTAAAACTGGTAACGAACTGCTAGTTCATACGTATCCAAATGATTGGTGGCAATTAATATTGGCTTTAATGCATGAGCCCCAAAAGCACCAAGGGCAACTCCCAGCCCACCAAAGACTGCACCGGTAAGCAAAGTTGATCGTTGTGAAAGCATATTTTTAAATTTGTTGAAACCTTAGATCACCACATTTCTTTCACCAAAAATGGCAGTGCCAATTCTTACTAAAGTGCTGCCTTCTGCCAAAGCAATTTTATAATCCGAGCTCATACCCATCGATAGCTCCTTCATTTCAACATTTCCTGGTAGTGGATTATTATTTAAGTTGTCAAAGAGCACTTTAAGGTCTGCAAATTCAGATTTTATTTTTTCCTGATTATCGCTTAAAGATGCCATCCCCATTAATCCTTGAATTTTTACAAATTCGTACTGATTCATTATTTGATTTGTCAATAGTTGGGCTAGCTCCACTTTATCAAATCCGAATTTTGTCTCTTCCTGAGCAATATAAACTTGAAGAAGGCAGGGGATCACCCGGTTTGCTTTTTTTCCTTGTTTATTAATTTCCTCCAAAAGCTTTTGACTATCCACGGAGTGAATTAAAGAAACAAAGGGAGCGATGTATTTAACTTTATTAGTTTGCAGATGACCGATCATATGCCACTCAATATCCTTAGGCAGTAGGTCATATTTGGCTACCATTTCCTGAGCCTTATTCTCTCCGAAAATTCGCTGTCCTGCTCCATAGGCCTCCAGCAGCATTTCGGCAGGTTTAGTTTTACTTACGGCAATCAATTGGCATCCAAAGCCCTGCAGTTCCCGTTGGAATAAGTTAATATTATCTTTAATACTCATTTTATATCTTAGCACGCCAATCGCACAACGAAAGCATGGCAATATTAGGTACTCTCCTTCAAAAAGGAATAAAACTTCGCGAAAACCTCGAGCAGGAATACTCAACTCCGGTGGAGCTCCAAAAAAAAGAGCTTCAGGAACTTTTGATTACGGCAAGTCAGACTGAATTTGGTAAGTATTACAATTTTCCTGAGATACTTAACCATTTCCGCAAGGGCTCGAAAGATTACTACAAGATTTTTAAGTCCACCATTCCGCTACATGATTACAATAAAATTTATAAAGACTGGTGGCAGCTTGCGCTCAAGGGTGCTAAAAATATTTGTTGGCCCGGACGGGTAAAATATTTTGCCTTGAGTTCGGGTACGTCTGAAGCCTCTTCAAAGTATATTCCGGTGACCAAGGATATGACCAAGGCTATTCAGAAGACAAGCGTCCGGCAGATTCTAACCCTTTCAAAATATGATTTGCCTTCCGATTCTTTTGCGGCCGGTATTTTAATGATTGGTGGCAGCACTCACTTAAATAGAAAGGGAAGTTATTTTGAAGGTGACCTCAGTGGCATTCAGGCCGCCCGCCTTCCTTTTTGGTTTCAACACTTCTATAAGCCGGGAAAGAAGATCGCCAAAACAAGAAGTTGGGAAGCTAAGCTGAATGAGATCACTAAGAAGTCGAAAGACTGGGACATTGGTATTATCGTTGGGGTCCCGGCCTGGATTCAGATTTTACTGGAACGTATAATCGAATATCACAAACTTGAACATATCCACGAGATCTGGCCAAACCTAAGAGTTTATGTTCATGGAGGAGTTTCATTTGACCCCTACCGAAAGGGATTTGAAAAGTTGTTGGGTAGACCTATCTATTATATTGAAACCTACCTGGCCTCTGAGGGATTCATAGCGTATCAGGCCTTTCCCAAGCGCAGGTCCATGCGATTGGTATTGAATAATGGTATTTTTTATGAGTTTATTCCATTTGATGAGAAGAACTTTAATGCCAATGGAGAAGTGAGCCCTGACGCTGAAACCCTGTTGATCGATGAGGTAGAGGAGGGAAAAGAATACGCTCCCATTTTATCGAGTTGTGCCGGTGCATGGCGTTACCTGATTGGCGATGTGATCAAATTCGTTTCGATTGAAGAGTCTGAGATTATTATTACCGGCAGAACCAAACATTTTCTCAGTCTTTGTGGAGAACATCTTTCGGTCGATAACATGAATAAAGCGATAGAGTTAGTCTCCAATGAATTGAATGTGGAGATTAAAGAATTTACAGTTGCTGGAATACCTTACGGAACTCTTTTTGCTCATCATTGGTATTTGGGAACAGATCATGTGATAGACAAAAAACTCTTAAAGGAAAGATTGGATTTTCACTTAAAAGCATTGAACGATGACTATACCGTGGAGCGAAGTGCCGGGCTCAAGGAAATCATTGTAGATGTATACCCTGTCAATGTATTTTATGATTGGATGCAATCCAAAGGAAAGGTAGGAGGGCAGAATAAATTTCCCCGCGTTTTAAAAAATGCCCAGTTGGAGGAGTGGAAGTCTTTTCTGTCTACATGAATTGGGTCGAGATCATTTTCAATGGAGTAAAGTTTGGGGTTGTCCTCGCATTTTTAGTCGGCCCTGTTTTTTTTGCCATTATTCAAACCAGTATTGAGAGAGGATTTTGGAATGGTGTGTTGGTTGCCTTAGGCGTTTCTGTCAGCGATACACTGATTGTTATAATCTGTTATTTCGGTGTTGCCCAATTTACTACTGATTCCACCGTAAAAAGTTATATGGCCTATGTAGGTGGAGGAATTCTCATCCTCTTCGGTGTTTACTACTTGTTTATTAAGAGTAGAAAATCAAAGCAATCAGATATCCATACGGTGGAAGAGCGGAAGCTTTACCGCTATATGGTCAAGGGATTTGTGCTTAATGGCTTTACGCCAACGGTTTTATTATTTTGGCTGGGCACCATTAGCATTGCCTCTCTGGATTTTGGCTATGTCAAAGGGTTCGAGTTCTTCCTCTTCTTTGGTTCACTTCTGGTTACCGTTTTATCAACTGATATAGTGAAAGCTTACCTGGCAGATAAATTGAGAACCTTGGTAACGCAACGATTGCTGATGATCATGAATATCCTTCTGGGTATAGCAATGATTGCTTTTGGGGTTCGCTTAATATTATTGTCCACACTCTGAGGTGTCTGACACCTTAACGGTGTCTTGACGCCTAACATCGTTGCTCAATCGACTAATCCTGTAAGACATTGCTTAAGAATGTGGATTTGAGCAAAAGCCAGAGTAAGAAAAGAAGCATTACCCATTGCAGGTAAATAAAATAGTAGTCACTGGTGTCTTTGAAGCGCGTCTCCTTGATCTCTGCTTTTTCGTATTGATCAATTTTAGCAAAGACATTTTTCAACGCTTGATTATCTGTAACGCGGAAAAATTCTCCTGAACCGATCTCGGCAATTTTTCGCATGGTGGTTTCATCTACGGTATTCTCTACCATTTGAGGTCTTCCAAAATAATCTTTTCCAAAAGGAACCGACCCTTCTTTACCCACAACAATGGTATAGATTTTAATATTATAAGCCGCGGCCAATTCAGTGGCGGTAATAGGGTCTATGTTGCCGGCCGTATTATCACCATCACTGATCAAAATGCATACTTTGGATTTTGATTCTGACTCGCGCATCCGGTTCGTGACTACGGCCATGGCGCTTCCTATCGCGGTACCCCTATTTTCAATCATTTCAAAATTGATGTCGTTGAGGTAGGAATTTAGAAGATTGTAGTCGGTGGTCAGTGGCGAAAGAGAGAAAGCATCTCCGGAAAAAACAACCAACCCTATACGGTCCTGGATACGACCCTTAATAAAATCACGCGCTACATCCTTTGCTGCCTCCAAACGATTAGGCGAGAAATCTTCGATCTGCATGGATTGAGAGATGTCAATGGCAATCATAATGTCAATACCTTCTGTCCATTGTTCGACTTTTTCATTCGAACGCTGTGGTCGTGCCAGGGAGATTAAAAGTAATATCAGGATGATCATTAAAAGAAGGTCAGGGAGAAGTCTGAACAACGTTAATGGAGAACCTGTTAAGTCGCTCTTCACCAACGCCACGGGCAATTTCTGATTGAAAAAATAGCGCAACAGCCAGCGGAATAGGATGACCACAGGGATTGCGATAATGCCATATAGGAATAAGGAATTCTCCCAGGTATAGGAAGAAAATGTATCGGCAGAGAACCAGCTCCATGAATACCAAGGTTCGGCTGCCTTATCCATGGTTTATCTCCTTCACTTTATTCATGAATCGCTGTTGTGCATATTGATTGAGTGAAGCTATTGCTTCTTCTGAGTAAGAGTCATTCCCTTTATAGATCATTCGGTCTACACTTTGGAGGGCCCCCCCTAATGTCTCATCTTTCTCCCGCTGTAAGATTTCCTTTGATGTGGCGGTGGTAAAGGGTTGTGCCAATAGATCTTCCATGTAGTCTTTCCAGACTACCAAAACATTTTCTGCCTGTTTCACGGTAAAACCAGAACGAAGCTGTTCTGTGGATTTAGAAAATTTCTGTAGAAATGAATCGTGTTTACGTTGAAGTCTGCGAAGCATGAAATATTTTTTGATTCGCTTGCCAAAGACTATCCAAACGGAAACTACGGAAACCAGGAGCACACCGATCACGATGATAAACACCCAGTAGTTCAATAGCCATTTAACATTTTGATATGCCGTGTTAGTTTTAAGGGGTAATTCCTGGGCTGCAACAGAATCGGGAACAACCTTGACCAGTTGTTTAAAAAAAATAGTATCAGGGGAAGCGTAGAAAGCGGTACAGTCTTTTGCCTGGATAGAAAAAATAGGCAGGCTTAATACCTGAACACTATCAATCTCAAAAGTTGTTAGAAAATAGACGGCACTATCATAGCTGATATTATTTTTGCTTTGTGTTGGAAAGAAATTCTTTTTTTGAATTTCGAAAGGAGCAAAAGAGAAGGTGCTATCAGGAAAAACCAGATTGAGCGAGGAAGGATAGCGTACCGTTAGGGAATATGGGACTTGTTCGCCAATCTTTATGCTGTCAGCAAGAAAGCGACCCCGCACGTTCATTTCCTGCGCCAAAGCCAGCGAAGAAGAAATCAGGAATAAAGAAATGATGGTGAAGAATTTGCTAAACACGTTTCATCGATTTATTTCTCACTTTGAATAATTTGAGAAGCTTTGGCACATAGTCCTCATCCGTCTCTACGCTTAAAAAATTAATCTGGTGCTTTCGACTGAAATTAGCAAGTTCTTGTTGGCGACTTCCATGATGGTCACTGATCTGACTTCGGAAATCACCAAATGAAGTATTTACCCAAATCGTTTTTTTTGTCTCTTTGTCTTGCACCGGGATAATTCCGAGCTTCGGAAGTTGCGTTTCTCTTTTATCGCTGATCGATATCATAACCAGGTCGTGCCTTCTGGCCAGTGATTTCAAACTATGATAGTAGCCTTCATCAATAAAGTCTGAAATCATAATAATTACGCTTCTTCTTCTGATTGAATTCAGCGCAAACGAAATCGCTTTATTCAAATTGGTCTTAAGCGATTTAGGCTGAAGCCGGAACAGGGTATAGATCATCTCATAGGCCTGAGGCAATCCTTTTCGAGGCTTCATGTATTTCTCGCGATCATCAGAATAACAGATCAGTCCCAGTTGACTTGATTCCTTGGCCCCCGCTAATGCCAGTACTCCACAGATTTCTTTACCAATATCAAACTTTGTTTTACCGGGACTACCGATGTTTTGAGAAGCACTCACATCAAGAATGAAAAAAATAGTCTGTTCTTTTTCTTCCTTGAAAATCTTTACGAAAGTGCCATGTCCTTTCGCAGAGACATTCCAATCGATACTGCGGATATCATCACCATACTGGTAAGGCCTTACATCGTCAAATTCTAAACCAGAGCCTTTAAAAATCGAATGAAAGTCTCCTTGCATCTGACTGTTAATGGCCTTTCGGATTTGTATCTCGTACTTTCTTAACTTCTTGATCAGTTCTTTCACACGGGCACTTTTTTGACTACACGCACCCCTTCAGGGGCGATATTTGCGGGCAAAAATAGGTGAATTATGACTAATTTTGAGCCCTCTTGATTTGCTATCAACGATAAATTTGAAGAAAGGTAGTATGATGAAGCTTAGTAAATTTTGGATCGTAGGGATGATTTTAGTCTTTGGCCTTGGAGCTTGCCGCAACGATAAGCAGCCAGAAGGTGTATTGAGTAAAGAGCAATTGTCTGCCTTGTTTGTTGAGTTTTATCTGGCGGAAGCCAGAATAGGCAATGCGACTGTCGTCAGAGATTCGGCTCTGCAACTTTTTCTTCCTTTTGAGGAGTCTTTCCTGAGGGAGAAAGGTATTACTGATTCGGTGCTAAGGAAAACATATACCTACTACTTTAGTAACCCCACCCAATTGGAACAGATCTATGATGCGGTTATCGACACACTAAGCCTTCGCGAACAAAGGGCTGCCCAGCCATCGCCCAAATAAGGTATGATTTATCCTTCTGATGTTGAACAAAAGCTTGGTTTTGATCAAATCCGGTTAAGACTAACTAATTATTGCCTATGTTCTCTAGGTCAGAAGCTCGTGGGATTAATGAAATTTTCACCCGACTTTGAATTGGTAAAAACTGGGTTGAATCAAAATCTTGAGTTCAAGCAAATACTTGACAAGGGTGAAGCTTTTCCTACCGCCAATTTTTTTGACCCTGAAGTATTATTTCAAACAGTAGCTATTGAGGAGAGCTTTATTGAAGCAGAAGAGTTTTTAAAAATTGGACTTTCTCTTCAAGTTATTGTGGATTGCCAATCCTTTCTTTTTAAAGCCAAAGAAGTTTACTCCGAGCTATGGAAGTTGAGCGAGCCGATTCATGTTCCAGCGCGCATACTGAATACCTTACTTTCTAAATTAGATGAGCGGGGTAGGATAAAGGATAACGCGAGTGTAGAATTGGCACGCATTAGAAAACGACTTCGGGAGGAAGAGGGCAGAGCCAGAAAAATTACAGAGCAAATTTTCAGACAAGCGGTTAGTCAGGGATGGGTACCGGACGGAGTCTCACCCGCAATTCGGGAGGGCAGAGTAGTTATCCCAATTCTATCAGAACACAAGAGAAAGTTAAAGGGCTTTATTTTAGACGAATCGGCAACAGGACAAACTATTTACCTGGAGCCGACAGAAGTCTTGGAGGCCAATAACGAGATCAGAGACCTTGAGCATGCCGACCGAAGAGAGGTTATTAGGATATTGAAAGAGTTAACTGCGCTCCTCAGGTCTCATTTACCAGAATTAAAACAAGCCTATCAATTTCTTGCCTGCATTGACTTTGCAAGAGCTAAAGGCAAGTTGTCTCAAGACCTGGATGCCGATTTACCAAAACTGACTGACGCTCCGGATTTAAATTGGATGCAGGCAAGGCATCCTTTATTATACCTGACGCTAAAGGGAAAGCGGAGCATTGTTCCACTAACCATTGATCTGACGTTGAAAGATCGTATGCTGTTGGTTTCGGGGCCCAATGCTGGTGGCAAATCAGTTTGTTTGAAAACAGTCGGGCTGATTCAATACATGGCGCAATGCGGTTTGCTGGTTCCTCTTCATGATAAATCAACCCTTGGTATTTTTCGGGATATCTTTTTGGATATCGGAGATCAACAATCGATAGAGAATGATTTAAGTACGTATAGCTCTCACCTGAGAAATATGAGCCATTTCATTCAATATGCATCGGGCAGCACACTTGTATTGATGGACGAATTAGGCGCAGGTACTGATCCAAATTTCGGTGGAGGAATAGCGCAGGCCGTGCTTGCTTCTTTGTTGGAGAAAAAAGTATGGGGAGTAGCCACTACGCACTATTATAATCTTAAACTCTTTGCAGAGAATAATGCTGGCATTCGCAATGGGGCAATGCTTTTTGATTCCAGAAATCTGGAGCCACTTTTCAAACTTGAAATTGGAAAGCCGGGAAGTTCTTTTGCATTGGAGATAGCGCGTAAAACAGGTCTTCCAAAACAGACGATACTTTCTGCCGAGCGGATCATTGGTACAGACCTTACCGGCCTTGAATCTTTAATGAAGACGGTCGCTGATGAAAAACAGGCTGTCGCAAAAAAGGAAATTGAGTTGAGACTGAAAGAAAAGACACTTACCGAGACACTGACTAAATATGAAAGGCTTTCTACTGAAATGGAATCCAGGAAAAAGGAAATCATTAATAAAGCGAAGGACGAGGCATCTTATTTATTGAAAGAAACTAACCGGGAAATAGAGAAAACGATAAGACATATTCGTGAGAATAAAGCAGAGAAAAAGGAAACCCGTAAGATCAGGCAGAACCTTGAAACGCTTTCCGAAAAAGTAGCACCCTCCCGATCAACGCCAAGTTCAATGGGTAAGGAGGATATTAAAGAAGGAGATAGCGTAAGACTTATCGGGCAAGAGGTATCGGGCACTGTAATTTCAAAAAAAGAAAATTCCGCCTTAGTTCAGTTTGGTGATCTTCGGTCTACGGTAAAAATTAACCAGTTGATAAGAAGTGATCGGGTAGAGCCCAATTCCACGTTTTTCAAGGCAAGAGCTTTGGGGCTTGACATACATCACAGGCAATCAAGGTTTGTAAGCACATTGGACATCAGGGGTAAGCGAGTTGAAGAAGTTGATGTCCTTCTTGATCAATTCCTCGATGATGCGATTTTATTAAGTCAGCATGAAATAAAGATTCTGCATGGCACCGGTGAAGGTGTGCTACGAAAAATAATTCGGGAGAAGTTAAAATCACTGAAGAGCGTTGCTTCCTTTGCTGATGAGCACGTAGAAAGAGGTGGGGCAGGGATAACGGTTGTGGTTTTAAAGTAAAAATAAATGGATTTTAAACCTCGGTCTGTGTCCTCACAGACCGAAATTTGATGATGCTATCTAAGTTGTGGGCTGTGGAGACACAGACCAAGGTGAAGCAATGTTGTTATTAAGGAGAGGCCGATCTTTGAGCGACTTTTAAAATTCCTCTAATTATTTTTTGATCAAAAGTGAATACCGATGCCTCGGTCTGTGTCTTCACAGACCGAAACTTGATGCTATCAAAATGTGGGCTGTGGAAACACAGACCACGGTGGAGCAATGTTGTTATTAAAGGAGAGGCCGACCTTTTTGACCAACTTTTAAATATCTGGCTAATTACTTTGATCAAAAGTAAATACCGATGCCTCGGTCTGCGACTTCACAGACCGAAATCTCATGCTAAGTGTGGTCTGTGAAGACACAGACCACGGAATTTAAATGATTTAAAATAAAAAAGACTGCCCAACAAGGGTAGCCTTTTGATAAAATCAAAGATTATTTTTTTACTGCTTGAATGTAAAAACCCATTGCCCCTTCACGGCACTTACTCTTGAAAACCCTGCACCGTTATATTGGAAACTGGTTTGTAATTGTATGTCGGACACCGAATAGGTTACAGGAACCGCATCATCTCTTATTAGTTTAGTTTCAGGGGTAGTTGCATCAAAGGTAAACGAACCACTGGAGGCCCAGGGGCTTAAAGATGGCCTATTTGTGGTCGTATATCCGATACTCGTAGTGCCTTTAGTTCCGGAAAGCGTAAGTGTAAAATTAGTATAGTCTGATGTCTTTACAACTCCATCTAAAGTTACGACATCGATCTTCCAGGGCTTGGATAGTTTTTCAATCTGCTGATCAGTAATAGGCTCAGGGTCGCCTTTCTTTTTTTTGCATCCGGTATAGCTCAAGAGAACTCCAAATACCACCAAACTCAATAGAACTTTTCCAGCTAATTTCATTGTCAAAGGGTTAAAATCATCTTAAACTTACTAAAATGGGAACTTTAAAAAAAGCGACACCCGCAGGCAGGTTTTGAATTTTGAATGAATTTGAAGTTTAATCTCTACATTTCCGTTATTGTAACCTTATTTATAGTCCAAAATATTGACTTTTTTGGCGGTGGAAGGATATTCGTGCTCTTGGTTGGAGGCGATAAAGATCAGGCAATCAGCAGGTAATTTTTCCAATTCGCTATGATACCATTGAATGGATCTTTTATCCAGGTTCGTGGAGGGCTCATCTAGAAAAATGACAGGAACCTGCGAATAAAAGGCAAGGCCAAGTTTCATCCGCTGTCGCATCCCCGAAGAAAAATTGGACAACCGCTTTTCGCTGGCATGGCTTAATTCGAGATATTCCAGAATTTCTTTTGATGATCTGCCGGCCCGCGGTTTTTTAAACCTGAAGTGAAAATCGACCATCTCGTGCGCGGTGAACTCTTCAATTAAATCCATATACGGAGTGGCTATCACCAGAGATTGATAAATATCTTCCATCGGGATTTCCACTTCAGCAGCGGAATAGGTAATAGTGCCTAAGCTCGCAGGCATTTGGCCCCATAAGACCTGAAGTAAAGTTGATTTGCCTGAGCCATTGGGTCCTACAATGGCATAGGTAGTTCCTGCTTCGAAGGTGTAGGTTAAGTTCTTAAAAATCCATTCCCGGTTGAATCGTTTTCCCAGTGTTTCAACTGAAATCTTCATTCGAACGTTTGACTACTAGTCGAAAAACCTTTTATGACGCCCCGCTCTGAACTGCGAATGAAATTTACAATGTGATCACGCTCTTCGCAGGGCGGCAGTTCACTCTCCACTAAATCAAGAGCCTTTGAATTGTTGAGGCCTTTCAAGAAGATATAGCGATAGACTTCCTGAATCTCATTAATCTTTTCTGAAGAAAACCCTCTTCTTTTCAGGCCTACACTATTGATGCCTGCGTAGGTAAGCGGCTCCCGCGCGGCCTTTATAAAGGGAGGCACATCTTTTCTTACCAGCGACCCTCCCGAGATCATCACATGAGAACCAATTTTTACAAACTGATGTAATGCACTGGCGCCTCCAATGATGGCCCAATCATCAATGGTAACATGGCCTGCTACTTGAACTGTATTTGCTAAAATGCAATTGTTTCCCACAAAGCAATCATGAGCTATGTGTACATACGCCATGAGCAAGCAATTGTTACCGACAACTGTTTTGAATTTATCAGATGTACCCTTACTGATAGTAACAAATTCGCGGATCACCGTATTGTCTCCAATAAAAGTTTCTGTCTTTTCGCCTGCAAACTTGAGATCTTGAGGGACAGCCGAGATAGAAGCTCCAGGAAAAACCTTTACATTTTTACCTAACCTGGCGCCATCCCAGATTACTGCATTGGGTCCGATCCAGGATCCGTCATCAATAATAACGTCTTTTTGAATGGTAGCAAAAGCATCAATGACAACCTTGTTGCCAATTTTTGCTTCGGGGTGTACGTTGGCTAAGGGATGGTGACTCATGAATCTTTGCGGACAATACTGGCGGTCATGGTTCCTTCGCACACAAGGGTGGAGCCAACATACGCTCTGCCCGACATTTTAGCAATGCCTCGTTTGATGGGGGCCAGAAGGTTACACTGAATAATTAACGTGTCTCCGGGAAGAACCATTTTTCTAAAACGGAAGTCTTCTATTCCTAGAAAATAAGTCCAATAGTTTTCAGGGTCAGGAACTGTATTCAATACCAGAATACCGCCTACCTGTGTCATTGCTTCTACCTGCAATACACCCGGCATGACAGGGTTGCCTGGAAAATGTCCCTGAAAGAAGGGTTCATTCATCGTAACGTTTTTGATTCCGCACACAGTTTCCTGATCAAGGTAAATCACTTTATCGACAAGCAAAAAAGGATAACGATGTGGAAGGGTATTAACAATGTGATTAATATCCATTACAGGAGGCAAACTTGGATTGTAGCGTGGAACTCCTTTTTTGTCGGCATCGGCCATTGCCTTTTTTAATTTTTTGGCGAAAGCGACATTGGCCGCGTGTCCAGGGCGCGCTGCCAGTATTTGTGCCTTCAATGGTCTTCCTGCTAACGATAGATCACCGATGATGTCCAGGAGTTTATGGCGGGCGGGCTCGTTGTTGTAGCGTAGCTCGATGTTATTTAAAATTCCTTCTTTCTTTACCTCTACCTTGGGCTTGCCCAACATTTTTGCAATGTTGTCAAGTTCATGAGGCTCCACCACCCGGTCGACAATGACAATGGCATTGTTCAAATCTCCTCCTTTGATAAGATTATTTTTGTAGAGCATTTCTAATTCGTGCAAGAAGCAAAAGGTACGGCAGGAGGCAATCTCTTTTTCAAATTGACGGATGTTGGTAATAGAAGCGTGTTGACTTCCCAATACAGGAGAGTTATAGTCAATCATTACAGTAACACGATAATCATCCAATGGAAGGGCTGCAATCTCTACATTGCGCGCTGCTTCGCGATAGAATATACCATCCTGTACCTCGAAAAAATCGCGTAAAGCGTTTTGCTCTTCAGTCTCTGCTTCCTTCAAAATATTGACAAATTGAATAGAGCTACCATCCATAATCGGTGGCTCTGGTCCATCCAATTGAATCAGAACATTGTCTATCTCAAGACCTACGCAAGCGGCCAAGGTATGCTCAATGGTACTCACACGTGCACCACTTTGTTCAATGGTTGTTCCTCGAGACACATCTACGACCCGGTCACAATCGGCATCAATAATGGGAGATCCGGGTAAGTCTATGCGTTGAAATTTAATTCCATGATTGGGCTTGGCGGGGAGAAAGGTCATGTTCGTTTGAACTCCCGTATGAAGGCCCACGCCCGATAGGGTGACAGACTTCTTAATTGTTTGCTGCTTATGATTTAGCATCATGATGGTAAAAAGTGGGCAAATTTAACCCTGATTCTTTAGATAAACCAAAAAGGCAAGATTTTGAGCCAAATATGGCTAATTATTGATAAAAAAGTGAATTTGAAAAGGGGACTGCTACTTGTCCTCGCTTTCTACTGCCTTCTCTATTATAGAGTCGTTATTTAGAACTTTCTTTTCAAGCTCCTTTAATCGATCGTTTAGATCGGGTAATCTTTTGAAAACAGCATAAGACTTAAAATAGTCTTTGACCTCAAATGCAGGATATCCAATGATACGTTGCCCTTCTTCTTTAATGGATTTGGAGATGCCAGCCTGCGCACCAATACCCGTATTATTTGCAATTACTAAATGTCCTGCCAAACCGACCTGACCGCCAATGATGCAGTTATCGCCAACTTTTGTAGAACCTGAGATTCCGGTTTGAGCCGCAATCACAGTATTTTTTCCTATCTCGACATTATGGGCTATTTGAATAAGATTATCCAGCTTCACGCCTTCATGAATGATGGTAGAGTCACCGTAGAGCGTTGCACAATCAATCACCGTATTGGCCCCGATGCAGACGTTATCTTCAATGATCACATTGCCTAATTGGGGAATCGTTTTATAACTACCATCGGATTGAGGAGCAAAACCAAAACCATCGCTTCCGATCACCGTACCAGCATGAACCACACAGTTGTTACCTATCCTTGTATCCGCATAAAGTTTTACATTGGAATGTAAGATGGTATCATTTCCGATTGAAACATTATCTCCTATATACGTATGAGGGTAAATCTTTACGTTATCACCAATCTTTACATTGTGACCGATATAAGAAAAGGCTCCCCGATAAATATTTTTTCCTACACTTGCTTTTTCGCTAATAAAACTTGGCTGTTCTACTCCTGTTTTTTGAAAACTTACTAGTTTATGGTACTCCTCGAGAAGCGTGGTGAAACTTGAATAAGGATCGTCAACTAAAATAAGAGTAGTTGTAATTTCTTTTCTCGCTACAAAATCCTTTTTGACAATGACAGCGCTTGCTTGTGTCGTATAGATATACTGTTCGTATTTCGGATTAGAGAGAAAAGAAATCTGTCCTTTTCTGGCATCTTGAATTTTTGCCAGCATGCTAATCGTGTCTGTTCCTTCTCCCTTCACTTCCCCACCCAGCATAACGGCAACCTGCTTAACAGTGAACTCCATGCTTATGAATGGTTAGAGTATGTTCATAAAGATTTCGAAAATCATTACCAAAGATACATTTTTGGGCCAGCATAAATAGTTTTTTTTCACGATTTTACTGATGGCTTTTATGCTTGGCAAGTCAGAAGCATCAGCAATGTCAAGCACTCCATTGTTTTTGGTGAGGATATTGATTGTCTGCCCTTCGGCAATGTACGCTTCATTGGAGACCGCCCCATGAGAAATGAAATAGGAGGCATCGCTTCGTAGGATTTTATAATTACTGCAGATAGCAGTTTTCACCTTCTCAATTTTATCTTTTTTAATTGGATCGCTGGATAAAGTAATTTGAAATAAATTTCGTGTGAGCAACATTTGGCATAGCGTAGAAAGTATCCAGTCTGGATTACTTCGCCAAAGTTTAATGGCACCCCAGATGTCGTTGTCATCGAGATTTCCAAAGGCGTCTTTCAATGATGGCTTCTCCTTAAAATCCTCAATGGAGTAGTTGTTCTGTAGAAAAATCATGAGTGACTCACTGCCTGAAAGAGTAACTCCCGATTGACAAAGGTACTGTGCCCGCTTTATAATGTTAACAAGCATACGCTCTGCACTAACGGCCGTCTTGTGTAAATAAACCTGCCAATACATTAGCCTTCTGGCATGCAAAAAACTTTCAATACTATAGATCCCTTTTTCTTCCACCACCAATTTATCATCAACGACATTGAGCATAGCAATGATCCGTTCTACGCCAATTGTCCCCTCCATCACTCCTGTAAAAAAGCAATCGCGTTTTAGGTAATCGAGACGATCGATATCGAGCTGGCTGCTTACCAATTCATGAAAGAATTTTCTTGGGTAGCTATTTTGAAATATTTTAAGCGTAAGATCCAGCGCTCCATTAAATTGAGTGTTCAGTTCTTTGATGAAGAGATACGAGAGGCTTTCATGCTTTACACCAGGGAGTAACGTTTCCTCCAGCGTATGAGAAAAAGGTCCATGGCCAATATCATGAAGTAAAACCGCCACCTGAGCAGCCTCAAATTCTTTTTCATTAATAGCAATACCTTTATTTTTAAGATTATCTAAAACCCGACCCATTAAATGCATGGCTCCTAAAGCATGATGGAAACGAGTATGGAGAGCACCCGGATAAACAAGGTCGGTTAGACCCAATTGTTTGATATAGCGCAGTCGCTGAAAATATGGATGTTCAATAAGATCGAAGAGAAGCTCGCTACCAATGGAGATAAACCCGTAAACAGGGTCGTTGATTATTTTCTTTTTATTCAAGCGATCAACAAGATTGAGGTATATCTCGTAAATTAGAAAGAATTTTCGAGCCGGAAACTATGCAAAGATATAACATTTTATGGGCGGATGACGAGATTGATTTACTCAAGCCACACATCTTGTTTCTTCAACAACGTGGTTATGACATTACACCGGTTAATAATGGTTCTGAGGCGGTAGAGCTCAGCGAGGCTAAACACTTTGATGTAGTATTTTTGGATGAACACATGCCGGGGATGTCAGGATTGGAGGCATTGACGTTAATAAAAAATCACAAGCCTAACCTTCCGGTGGTAATGATTACCAAGAACGAGGAAGAACTCATTATGGAAGAGGCCATCGGGGCTAAGATTGATGACTATCTGATCAAGCCGATCAACCCTAGCCAAATTTTGCTATCGGTAAAAAAGATTCTGGATAACAAGCGGCTCGTGATGGAGAAAACCAACCTCAGCTATCAACAGGAGTTTCAGAAAATCAGTTTGGCCTTTACCGATAATCTCAATCATGAAGAATGGGCCGATATTTATAAGAAGCTTGTGTTTTGGGAATTGCAAATGAACATGGGGGATAATGATAGTATGTCGGAAGTACTCGATATGCAAAAGGTGGAGGCAAACAGTAATTTTTGCAAGTTTATTAAACGGAATTATGAAAGCTGGCTGAATGACCCGCAGGCAGTAAAGCCTTTATTATCCCATCAATTGATGAAGAAAAAAGTTTTTCCGGAGTTGAAGGAAAACCGCCCTTGTTTTTTTGTCCTTATCGATAATTTAAGATATGATCAATGGAAGACGTTGGAGCCCATCATCGATGACTATTTTAATGTTGATCGGGAAGAGACCTATTATTCTATTTTGCCCACCACTACGGCTTACGCGCGCAATTCGATCTTCTCTGGGCTAACACCGGCAGAGATGGTGAAAACACACCCCGATTTATGGATTAGTGAAGACGATGATGAAGGGAAAAATAATTTTGAGGATGAATTCCTGGCACGACAGATTCGTAAAAATAATCTACCCATAAAATTCTCCTATCACAAGATAAAGAAGTTGGAAGAAGGCAGAGATTTGGCGGATACGGTATCGAACCTCTTTAAGAATGACTTGAATGTGATCGTCTATAATTTCGTGGATATGCTGTCGCATGCCCGCACGGATATGGCCATGATACGGGAACTTGCACCCGATGAATCTGCCTATCGCTCACTCACCAAATCATGGTTTATGCATTCTCCATTGCTAGACATCTTAAAAAAGATTGCTGAAAAAAATGCAAGAGTTATCATTACCACGGATCATGGGACGATTCGCGTAAAGCGGCCATTTAAAATTGTCGGTGACCGGGCTGTGAATGCTAATCTTCGCTATAAGCAAGGCAAAAATTTAGGATATGAGGGAGACAAGGTGATGGAGGCCCTGAAGCCGGAGCGTTTTGGTTTGCCGAAGACAAATGTCTCAACAACCTATGTATTTGCCACAGAAGATCAGTTTTTCGCTTATCCTAATAATTATAATTACTATGTTAATTTCTACCGAGATACTTTTCAACATGGTGGAGTTAGCCTGGAAGAGATGATCATTCCTATAATTTTCTTAAATTCGAAAAATGGCTGACGTTGTGGAGAGACAAAGGGGCTTGGTGTCAGTTAATGCGCTGGAGGTAACAGCGAGAGAATTGATTGTGGCTTCTCAGGGCAATAAAATCTGGCTGTTTTCAGGTGAAATGGGCGCAGGAAAGACAACGCTTATCAAATCAATTTGTAAGGAGTTAGGGGTGAAGGAATCAATGGCTAGTCCGACATTTTCCATTGTGAACGAATATCAAATCCATAATGGTAGAATTTTCCATTTTGATTTTTACAGACTTAAGAATGAGCAGGAGGCTTACGATATTGGAGTGGATGAATATTTTGAATCGGGAAATTATTGTTTTATTGAATGGCCTGAGAAATTAGAAACACTGATTCCAAATTCTTATTTTAAAATTACTCTCCAGGTTCAAAGTCCGACTACAAGAACAATAGAATACGCGATCCATGACTGAAAGAAAAAAAACAGGATTTGAAGCGCTGGCAAAAAGCGGATTGTATCCTCAAGAGGAAATGCTGAGAGTAAAGAAAGGAAGGAAGTCATTTCTTATTGGATTACCACAAGAAATATCCCTTCAGGAAAATCGAATTAGCCTCACACCAGATGCAGTAGCATTGCTGGTCTCACGGGGACATGATGTTTGGGTAGAGCGTAAAGCAGGGGAGGGATCTAAATTTACCGATAAGCAATACAGTGAAGCAGGAGCAACCATTGTTCATTCTCCTCAGGAAGTTTATAAAGCAGATATTATTTTAAAGATTGAACCTCCAACCCTGGAGGAGATAGAGTTCTTTAAGCCGGGTCAGACATTGATTTCAGCTCTTCAATTAGGGCACCTTGATCAGGAATATATCCATGCCCTTCTTCGTAAAAAAGTTACCGCGCTTGCTTATGAGTTCATTGAAGATAAAGTGGGAGGTATGCCGATCATTCGTGCGATGAGCGAGATAGCTGGAAGTACGGTGATTCTTATTGCGGCAGAATATTTAAGCACCGCGAACAAGGGCAAGGGGGTTATTCTTGGAGGAATTACAGGAGTTCCACCTACCAAGGTGGTGATTGTAGGAGCCGGTACCGTGGCAGAATATGCGGCACGCGCGGCACTAAGTCTTGGAGCAGAGATCCAGGTTTTTGATAACCAGATTTATAAATTAAGAAGGATCAAGCATACACTAGGTCATCAGTTTTATACTTCTACCATTGATACGGTTACGTTAAGTGAGAGTCTGAAAAAAGCGGATGTGGTAATTGGAGCGTTGCGGGCTGAAAAAGGCAAGACGAGACATGTAATTTCCGAGGAGATGGTAAGTCAGATGAAGCCCGATTCGCTGATCATTGATCTGAGCATCGATCAGGGAGGGTGTGTTGCCACGTCCGAAATTACCAGCCACGACAAGCCAGTTTTCAGAAAATACGGTGTAATTCATTATTGCGTTCCTAATGTGGCCTCTCGGGTTGCCCACACAGCAACGACTGCCTTAAGCAACATTTTTACCCCTACAATCCTCCGCGCAGCTGAGGAGGGGGGGGTAGAGGAGATGATTTTCTCACATAAATGGTTCATGAAAGGTGTATATACCTATAAAGGGGGGTTGACAAATGAATCTATTGCCCGCAAATTTGGCATGAAACACAAAAGCATCGAATTATTGATGGCTGCGCGTGTTTAGAACTTAATGATCGAATTATGAAAGGTTTGGGGGGATTTGTGGTGTTTTTCTTCATTTCTACGATTTCTTTTGCTCAATGGGCTATTCCGAACCAAATGAGGACAGCCAATACCCTTGATCAAATAGGAGACAAGGATGGTTTTGGGGTTGCCGATTTGCTCTACGGAGTTCCTGTCGAGCAAGGAGATGTCAGCAGTGACCATTATCTGGATAGAAAATGGAATATGGCCACCCTGCTTTTGTATGAATCTGAGAAAATGATTGAAGCCTATCCTGTCAAGTATGATGTGATAGGTGATGCGCTTGAAATTAAAGCAAAGAATGGAATTAAGAAGCTGGATGCAAGAAAAATCAAGAGTATCGTTTGGCTTGACTCCATTACCAATTCCCCTTGCTTTTTTATCAATGGAAAGGAATACCTGCGAAATGGAATTCCATTCTCCGGATTTATGGAAGTTATGTCAGATGGCCCAATGCCGTTGCTCAAGAAAACCAATATTTGGGCTAAGCGATCTACGTATGAATCGGAGACTGAATATGAAATGGTTTACAACACAACCCAGTTTTTCTATAGTAAAGGAAAGGAAGCTTATAAAATAGGAAGCAAAAAAAATCTTCTTGCTGCTTTTGGAGATGCTAATGGAGAAATCGATTCCTACATCCGGATTAATAGACTAGATGTCTCCAAACCAAAAGATCTTCAGAAAACCTTTGAGTATTTTAATTCAAAGTACCTGGTTTCCTACTCGAAGTAATCGAACGTCTACAGCGCAGCTAAACTTTGTTCGAGCGACCTTATCTTACTCTCAGCATCCATTTTCTTTTTTCGTTCTACGTCAAGAACCTGAGGAGGAGCTCCGCTCACAAACCTTTCATTCTCAAGTTTTTTATTGATGGAAGCGAGGAATCCTTTCGTATAATCCAGTTCCTTTTTTAGAGTCTCTCTTTCCTTAGCGGCATCAATTTTTCCTTCCAATGGAATGAAGAATTCGGTGGATCGTACCAAAAGAGCTGCTCCATTTCCCTTGTTTTGATCGCTCACGTCAATCCGACTTACATTCCCAAGCTTTTGAATCACTGGAGCAAATAAGGATATCGTGGGTAAGTCTGACTTTTTCAGAGAAAGCGGTAATGCTTCTTTCGGAGATAAACCTTTTGCGTTTCTCATGTTGCGTATTTCGGTGATTACCTCAAAGGCAAAAGTGGCATGTTCAGTAATGGACTTGTCATTTGCGGCCGCTGTTGGCCAGGGGGCGACTATAATGCAATCACGATCCTTTCGATCTCTTAGTTCGTGCCATAGTTCTTCTGTTATGAAAGGCATAAAGGGATGAAGAAGTCGTAAAACAGTTTCAAAGAATTCAATTGTCTTTTCATAAGTAGCCTGATCAACAGGCTTTGTGTATTCAGGCTTAATGATTTCCAGGTACCAGGAACAGAAATCGTCCCACACCAATTTGTAAACGGTATGCAAAGCATCGGATATTCTGAATTTCTTGAAATGATCATCCAGTTCAAAAATCGTTTGACTCACTTTGGATTCAAACCAATCGATTCCGATTTTATTTACAGAAGGTTGTGGCTCAGCAACAACCGTCCAACCTTTTACCAGTCGGAAGGCATTCCAGATTTTATTGGCAAAATTTCTTCCCTGTTCAACTAACTTCTCATCAAAAAGGAGGTCATTTCCGGCAGGTGAGCTAAAGAGCATTCCAGTGCGCACACCATCAGCACCATAGTTTGCAATGAGTTCCAATGGGTCGGGAGAATTGCCCAACGACTTTGACATTTTCCTTCCTTGCTTGTCGCGAACAATGCCGGTGAGATAGACATTCTTAAACGGTAATGTCCCTCTGTATTCATAGCCGGCAATAATCATTCGCGCTACCCAAAAGAATAAAATCTCAGGAGCCGTCACTAAATCGTTGGTTGGGTAATAATAGTTAAGATCTTCATTGCCCTTGTTCCCGTCTTTAAAAACAGAAGTATCAAATACGGCTATCGGCCAGAGCCAACTCGAAAACCAGGTGTCCAATACATCCTCATCTTGCCTAAGATCCTGAATTGACCATTGACCATTGAGAATTGAGAATTGAGAATAAGCTTCCTCTCTTGTTCTTGCTACCACGAAACTTCCATCGGGTGCATACCAAGCCGGTATCCGATGCCCCCACCAGAGCTGCCGTGAAATACACCAGTCACGAACGTTTGACATCCAGTGGTTGTAGGTGTTCTTGAACTTGGGTGGTATTAATTGAATATCATCATTCATGACATGTTCCAAGGCTGGCTTGGTAATGTCCTTCATTTTCAAGAACCATTGCAGCGAGAGTCGGGGTTCGATAACCGCATCAGTTCGTTCTGAGAATCCAACATTGCTCTTGTAATCTTCTACTTTGCTCAGAAAGTTTTTCTCTTCGAGTTCTTTGCTGATTTTTTTTCTTGCGACAAACCTATCTTCACCAATAAAGATTTTAGCCTTTGCATTTAGCGTTCCATCTTCATTTAAAATATCAATCACCTCCAAGTTGTGCTTTCTTCCCAACTCATAATCGTTCATGTCGTGGGCAGGAGTCACTTTCAGGCAACCCGTTCCAAAATCCATGGTAACGTATTCATCTTCAATTATGGGAATGGAGCGATTGATTAAAGGAATGATCGCCTTTTTTCCTTTCAGGTGCTTGTAACGTTCATCATTGGGGTTGATGCAGATCGCAGAGTCACCCATGATGGTCTCCGGCCTTACCGTTGCAACGGTAACAAATTCATCTTTACCTCCTTCAATAGTATACTTGATGTAGTAAAGTTTTGTTTGAACGTCCTTATAGTTCACTTCATCATCCGAGAGGGCAGTTTTCCCAGCAGGGTCCCAATTCACCATCCGCATGCCCCGATAGATGTTCCCTTTTTTATGAAGGTCAATAAAGACATCAATCACGGCATCATAGTAATTGTCATCCATGGTAAATTTTGTACGCGACCAATCACAGGACGCTCCCAGTTTTTTCAATTGTTCCAGGATAATTCCACCATACTTCTCTTTCCATTCCCACGCATACTTCAAAAATTCATCCCGGCTCAGGTCTGATTTCTTAATTCCTTTTTCTTTGAGCATGGCCACCACTCTGGCTTCTGTGGCGATAGAAGCGTGGTCTGTTCCCGGCACCCAGCAGGCTTCTTTGCCTTCCATGCGGGCCTTTCGTATCAAGATGTCCTGGATGGTATTATTGAGCATGTGCCCCATATGGAGCACTCCCGTTACGTTGGGAGGAGGAATTACAATGGTGTAGGGCTCTTTAGCAGGATTAGGTTCGGAACGGAAAAATCCATTCTTCATCCAATAGTGGTACCATTTATCTTCAACTTCGGCAGGATTGTATTTGGTGGATAGTGACATAGTCATTACAGAAATTGCCCGATTGTTGGGGGCCGTAAAAATAAGAGCTGGAAGGGCATTAGCCAAAGAACTGGCTGGATTTCAATTCCAAAGAGCTTTACTGAAAGGTACTTTTTGACTCCATTCGTATTCTCCACGAGGACGGATATAAATTATTAACTCTGTTTCCCAGGAGATTTACCCATCCCAGGGTGGAGCCTTCATAGTTGACGAGAGCAAACCCTTTTTGTCCTTCAGCAAGCATAAGGTTTTCCTTTCTTAAGAATGACAATGCTTGATCTTTAGTCAGATTCAATTGGGTAAATATTCCCTTGTTGATTTCAATGCTGAGGGCGAAGGCGTGCTCGGGAACTAATTTTTCATGTTTCTGAGTTGCCACCGCTGTTCCTTTCAAAACAGTTTTTAGGTTGCTAATTAGATACTCCAAATCAGTAACTCTGTCTTTGGGGATCATACAAATTAAATCATCCAGCGCGATCAATTCCTTCTCCTCAAAATTATGAAGCCAATCCCTTAATCGATCTTTGGTTTTCGAAGGGACTAGTTGCAATCCAAAGCGTGGTTTTATCTTGATCGGTTGGGTTGCTTCGAGTTTACGCATAATAGAGATAAAAAGGCCTTCACCTTTTACCTGGTGCGGATAAAAGCGATAGCCTGTCAGAGCTCCTTTGTTTACTTCTTGAGTCCCCCATGCATCCGGACATTTAATGGAGATGAATTCCAATTCTCTTTTATTCTTCAGCCAAAGTAAATTCTCTTCATTTTCTTTTTCATTGTATGTGCAAGTGCTATACATCAGCACGCCTCCCTGTTTTAGGGTAGGCCATATTGCGCTTAATATTCTTTGTTGGCGATGACAGCAGAGTTCGATGGCAGCGGGTGACCATTCGTTCATGGCGCCTGAATCTTTTCTGAACAAGCCCTCACCTGAACAGGGTGCATCTATTATAATGAGATCAAAGAAACCTTCGAGGGCTAGAAAATCTTCCGGGTCACTGTTTGTGACAATAACATTGTGATGTCCCCACTTTTGGATGTTTTCTGATAAAATGGAAGCGCGCGAACGAATGACCTCATTGGAGACGAGTAGGCTTTTTGAGTTAAGCAAGCTTAATAAGTGAGTTGACTTACCTCCCGGAGCTGCACAGAGGTCTAACACCCTCAATGGTTTAGCGTTATCAATTGATTGGATCACCGCCTGTTCTAAAAACATAGAACTAGCTTCCTGAACGTAATAGGCACCTGCATGAAGGTGAGGATCTAACGTAAATACAGGGCGTGAGCTTAGATATCTCCCTTCACTCGTCCAGGGTATAGGGTCCCCATATTCTTTGTCAATAGGTTTTTTTGGATTGAGTCGAATACTGACAGGTGGTACGTTCTGAAGTGCGTGATGAAAATCGGAATAGCTTTCACCAAGCTGCTCTTTCATCCTGACCTCAAACTCTGTTGGAAGCATTACTATCTCGTTTTATAATGGTGAATCATTTCCAAGCAGGATTTTTGTAAATCTATTAATTCCTTGGGTCAATCAGTCATCTCACATTCAAGGTAATCTTTGCATTCGCAAATTGCGAAGCTGCTTCTTTGAGGTTAGCTTTGAAAAAGCTTTTGCTACTATGATCCAAGCCAATAATCCTCAGCTGAAAAGCTGGGTAGAAGTTCCACCCAACTCTGATTTCCCCATTCAAAATCTGCCTTTCGGGATATTCAAAACCCGATACTTGTCCCCGGTGGCAGGAGTTGCTATTGGCAATCATGTGCTTGACCTCGTTTATCTCCAGGAGAATGGTTATCTGACGGGGCTGGATCTTCCTCCGGGAATTTTTAATCAACGATATTTAAACGATTTTTTATCGCTTGGCAGAAAGAAAGGTGGGCAGGTACGTGAGCGTGTTTCTGAGTTGCTTCAGCACGATAATGTTGCCTTGAAATCGAATGGCGCTGCGCGCGAGATTGCATTAATTCCAATGCAGGAGGTGCAGATGCTCATGCCAATTCGTGTTCCTAACTATACCGACTTCTACAGCAGCGAAGAGCATGCTACCAATGTGGGTTCTTTGTTTCGTGATCCCAAGAACGCTTTGTTCCCTAATTGGAAACATTTGCCGGTGGGCTATCATGGAAGAGCATCTTCCATTGTCATTTCGGGTACTCCGATTCGAAGACCAAAAGGACAGATTAAACTGCTCGACTCTGATGCGCCTATCTTTAGCGCAAGCCAGAAACTGGATTTTGAATTGGAAGTTGCATTTATTACTTGTACTGAATCGAAGTTGGGAACATCCATATCCACTCAGGAAGCAGAGGATCATATTTTTGGTTTTGTGCTTTTCAATGATTGGTCTGCAAGAGATATTCAACAATGGGAGTATGTGCCACTGGGCCCTTTCCTTGGAAAGAATTTTGGCTCTAGCATTTCACCCTGGATTGTTACATTGGATGCGCTGGAACCATTCCGTATTAGTGGGCCTAAACAAGACCCTCCGGTATTACCTTATTTGATTGCGGATGGAAAAAGAAATTTTGATATTGAGTTGGAAGTACTCCTGCAACCCGATCGTTCAATAGCATCTTCAATTTGCAAGTCCAACTTCAAGTATATGTATTGGAATATCAGTCAGCAGTTGGCGCACCATACCATAAATGGCTGCAATATTCAGGTGGGTGATCTGCACGGGTCAGGAACAATTAGTGGCCCTGATGCAGGTTCTTATGGCTCTTTGCTTGAACTGACATCCAATGGGCAGACTCCAATCAAGTTGCAGGATGGATCAGAGCGAAAATTTATTCAGGACGGAGATAAGGTAATCATGAGAGGATATTGTGAGAAAGACGGTGTAAGAATTGGGTTTGGTGAGTGCAGTGGAAAAATAGTATCAGCCTCTTAACTTTGAATTGATGTTAAAATCTAACTAAATGAAATTCGGTTTCTTTATCGTCATGGCGCTGCTATCGGTTATTGATAGCCTGCTTCTGGCCAAACCCAATTTGATGGGCAAAGTCGGACTGTTGATTTACAAGTACAATTACCTTAGAACATTTCCAAGGGCAATGCTTACGGTTTCAATTGTCGTTGGCTCGGCTATGGTCTTTGGCGAACTGATTATTTATCTGGAAAGAAAGAAGGGGTTGAGTAAGACCCTTGGCGGGATACTTCTTTTCTTTCTTGTTGTGGTCTGTTCAGGTCTACTGGCTAAGCTATTCATGGATTTCTCTAAAGGAGCCTATAGTCATACAGGTATTTACTTTAAGTATGGCGTCTTCTTGTTGCCGGTTATTTTGATTATCGTTTTTGGTGCCGCATTCGTTCGACTTGTAAAAAAAAAATAGCGATGGTTATCGATCCTAAGACTATTCCCGTTATTAAATTGCAAGGCTATCTACAGGCGACCGTATCTCCCCGTCCAATTGCATTTGTCAGTTCCATCGATAAAGAAGGAAACGTGAACCTTAGTCCGTTCAGTTTCTTCAATATGTTTAGCATGAATCCTCCTATCCTTGTTTTTTCTCCTTCACGAAGAGTGAGGGACAATACAACTAAGCATACGCTTCAGAATGTGCTGGATGTTCCTGAAGTGGTAATTAATATTGTCAGCCATCGAATGGTTCAACAAACCTCTTTGGCGAGTGTGGAATTTCCCAAAGGAGTGAATGAGTTCTATAAGGCCGGGTTTACAGAAGTACCCTCAGAGCGTGTCAAGCCACCACGCGTGGGCGAGTCTCCGGCTTCATTCGAGTGTAAAGTCAATCAGGTCATTCCATTAGGCAATGAAGGGGGAGCCGGTAATCTTGTTATTTGTGAAGTGCTACTCGCTCATTTTAATGATGAAATTTTTGATGAGTCAGGAAAAATTAATCCACATAAAGTAGATGCGGTGGCGCGTATGGGAGGCGATTATTATTGTCGCGCTCAGGGCGAAAATGTATTCACTGTCCCTAAGCCTGCGGATAAAATTAGTATAGGGGTAGACAGGATACCTGCACGCATACGCAATAGTACTATACTGACGGGAAATGACCTCGGTATTTTAGGAAGCGCATTGACATTGCATGATGTTGAAAGTATTGAACTCTTTAAATCTTCTCACGAAGGGTTAAGCATGTTAAAACAAAGTGATGAGTCCATCCATTTGATTGCTAAGAAATATTTGAGTGAAGGGAGAGTAGCGGAGGCATGGAAAATTCTGCTTGCCTCTTCATCAAGATTATGAAGAACCTGTTTCCATTCCTGTCTTTTTTATTTTTATCATCACTCTGCTATGCTCAGGAAGCGATAGATATTAGTGAAGTTGCCACCGCCACACTGGAGGTCAAAGGCTACCCCGATTGGATCGAGATTAGTAAGCGGTCAGTTTGGATTTCGAATGGCGGATTAAACTTGCTTCAGCGGATTGATCCTAAAAAAAACAGCATCATTGCCGAAGTGACCGTCAATGCACCTTGCGCTGCCTTCACCATCGGTTTTGGTTCGGTATGGGTGGCCAGTTGTGGCGATAAAGCCATTATCCGGATTTCTGAAAAGAGTAATTCGATCATTGCCAGAATTCCGTTGACAATCGCCAACGATGAAGGAAGCATCGTGGCAGATAAGCATGGTGTATGGGTATTGTCTGATGCGAAAGGAGTTTTGACACGAATAGATCCGGAGCATAATAAAGTAGTTGCTCAAATTGCTGTGAAGGAGAATTCATTTGCCGCGATGGCCGGGTTTGGTTCGATTTGGATTACTAACATCGGTGATGTTTCAACGAAGGAACCTGGTTCTGTTCAACGCATTGATCCTAAAACCAATACTGTTATAGCTACCATTCCTGTAGGTGTTCAGCCGCGCTTTCTGGCGGTTGGCGAAGGCGGGGTTTGGGCACTTAACCAGGTGGATGGCTCCGTTTCACGTATTGATCCCGCTTCAAATAAAATAGTAGCTACCATTGAATGTCAGGCACCCGGTACGGGAGGAGATATTTCAGCAGGTGAAGGTTTTGTTTGGGTACGAGTTAAGCAGCAGTTAATGCTGGTGATTGATCCGAAATCAAATACAGTGATCAGGAAATTTGGACCACCGGCAGGAAGCGGAGCCGTGCGGGCTGGTCAGGGTGCTGTATGGATAACAGCCCATGATATTAATAAGGTGTGGAGATTGGATCCGAAGGCAATAAAAAAATGAAACTAGAAAGCCTGATCTTAATCCCTATACATCACCGCCTTTACCGCTTTCACTGTTCTGGCCACATTGGGTAGAATGGCGTCAATCAATGTAGGAGCATAGGGCAGTGGAACGTCAAGACTATTGATACGATGGATTGGAGCATCCAGGTAATCGAAGGCATGCTTTTGAATATGGTAAGTAATCTCTGAAGAGATGGCAGCAAGGGGCCAGGCTTCTTCAACAATGACAAGGCGATTGGTTTTCTTGACCGAAGCCACCACAGTAGCATAATCAATAGGACGAACGGAACGAAGATCGATCACTTCTGCAGAGATGCCTTCCTTCTCCAGTTCAACAGCTGCGTTCAGCGCGACCTTCATAAACTTCCCGAAAGAGACAATCGTTACATCGGTTCCTGCTCTTTTGATATCCGCCAATCCAATAGGAATCAGGTATTCTTCTATAGGAACCTCACCCTTCTCACCGTACATAATTTCAGATTCCATATAGATGACAGGATCTTCATCACGAATGGCTGTTTTTAACAAGCCCTTTGCATCATAAGGATTGGAGGGCACCACTACTTTTAATCCGGGACAATTAGCAAACCAATTTTCAAAGTTTTGTGAATGTTGTGAGCTCAGCATTCCGGCATTTCCGGTAGGCCCCCGGAAAACGATGGGGATGTTAAATTGCCCTCCGGACATCGACATCATTTTTGCAGCGGCATTAATAATTTGATCGATGGCTACCAATGAAAAATTGAACGTCATGAACTCAATGATTGGCCGAATGCCATTCATGGCAGCTCCAACACCGATCCCGGCAAAGCCTAATTCAGCAATGGGAGTATCCAAAACCCTTTCAGGACCAAATTCATCAAGCATGCCCTGGCTTACTTTATAAGCGCCATTGTATTCGGCCACTTCTTCGCCCATGAGAAACACGCGCGGATCTCTTCTCATCTCCTCGTTCATGGCTTCGCGCAGGGCTTCTCTGAATTGGATTTCTCTCATACGATCGCTTGTTTGGGCATCAAAAATAGTATCCGTATTAACAGTAAGAAAGGATTACGAGGGATTTTTAAAGGATCATTTTGGATTTAACAGGGTTTTCTGGAGTTCTACCTCACTTAGATTATCTCGAACTTCCAATTAAACAAAAAACCCCGGCCATAACGACCGGGGTTTAAAATTCAATTTTTTGATATTATTTGAGAGCGTTTCTGAAAGAATCCGTTGTAGCGAACTTGCTGAATTCAAGATCAGTCAAAGCTTTGTCTTTCAAGCTAGGATCGATCTTAACTGCACTTGATAAATTGCTTACTACTCCGTCTCCATTTCCTGAACGAGCGGCTGCAATAGCTGCTCCGTAGAAAGCAACAGCGTAGTTTGCATTCTTGCGGGTAGATTCACCAAATGAGGTTGTAGCGTTTGCATAATCCTTAGTAAGTAATTGAGCCAATCCTTTGTTGAAAAGATTCACGTCTGTTTCAACAGCTGCTGACTCAGAACGAACGGCTGCATCGTAATTGGCCATGTAAATTTCACAGGCTCCTTTAATTCCGTTTACACCGCGGGTTACATCACTATTGGCACCGTTAAGAGCTGCCTTTGCATGACTTGCTGCTTTGTAAGGATTGCCTTTCCAAAGTGAAATGGTTGCCATGTTAGCATGTACTTCTGGAGTTTCTCTCACTTTTGCTGCAATTTCTAATTGAGCAGAAGCTTTGTCAGCGAGTTCAGAAGCGCGTGAAGGGTTTTCAATGGCCTGAGCAATGTAGGTTGCGCCTAAGTTGTTATGCGCATTCCAGTAAGCACCTTTCTTCGTAGCGGCTTCGTAGATAGCGGCTTTCTCGTCCAAAGAAGGGGTAAGTGTACCGGCATACATCAGTTCTTCGAAAGAAAGTGCATCTGCATTGGCCTGACCCTGGGTGATTTGTTTCGCCAATACCGCAATCTCTGCTTCTGTCTTCTTCACCTTGAGGGTAAGAATTTCAGTTTTAGCAGCGCGTAAACCTGGATAAACATCTTTAAATACTTTATTGTAAGTCTTTAGTTTCTTCAATTGTTTCTCCTGCTCTTCAAAAGAACCACCTGAATTGATGATGTTGAGGTATTCTGATTTCTCATCAGATGATATGCCGGCATAACCTGCTAATGCATTTTTGAATTCGGTCCAGTCGTCTACGATTGGCTTAAGAATAAATTTGATCTCATTTGCTTTTGCCTGATAGTCGTACTTCTTCATTTGCGCACGGTAGTATTTTTCGATAGCTGCTGCACGCTCTTCAGACAGTTTGCTGTTGATACGCTCAGCACCTTCTGGTGAGTGAGTACCAGTGATGGTTACCGTACGGGTTACGTTTTTAGAAGCGATGAACGCATCTAATTGCTTTGCCTTGTCGCTTTTCATTTCAGATGTGCGCAATACGGACTTACCGCGTTCAAAAATGAAATCGGGGATGATCACGGGAGTAATTTCTTCCTGGTTATTGTAACCATGATCTGCAAAGGCAGCGAAATAAGAATTCTGAACAAGCTTAGAAGTAGTAATTATTCCGGTAGCTATTGGCAAACGCTCAGTAGTCTTGGATTTTGTTCCTTTAGAAGCAACACCCTGAACTTCAACCGTCCCTGTCTTGTAAGCATCTTTGTAAGGGAACATAAAAGCCTTCGTTACTTTTGGCTGTTCAGTGCTGGAGTTAGGATAGTCCTCTGCCTTGAAAGGAATAGGATCTAACGCTAATTCACTGTCTCCATACTTATAGAAAGTATTCAAGGTGTAGGCTGTTCCTTTCTTCAGCATTTTTACCGGAAGGTTAGCCGATAAACTGAAGTTTACGGTGTCTTTGTGTACTTCCAAAGGATTAGGGGTGGCCTCTAATTTCTGCTCTTTGGCCAGCTTTACCATTTGGGGTAAAGTACAGCCTGTGAAGGTCAACGCACCGGTGATAAGGAATGCGTACAATAATTTTCTCATGGGATTAGTTTTAAGTTTTTTCTTAGGAGTGGCAAAGCTACATTTATATGCTTTTTTTTGCAATTATAGTCAAAAAAATAAGATTTGGAGCCACCCGAATTGCTCAAGAAGGTGCTTATCTTTGCGAGTTGGTTTTTAAGTCGATAAAGAGCTTTTAACTCAGGTAAACAGCGAGAATAACGGGATTTGACATGAATGACCTAATTACGCGACTTCAACATTTTTTTGAACACCACGCTTTTGGGGTATGCACCCGACTGGGAGAGAAGCTGGGAATAGCAACTTCCAGCATCAGGCTTTTCTTCATTTACGCCTCCTTTCTTACGTTTGGGTCGCCTATTATAATCTATCTGGCGCTGGCATTTGTCATGAATATGCGGAAGCATCTGCGCAGGAGAAGCACTATTTGGGATTATTAAATCTCAAGTCACCAAACTTATTTTTCCTCAATACGAAGTGATCAAAGGCTATTGACCGATGATAAATCGGTAGCGCTTTTGGTTCGTTCTTATCCCTTTTTGCGAAATCTTTTCTAACCCCTTTCAGAAAGTGAGCGTGTGCCTTCATTACCGCCAGGGAATCTTTACCGGAGCCCTGAAGCAGAAACTTTACAGCGGCTACCCAATCCAACAGGATACGGAGAGGGAGTTTATAAACTAATTCACCGCCACTCATATTTTTGAGAATCAAACTCAATCCGTTTTTAAAATTGAAATAGGTTTTTTTTGGACTAGACCTTGAAAGTGTGCCTCCACCAACATGATAGACTGTGCTATTACCTTGGAAGTAAATCTTAAAACCTAGCTTTTGAAGTCGCCAGCAAAGATCGATCTCTTCCATATGTGCGAAGAAATCTTCATCTAACCTTCCTGCGTTGTGAAAAAGAGAAGACCGGATAAAGAGGCAGGCTCCTGAAGCCCAAAAGACGGGAAGTGTATCATTGAATTGTCCTTGATCTTCCTCTAGTGCATTAAATATTCTTCCCCGGCAGAAGGGATAGCCTAATGTATCGATAAAACCTCCTCCTGCACCGGCATACTCAAATTGATCCTTACGGTGATAGGAAAGGATTTTGGGTTGAACAGCTCCAATGGTTTTATCCCTTTCAAATAGTTCAATGATGGGTTCTATCCATCCTGCTGTTACTTCAACATCTGAGTTAAGAAGCACATAATACTCGGCTTCTATTTTTTGTAAAGCATAATTGTAGCCACCACAGAATCCACGGTTTTCTGGGATTGAAATGATCTCTATCAATGGAAATTCTTTGCGAACCATTTCGACAGAGCCGTCAGCGGAGTGATTATCTGCTAAAATGATCTTCGCGGAAGGACTAAACCGAACTACTGAAGGTAAAAATTTTTGCAGCAATTCTTTGCCATTGAAATTAAGAATGACAACTGCTACCTTCATCATCCCAACATGCTGCTTAAGTCCATGCCCGGTATATTGGGCAGCAAACCATCAGTACTTTTCCGGATTTCTTCTTTCGCTAAAATGTCGGCTTCTTCTGAAGCTTTATTGACAGCCGCTACCACGAGGTCTTGTAACACCATTTTATCTTCTGCTTTCAGTAAGATCGGGTCAATATCCAGTGAGATAAGTTGTTTTTTACCATTCACAGTAGCCTTCACCATCCCACCCCCTGATTCGCCATTGGCTTTAATATGCACCAGATTTTCCTGTGCTTCTTTCATCTTCGCCTGAACCTCCTTCACCTTCCCCATCATTTTCATCATGTCGAACATAAGCCGCAGTGTTTAATGGTGCAAAGGTAAATAAATAGGAATATCATTTTTACGTGAAGGACGCCAAGAGCGCAAAGGGATAGAATTAGGTTCACCACAAGCTTTGCGACTTAGTATTTTGTTGCTACTTCCCTTTTTGCATAAGATAAATCGTTCCCGATTCTGAGAAATTGCGGTCGGCAAGATCGGTAATATCAGCTTTCCAGATATAAGGTCCTTCTTGCAAGAGTTTCCCTCCTTCAGCATGTCCGTCCCAGGGTTCATTCTTCTCCGTATAAAAGATCATTGCGCCCCAGCGGTCAAAAATTTTCAAATTCATTTTTACAATGAACTGACCTGATACCGTAAAAGTGTCATTCAGTTTGTCTCCATTTGGAGTAAACGCAGTGGCATAAAATAAATTTGCCTCTTTGATGAACGGAAGCGTGTTGGATACCGAGGGGTTTAGTCCAGCATCTTTACTATTGGCTTTTACGGAATACGATATGGCCTGGTTATTTGGATCGGGTTGATCATCAACAAATACAGTGTCGGTGACCGTAAAGTTTTTTAGCAATGCGCCTGCTTTGTTAAACTTCTGAACAATATAGTTCTTCACTCCATTCTTCCAGCCTTTATAACCATTCCAGGAAAGAGAAATGACATTCTTATTGTCCATGAAGCCCGTCAGGCGTAGGGGGCAAATAATTAGTCCTGCTGAGCTTAGATTATCACATTCATCAGAATAATCGATGCGATAGCAGAAGTTTCCTCCAGTCGTATAGCTTGCATCGGTATACTTTACTTCTTTGCTGAGGGTAAGCACATCGAATGCATCTGCATTTGACCTTCTGAAGATGGAATAGTCCTTCGGTTTAAACTTCGGGTCTTGAATCCAGGTGAGGTCAACACTTTGCCCCGATTCATTGACCACGGCAGTAGTGTTTTCTATTCTGGTCGGTGAGGCGTTAGCAAAAGAGGTTCCGCATTTTTCCAAGGAGATACTTTTGCTGCCATTGGAATAATTGTTGGTAACGATATAACAGTAGTTGACCTTACAAGTAACATCCTTGTCATCAAATAGGAGTGGTGCTCCAGGAATAGTTGTGTAAGGTGTAGCATCTCGTTGTATTTCAATACTAGAAACTCCAGACGTTCCCGATACCCAGGCTAATTTATTAACCCCACTTTGAACATTGAGTGTAAACTTGTGGCTACAGACAGTAGGTGAGTAAGTGCTTAAAGTAGTGCAAGGATCATAAGCGCCAAGCCGGAAGCAATAATAATTCTCATCCAATTTTAGATTTGGAATGGCAAGGGTATTCACTCCGTATAGTGTTTGATACAATTGGAATGAGGTCGAGCTATTCAATGCAATTTCTAACCTGTACTGGATATTGGCTGCGGTAGCAAAATCTAGGGTTAAGTTGGTAGCATCAATGGACGTAAGTGTTGTGATTTTAGGCGCGGGCAATGTTGCAAGGGCAGAAAAGTTATTCGTCATGGGTGTGCAATTCGGAGCTGAATTTAAGTTTTGCCCTCTTACACTAATCGTGAAGTTTCCGGATGCCGAATATTGATGTGGTCCAATAACATTATTGCTTATGGGCACCTGAAGGGTTGGAGTTCCATCTCCAAAATCAATGATATACTGGTCATAGTCTTTGTTTGTGACTTTCAATGAAACTCGATTGGAGGAACACGTGTAGACTTCATAGTCGGGTTTGATGTTTGGATCAACCGTGATGGTGATATCATCTGAGCCAGTACTCTGATAAAGTACAGATAACTTGAAAGTGCCCGGAGTAGTGTACGTATACGTGAAGAGGTTCTGTTGCTGTCCTTTTCCTTCGTAATCCATATTACAAGGTTTCAAGGCGGTGCATTCGCCCGTGGTCAGCAGGTTAGTATCGGTAATGGTGACGGTAAAAGGAACGCAACCTTTCTTTTGATCTACCTGAAATTTTCCGAGACGGCTCACGTATTGTGCATTAGCCATAACTGCCAATGTCATAAACCCACTCAGTAAAATAATTTTCTTTGTCACCCCTCTAATTTAATTCCCTTCAAGAATTTTTCGGCATTGATGATATCATCATGAAGTAAACGATCGGTTTCGATAAACGGTACCTGAACCCGAAAATTATTCACAAACTCCTCCAGGTAAGGGGAGGTTTTCAGAGGCCTTCTGAAATGCAACGCCTGCGAAGCAGTTATCAATTCGATGGCAAGAATGGAATAGAGGTTATTAACAACCCGATAGGCTTTGGTGGCGGCATTAGCGCCCATGCTCACGTGATCTTCTTGTCCATTGGAAGATACAATAGAGTCTACCGAAGCGGGAGTGCAAAGTTGTTTGTTCTGGCTCACCAGTGAAGCAGCGGTATATTGAGGCATCATAAGACCTGAATTGATACCCGGATTGGCGATAAGGTAATTTGGCAAATCCCGCACACCTGAAATCAATTGATAGGTTCTTCGCTCTGAAATACTTCCTAATTCCGATAAGGCAATGGCCAGGAAATCCAACGCTAAGGCCAACGGCTGTCCATGAAAATTGCCAGCAGAAATAATCTTGTCATCATCCGGGAAAATATTAGGATTGTCTGTCACCCCGTTTATCTCTGCCAACATCACTGAGTTGACATAGTCGATAGCATCTGCAGAAGCGCCATGTACTTGCGGAATGCAACGGAAAGAATACGGATCTTGTACGTGCTTTTTGGCTTGTGTTATGATGGTGCTTCCTGCTAAAAGTTTTTTGATTGCTTTGGCAACTGTAGCCTGACCTTTCTGCGGACGGATGTGATGCACCAATTCATCAAAGGGTTCAATCCTTCCATCAAAAGCATCCAGTGATAATGCTCCAATAATATTTGCAAGCTTGGCAATACGGTGAGCGTGGATCAGACACCATGTTCCATACGCACTCATGAATTGAGTTCCATTGAGTAAAGCCAATCCTTCTTTTGATTTGAAATGGAGGGGCTCCCAATTGAGTATTTTTAGTACTTCATCGCCTGAATAGATCTTACCGAGATAATGAACTTCGCCTAAGCCAATCAAAGGAAGTGATAGATGAGCAAGCGGCACAAGATCACCCGATGCACCCAATGAACCCATCTCATAGATTTTTGGCATGATGCGTTCATTGAACATATCTACCAAACGCTGCACCGTTTGTAATTGCACGCCAGAATAGCCATAGGAGAGGGACTGCACCTTCAGAAAAAGCATAAGCAACACAATTTCTTTTGGGACTTCAGGTCCAGTACCACAGGCATGCGATTTTACCAGGTTGGTCTGAAGTTTTTCAAGGTCTTCTTTTGGAATGTGTTTATTATAAAGAGATCCAAAGCCGGTATTGATACCATAAACGGGCGTGGAGGAACTTGTAATTTTTTGATCGAGGTATTCCCGGCAACGATTGATTTTCACTTTAGACTCCTCCGACAAAGCAATTTTGGAGTGGCCGTGAAGAATACCATCAATATCTTTAAGGATTAAAGTCTTGCTTGAAATTTGGTGAGTTGATTTCAATTTGAATTATTTTTAGGTAGTCAAAAATTTGGAAATAATATCTTCTATTGAAAGCTTTTGTTGCTCCCCTGTTTCCATGTTCTTGATGGTCAATTGCCCGTCTTTCATTTCGTCAGAACCGATGACGATCACAAAGGGAATCATCTTCTTGTTGGCAAACTCAAGCTGTTTTTTCAATTTGGTTTGGTCGGGATAGATTTCGGAGGCTATCCCAATTTGACGTAAGACGTGAACGACTTTTAAACCATACTTCATCGTCCCTTCATCCATGTGCGCAATCATTACTTTAGAAGAGATTTGAGTATCCTTGGAGAAGAGATTTAATTCTTCCAGTGCATCACATAAACGATCGACCCCAAAAGAGAATCCAACACCGGAAACTCCAGGCATACCAAAAACACCGGTCAGATTATCGTAGCGTCCACCACCACTTACACTGCCGATGGATACGTTGCTGATTTTTACCTCGAAGATGGCTCCGGTATAGTAACTCAGGCCACGAGCCAGGGCTATGTCAAACTCAACGTGATCTTCTGTGGCACCATAACTGCTCAGTAAACTCAACACTTCTTTGAAATCTGTGATCCCCTTCTGTCCAACGACTGATTTTGAAAATTTTTCAGTGAGGAAATCAACCTTTTGAGCGGTGCTGCCTTTAAAGTTTAATATTTCAAAAAGAGCAACAAGGCCTTTCTCATCATAGCCACGCGTTTGAAGTTCTTCTTTTACTTTAGCTTCTCCGATTTTATCCAGTTTGTCGATTGCTACGAATAACGAGGATTCATTTCCTTTCGCTCCGGCAATTTCGGCCAGACCTGAAAGTATAGCGCGGTGGTTAATCTTAATAGAGTAATCGATTATACCTAATAACTTAAAGGTGTCTCTGATGATCAGAATAATCTCTGCTTCACAAATCAAAGAATCTGTACCCACTACATCAGCATCGCATTGATAGAACTCACGATACCTTCCTTTCTGCGGACGATCTGCCCGCCATACGGGTTGGATTTGATAACGCTTGAATGGAAAAGTGATATCATGACGATTCATGACTACATAGCGGGCGAAGGGGACTGTTAGATCATATTTTAATCCCTTATCTGCAATCTCATAAGTGAGAAGTTTCGAATTTCGGGTTTCAAGTTTTTTCGAATCGGCATCTTTAAGGAAATCACCAGAGTTTAAAATCTTGAACAAAAGCTGATCGCCTTCCTCTCCATACTTCCCGGTAAGTGTCTCCAGATTCTCCATGGCAGGAGTCTCTAAGGGTTGGAAGCCATAAGTCTGAAATACCTTCTTAATGCTATCGATAATGAACTGGCGCTTGGCCATTTGGGCGGGACCGAAGTCGCGGGTGCCTTTGGGTAAACTTGGTTTTTCCATGGTGAAGAGGCAAAACTAATCAGTATTTACGGAGAAATTGAAGAATTATGACGTTTTGAAGCATTGAATGCAAGTGGTTTGTGTGAAATCGGGCTAATCTTTTTTGCATTACCGGAAATCCCGGTTAATTTTGCGGCTCTTTAAACAGAAAAGTCATGTCAGTAACCCGTCTTAAAAGAAAAAACCGTAAAGATAAGTCTAAAGCTTCGCGCAGAAGAACCACGTTGAAGAATCAAAACTTCAAGCCCGTGATTAAGAGTGTAGACATCGAAAAGATCAAAGAAGAATTTAAGGCTAAAGCCGCAAAGAAGAAGGCTTAGTATATCTCCAACTCAATTGGGAAGGTCAGACTTAATTGGTTTGACCTTTTCTTTTGCCTTAATTGTTGCGATTTAAATAACTTATGTTAACAAAACAATCAAGGTCGTTTCGAGCGTGAGCGAGAAATCTACCAATTTATTCTCCATAAATATCCCGATAGTTATCGGGATCAGTTATGCTTCCGTTGAGATGACGTCTTATTTATTGTTTTTGTGTAACATCACTTAAATAAGAAAGATCATTTAGTCTTCTCTCCAGCCGTACAAAGAAACTATTTGGAGCATACTTAAAAAAACAGTTCATGATGAAAGTTCTTAATGGACTGTCCATCATTTTCCCAAATCGCCACGAAGTTTTGATTATATAGGATACTTTCTTGTTTCTTAAATTTTGATACAAAGGGAATAAATTTGAAAAATCTCCAGTGGAATTTTTCATTAGGTGCGCAAGGCAAAATGCGTCTTCCATCGCCTGACACCCACCTTGCGCTAAGTTAGGTGTAGTAGCATGAATAGCATCACCAATGAAAACAATTTTATTATGATACCAATTTAGTTTCTCAGTACCCAAATCTGTTAATTCATTTCTAATAAAATTGGAAGACTTTAATAGTAGTTCTTTTAGGAGAGGGTGAAAGTGATTGTATGAATTAAGTAATTCCTGACGAATAGTATCGGGGCTTTCCTGGGCTACAAAAGTTCCATTTTTTATAGCTAGCCAGCATACTGTGTTTGAATCCATCGGGGCAAAGAGAAAACGTTTTGAGTCATCCCATATTTCAGTGAAAGTATTCGAATACTGTTCTGGCAATTGAATGGTGGTGATTCCCCGCCAGATGGTTTGTCCGGCAGACCGTATTTTTATTTCTGGGAAAAGCTGGTTGCGAGCCAATGATTGGATGCCGTCTGCCATGACCGTGCAGTCGGATTTTATCTCAAAGCCATCTGAAAACCGAAGTATTGAAAAATCAGGCTCGCTAGTAACCCGGATAAACTTTTTGTTTAAATGAATTTTCTCTTTCGGCAAACCAGAAGCTAATATATCTATCAGCTTTGCACGATGTATAATAACGCCTGGCCACTTGGCGGTAACGGCACGGATCACGTTTAGATTTTTATCTTCAAAACGAACGTGCTGTGTAACACTTCCACTATTTTTTACCTGTCGATCAAGACCCAGCATTTCTAAAATGTCAAGTACTGCTTTTGAAATGCCGATTGCCGCACCCACTTCTGTTAACTGTGGCGCCTGTTCATATAAGTGGAAGTCAATACCTGCACGATGAAGAGCTTTAGCCAGCATGAGCCCTCCTATACCTCCGCCTATTATATGTACAGCGCCCATTTTTTATTGCAGGAGATTAGAATCACTTCACATTTATTTACTCATTAACCGGCCGATGATGAAAACAATAAACAGATTTGCAGAAATTGACTCGAGAATAGCAATAGATTGAATTGCCTCACCGATTTTTTCTCCGGGATAATCAATGCAGGCCAGCACATACCAACTGTAATCCAAACAATTGAACAAGACAGTTTTGATAACAAATGGATCTGCGTGAACGAGTGATGGATCTTGCACGGCCACCAAACTGTACACGTAGCAAAAGAGCATTGGGATCATGAAATAAATATTAGAAGCCCCTAACAGGCTGTAGGTCAAATCATGTTTTTGCAAAAAAATATCTTTGAGTAAAATGTAAAACACAAGACTGAAACCTATGAAGTTTGCTAAATAGCCGATGGAGGCAGGTACTACTAATGCGGCTATTGCAGTATTGTCTTGCAAGTTGATGTACGCATTAAAGCACAGTTGAAAAATAAGGAGTAACGCGTAGGCACCCCTGACCCATTTGCTAGCATAAAAATTTGAAGTCACACGAAAAAGGACAATATACCAAAGTACCATGATCACTCCAGATACGATGGTTGGGTAACTGCTGCCTGGCGAACTTAACTTTGCTAAGGGACTGAGGCTTATGAAAGAAAGTATCATAAAGACCAACAGAAAAATATAATCGCGTTTCTTTTTCTCCATCACAATCGAATTTTTTCAGACTGCCTTTGCTATAAAATTATTTACCCTAACTCAAATCAATAATTAAAAGCGTGATAAAGTAAATAGCACGTCCCAAGACAAAGGGGAATAAGTGTTAGCCAGTCTTTTTTAAACACGAGGCACAAAATGATTAAGGCCAGAAAAAATAGCATAATGAGATTTTCAAAATGAAACAGAGCAAGACCCAAAGAAACTATGTTAACGATCACGATCATGGGAATGAGTACAGCACCAAACTTATATGCCCCGGAAGCAGATTTATTGAAGTGATCTTTGAAATGGATAATGTGAGTTCCTTCAAAGGAAGGGAATGCCAAATAGGAACAAAGACAAATAATAATCCACGGCATAGTAAAGCGTATTATTAGCAGAGGTGTCCAGTTGGTTATATCTCTTGATAGCCACTGAAAATCAAAGAAACTTTGTACAATAAGAATGAAGATAGCAAAAACCATAATTCCATGGGGGAGGTAGTAC
Source organism: Bacteroidia bacterium (assembly GCA_031382175.1). GTDB lineage: Bacteria > Bacteroidota > Bacteroidia > Cytophagales > Cyclobacteriaceae > ELB16-189. The sequence goes on along the minus strand of JANMYO010000034.1, from coordinate 17,596 downwards.
CTTATCCTTCTTCTGTTTCTCAGCGTTTCTGCAATTCCCTTGATTAGCTCGGTAAGCGTTATCCCAATAAGAACCCCAAAGAAACCAGCGATATATGCAGATTGATCCATAGTTTGAATCTAAGTTAAAGGTATTTCTTTTGTGCTCAATTCGCTAACAGTTAGTTATTCATTAAATTTAAATCCCAACAGATTGTAAATGGAGAACAGACCTGATTATAGAATTGAAAATACATGCGTCAATTGTGGAAATCTATTTTACGGTAAGTTCTGCAATACGTGCGGTCAAAAAAATATTAAGCGCTTCACGGGAATCTATCTGTGGCAGAGCCTCCGTGAAAATATTCTGGGTATTGATAGCGGATTGCTTCACACATTCAAAGAGCTTTGGACTAGCCCAGGAAAAATGATTTTAAACTACCTCAAAGGAGCAACTAGTCAATATTACAGTCCTTTAAAATACCTGGCGCTGTGGACTGCCGTATATCTTATTTTAATAGCTTTAATTAATAAAACTGAACAAAACCCGCAACTCTTTTGGGATTTTATGGCAACTTCCCATAGACACTTTTCACGGGAAGTATTTGATGACTTTTATTTATTCATGAAATGGTTCATGGAGCAGAATACCAATTTGTATATTTTAGGAATTATACCATTCATTTCTGTATCTGGCTACCTTTTTTTTCGAAACCACAAATTTAATCTTACGGAAATAATAATTTTTTACACCTATTTCTATGGCCAATTTGTCTTTTGTGTTGTGGTGGCCAATTTGGTTAACCTGATCCCTCAATGGGATGGAACTCGGTTGTCAACGTTGATCATTTTTATTTCTTATTTCTTCCTCTTTTTTAGAATGCAACTACAATTCTTTAATGAGGGGTGGAAGATATCACTACTTAAAGGTGTCGGGATATTATCGTGTGGAACAGTGATGTATTGGTCATTTGTATTTTTAGCAATTCAGGGCCTCAAGTATTTTATGTTTATTAAATTGATATAACATTTAAATAGCCCCACGCTTTCCTAGCTCTATAACTTCCATATTCAGGATTTGTTTCGCCTTGATTTCAAACCTCACCAGTGTCTTTATGGTATGAAATCCGTGATTGCCTGCTGCACCGGGGTTGAGGTAGAGCATGTTATTGAGAGTTGAATCTCTTTTGATACGAAGAATATGGGAATGGCCACAGATGAAAATGGCAGGAGGATTTTCTTTTAATAGTTTTTTTACTCGTGGATTATAATTAGGTGGTGCACCACCAATGTGGGTCATGCAGATAGTTAGCCCTTCACAGTTCCAATGAAGATCTTCCGGAAAGCGTGCTTGGAGATTTTTATCATCAATGTTTCCATACACAGCTTTTAGAGGTTTGAACTTTTCAAGATCATTCACAAGAGAAGAGTCGCCAATATCTCCGGCATGCCAGATTTCATCACAGTCTTTAAAGTGATCGAAAATTTTCGGGTCGAGAAAACTGTGCGTGTCCGCCAGTAAGCCGATTTTCATGGAGTGTTGATTTCTTCAAGTAGGCGCTCAATGGCCTTCAGGATTGTATCAAAATTCTCATGAGCATTGTTACTGAACAGGATCACCGTTTTATCGGCATCGATATAGCGGAGGATATGAGTTTTATATCCGGGATTGTCGCCACTATGCCGGACTATCTTTCCCAAAACCGATGATGATTCAATATGCCAGCCAAATCCATAGCTAGAAATTGAATCATTGTTAAGCGTAGCAGGCAGGAAAGCTTCTTTGAGCGTTTCTTTTTTTATTAGTTTCTCCGTGTAGAGTGCTCTATCCCATTTCAACAGATCAGAAGCAACAGAACTTATCCGACCAGGGCCTTTGCGATTGCCTAACCACAGGATATAGTTGGAGGAGGGAAATGAATCGGTTCTGATGTACCGTTGTTTTTCTTTTACATAGACGTGACCCAATGCGAAATTTTTGATTAAGGCTTTTTCTTCCAGACTTCGGATATCCGTTGACGTCATGTTCAATGGATTAAATATTCGCTGACGGCAAAATTCAACGAAGTCAATTCCAGAAGCTTTCTCAGCAATGCTTCCCAACAGGACATAACCTGTGTTGCTGTATTCATATTTTTCTCCGGGCTCGGCAAGTTTAGCAGGATGATATTGAATCAAGTACTTAATGATATCTTCATTACCTGCCGCTTTACTTTTATCCCAATGCTCGTCCATAATCTTTTGGTAGTCGGGCAGGCCCGAGGTGTGGTTGAGTAAGTGACGAATCGTAATGCCAGGATAAGGGATACCGGGAATATATTTTTCCAGAAGATCGTCATACAGAAGTTTGCCTTCCTCTTTTAGCATCATCATGACCATACCGGTAAACTGCTTGGAGACAGAAGCCAACTCAAAGAGACTTGTTGTGTCCATAGGTACCTTCGTTTCAAAATTCAGATACCCGAAGCTTTTGTGATAAATTGTTTCCCCCTTATCCGCAATTAAAATCACCCCGCTGAAATCGGGTGTGGTTGCAAAAAGTGAATCAAGTTTTGTTGTCAGTGAATGAGTCTCTTTTTTTGCAGGATGGCAAGCAGAAGAGAAAATTAGCAGCAGTACGGATAGTTTAAGAAATCCTTTCATTCTATTTTTGGAAAGTGAAAGATAATCAGAGCGAGTATAAACCCAAAATGTATTTGCATATTTGGTAGTTCTAAAGACTTTGTCATGTTGAGCTTGTCGAAACATATGGACCTCTAAATCGGCTTTGACACGCTCAGCCTGACAATAGTTAGGTTTTTAGGACTAGCCACATGTCTGATGTTTACATTGAATTTTGAATATGGATGGAGTAGAAATTATTGAACATTATTTTCCAAACATTACTGTTCGTCAACGCGAGCAATTTAAGATGCTTGGCCCTTTGTATAAGGAGTGGAACGATAAGATCAATGTCATTTCAAGAAAGGATATTGAAAACCTGTATGTAAATCATGTATTGCATTCGTTGGGGATTGCCAAAGTAGTTTCATTTAATCCCGGAGCAGCGATTCTGGATGTGGGTACGGGCGGAGGGTTTCCCGGCATTCCGTTGGCCATTCTTTTTCCAGAAGTAAACTTTCATCTGGTGGACTCCATCGGTAAGAAAATCACCGTTGTCAAAAATGTAGCGGAGGGATTAGGATTGAAAAATGTAATGGCGGAGCAAGTTCGTGGAGAAGAGATAAAAACCAGATATGATTTTATTATAAGTCGTGCCGTAACGCGGATGAAGGAATTTTATGGATGGGTGCAGCAGAAGACAAAGAAGGAATCGCTGCATGCTCTCGACAACGGCATTCTTTACCTCAAAGGAGGTGACCTGGACGAGGAGTTGGATGAATTGAAGAAACCCTACGCTTTATACTCGCTCCCGCATTACTTTAAGGAAGAATTCTTCGAAACAAAAAAAATAGTTTTTATTCCGTTGCACTAGGTGCCTTAATGTTTAATGAGCGAAAATAAGGTTTTCATTCGTTTGCATAAGCCCAATTTTGTTTTTCAACTAAGTATTCCGATCTATGTACATCAATAGATAACGCCTTGAAGAGATTTTTTGCCCTATTCATGTTAGTCCTGTTCCTCATGAGCATGCTGGGACTATATGGCGTTTTCCTTGGGGTGCAGTTTAAATACAGTCAGGAAGTAGCTCAAAATCTTGATGATGACAACTACGCGGGTGCGGATGAGATGACGTTTAAGGTTCCTCTCACCGTCCCCTATCACACGGATAGCAAGGAGTATGAGCGTGTCCATGGTGATTTTGAAGTTGGAGGAGAAGTTTACCAATTGGTAAAGCAAAAGTTACTACGGGATACCCTCTACATTGTGTGTGTTAAAGATCATCAGGGAAAAAAAATAAAACAGGCTTTAGCGGATTATGTAAAAACCTTTACTGATAAACCCACTGACACCCGGCAGCAGAGTTCTAAAATTTTCCAGAACCTTATTAAAGATTTTTTGAGCATCTCTGTTTCTGTAGAACAGCAGAACTCCGGATGGGAAAAGTCTATTTCCTTTTCTTCCATTGAAACTCGTTACGAATACATCAGCCTTTCGCTGAACGGTCCACCTCCCCGGGCTTGATTTTACTTTTCTGAATCCCGACAGTTCGTTGGGGCTATTAATCTTTTTTTTAAACACGTTGACGTGCATTTGCTTTGCACGAAAGGATTTATTCAGTATTTAATTTTTTAGAAACGCAGGTTGAATCAATTTATTCATCTGCTGATATCTGCTAACAAAAATAACGATGATGAAAAAGTTTACTTTTTTAATGATGGGACTCATAGGGTCAGGCTTACTGTCTGCTCAAACCCTCACCGATGGGCTGATGATGAATAAAAATGATTTATGTACCGGATTTATGTATTCACACGACTCTTGGAAAAAATACTGGGAAGGAACCCTTAGTCGCGAAAATGGAAACATTGGAACTATTAGCACTCAAAGTATTTCCTGGATGGGTGCATATGGTATAACCAATAAAATCAATATGATTGCCATACTTCCTTACGTTTGGACACACGCCAGCCAGGGTACGTTGGCTGATATGAAGGGAGTTCAGGATCTGACAATTGGCGCTAAGTATAACTTCTTTAAAAAGACGATTGGAGCTGGTGAGTTTAACACCTTCGTAGTTGGAAGTTACTCAGTACCGTTGACCGATTACACACCTGACTTTTTACCGTTATCAATAGGCATGGCTTCTCAAAAACTCTCAGGACGGTTAACAACTAATTATAAACTAACCAAAGGCTGGTATAGCAATGGCACAATAGGCTATACCTGGCGTAGTAATGTTACGCTCGACCGCCCCGCTTATTTCACCGATGGTCAACAAACTCTAAGTAATGAAGTGTGGATGCCCAATGTTCTGGACTTTTCATTCAGTGTCGGATATCTTAAAAACGGGTTGAATGTTTTTCTTTCTTACAATCAGCAAAATACACTGGATGGTGGCGACATCCGCAGGCAAGACATGCCGTTCGTCTCTAACCGAATGAACTTTTCAAAAATCGATGCAACTATAAAATATTTTATTCCGAAAATTAATAGTCTGGCTGTGTGGGCAGGTGTAGGATACACAGTAACCGGCCGTAACACAGGTCAATCGACCTACTATATGGGAGGCCTGCTCTATACACTTCATTTGGCAAAAACCGCTAAAATTAATAATCAATAAACAACATGAAAACATTGTATCATAAAATCATTAGTCTCTTCTTCGCATTCAGCGCGGTCAGTATCGCATTGGGTTTGCAGAGCTGTGATAAGGAAGTAGAAACGAAAGAGGTGCTGGGAGTTTTAACTCCTGCAAAGCTTGATGAAACAGCGGGTACATGGACGCCTGTTATACTCACTAATTACTCCACGCAAGTGCCGGTAGCACCTCCTGCTGCTACAACATCGGCTGCCTATGTAGCAGAAATTGCTGCTATTAAGGATGCGCAAAGCAAGCTCACGAAAAGCCAACGGAGTATCATTGAATATTGGAGTGCTGGTGGAGTGCTTCGCTGGAACCAGATTCTTCGCGGGCTTGTGGCAAAGTATAATCTGCCGCCAGCACCAAAAGCAGATGGCAGCTATCCATTTCCGGATGCAGAAAATCCATTTGCAGATCCGGCTTTTCCATTTTCCAATCCTCCGTATGCAGCACGCGCGTATAGCTATTTATCCGTAGCGCAGTATGATGCACTCAAGGCGGCCTGGTTTTACAAGTTTCAGTACAATAGGCCATCGCCTTACAAAGTCGATAGCTCGGTTGAGTCTTTGATGCCCGCATCAGACCTTCCAGCGTATCCGTCTGAAGATGCCGTGTTATCCGGTGTAACGGCTGAAATGTTGAAGTTACTTTTCCCCGCGGCTCTGGAAGAAATTACATTGCGTGCAGGAGAACAACGCAACGCAGCATTATGGTCGGGCAAGGCAACAGCGAGTGATATCTCTGCAGGACTTGCGTTAGGAAAAGCAGTAGCAGGTATTATCACAGCCGTTGGCACAGGTAGGTTCAGAACAGATGGTATGGGTGCCGCTATTGGTACGCCAGCATCATGGCAAGCCCTTGCCGATGGCGCTACTGCGCGCGGAGAAATTCCATGGATCAGCAGGGAAACACCTGTCCGCCCCCCAATGTTACCCGGTTTTGGAAAAGTAAAAGCCTGGAACATGACACCCGCACAAATCATAAACGAAAGGCCACTACCTCCGCCACCAACTTTATCTTCAGAAATGGCGGATGAAGTAGCAGAAGTAAAATCCTATGCAGACAATCTTACGCGTGAGAATCTGGCCATTGTACATAAATGGGCTGATGGTGCAGGAACCTATACACCTCCTGGCCATTGGAATGACATTGCAGAAGAATATATAGCAGCAGAAAATTATAGTGAGGTGCGTGCCGCCAGGGCTTTTGCCTTGATTAACATGGCCATTCACGATGCAGGTGTGGGCTGCTGGGAAACGAAATATTTCTATTTTAATCCCAGACCATCCCAATTGGACGTTTCTATTCGCACAGGAACCGGCATTCCAAATTTTCCTGCTTACACATCAGGGCATTCAACATTCTCTGGTTCTGCAGCAACCGTGCTTTCTTACTTGTTCCCATCCGATGCGCAATATTTCAGTGAGCAGGCGAGTGAAGCTTCCATGTCTCGGTTGTATGGGGCAATTCACTATCGCTCGGATTGCGAAAAGGGATTGATACATGGTAACAAAATTGGCGGGTACACGGTGAGCTTTGCCACCAATGATGGTGCCGGTAATTAATGAAAAGATAACGTAGTTAGAATGTAAAGTGGTTTATTTAATTGTTGTTAACGGAGAGGGAGGGGTCCCTCTCCGTTTTTTTTAGACAGTATAATAGCTGAACCTTTTTTTAACATCAAAGCTTATAACCAAAGAAACTTCCACTGAATTGGGCGCTGTTTAGAATATTGTCCCCTACTAAACGAACAGTTTGACCTGTCGTTAGCTTAAACATTAGTGTTGCGTTAAATCTGGCAGTCGAAGAGCCCCACGGTTGAACCACGGAGATTGGATATTTAACAGAATTATAGAGCAAACTTAATTGCCCACCTGCTAATCCAGCAAGATAAGATCCGTCAACCATAAAAACATAAACACCATTTTCAGTAGCCGTGAATAAGTTGCTGGCAAGGACATTAAAGTCATCAAACTCCTCAATAGTAAATGGTAATTGCTGATCGTTTACAACCGATCCAGAAGTATTAGTGTAATTGAATGCCGTTTTGAAACTATAAGTTGTAGATATTCTTGACGAAAGAAGTGCATCAGCATCATCAACATATTGCTTTGTGGTGGCATCTCCGGAAAGAGTAGGAGTTCCGAGAGAAGTGATTTTGTTTCCGCCTGCATTGTTATTTGTGGTAAGCACTTGTCCAAGTGTGTGGGTGATAGTTTGAGTGTTTCCACCTGAAATTGTGAGATTATTTGTTCCAGCTGTATAGGTTAAGTTTTGAATTTCATTGGTTGAACTATTGTCATTGTCCGCCACATCAATGGTAGTGCTGGCTCCTCCTGAAATACTGATTGTTCGATTTGTAGAAGAACTTGAGGAAGACAAATTTTGACTATCAGTGTTATCAAGGTAGGGTGCAAGATTAATCGGTGTAACATCATTAGTTAAACTTAGTGTGTTTCCGGAGATTGATAAATCCTGATTGTCAGTATTGTCAAGATAAGGAGCAAGATTGACTGTTGTTGCGTCACCAGTAAGACTCAGGGTGTTCGTGGCTAGCGACAAGTCTTGAATTTCATTGGTGCTATTATTATCATTATCCGCTACATCAAAGGTGACATTGGCTCCATTGCTGATATTAATTGTCCGATTGGTTCCTACAATCGGTGTAGTGAGGGATAGATTCTGATTATCGGTGTTGTCCAGGTATGGTGTAAGATTGACGGTGGTCGCATCACCGGTTAGGCTTAGGATGTTTGTAATTCCGTTAACGGAAAGATCCTGAATCTCGTTTGTAACACTGGCATCTGCATCTCGAACATCCACATTGATAATGTTACCTCCCGTAATAGCAACACTCCGTGTGCTAGCGTCAACAAATTGAGTTGCTAACGTCTGCCCATCTGTATTGTCCAGATAGGGAGTTAAGTCTACTGGAGTAGCATCGCTAGTTAAGCTTAATATATTTCCCACTCTATTAAGATCTTGCAATTCGTTCGTGTTACTATCATCATTGAGCGTCACAGATCCACCGCTTGTAAGCGAAATTGTTGCCCCCGCTTTACTCAATGATTGTATTTCATTGGTATTACTGTCGTCATTCAGTGTTACAGATCCTCCACCATTACTCAAACTAATTTGGCCACCTGTTTTCGTAAGTGCTTGAATTTCATTGGTGGTACTGTTATCATTATCTGCCACATCAAATGTCACACTTGTTCCGGTGGATATATTAACCGTACGACTTGTGCCAACCACCGGACTGAGAGAGAGATTTTGATTGTCGGTATTATCAAGATAGGGCGCAAGATTGATAGAGGTTGCGGCAGTATTATTGGTAATTACTAAGTTATTTCCTGTAAGATTTAAATCCTGTATTTCATTCGTGGGATTGGCATCTGCATCAACATGATTGTCTACATATGTTTTGGTGGTGGCATCGGAAGGATTAGTCGGTGCGCCAAGGTTGCTTATCCTTTGTGCTCCTGCATCTGTGCCCTGACTCAATACTTGTGATAGATTTTGATCCATTCCCTCCAATACACTTAGATCGGCCTGCTTTGTGCCTCCGGCATCTGTAATTCTCAATACTTTATCAGCTCCTAATACTACACTATTGATCAATTCATTCGAAGCGTTATTGTCACTATCACCCGTATTGCTAATAATATTATTTTCAATGGTAAGCCCGGCTCCTGCTTTCAGTGAATTGCCGGCATACTGGGCATAATAGGAGTACGGCACACTCATGAGTTGTTGACTTCCAATTAAACTATAATTGCTTGCGCCATCGGGATCCATTTCGATTTGCAGCCACTTGTTCCCATTGGCCCAACTGATAAACTCGAAATTTCCGGTGCTTACTGTTCCTTGTCCGATGACAAGCGTAAACAAGCCAAATTCATTGGTAGTGGGTTGATGAGTTTCCGCATATTCAACAGAACCTGTGGGACTGTTTTGGAGCAGGCTGATTTTGATTGAAATAGTTTTGGAGGCAATCGGAGTTCCTGTGGCGAGCCGCGCGACCCCTTGATAGTTGATGCCTTTTGGTACCTGAGCCAAAACCGAAAGGTTATAAAAAAGAAAAAGCACAGACAGTTTAAAAAATCTATTCATACGCACATTAATTGGAAACTTTTACAATTTTGATTAGGTCGGCCCGACCAATAGATAAATTTATTTTCATGAAGTAGATGCCAGGAGCATAACTTCCAAATTCAATTTTATTATTTTTCGCTCTGACGATTTGAAAAAGCTGTTGACCCCAGACATTAAAGAACTCAATGGATTCAATTTTTGCTTCACATCCCAGTGCTTCTATCGTGAGTTCGTCTATTACCGGATTAGGATAATACCTAATCTCGATATCGGTGCAAGGATTATAGATAACAGGCTGAAGGAACCCTTGCGTAATGATTCCTGACGAAGAAGAAAGAGTAGTTACAGCCAATTCTCCGATAGAAACGGAGGTAGTAAACTCATCCTTTGAAAAACTGAAACCCGCATGATTGAGCACATGGGGAGATACCTGTTGCCCATGGGCAACAGAGCAGGTAATAGCAATGATAAATGCAGTAAATAAGTTCTTCATAAGTACTTAGAGCAAAGAAACTTACGAATTTTGAGTTAATTTTCAAGTGGAGGTGCTTTTAAAGGCATAAAAAAGCGGGATGGAGAGTCTTTTTTTACAATGTTTCTCCCAAAAGGAGTCCACTATAAACAGCAGCTACACAGGCCAAAAGACTAATTAAAATGTATAATAACAGTGAAGCAGTGAATCCATTTTGCAGGAGGTACAATGTTTCGTTGCTAAAGGTAGAGAAGGTGCTGAAGCCTCCGCAAAAGCCAACCGTCCAGAAAATGCGGGCGGCAGGCGAAATGATTTGCTTGTGATCAGCAACCCCGATGACCAGTCCAAGAACAAAACAAGCCACGATGTTAACGGCCAGTGTGCCAAAAGGAAAATGATGATTGTGAAATGCGTTTACCCATTTACCTAACGAAAAGCGGACAACACTTCCCAGACCTCCTCCTATAAACACAAGCACTAATTCTCTCATGCACTTAGTATTAGACCTCCAAAGCTTCTTTTTCCTGTGTTGATAATTTCAAATCAGTAGAGATAGATTCTACTTTGGGGCGCAACACAATAAAGGTGATGATTACCAAAGGTAAAAGCATAAGAAAAGACACGCGGCCAGTAAGCAAAGCGATTACTGAAATCAGCAACCCTGGCGTTTCAAGAAAAGCGCCTCGGATAAGTAATGCTTGTCCGTAGTTGGAAAGTTTTTGTTCAAACTCAAGCTTTGGATCAATCCGTTTTACGATCTGTTGAAATATAAAATGTCCTGCAATCAGGAACAACGGCACCGCAAATGCCAGAACATTACGCAAGAGTTTTATGAGCTTAGGATCGGCTTCTCCGGCCATTTCATTCTGGCAAAGAAAATAAACGACTACGCCAAAGAACGACATGAAGGCTATCAACGTAAAATAGATGAGATTAAATTTCTGCAAGAATGGATTCTTAGTCATGTGCCTGTGAGGTAATCATATTTTTCATGAGGGCAAAGGCTTTTTCTCTTACCATAACAACATCCTTCAAGGTAAGGCCCAACGTGCTGATCTCTTGACCAATGAGGATGGTAATCTTTCCGGGCTTGATGGTCATTTTTCCTGGAGGCATGAGATTTCCTGCATTGATGATGACCATCGGCAAGATGGGTTGTTGTGATTCGACAGCAATGCGAAAAGCTCCATCATAAAAAGGTTGGAGAACTTCATTCGATCGGTTTTGGGTTCCTTCAGGAAATATCAGCACCGAGATGCCTTGCTTTAAAACATCTTTCAGGTGATCCATACTTTTTCTCCGACTTTCGTTACTGGAACGATCTACGATCACGCAGGCAGGTTGAACGATCCAGCCAAAGACAGGGATTTTTTTGAGTTCTTTTTTGGCTAGTGGACGAATTTGTGTTGGTACGGTAAGACAGACTCCGGGTATATCTAAATAGGAGGTATGATTGCTGGCATAGATATAGGCTTTACCGGGATGTATATTCTCTCTTCCGATAATTTCGTATGGAATGAAATTGAGTTTGCTAAAAGTCCAGGCCCAGAGTTTTAAAAAGCGGTAGCTAACGGTGCCGTATTTTTCACCGAAGAGGAAGGGCAATAGAATCCCCGGCAAATAAATAATCATGAACACGGAGAAAACGAATAGTACCCATGCCGTGTAAAATTTCAGGGAGATGGTTTGGAGTATTTTCAAAAGGAAAGATTATGTCTTGCTTCTCTGGTCTTATGTCTTACTTCTTTCTACTTACTTCTTTTTAAGAGTGCCATATAAAATCCGTCAAAGCCTTCAGAAGGCAGACTTCTTTGTTCTTTGATAAACTCAAACTTTCCCTGCTGCTGTGCTACGAATTTCTTCACCTGTTCTTCATTTTCGGAGGGGAGCAGACTACAAGTGGAATAAACCATCAGGCCTCCTGGTTTCAGCATGCTGGTATAATCGGTTAGAATTTTTTCCTGTAGCAATTTCACCTTTTCAATAAACTCTTCGGAGAGTTTCCATTTCGCATCTGGATTTCTTTTCAATACGCCTAAACCTGAACAGGGTACATCGAGTAGTAATCGGTCTGCGGTGTTTTCTAAACGCTTGATTACTTTGGAAGAATCGATGACTCTGGCTTCAATATTTCCAGCGCCCGCTCTTCGTGCTCGTTTTTTTAATTCCTCCAGTTTCCACTCTTCGGTATCCAACGCAATAATTCTTCCCTTATTCTTGAGAAGAGCGGCAAGATGAAGTGTCTTTCCACCCGCTCCGGCACAAGCATCGACCACACGCATACCCGGTTCAAGTTGCAGAAATGGAGCGATGAGTTGTGACGCTGCATCCTGAACTTCAAAGAGCCCGTCTTTAAATTGCTGACGCGTAAATATATTTTGACGTTGTTCGAGAATCAGAGCATCAGGAAACTTCTCCGGTGATTCGGTGATGATATCCTCCTCTTCTTTTAATTGTTTTTTTAATTCTGCCCGTGTAATCTTAAGCGTATTGACCCGAAGTACGACCTGAGCAGGTTCATTCAGCGCATGAATTTCCTTCTCCCATGCTTTGCCAAGTTCTTTTTCACCTAGCTGGTCAAGCCAATCTGGAATAGATTCCCTGATCTTTTGTACCGATTCAATTTCATCATAGTTAGCCTGAAATTTTCTCCGGTCGAGGCTTCTGAATTCATCCCAATTAGGTAAGTCAACTTTATTCCAAATGCACCAGGCGCCCAGCAATTTCCAGAAATCGTGCTCTTCGGCATCCGTTAAATGAGTAAACAGCCTGTGCCAGCGCACGATATCATAGGTGGTTTCGGCTATAAACCTGCGATCGCGGGCACCCCACTTAGGATTTTGCTTAAGTGTTTTTTCAATAACCTTATCGGCATATTTATTTTCGACAAAGATCAATTCCAGCCCTTGAACGACTGCCTCGCATAGATTATGGTATAATTTCACACTTTCCTTTTTTAACGTTGGGCAAAGGTAATTGATTACCCGCGACAATTTGAAATGCACCCTTGATGAGTCTATTTGAATGGCGGAGAATTTGGTAAATTTGGAGTAAAGAATTGCTTCCCGCGGAGAGACAAAAATCACTTGAAAAAAGCAACACTATGAAATGGATATTTCTCACCACACTTATCGTTGTTAACTTCTTTAGTTCTCCTGTATCGGCCCAGGACGATTGGTTATCCAAATCATTAATGAAAGGAATGGGCGACTCGGGTGCGCAGAAGAAAGCAAAGTTGGATTCCATTGATTTTCAGTTCACGATATCCATCAATCAGAATGCAGGATTTTTTGATGTAGAGAATAAAGGAGAGGGAGGGGCAAGAATTCTGTATGCCATGCGTGACCGCAAAGACAAAACAACCTCTGAAATTGCGCGCGATACACTGGACTTTGCACTGGGTCTCTACAATGCCCGCATGTATAAGCTGGCGGAGATTTCATTTCTGGAGGCGAAAAATTTTATGGAGAATAGCGGATTAACGAACGACATTAGTTACCTCCGTTGCATTTCTAACATGGCCGTTGTTTATCTCGTGCAGGGAAGAACGGTGGAAGCAGAGCAATTTATTACGTATGCGCTGGAGGAAAGTAAAAACGTGCTGGGTCCCAATAGTGCTGCCTATGCGGCCAATCTCAACAGCCGTGCGAAGCTCGATCAGTTTTTAGGCAAGTACAATGAGGCAGAGAAATCATTTGATGAAAGTAGCTTGTTGGTAAAAAAAGTGTTTGGACCAAATACCATGCAAGACGCTATCTTGCTGAACAACAAAGCTATGTTGTATCAGGCGATTGGCCGTTATGATGATGCCGTTGCCTTGATGAAACAAGCCATTGCCTCCTCTGAGGCTGCTCCAAAAAAAGCATTGCAGGGAAAAAAATCATTTGACAACCGAAAGTTTCAATCCAACCTTGCATTAATGCTTCAACTTTCAGGTAAGCTCACCGAAGCGGAGACAATCTTCTTAGGTATAAAAAAGATTTTTGAAAACCGGGGCCAAACCAATAACCCTGAATATGCCAGCTTACTTAATCAGCTCTCCAGTCTGTATATCCAAATGGGTAAGCTGGATCAGGTGGAAGAATTGTTGAAAAAATCTTCCGCAGTCTATAAAAAGAAATTTACCGAAGAGAATCCCTCTTTTGCCAAAGTGCAAAATGACCTTGGAAATTTTTATCGGGTACAAGGCAGAATGGCCGAGGCAGAAGCCACCTTAGTCAAAGCCAAAGATATTCAGCAACGTACGCTGGGCGAAAACCATCCGGACTATGTAAAGTCAGTCGAGGACGTGGGTATTTTGTATTGGAAAAAAGGAGAGTTGGATAAAGCCAAACCCTTGCTGAGTGAAGCTTCCAACAAGTCTCTGGATTTTATCGACCGTTACTTTCCTCCCATGAGTGAGGCAGAGAAAGCAAAATACTGGGATGTACTTCAGCCACGCTTTCAACGGTTTTACAATTATGCCATTGAGGCAAGCGCTACCAATCCGGAGATTATTAAGGAAATTTATGATTATCAGATTGCTACTAAAGCGCTATTACTTAATTCCACCAACAAAATTAAAAAAGCAATCCTGGCGAGTGGTGATCAGGCATTGATTAACGATTACATTGCGTGGATTAGTCAGAAAGAAGTACTTGCCCGGTATTATGCACTTTCGAAAGAAGAACTGAGTCAGCAAAAAATTGATCTGCCTTCTCTCGAACGAACCGCTAATAATCTGGAGAAATCGCTCTCACAACGCTCGAAAGATTTCAGTCAGGGGTACGATACCGAAAGAATTGATTATGCAAAAGTTGCGAGTTTGTTGGGAGATACCGAAGCGATTGTGGAGATCATTCGCATCCGCAACTATGACAAGGATTTTACGGCCGAGTCGAAGTATGCCGCTATTGTTGTTACCAAAGGCACGGTTGTTCCTAAATTAATCATTCTCGACAATGGTGTTCAGTTGGATACACGGTACGCGAAATTCTACAAGAATTCTATTCTGCAAAAATCGGAGGACACCAATTCCTATGATCAGTATTGGGCGCGACTTGAACCTGCTTTGGCAGGAAAGAAAATACTTTATGTTTCTCCCGATGGAGTTTACAATCAACTCAACATCAACACACTCAAAAAGCCAGGCGCTAATTATATTCTCAATAATTATGATATCACCATTATTGGTAATTCAAAAGACTTGATTGCCATCAAAGCCAGAAAGGCAGGCGTGGCAAAGAAAGATGCTTTTCTGCTCGGCTTCCCCGATTATGGTGGCAATGCGGTGGCGCTTCCCGGTACAAAGGTAGAACTGGACGGTATCAGTAAAATTTTAAAGACAGCAGCTTACAAGACATCATCCTACCAGCAGAAAGAAGCCTCCGAGAAAAATTTGAAAGCGGTAACGGGTCCATCGCTGATGCACATTGCTACACATGGATACTTTCTGGCAGATGCCGATGTGGGCACCGGCAGCGCGATGGGGGTTGATGCTGACAATGCAAAAAATAATCCGCTGCTTCGTTCCGGATTGATCCTGGCGGGAGTGCAAAGTCAAGCGCAACAAAATAATGTTGCACCTGACCTGGAAAGCAATGACAATGGCATACTCACTGCCTATGAAGCCATGAACCTCAACCTGGAAGGAACCGACTTGATTGTGCTCAGTGCGTGTGAAACAGGATTGGGAGAATTGAAAGCTGGAGAGGGCGTGTATGGTCTACAACGAGCTTTTATGGTAGCAGGAGCCAATGCCTTAGTGATGAGCTTGTGGAAAGTAGACGATGAGGCCACACAATTTCTGATGACCAACTTTTATACCAACTGGGTAAAGACCGGCAACAAACAAAAAGCTTTTAAGCAAGCCCAACTTCAATTAATGACGAAGTACAAAGAGCCTTACTATTGGGGAGCTTTTGTGATGATGGGGCAGTAGCGTACCAGGTATGCAAGTGCTCTGCAACGCAACACCGAGCCCCACTATGGTTTTTATACACACTGTTGTGTGCAGGCAAACGAAGACAAAAACATATAGCTTACACGCCACCGCACCATTGCAGTAACATTTTACTGTAGTCATGTAATTTTTATGGGATGATTATTTTGAATTGATATACCTATTCAGTCTTATAATCAATATTAAACCTGAAGTTAAAGTTAGTAACCAGACCAACCAGTCGAAAGTATACCAGTTATTAGCCAATTCGTTAATTTCTGCTTGTAATTCTCTATTTGTTAATTGAGTAAACATTGGGCCAACAATAAAAATTGCACAAAGTCCAGCAATAAAATAAACTGCAAAAGCAGAAAAAATCCAATTTCGGTGTTTATTCTTCCAATTGGATATAGTCGCTATTACGAACAATATAAAAGTTATATTTGGAAATACATCCCAATATGTTGAACTGTCATAACCATAAGGTCCTTTGAGCATAGCAAGACTTTCTGGGGGAGCTTTTATTAAGGTTCTAACGATCACAAGTAATGCGAATAGCTGAGCTCCTATTTGAATAAACAGACCACCGATTAAGGACAGTAATGATAAATTTCCAATTTTATTTATTTGCATAATACTCCTGTTTTATGTGCTACAACGTGTGTATGAAACGTGGCTGGGTTTACGAAGCTGCGTCCTGTCCCACGTGACCAAACGAAATTAAGAAAACCAAACTACAAATTAACACATCACCCGCAGCTGGCATAAACACAATGTTGGGCGTTCGTTGCTGTAATTCCGAAAATGTCCTTGAACATCTGTCAAATGGTTTGTTTGATTTTAAACTTGTATTTCACTTTTCTTAAATAGAATAAATTGAATAGTAAGCCCAAACACATAACGAGTAAACAAGCATGGATAAGAATACAGCAATCAATCTTGCTCTAAAATATATCTTCTCAATAGCAAGTCCATCATTTTCAAAAAACGCACTAACTGGCACAACGTGGAATGTATTATAAATGCCTCGCAGTCCAACAAACGGTGAAAGCATTATTATTAACCCAACTCCCAAACACAACCAAAAGTTTATAGCTAGGCAAATGATAGTTACAAAGGATGTAATAAATGCTAAACTGAAATGATATCCCACAATAGCCAAGTGAGTCCTAAAATCAATCCTATATTTTTTGCAAAACAAATTACAAATAAATGCCCATATGGGAGTCATAAAAACAATCAATATCATGTAGTTTTTAGAAAATAAATCACCTGCAATTTTAACAATCAGCTTTGAATCAAGTAATAATGCTGGAGGCATGATGTCAGACTCATTATGGCCGGTTAACCATAAGAATCTCACATAACCGTCCCATATCTTATACCAATCGATAACTAGGTTATTGATTATCAACCACACACCTACAATGTAAAATAATATTTTGAATGGACTTATGTAGATATTTTCTTTACTCAAATAACTCTGTAAAACAATCTGTGGCCGCTTTCTTAAGTCAACGAATGTTTTATACATCACTTTGTCATAACCAATAATTTCCAATAAGAAGTCAATAATTACTTCTTTTGAACTTGTATTCTCTTGCTTAGGTGTCAATTCACTCATTGTCCCAGTTTAAAGTCTGCGTGAAGTCATAATTTGTCGATCGTCTGTCGAGTCCAACGTTTGGCTATGAAACGTGTGCGTTTAAAATCTGATTCATTGTCCCACGTGATGAGCGAAGTTACTTGCACACTTTTTAAGGAGCCTACACTAAAGCACATGTTTTATAGCCTTTGTAGTATGCAGTTGCATTTACCACTCATCTTTCCATACACATGGTCTTACACTGTCCTTTTTTGTCATTATATACATGCCGTCTTTAAAT
>JANMYO010000059.1:0-29280 GCA_031382175.1 Bacteroidia bacterium | reverse complement strand
CGTACCGGCTACCTGCCAGAAAATATTCTTAGGCTGAGCACCACCTAGTAGGGTAATGTTCACCGCATTACTCATGGTGAGGTCACCGGCAATCTGAAAGATCCAGATATCGTTAGCGCCACCTGAAATAGTAACACTGGATGGCAACGTAACCGTATTCGTCCACTTGTAAAGTCCGGGTGCAAGAGTTTGTCCTCCAATATTTCCGGTACCGAGTTCAGAGAAATCGGGGGTAGGACGGCCTGCCGCATCGGTGTAGGCTGTCATCATATCGTTGACAGCAGTGGTCAGGTTAATACCTGTCGGAGCTGCCATGTCCGCGGCATAAATTTTTCCTGTAATTTCTGGTGCGGTCGCATATCCGGTTGAGTTGGTTAATCCAAACCCTGTAACAAACGAAGTAGCGGCTGGACTCAAGCCCAAATTCCCGGTGATAGCGGAAGTTGGAATGTTGCTGATCGCTGTTTTAGCAAGAATCACATAGTTGATTGCCGATCTAAGATTTACAGTAGCCGGACCAACACCTAATACTGCGAAACTCCAAACCGTATTGGTCGCGAGTGCATTACCAGCTATGTCTTTTGCTCCGGTTGTTATTGTTGCCGTATAGTTACCGCCAACTGTCAGCATATTTGTAGGTGTAAATGTTGCCGTTGTACCTGAATAGGCAACTGTTCCGGAAACTGCCGTAACCCCCTGCATTAAGGTGAATGTTGAATTATTAATCGTTAAGGGATCCATTGCCTTGTTAAAACTTATGGATACGACCTTATTGTTTGCAACACCCGTTGCATTATTGAGTGGGTCTGTTGAATTGACCATCGGTAACGAAGTGTCTGGTCCAACCGCTGTCGTAAAACTGAACGTATAGTTAGTGGCCAGCGCATTGCCTGCCATATCCCTGGCTCCTGTTGAAATTGTTGCTGTATAAGTTTTATTGGCGGTCAGGTTATTTGTTGGAGTAAACGTAGCGGTTGTACCCGAGTAGGTTATCGCACCTAAAACAGAGGTTGACCCTTGTTTTACGGTAAATGTTAGCGGGGTAATAGTCGATAGATTCATCGGCTCGCTAAAAGTTGCAATAATTACCTGGTTGAGGGGTACTGCTGTAGCATTGTTCAAGGGGCCTGTTAACGTGACGGTGGGCCGGGTTACATCCGGAACTGCACTGGTAGTAAATTTCCAGCTGTAGTCTTTTGCGAGGCTTACACCAGCAAGATCTTTAGCCCCAGAAGTAATAGTGGCCGTGTATTCGGTGTTGGAGGCCAGGTTTGCAGCCGGTGTAAAAGACGCTGTTGTACCTGCATACATTACGGCTCCTAACACGGATTCAGTTCCCTTTTTTAAAGTAAATGTGGCGTCCGTGATCGTGGATGGATCCATGGCCACACTGAACGTTGCGGTAATATTACTATTGACCGCTTTGTTGGTTGAGTTGCTAATCGGCTCTGTGGAAATCACCTTAGGGCGAACTCCCGGATCATCATCTTTTTTACATCCGGATACGAGTACAATTAGTACCATCGTGATAATTTGAAACATTTTTATTGTTTTCATTTTTTTTTGGTTTTAGTTATGCATGAAATACTCTTACAGAGAATTGACTCTCTTTTTGGAAGCAGAGGGAAATATTCGTGCCAGTCGAGAGAATGATGAAATTGACTTAAATAAAAGATTTATCATGAGGTAACTTGGGGAAGTTATGCCGCACTTATTATCAGATTCTACACTATGAAGTTGAAAAACGACTTAAATGACTAAGAGACTTAGAAAACTAATTCCTTGAATCGAGCTGTATTTACACACCTCCATATCATAATGAGTAAGTCGATGTGGGAATTTTATTCCACTATTTTACGCGTTATACCTCCGATTTCTTATTTGAAAATAAATTCGAGTTTCTTTTATACACTTTGTGAATTTTCTCTACACTCAGTCCAACTGTAAAGTAGCGTTGACCTATTTTGCGCAGAGCTTTATCACTGGCATACTATTTTCATGCGAGTATTCAATTCTCGCAAGGTGCAGGAATTGTAAAACTTAATAACAAAGACTATGGATTCAAAGAAAATGATTGGTGGCTTATTGGCTGGTGCAGCCATTGGTGTAGCAATTGGAATATTATTAGCACCAAGCAGTGGTGAAAGAACGAGAGGAAAGTTGGTAAAAGGATCACGCAAGCTTTCGAATAACTTGCAAGGAACGGTAGAAGATTCCATCGAATCCTTGAAGGAAAAGTTCAACTCGGGTGTTGATGAAGTAGTGAAAAAGGGAAGAGAAATGATCAATCACGGCAGTGAGCGTGTAAAGATTTAACACGCAATTTGAAGACAAGGAGCCAGAAGGAGATAATGCATTTCTAAACCCTGGTTTTTATTATAGACGCCATCCGGTTAGTGGTGGCGTTTATTTCTACTCTCTTCACACTAACTATAAACTTACTATGAAATCATAAACCAGCGTGCAGTAGAGGCAGAGGAGATGGACCTGGTGGAAGCCGAGTACATTGGTTTAATGATGGTAGGAGACTGTCTCAAAGTCAAATAGTCATCACTGCCTTTATGCCATGATACTCAAACCTGACTTTTGAGAGCTTTTATTTTCAATACACCTATTATGGACAAGGAAAAGAATACCGGATCACAAAACATGGCCACGCTTTCAGAGTGCACTAATAATGCCGTTGAAGGCGGTTATGCTGAGAATTTTAAGGTGAGCATAAATGGCCTTTCCACTCAAAACGGAAAATCAGTATACACTCCGCAGCAAATTAGTATTCCTAATTTCTATCGGTTTGAAGGAGACTCGAATCCGGATGACAGTTCCATATTGTACCTGATTGAAACAACCGATGGAAAGAAGGGAGTTTTGATTGATGCCTATGGCGTCTATGCAGATGCTTTGATATCAAATTTTATTCGCAAGGTTGAGGATATTCAAAAGAAAACGAAGCTTACTAGTAGGGCCATCTCTAAAACCCAGAGTGTTCGTCATTCTGAGGGAGGCACGACCGAAGAATCAACAATTACACATTAAAATTAGCAGATTCTTGACTGCGTTTAGAATGATGTTGAGTTATGAGGTGGTGAAGATTTAGGATAATCAGCAATGAGAAAATAGCCATACATCATACCGAGCCCATTGTGTGCAGGGTGAGCCCTAATCAATTGAGAGATCAATTGCCGCGAGTGCCAGAGAAGGGAGTTGCACAACTTACTACATGCCGTTCGCCAGAAATGGGATGATTAAAACTCAATTGGCAGGCATGAAGAGCAATGGCATTGGTTTTATATAAATCAGCGGAGCCGTAGCTCGCATCACCAAGAATAGGACAGCCCAGGCTGGCCAGTTGCGCTCTGATCTGATGATATTTGCCGGTATGCAGTTCAATGGACCATAAGAATTGTAAGGTACTGCCAGACGAAACTGAATAAGTCAAACTTACTTTCTCACTAAACTCGACTTGTTGCTGGTAAAGCACAGCCATCTTTTTTTCTTTTCTATGCCAATGCTCTACTGTGCCTTCACGTAACAATGGGGCTGAATCTGTAAGAGCCTGATAATTTTTTTTTACACTTCGTGTTGCAAATTGGTTACTCAGGTTATTAAGAACCTCGCGTTGCTTTGCAAAGAGTATAATTCCACTTACAGGCCTATCCAACCGATGGATATGCTGTGCGTAGACTGTCGTAGTGGAGTTGCTTGCTAACTTTAAATACTTTTTTACCTCATAAAGCAGATTAGGATGCCCGTTTCGGTCGGGCTCTACCATCAAACCAGCGGGCTTGTTCACGACAAGGATGTGCGCATCCTCAAACAAGATGCAATCGGGAAAAACTGGAGAATTGATTTGATTCAACCGATGAATAGAATATCTGCGAAAGATACTTTTTATTGAAATATTTTAATAAAGAAATTGACATTGGATAGGAGCCGCTTTGATCTCTCAATCAAGGGTTAGGTTTTTTAAAACAGCCTCAGACGTGCCGGGACTCCGTTTTATTTCGCAGGACTGACAATTCTTCCACCCTCTAAGTATACAAAATTATCCACCGTCTCAGGTATCTCCTCTTTGCAGTGGGTAATGAAAATCATGGATGTATCCGATACAGTAAGAATTGCATTAAGCAAGCTATTGCACTTTGCTACTTCTCTCCAACCCAATCCCTGATAAGGTTCATCTAGCAATAATAACTCAGGAACTTGCGCCAAAGCACGAATGAAAAGGACGAGCTGCTGCTGTCCGAACGATAGAAGTGAGAAACGTTGATCTTTTGTATTCTCAAGATCAACATAATGTAAGAGTAAAGATATCCAGTGTGTATTTTCCCCACTGATTTTGTGATGGGGAGAGTGATTGTCAAAAAAACCCTCAGCAATAATTTGTTCTACCGTCTGATTGCTGTTTGTATAAAGATGAAGCTCAGGGGATAGGAAACCCATATGCTTTTTTATGAACCAGATACTTTCACCTGTTCCCCGTTTGTGCCCAAATATATAGACGTGATTGGCGTAGGCTAGCGGGTTATCTGCATAGAGTAAGCTCAGTAAAGTTGATTTCCCCGAACCGTTCTTTCCTAATAGCGCGATTCTTTCTCCTTGCTTCACCGTCCAGGACAAGTCTTGTAGAATATTTTTGGCATTATACCTTACGTTGATATTGCGCATCTCAAGGATTGAATCAAATTTTTTGGTTGATCTTCGCTGAAGCCAGGCCTTTACTATTTCAGGTAGAAGAGTCGAACTATCTGATGGCGGTGAATTAGAATTAACTTTTCGCGGGCCGATGTACTCAATTGCTCCATTTTTTAAAATAATTTCGCGTTGAATAAAGTCAGGAACCTCATTTTCTCTGCAAGTGATTAATTGTTGAATTCCTAAATCGTGGTTCAGGTAAAATAGCCAGCGGTGGAGGTCATTTCTGCTCTCTACATCCAAGCCCACAAAGGGATTGTCCAACAGGAGCAGCTTAGGTTGCTTCAGCAATACGCTTAAAAAAATCATTTTCTTTCGCTGTCCATTGGAAAGCGTAAGAATGTAATGATCAAGGCATTCTTCGAGATGGCTTCTCTTAATGAGGCCATAATGCGATTCATTATCTTTCCGGAAGCCCCGTTGCTCCAGATAATTCCAAAGTGTAACACCTTCACCCATTCCACTATGGTATCGCTGTTGGTAATAATTGGTATTGTCGGTTAAGGATTGATCTGATACCGAATTGATCAAATGAACCTTTTCATGATAGTCCGAGAAAGAAAGTAATTGTCCGTGCTCTGATATTTCCCGTTTTCCTGAGATGAGAGAGAGTTTCAATCCAATAGCCTGGAGTAAAATTGATTTACCCGAACCGATTTCTCCTCGTATAAAGTGGCTTTCATTACCTATAGATGCCGTTAAGCTGTCGATAACGGTTTTTCCTCGCCACTGGAAGGAGGCGTTTTCAAAGATGAACTCCATACGTATGGGTAAATTTTCGGAAAATTTACCTGACCTTGCTGAACTGCATGTCATCAAAATTTAACTTCCCTACTTTGCCCAGTTCATTCAATATGAAGTTAGCATTGGCTGTTCCATACCATGCTTTTTCATAGGTTGCCCGGAAGGTATCAAAATGCCAATGCTCAAGGGTTGCATTGGTGAAATTATTGAGACGAATGGTTAATTTATTTTCGATGATTGTAATTTCGAGTTCACCATAAACGGGATCCTTGTATTTTCCGGTATAGTCTTGGAGGGAAAGGGAGGGTTTTGTGTTCAGAATTCTTTTGGCATCAATTTCCTTTTGGGTCTTTTCGTCCCGTTCGCGAATACCATTGTAAAGTGCTAAGAAATCTGTGCTCCAATCACGTGCTCCACCCAAGGCAAATAAATCAAACGCTTTAAACATAAGTGCGTGACGAAGCTGTGAACTATGGTAATTTCCAAAGACATAGATTCCAATTTTCTCTTCGGGTAACTGTCCATGAATGGCAACGGAACCCTCCAGACTTCCTGTATGAAAGTTTATTTTCTCCCCCTTATAGTCCTGGTTAAACCATCCTAGTCCGTAGGTAATCCAGTTTGGTTTGGTGAGTTGTTGAGTCGGATAAAATTCATCGGGAGTAACAATTGTTTGTGGCTTGAACATTTCTTTCCACGTAGTGAGCTTGAGGAGCCTTCCTCCTTTGAATTTGCTACTGTCAAGCATACAGAGTGTCCATTTCCCCATGTCATCAATGCTGGACCACACTGAACCCGCGGGTCCAATTGCATCAGCATTTTCATTGTCGATAACCATCTGTTTGCCGCTAACTAATTTATGGGCTTTGGCATGATTGAGATCTTTCAATTCTTTTAGCAGAGGTATGGTGCGCGTCATTTCCAACGGTTCAAAAATTCGTTTGCGGATAAATTCTTCCCAACGCTGGCCGCTTACTTTTTCGATCACCTTGCCGGCCACCAGATAGAATATATTCTGGTAAATAAAACTTGATCGCATTGAGTAGCTTGGCTTCACCAGCCGCATCTTGTTTAATATCTCTTCTGAAGTAGCATTGGTTTTAACCCATAGAAAATCGGCATTGCCAACTCCAGTGTTATGTAGAAAAAGATCTCTTATTTTTAATTCTCTGGTAACGAAGGGATCATACAATTGAAAATCGGGGAGGTACTTGATGACAGGATCATCCCATTTAACTTTTCCTTCGTCAACCAGCATGCCCATGCAGACTGCTGTCATGGCTTTGGTAGTGGAGGCACACAGGAATTGCGTCTGAGTGTCGATGGCGTCTGGCTTTCCTAATTCTCTAACCCCATACCCTTTACTGAAGATAATTTTATTATCCTTAACGATCGCAACAGCAAGCCCCGGAGAGTTCCATGCCTGACGAGCTTTTTCGACATAAGCATCAAACTCCTGAATTTGTTTAGCATAAGGAGGAGGTGTATTTTGTGCATTGACACCTTGGGCAAGGATCAATAGGAGTACTAAATATTTCATATCGCTATATTGAATTTTACTCTTAGTAGTTCTAATTTGATTTAACTAGAAACAGGTTTGGTGATGACCATTTTGAATAACGCAATGATGGAAATCACAACCCAAACTGAATTGATGAACGTAAAGGGATAGGCTTCATGTGCAATGGAGTTAATGATAAGAAAAACCCCTCCTGTGAGGTTAAGCAATTGAAAGGCCAGAGAATTGGACTTTATTTTTTGAAAGCTATTCAGCCCAAAAGCAGCTAATATTTCTATAGAGCCAATCCAGCCAATAATGTCAGTAAGATTCATATTATTTTAGTTTAAGTCTAAGAAGGTACATATCAGAAGTAAGGTAAAGCGTTTTTTCGTCTGTTGATAAAGCGCAATTAGAGGTAGCTTCAGGAAGTTTAATCTTCCCGATTAATGCCCCTGTATTGTTAAATATCCATACTCCACCTGGACCGGTAGCAAAAATGTTTCCTTGTGAATCAACTTTCAATCCATCTGGTAAACCTTTTTCTGTTTTGGTGGATGAAGTCGCATCATATAAAATTTTTCCGCTTTTGATGGTAGCCGAATCACTCATTTCATAAACATACCAACGCGCCTTGTCGGGATCAGAATTCGCTACATACATTTTTTTATGGTCGGGTGAGAAAGCGATACCATTGGGCCGTGTCAGAGAATCAATCAGAAGAAGTACATTCCCACTGGACGTTGCTTTGTAGACACCCTGAAACGGAATTTCTTTTAACGAATCGGCAGCAAGCCCGTACGGTGGATCGGTAAAATACACATCACCATTGTAGAAGGTAAGGTCATTCGGACTATTAAATCGTTTACCCTGATAGACAGAAGCCATTGCGGTGAAGGATGCACTCGGCTGTTTAATGGAAGTATTCATCCGTGCTATCCTGCGATCGCCATGTTGGCAAAGCAAGAGTTCACCTTTGTTATTTAAGGCAAGACCATTGGCGCCTGCCTCTTTGCTTGCGGGGCCCGGGCCAGTAAACCCGGAAGGTGTCAAATAAACTTCCGCACCTTTTTCCTCTGTCCATTTGTAGATTGTGTTTTTCGGAACATCTGTAAAGAGGAGCATCTTTTGATTCTCTATCCACAGTGGCCCTTCGCTCCACTCAAATTCTTCTGCAATCATTTCTACTGCTGTCCCCGGTGAAATAACTTTATCCACCGAAGGGTCAATTCGTTCGATGGTGCCAGTTTGAATTCTTTCCTTTGGCTGACAGCACAAGCACGATAGGATGATGGCTATCAGCCCTGGTAATTGGATTCGGTTCATAAAAGTGCGGTGGCGAGGTTGCGTAAGTTTAGTAAATTTAACAATCCTTTTTCAACAATATTATGCGGATGTAGTTATTGTATTATCTGGCTTCAAACTTTTGCTTGCGATGTTGCATTTACCTTATTATTTATGAACCAACTTCTTTCTTTATTCCTAATGGGCGGCCTTCTGCTTTTGGTCATTTTTACACTGACCTGGGTTTGGCAGTTAAAGACGCGAAATGCAGCCATCGTGGATACAGTATGGTCGGCCAGTTTTCCGTTGCTGGCCATGGTCTACTTTGTAGTAGTCGATGGATATGAGCCACGGCAGCTGTTAATATTATTTATGGTGGTAATCTGGGGAATGCGATTGGCGATGTATTTACTCAGTCGAACAGTAGGTCAACCGGAAGATGCACGGTATACCGCCTTGAGAAAGGAGTGGGGTGTCAATCAAAATATATTGATGCTGAGGTTCTATTATTTTCAGGCAGCGCTGGCGTTGCTTCTTTCTCTTCCGTTTGTATTAATCAATTTGAATACAGATCCTGATTTGAAGGTAATTGAATGGATAGGAGTGGGGATATGGGTGATTGGCCTGCTGGGAGAGAGCCTGTCTGACTATCAATTAAAAACTTTTAAATCAAAATTAGAGAATAATGGAAACGTATGTGATCATGGTTTATGGCACTACTCACGCCATCCGAATTACTTTTTTGAGTGGTTGATTTGGATTGGCTACTTTGTGATGGCGCTCGGATCGGCCTGGGGATTCCTCAGTATTATCTGTCCGGTGTTGATGCTTTATTTTCTATTGAAAGTGACCGGTATCCGATATACAGAAACCCATCTTCTTAAATCGCGGGGTCAGGCTTATGAGGAATATCAGCGAACTACCTCTTCTTTTATTCCGTGGTTCAAGAACAATTGAATCTTTTTGAGGAGTTCATTTACCCACCAATTTTATCCATAGCTTTATTATTCTCTGCAACGCTTTTTCCTTGAACTTAACATCCTTTATATCTGTAAATACGATTGTTCTATGACCATCTTTATAATTGCCTTCAAGCAATCCGGAAGTGTCGTTTACTTTCGCTCCACTCGGAAATACCAACATGATTCTGCCTTTGTAAAGATTGAAAACCACTATTTCTCTTTTGTATTCTTTAGGATCAAATGGCTTCATTTCCCCTGCATAAAAGCAACTTGGATTATTCCATTTTATCCGTTCACCAATATTCTTGTCAGTGCTTAAAATGATTTGGCGGATAGCTTCAACTATTTTACCAATAGTAGGATCCAATTTTTGGATGTGTGCGGTTACGCTTGCGGGATCACTTATATCTTTTGATTTTGTCATTCAAATTACATTAACCAAAATTATTTAGTCAAGAATTTCACATTGAAATCCATTGAAGTGTAATAAGTCAATTATTTTTTGTAGTGAAAGATTGAAACCTGCCACCCGCAGTATACGATCGCAATCTTCCAGATCAAAATTTATTTTTGATCCTGGAAATGTATTGGAAAGCAATATAACCAGCATTTCAGCCATAGCTCGTTCCTGAACATTTGTTCTAAAAATCTCTATGGTCACCGATTGAGATGGTAATCCCGACACTTCACCAATCCACCTATTCATTGGGTGCTGCGCTTTCATCGATGTAAAGTATTTCCCATTGATGCCCGTCTAGATCGGCAAAACTATGTTGGTACATCCAGCCGTGGTCTTGTGGCTCCATGTAGCTTAGCCCTCCGGCTTGCACAGCTTTCCTTACTGTCTCCTTCACTTCGTCACGACTTTCAGCATCGATTGCGATTAACACCTCTGTGCTTTTTCTGGCATCTACCATTTTCTTTTTTGTGAATGTTTTGAAAAACGGTTCGATCAATAGCATGGCAAATATATTTTCTCCGATAATCATGCATGCTGCCTTGTCGTCAGTGAATTGTGAATTGAATGAAAAACCAAGTTGGGTGAAGAACGCCATTGATTTGCTGAGGTTTTCGACCGGCAAGTTGATAAAGATTTTTGTTGCCATGGTTTTGTCGTTAGTTTTCGGTTTGCGGTAGGTTTTAATATTTAGCAAAAGCAACATGTCTTTGTCAGACCTCTTATTTTAACTTGCTCTTTAAATTCAGATAATGATCACGCTGTTTTTTGTCAAGACGTTCAATCGCATAGCGCAGTGTTGTTCGTGGCATCGTGGCGGCATGCTTTTCTAAAAAGGCTAATAGCCGTGGTCGGTCTTTTTTGCCTGCCTCCCGCACCCATCCACCTGTTGCTTTGTGGATCAAGTCGTGTTTGTCGTTCAGCAGCGACTCAGCAATTTGAAAGGTATCTCTTACATCCCCTTGCCGGATAAAGAAGTACGTGCTGACAATGGCCGTCCTGCGCTCCCATACATTTTTTGATCGTGCTAGTTTGTATAGGATATTCCGTGGTTTATCGAACAGATAGCCACCGACTACATGAGGTGCAGATCGGTCCACTAAATCCCAATTATTGATTCTATCGTGACGCCTGATGTAAAGATCGAACAATTCTTTTTTTCTTTCTGCGGATGCCTTCTTGTCGCGTGCCTGGAAGTCCATAATGCTGACGGCTCCGGCTCGTACCTCATGAAAAGGGTTTTCAAGCAATTTTTCTGTCTCGGGGAGAGACATTGTCATAAATTCTTTTGCCAGTGCAAATACCTGCCCCATTCGCACTCCTATAAATTTATCTTCCTCCAATGGCTCCGATTTAAAATAGCGCTGAAGTTTCATTTTCTCATCGGCAGATTGATACGTTTTTAAAATCGCAACAAATTGCTTTGCATTTATTTTTAAGGACTTGTATTTTGTCATTTTCATTAATGAGAACTAATAATGATTAGTGAGTCTCTACATATTTTTTGAAACTGTTGAGAATTGCCTGCCATCCACCTTTTTGCAGGTCAATGGAATTTGTTGTTTCTGCTTCGAAGGATTCAATTATTTTATAAGCATTACCTTGCTTTAGAAATTGAATTTTTACCTTTCGGCCATCGGCAATGATGTATTCTATTTGTTTATGATTTTCAACGGCACTGTAAGTGCCTTCAAAATCGAAGCCAACACTGCCGTCTTTAGCTTCCATGCGGGTCAGAAATTTTCCACCTGTGCGTAAATCATTGATGGCACGTGGTGCACACCAGTCTTCCGAAGCCTGATTCCATTGGGTAATGTGTTGGGGCTCGTTCCAGCAATTCCATATTTTTTCGATGGACGCATTCACTACTGTTTCTACTGTAATTGTTGTGGTATTCATTTTATTAAGTTTGAGGATTATAGTTTCCAGTCGTTCTTCAAGGGATCATTTGCCTTCATAGGCTTGCTCCAGTTTGGCTATTTCAATTTTTCTCATTTGAAGAATAGCCTGCATTACACGCTGTGATTTTATCGGGTCAGGATCGCTCATCAATCTCATTAACGTTGTTGGGATTATCTGCCACAATAGGCCATATTTATCCTTGAGCCATCCGCACATTGATTTCTCTCCGCCAGCTGAAAGTTTTTCCCAAAAATTATCTACTTCCTCCTGTGTTTCACAATCTACATAAAGCGAAATGGCTTCAGTAAACGTAAAGCGTGGGCCGCCATTAAGCGCCATAAACCGTTGTCCGTCTAATTCGAAGACGACAACCATCGGAGTGGCGGTTGTGATTTTTGAGTTTTTAAAAAGCGAACAATAAAATTCTGCAGCTTCTTTAGCCTGATGATCGAACCAAAGGAAGGGAGTGATTTTTTGTTTGATGGATGCCATATTGATTTTGTTTGGATTGATCTATTTTGCTTTTAATTTCCCGCCAGGCCATGTACCATGAAATGCTGTAACTGCCAAGGCAATGGGATACCAGTGATCAGAAAGATTCCACCCAACATAAATCCCGATACAACCTGCTAAAGTTCCAATAATTCCAAGTAAGGCGACAGGCTTCATGGGATTAACGACTGCTAATGCAGCGGTGACATATCCGCCAAACATCGTATAAATAAAGCGGTACACAAAGGCCAGTGCAAGCATCCAGGTAGCAAACATTCCCTGATTTGGTGGCGGAAAAATACCCAATGACTCAAGTAGATAATCTGTAGCCACGGAAAGAATTACCACAGTAACAAACCCTGCGAGTACAGCTCCAATGCTTTTTAAGGTATTCATAGGTTAGTTGGTTTTAGCTGAATTCCCTTTTTGCTGTCTTTTTGTCGAGGCCTTTTTCAATTTCTTTGCGAGCTCGCGCTCTTCATTTTGTTTCATTCTCGCTTTCACTATTTTCTTTACTAGCGTTGCGGGTAAGGGTTTGTCAGCTGTGAACTGAAGTGTGCCCTTCGAAGTTTTAAAAAGCTCAGCCTCTTTGCCAAATTGCTCCAGCATTGAAGTGCCGGGAAAAAGGCTGCAATGATTTTTGAATGCAGCAAAGTAAACGAGCATGCCATGGTACTTATAGCCTGGCATTCCATAACCGATCACTTCTTTAGCGTTGGGAGCAGTTGTCTGGATTATCTTTCTAAGATTTTGTAACAGAGTACGCTCTTTTACCGGGAGCTTAGCCAGATAGTCATCTACATTTGCTGATTCTGATTTCATAGTTTTTTAAGTAAAGACTGTAATGTTTTCAGATTCAGAATGACTTTATGCTTTTTAGTTTTCAAGAATATTCTTTAACGTGTTTAGACTGGCTTGTAAATCCTTGCCCAGCAGATTGTCCATAAAAGGATTCATCAGGTTCATAGGGTATTTGCTTTTGCCATTCATGCTCCAGGTAATCTTTGTTTGGTTATCCGATGTAGGTTGAAGTATGAAAGGAGTTGTTGCAATCCCTTCAAAAGGTTTTTCAAAACGTACTTCTATGTCCACCCTTTCATCTTCGGTTATGTTCTTGATTTCCTGTTCTCCCTTTCCTGCGCTTTTATTTTTACTGTCCCAGGCATACACAAAACCAATAGTTCCGTCTGTTCCTCTAAACTCGGTTTTTTTGAGTGGGTCCATCATCACCCATTTGCTGTAGTAATCCTGGTTTTTCAGGTGCTTCACATAATCAAACACAACTTTCCGTGGCTTGTTGATGATTATTTCACGTGCAAGGGTATATTCCTTTTTTATAAATAGGGCCACCATTAGCAACGCAGCAATAAGGATAACAATAACGAGCAGTAGGGTGAGTAGAATTTTCATAATTGGATTATTTACTGGCTATTAATGTTTCGTAATTTTTGCGATGTACATACGCTAGAAATAAATTCGCGAGAATAACAAAGATGGCTATCGGCAAACCTTCGGGTGCCAGAAAGGAATGAACCATAA
Organism: Bacteroidia bacterium; assembly: GCA_031382175.1. Classification (GTDB taxonomy): domain Bacteria; phylum Bacteroidota; class Bacteroidia; order Cytophagales; family Cyclobacteriaceae; genus ELB16-189. The sequence continues at coordinate 15,707 of JANMYO010000059.1, read as the reverse complement.
GAATATTTACAGCTATCGGAAATATAACTACAATAGCGAGCGGTACAAATCTGCCTGAGAGAAAGGCAACTGCACAGAGTAATTCGATGGTTTTGATCAGAGGCAGTAAATAAACAGAAGCGGTCATGCCATCATTGAAAACTTTTAGCGGCCCCTGCAGTTCAGGTATGGGCACTAGCTTAAAAAAATAGACAACTCCTGAAAACATTAATAAAAGCCCTAGTAAAATGCGGATGACAATAGTTGTGATTTTCATAATCTTTTTGGATAGGTTAATAGAGGGGTAAGTTGCATTTTTTTTGCTGTTGTTGATACAAAAGTGCAGGAAGGTGTTGAGTAAAAAGCTGTGTAAATGCGACATCCTAAGGGGTTGATTGCGACAAAGACTCCTATTATCTTTGGTGGGCCAATTCTCTTTGTCGTTCGTTTACTGCTTATGTCCCTATTATGAAACACATCTCCATTCTCGTTCCTCGTGGTGCTGTTGCATTGAGTTGCATTGAAGGCCCGTTTATCTTATTTAATAAAGCCAATGAATTTTTAGAAAGCATTGGCAAGCATGCGTTGTTCAATGTGCAATTGGTAGGGCTCAGTAAAGAAGCACAAGTGTATGATCGTGTGTTCAGTGTTTTGCCTAATGTGGAAATGCGAGAAGTGAAGAGAACTAATCTGATCATTATTCCTGCTGTTAATGGTGATATGAAAAGTGTTATTGAAGCGAACCGGGATTTTTTTCCCTGGATAAATAAACAACACGAAAACGGAGCAGAGGTAGCCAGTCTTTGTGTGGGTGCATTTCTATTGGCCTCAACGGGGTTGCTGAACGGAAAGCAGTGCTCAACCCATTGGTCTGCTATGGATAACTTTCAGAATATGTTTCCGGAGGTGCATTTGGTATCGGATAAAATCATTACCGATGAAAATGGCATCTACTCCAGTGGAGGTGCAAGTTCATTTTGGAATCTGCTGCTTTATCTACTGGAGAAATATACTTCGCGTGAAATGGCCATTCTCTTCTCTAAGTATTATGAGATTGAGATTGACCGGAACAGCCAATCGCCTTTTATCATGTTCAAAGGGCAGAGTGATCATACCGATGAGCCAGTGAAAAAAGCGCAGGCGTTTATTGAAACTAATGTAGCGGATAAGATTTCAGTAGAAGATCTCGCCTCTAAATTTGCCATTGGCAGGCGCAACTTTGAAAGACGTTTTAAGAAAGCGACTAACAATACTCCGGTGGAATACATTCAGCGGGTGAAGGTAGAAGCAGCCAAGAAGAGCCTGGAGACAAGTCAAAAAAATGTGAGTGAAGTGATGTATGATGTAGGCTATACCGATACGAAGTCTTTTCGTACCGTGTTTAAGAGAATTACCGGGCTTTCACCGGTAGATTATCGCAATCGATACAATAAGGAGGCAGCGGTCATGCGTTAGATTATTTGATTGATCAAAATTTCAAAACGAGGGCCTCATAAGGTCTCAGCACAATAGCGGAATTTCCTTCACGACTTAATTGTGTATCATTATAGTTAGATAAAAGTATTTGGAGCTGGAAATCCTCAATTGGAAGAATAGTTTTGGCATGGGAAGACGAAAAGTTTAAAAGTACTAACATCTTCTGCCCTTCACCTTCTCTTGCGTAAGCATACACCGTAGGATTGTCGGCATCCAGCAAGGTGTAGTTGCCATAGACCAGTACGGGATTGGCCTTACGGAGATTTGTTAACTGCCTAAAATAGTTCAAACAACTATTGACAATGTTCTCTTGCTTTGCCTGATTGATCAATTTATAGTTTGAATTGACTCCAATCCAGGGTATTCCATTTGTAAAACCACTGTTGTCTGTGCTATCCCACTGAAATGGAGTTCTACCATTGTCCCTGCTTTCAAATTTTATTCGCTGCATAAATTGCTTCAGATCGCCTCCAATGTTTATTTGACGTTGATATTCGTTTAGCGTAGGCATATCCCGATACTCTTCGATCTTTTCAAATCCGGCATTGGTCATTCCCAACTCATCACCGTTATAGAAATAAGGTGTGCCCCTCATTGTCATAATAAAAGTGGAAAGCATTTTAGAAGACAAGTCTCTGTAGGCGGGGTTATCATTTCCAAACCTGCTAACCATCCTGGCTTGGTCATGATTCGCAAGAAAAATAGACAACCAGCCTTTATCTGCAAAAGCGCTATCCCAGCGGCTAAAAACTTCTTTGAAATGCAAGGGGCTGTATCCTTCGGGTTTAGCAATATCAACTCCTTCAAAAGCATACGCCATATTCAGTTCTTTTCGATCGGAATCAACTAAGTTATGGGCATCCTGAAATGAGTTTCCTGCACCCTCCGCTACGCTCATTACATCATACTTGCTGAATACTTCATTGTTCATCTCTTTCAAATAATCATGGAGGTGAGGTCCGATGGCATAGTATTTCATAAAATCCTTTTCGTACCCTTCAGGAAAAGCGGGGAATGTGGTATCCTTTGAGGCAAATTGAAAGGCATCCAGGCGAAACCCATCAATGCCTTTGTCCGCCCAAAATTTCATGATATCGTAAATCTCCTTTCGTAGCGTAGGATTCTCCCAATTTAAGTCGGGTTGCTTCCTTGAGAAATAATGTAAATAGTATGCATTCGTGGTGGAATCATATTTCCAGGCATCATGGTTTATGTCAAACAAGCTATAGCGGGGTGCTGGTTTACCCTTTTCAGCATTCCACCAGTGGTAATAGTCCCGGTAGGGATTAGCTCGTGAACTACGACTTTGTTTAAACCACTCGTGCTCATCACTGCTATGATTAACCACCACATCCATTACCAACTTGATACCCCTTTCATGTAGGCCTTTTAATAGTAAATCAAAATCCTCCATTGTTCCAAAGTCTTTCATGATGGTGCGGTAGTCACTAATGTCATACCCATTGTCATCATTGGGTGATGTGTAGACAGGATTTAACCAGACTGCTGTCACCCCCAGGCTTTTGATATAATCCAGTTTCGAGATAATCCCTTTTAGGTCACCAATTCCATCACCATTGCTGTCTTTAAAACTGCGGGGATAGATTTGGTAAATGATAGCTTCCTTCCACCATTTCCTATCCACAACATGATTACTTTCCGGCTGACAAGCCAGACAAGTAAGTAGGAATAACAGAACGATCTTGGTGGGTCGTAGGATTGATATGCTCATCTGAATAGTTTTTTGGCACACCTTTATTCAAACAAAGTTGCATAAATTTTATCAATCACTTTCTCTACTGCTTGATGTAAAGGACTATTTGTTAGCGTTCCTAAATTGACGCCCACGAATAAGTAAATATTCTTTTCGGGAAAGTAATACAACTGGCATCCGGCCCCTACACCACCGCCACTATGGCCATATCCGGTGTAACCGACAAATGTGGCATGATCCAATCCTTGACCATACGTTGGTTTTCCATCCCGCCCGTTTACCCATTTTTTCATTTCTTCCAGCGATGCTGCAGATAGAATTTTCCCCTCCATTAAACCCTTTAAAAATTTCACGGCCTCAATGGGTATTGCTACAATGCCATCATCACCCACGCAGGAAGCTACGCTGCTGTTTTGAAGTACCGATACATTTTCAATAATACCGTCACTGTGCCTGTCCCAATATGAATTTACCAGGTGTGGATAGTTTATATACCCTTCACTTCCTCTATAGAAAGTTTGTGTAAGTCCAAGCGGTTTAAATATATTTTCACGAATGTATCGGGCATGATCGCCCGTGATCGCATCAGCTATCAGGGACAATAAAACGTAGTTGGTATTGCGGTAGGAATATTTGCTTCCAGGTTCAAAATCCAGGGGCTTACCATGGATATAATTCAGGTAATCTTCAGCTTCAAAATGATGGGTAGGATGCTGAAGTACCAAAGCCACGAAAGTGGGAGAGAAATTATATTCGGGAATACCCGAAGTATGGTTGAGTATCATCTTCACCGTGATCTTTTCTGGCGAAGGGATATACTTACTGAATTTTGCGGGCAAGTAGTTTGTGATGGGGAGATCAAGATCTATTTTGCCCTCCTCTTTTAATTTTAAGATACTGACGGCCATATATGTTTTTGCGACACTCTGAAGGTGCATTAGATGACATGTTTGCATAAGAGTTTTGTCTTCAATTTTTGCATAGCCTGTCGATCCGGTCCACCAACCTTCGGGCGAATAGATAGCCATGGCACTGCCGGGTACGCCCAACTGAGTCAGTTCTTCAAGTAGGGATTGGAATGCTTTGGCTTTGGAGTAATTTGAATTGATGTCTTCTGCTGATGAAGTACACGTTAGGATGGGTAGTTGTTGGGTATAACTAATGAAGCAAAGCAGAACCAGAAGAAGTGTAGATATCGTTTTCATTATTTTTTTTGAATTGAGAATGATTGTAAAATGTTTAGAAGTGAACACGGGTTCCAAGTTGAACAAGTGTCTCGGGAACAATCGGAATAGTTTTATTGTATCCATTGATCAGCATAAACTGATAGCTTGCGAAATTGGAGATATAGCTGCTTGCACTTCGTGAATCATATCCTAGTGATACTCCTACAGGAAGCGCCAGCATGCCCTTACCTTTATGCCCGACAGAAATCCACTTGCCGTTGATTTGATGAAATGATTCCACCGGCCGAAAGGAATGCAGATAGCCAACACCACCTTTTACTTCCGCGAAGGTGTTGGTCGCAATGTCAGGCCTCCATGCATTTTGTGTATACAACAATAGACCGTTGCCCATGGCTTTATTGTGATACCAAACCACGTTCACTTGTTGCACCCAATTGGATTTTCCATTCAGGCTTACTTCGGTTCCCAATCCGATGCCAAGGTTTTGGAAATTTGCTTTCATATCCCGAAAGGGTAAGCTAAAAGCATGAAATTGAAGGGTAATGACTAACGGAAAGTTAGTATACGCTTTTGGCTCATTGGCTTGCGACAAGGCGGGCAGTGTACAAGCAGAAGCTAGTAACAAAAGATAAATTTTTCGATTCATGTTGCATTAATGTTTTGCAATGTTACGATCAAGGATAAGCGAAAGAGGTCAATTTTGGGCCTTTTCCTGTGAAGTGTGGCAAGTTTTACCTTGTAGTGTTACTGATCAGGCCGAAACCAGGCCTTAAATGCAGGCGCTTTAATACGACTCACCGTTATCTCAGTAGGAAAAGAGTCTGGCTTGTTGGAAAGCACCGTGACTTTACCGTTGTATTCTTTCCTGAAACCGGTAATGACCTGACGGTGGAGAATAAACTGACGGTTGAGCCGGAAGAATAATGATGTGGGTAAGATTTTTTCAACTTTATCCAGCGATTGGTCGATATAGAATTTTTTGCCAGATAGGTGGCTCGCCACAACATATTCACTGTCCACCGCGAAGCCACCAATTTCATCAAAGCTTAGTTTGATTTCCTGTTTGCCACTTTTCACCATCAGACCCTCTGCTTTGATCCGATTATCTTCCTCGCGTTGGGTTACACTATGTTGCCACAGGTTATAATAATACAGCCCAACGTAAATACCATTGACAACAAAAAACCAAATGCCGATGATAAATAAATCAATCGTATAAAAACTAAGCGGAGCCGCTTTGCCTTTTGCTATCCAACTCACCAGTTCAGTAAGGAGACTAATGATGGCTAAGCCAATAAAAAGTGTGCTGAGGAGTTGGACAAAAATGCGGGAAAGACCTCCTGTTTCATAGGGCCATTTTTTATCAAGGAAGAGAATAAATTGGCGCGCGGCCCACCATGCAGCATATCCTTGCAACGTATCGATGGTGAAGGTGAAAAAGAGAAACCAGCTTATTCGGATATTAGAATAAGTGAGGTAATAGTTGATTGCACTGATAAATGGAATTAAAACCATAAAGAGCTTTACGTCCGGATGGTACAGATTTTTACGGCTTGGTTTTTCGGACATGAAATTGCTATTTATTATAGGTATATCTAAAAACCTAAATGTTGTGTCAGGCTGAGCCTGTCGAAGCCGACTTAGAGAATCAATACCAAAATATGTTTCGACCCGATAGCTATCGGGTTCAACATGACAAGGTTTTGAGGGATGCCCTATATTTTGAAATAGCAAATTTAATAAACCCTCATTTACGCAACTCCTTTTTCAAAATCTTTCCGGTTGCACTCATAGGCAAGGCCGACAAAAATTCGATATGGCGTGGATATTTATATGAGGCAATATGCTCTTTCGTCCATTCAATCAATTCACTTTCTGATATCGTCTGCTGTTGCTTCAGAACCACATAGGCTTTTATTTCTTCACCCATTTCTTCATGAGGTATGCCAATGACTGCTACTAATGAGACCGCCTCATGTTTAATTATCACTTCTTCCACTTCGCGTGGATACACATTTAAGCCACCCCGGATAATCATATCCTTCGTTCTGTCCACGATAAAGTAAAAACCATCTTCATCTTTGATGGCAATATCTCCGGAGTGCAGCCAGCCCTGCTGAATCGTTTGGGCTGTTTCTTCCGGCTTTTTATAATACCCTTTCATCACATTGTGTCCGCGGTAAAGCAATTCTCCCTTTTCACCAACGGGTACTTCTTTACCTCCGGTATCGACAAGCTTTACCTCCACGCCCCAAACCGGTGTGCCGATGGAACCTGGCTTGCGGCCAATCTTTAATTGATTGAACGTGACCACAGGCGAGCCTTCCGACATACCATAGCCTTCAATGATGGAAACATGAAAACGTTTTTCAAAATCCTCAATCACTTTTACCGGTAACGAAGCTCCTCCGGAAGCGCATCGCTTTAATGTTTTCGCAATGCTCTCATAATCAAACTTAGGATCTGTATAGTTGACTAAGCCCCAATACATGGTAGGCACACCTGCAAAAAGAGTGACCTTATGTTTCTGGAGTAAGCCAAAAACAGATTCGGCATCAAAGCGGGGAAGTAAAATGTTGGATGCTCCTTTATAAATACCTGCATTCATCAACACCGTCATGGCAAAAATGTGAAACAGGGGGAGTACAATCAATTGCGTATCCTCCGGTTGCGTATCCAATAGATCGGTGGAGAGAATGGCGTTGAACAATAAATTGGAATGACTTAACTCTGCACCCTTGGGTCTGCCTGTAGTACCTGACGTATAAATAATGACACAGGTATCTTCGGCAAGGGTAGGGCACATTTCAAATACAGGTGATCGTCCTTTCATCAGGTCGCCAAGGGTTAACGTACCCTCGATGGAAGAAGGCATTTCTCCCTTCGGCATGATCATAAAGAAGTGCTCACACTTTCCTACTGCACTGAAACCCGCGTGCCCCATTTCACCCATGGGCAGATCGGGTGTGCCGGTAAAACAGAAATAGGCTTTCGCCTCGCTGTCCTTCAAGTGATATTCAATTTCATCTTTTTTCAATAAGACACTAAGTGGCACAACGACAGCGCCCAGCTTAAGAATGCCAAAATAAATGATAGGAAAATAGGGGAGGTTAAGACAGCTCAGCGCGACTTTATCACCGGGCTTAATGCCCTTTGCCTTAAGTCCATTGGCCACCTGATTGGCAGCACCATTGATTTGTGCATAAGACAAGGTGATATCCATAAAGGTAAAGGCGGCTTTTGCCGGATAGCGTTTGGCACTATCTTCCAGAATGACGGCCAGGTTGAGCATAGTAATGGCTTTAGAAATATTGACGAAACTTTATAGCATCCTAAGTTACTAAAACGAAAGGAATTCGCTGTGTAATTAAAACCTCAGTCCAGGCTATTATCGTAGCCTGTCCTGTTCGTCTTTTGAACCAGTCTTCCCCGCCTTCCTTGCTTTTAGTTTATTATTTCCAAAATTCAGCAGGTAGGTAGCATTCACAATGGTGGTCTCAAAATCAAGCTTTGCAGAAGTGTCCAGGTTTTCACTGGGTAGATAAGCCCCCCATCTCCATTTGTTGGTTCCAAAGATGTCGCTATAGGAAACGCGTATACTGGAATTGGCAAAACGTTTTTCGAATCCCAAATCAAATGAACCGAAGGGCTTAATTTCCATAATACCAAATAAATTGCGGGACTGATAAAATCCGGATATCTCGGCTGTTATGGTTTTAGAGATTTTAAACTTCTGGGTTCCGTTGAAACTGAAGCTCTGGATAGTAAGCGTAATAGGATCATCCGTATAGGCTGCCCGGATTTTATTGGTACCACCTATACCATTAAGTTGTATCTCCCACCATTTGGTAACCTGAATAGGAAAGGATAACACCACACTAAAATTATCCTGATAGGAAAGATTTTGTGCGGTACTCACTTGCTGATTATTATCATTGATCTCAGGTTGGAAGAGCGTGATGGAGTTTTGATCGTGGCTATATTGTAGAGATAACAGAATGGATTTATGCCGATACTCCAGCTTTACGGCATCTGTAAAAGAGGGTAACAAGGAAATATTTCCGCTGTAAAAATTATTAGGATCATTAAAAATGACAAAGGGCGCCAGCTGAAAAAAAGAGGGTCTTGTAATCCTGCGGCTGTAAGATGTCACCCAACTGTTATTTTTGTTAATCTTATGATTAATAAAAATGCTGGGAAACCATTTACCATAATTACGATCAATCACATTTTGTTCCGTCTCCGTATCGATATTGGTTATGGTATGTTCATAACGGATGCCCAATTGCAAGTCAAGTTTGTCAGAGGCCTTGATCGTAGCGGAAGTATAACCTGCGCCAATGTTTTCAACCATTTCAGCATACACCGTTAGCCCGCTATCCATGTTCCAAACTCCATTTTCTAATTTATCAACAATAATATCATTATCGAGTTGTGTGAAGGAGCCTTTCCCTCCAAACTCAATCGTAACCCGATCACTTAATCTTCCTGTAAAATCCACAGCGGTGGTAAAGATGTTGATCCCCGTGGTTTTCCGGCTACGCAATTGTTGTTGGGATGTTGGATTGCCCAGGTTATCAAAAAAATCCTGATAATAATCCGTGGGGTTTGAAGAATTATACCCAATCTTATCGAGATCAACAGACATAGTGTAATCCTTATTGAAGTCGTGCTTCAGGTTTAGATTTCCCGTCAGCGTCCGCCAGTCATTTTCTTCTATGGTGTTCATTAGAATAGTATAGGTTGGGTTAGTATTGATCGTCCGTGAGATATCCGCCAGGGCATCCATATCCCATTGGCGATCAAAGAAATTAAATAAACCTCCCACGGTTGTTTTTTTTCCAACATTCCAATCCACGCCAATATTTCCTGAATTCGCTCCTGTAAACGAATCCCGGTCATTATCACTCGTAGTTTCATTGATTTCGCTATTGATGGGTATTGCCCATCTCGTATTGAAGTATTGTGTTGAGTAATCTTTTCGTGAAGTCAGATCACCAAAAAGATTAATGTTTTTACTCCGGCTATTCAGATTAAGTGTCCCCCCATATTTACCCCTTCGTCCATATCCGGCAAAGAGGGAAAGGCTTCCATTGGTGCCCTTATCTTCCGTTTTCTTCATGACGATATTAATCATACCGGCATCACCTTCTGCCTCGTATTTTGAAGGAGGTGTGGTAATCAGCTCTATTCGCTCAATATTTTCTGCATTCATTCCACCAAGCATTTGTACCACCGCAGTCATAGGAATGCGTGATATCTTGCCATTAATCATAATGCGCACCCCTTGTTTCCCTGAAAGCGAAATGGCGCTATTCATCTTATCCACAGTGACACCAGGCGATCGTTGCAATACATCCAGTGCAGACCCGCCAGCTCTGCTGATGTTACTTTGAACATTGATGATGGTTCGATCAAGCTTTTGCTCAAACATGGGCTTGTCGGCTCTTATGACTACCTCATTTAATTGTTCCGTCTTTTCACGGATGGAAATCTTTCCAATGCTATAGGGTGAATTAGTTTCATTGAGTTGAAAGATTTTGGTGGATTCTTCCTGATAGCCAATGGCGGTAACAGAAATGAAATAAGCGCCTGCATCAGCCGTGGCGATGGAGAAAAGACCTTTATCATCGGAAACCTGACCACGAACAAAAGAGGAATCCGAACCATTTAATAAAAGCACACTGGCATAGGGAAGGGGTGACCCATTTTCATCGTTCAATAAACCTTTAACCTGAAGTTGGGCCTGGCTGAGTGTAGGGAGGCACAAAATTATAAACAGCAATGGTTTAGCCTTAATGATTAGTCCCATTTTGTTAATCACTTCCCTTAGAAGTTCAGGCATAAACTTTAGTAAAGTATAAAGATTTTAGGATGGCTGAGGTTTTCGAAGTGAGTCTTTGCCCTTGTGGCGGGAAGTAAATTAGCAAGAAAAAAATTACGACACAAACTAAATCCTCATCAGGGGGTATGCAAAATGTTATAGCATGTTCACATCACTTAGTTGTTTTAGTTTCTTCGAGCATTGCAAGGAAGTCAGGAAGTATTTTTATTCATGGTAATTCCTGGCAATCCATTCAAATTGATCCACCAGCTCAAAATTCCATTTCAATAATCCCTGTCCCAGTTTGTTAATGGAGGCTGAGTCTGTGTTTATGAAGAATTCTGCCCGGCTGTGAAAAGGGTCAGCGGTATGGTTATCAGCAATTATCTTGATAGCAGATTGTCCGTTTGAGTGATTCGCCACTTCAATTAGCAGGTAGTACGCTTTGCCTATCGCTCCTCGTTCAAAGGTTATCTTTTCGTCTGGTCCTTTAGGAAATTCGCCAAGGCTTTTTCCAAGATTTTTTAAATCTTCAGAATACGCATAAACGCCCAGTTCTGTCTTTGTCTTCCCATTTGATATGGCTAAGTTAAAGAACGTTGGGCCTTCTCTACTACCTCTATGTTCACTTAGCACCTCTATTTTGATTTCCTGTTTCATAGTCTTTGCAAGCTTGATGTGTTTCTGCTCAACTGTCGAATTACTTTGCAGGTCGTTTTACTTTATCTCGGTTAGAAGAATGGTAATGGTTGTTTTTCCAATGTTTTCAACATAATGCTTGGCTGTTTTGTCAGCCCATTCAGTTACTCCTTCAACTTCTTCATAATCAAAAGCCTTTTCATTTTCCGGATAAACCCTGAGTGTGCCTCCTGATAGGATATAAGATGTTTTTCGGGGATGTGTATGTGGATTATCTTTTTCCCCTGGTTTGATAGAATATTCTACAACTCTTACATATTCATTTTCTAACAGAATTCTATATTTATCTGGTGAAACCTTTACAACGTCTATAGCTGTGGTGTCAATTTGTGATGATATTTTACTCTGTAAAGAATCCTCTAATGTTAGGAGAGCATTATCCTTTGATGATTTTGAATTTTGATGGCAAGAACTGGTTAAACAACAGAGTGCAATAAGAAAAATTAATTTAGTCATGTTCATAAGGGAAGTTGTTTTTTTAAAGTTAGATAAAATAAGTTGTTAGTCAGGCGAACAACAACAAGGGTTCTTCCATAATCAACTGGTCTTTTTATTCATCAGCCCACGTATTTCTAAAGTGTCATCAAGGCGTAATGTCATTCTCCACATACTGAACCAGCATTATGACACATGTATTTTGTTGTGTTCGTTTTTACTTCTTTTTAGGTTTCATTATTGACCTTAATGTCTTTACCCACCAACTCCAATCGCTACTTTTTTTGTCCTTTGTAAAGTAATTCTCTACTTTGTCAAATGCGTCTTCAATATACGCATCGTGCAACCACCTAATTGCCAAAGCCCATTTTAATGTTGCTGTTCCCGAAGTTGTTAAATCAATAATATGAGTAAGTTGTGTTTTATTCGGTTCAGTTTCTGAAAACTCAAACTTGTGAAACCCATCAAAACCTTTTAGGTCAAATTGAAATGTTATTGAGTTGCCTGGTTGGTAATCAGTTACGAAATATTTAATAGGTCCGTGTCCGCCTTTTGAACCAATTTGTAATCCGCTATCTAATTTCATTGGTGACCATTTGTCTGTCGCCAACATCATATCGTTATCTGTCGCCAAAGTTTTTAATAATTTGGCGAGTTCGGTCTTTGGCTGATTTATTTGCCTTTTATGAATGTTAATTACTTTCATATTTATTTACCAATTAGAATGTTGTAGTCATTTGGAATTGTTACTCCGTGAAAATGATTTGTTAGTCCGTAAAATATTGTAATTGTCAAAATGAGCCCGAGAAAGAGAATAACTTTTGCTTGTTGTCTAGGTGTAAATTTCAGGATATTGAATTTCATTTTTTTGTAATGAATTGAAGCAATGTGTCCGAAAAAGGAAAGAATAGCAAGGCCGTAATAAGGAATAAAAAATAAGTTTGCCGGAAATGAATTTAGTCCTGCAACACCGAAATAAAAATTAGTGTCAAGGTGTAAAAAAAATCGTCCACCCAGAACAGCACTCAAATGGATTATAAAAAATAGTGCCAGGTAAAGTCCTGTCCAAATATGAAGTTTTTCAAATTGAGAAGTCGCTGTTTTTCTATTTACTTTAAAAAGTTTCAACCCTGAAATTATTTGTACAAAAACGGCTAATAGTAAAATAGTCTCAACAAAAATATTTCGATAAAAATGTCGTAAACTATTCATTATTTCAATGTGTTTGTCCGCACCAAAAATGCTACAAAAGTGATTGAATAAATGAAGCCCAATAAACAGTGTTATTGTTAGTCCTGATAGGTAATGAATTTTCTTTATTGTCATATTCTGGTGTTCCAGTTTGGACTCGGACTAGTCCACCACTAAATTAATTTCTATAAGGGCAAACGATATTGTGTTTCAGCGTTCTCTTTCCATAAGTTTGTGAGGATAGTTAAGAAATAAATCACACCATTACATTGTCTAGCCAATTCAAATGCCTTTTGACTCTTGGTCTTTCTTTCTTTTAGCCGCAATACCAAAGAAAATTGAAATTAAGGCCAAGGTAAATGATGAACCAGAATAGAGAGCTTTATTATCACTTCTCCATTCGTAGACAACTGTATAACCAATACCAAAAAGTGCTAAAGCCAAAAAAATCACACTTAAATTCTTTAATGATTTTGCTGTGAGTTTCATATTGTTGTTTTGTTTAGTTTCCTGGGCTATGGATTTCACTTAACTCTTTCGTTGGTGTATAAAACGTAGTGCAGCATAGGAGCTAAAGCCAAATGACGAACGAATGGCTTTAGCGACTTGCTGCGTTTTGTCCCCGACACCGAACGAAATTATGAAACTAAAACTATAATGCAACACTGAACCAGCAATATGGCACATGCACTTTGTTATGCACAGTGCCGCAGTCGACCGTTACCAAACCACACGGATGCCAGAGCTTTGGATGTGTGTCGGCAAGTGGGGCACTGGCATTGGTGTGGTTTTTCGGAGCCGTTATTTACATTTTACCAATGCTATAATTGTCACCAATAGCGAAACTAGCGTAATTAGGAATGAATATAACGTCACTTTATTTGAAAACGAAACATATGGGTTGGGGTGATCCCAGCTATTCCAGAAATATTTGGCGAACCAAGAAGATTTAACAATCGTCAAATCAACAGTATCAGACTTGTTCAGGTCAAGTTTATTGCGATGGTATTCATTCATAACAATTTTGAGTTCATCTGTTTCAATTTTGTTTGTGATTTTTGAGTCATTGTAAATTTTAATGAAGTTTTCGTCTATGGTACGTTTAAAAGTTCTTAAGCTTCTTCCGTTTAAAGGATTTTTAATTGAAATAAAACCATTTGATTGAATATCAGTGTCATTAGTCCAAACCCATCCTTCAATTGACTCTGAACTTAATGTTGGATAGATTTTGTATTTTTTCATTTATCTTGATTTAGGTTTTCCTTGCATATTTTAGTTTAATGAATTCTCGATAATTAGTCACAAAGATCCTTTATTGTTTTGTAGGCCATTTCGTCACCCAATTCACCCGCTTTGCTCAAATCTAAACAACCGCTATCTTTTTCACCTGAAAATATCTTAGCAATACCCCGTGTATAAAATGCCTTGGCATCCCTTGGATCAATTTCGATAGCCTTTGTACAGTCCTCAATGCTACCTCGGAAGTCATCTATAAGATATTTTGCTCGACCCATACTATGATATACTATAGCATTCGTAGGATTAATTTCGATTGCCCTGCCATAGTCTTCAATTGCTCCTCTCAAGTCCCCGAGAAGATCCCTAGCATAACCCCTGCCTTGATATGCAGTCGCATATCTTGGATTAATTTCGATGGCCTTGCCAAAGTCTTCAATTGCACCTTTCAATTCTTTGAGATCAATCTTAGCATTACCCCGGTTATGATAAGCAGTCGCATTCTTAGGATTGATTCCAATTGCCTTGCTATAGTCTTCAATTGCTCCAGTAAAGTTTTGGAGGTTTCGCTTCGCATAGCCTCTGTTGATATAAGCATCTGAATACTTCGGATTTATTTCGATTGCTCTTGTAAAATCCAAAATCGCTTCCGACATATTTTTGAGACCAACTTTTGAAATTCCCCTATTGTAGAAAGCCATTGAAAATCTTGGATCGAGTTTGATAGCCATTGTCAGATCCTCATTTCCTCCTTGGAAGTCTTGCAGTTTATTCTTTGCATTACCTCTATTGTTATATGCGAAGGCATTACTCGGATCAATTTCGATAACTTTGCTATAATCTATAATACCTCCTTGTAAGTCTTGAAGACTAGCCTTAGCATAGCCCCTGCCGAGATAAGCAATAGCATACCTCGGATCAATCTCGATAGCTTTGGAAAAGTCGGTCATTGCTCCTTCAAAATCTTTTCGGTCTAATTTTTCAGACCCTCTAAGTAGAAAATCCCCCGCCCTGAGAACATTCACCTCTATGTTATATTTTTCAGCTGTAACGATACTTGCTTTTGCACTAGTTGAATTTGTCACAACGACTGGCTGTATTTTTCTTAATCTTTCCAACTCCTCATTTGCTTTAATCAGTTGTTGTTTTACCTCTTCAAGTTCTTTTAGCTTTTGCCTATCTGTAATTAATTGCTTGAGAGATTCTTCCAAATTATTTCTATCTACTATAATTGATGCTTTCATCCAAAATGTCTCTCCATTCCATTTTTCTTCTAAAATATTGAGTTTTGTTATGCCGGCACTAATTGTAGCAATGTTTTCAACGAAGTCTTGTGAGAATTTGCCGCCAATTTCAACGGTTTTAAGGAGTTGTTCGCTCTCAACATATACTCCAATTTCTTGCAAAAGAATTGATCTCAATTGATCCACTGTTATGGCACGGCATGAAATCTTACTATCCATCTCGCTTGCCTTGTAAGTATATTCTCGTACAAAAGTCTTTTCTTGGGCTCTAAGTATTGAAACACTTACAAAAAACAAAAAAGCGATAAATAGGACCTTCTTCATTTATAAAAGATTAAATGATGTATTTGAATACCAAGTTAATAACAATTTATGCGGCAACCTCGCCCAATTGTCTGCGTACCGAAAACTTATTTCACCGCTATGTGACCTAAGTCAAAATTGCCTTTTTAATTCTTTTTGTCCTGATTGTCTAAAAGTCGTTCGTTACTTGTCGCGGGAGGTAGGTTGGCTCTTTTGCTTGCTTTGGTGTCGCGGTGGAATGTGTGGCAAGCAAATGTGCCAATGCGGGTGGCGACTACTTGACCCGTCCTGAAAAAAGTTTACAGTGTGGAAGGATAATCCTGCCACAAGTTTACATATTATTTTTAATCCTGAATACCGTTTACATTTGTTTTGGAGATGAAACGGACGTGAGCAATGCTGGAGAGCAACTCGCCAGG
>JANMYO010000035.1:0-20456 GCA_031382175.1 Bacteroidia bacterium | reverse complement strand
TGGTGTTGCCATTGCCATTGCTTGCTTTGGTCTTTACGGGCTCGCCATGTTTATTGCTGAAATAAAATTTAAGGAAATAGGCATCAGAAAAGTATTGGGAGCTTCTTCAGGTGGCTTAGTGCTATTAATGACGACCGATTTTATAAAGCTTGTGCTGATAGCATTCGTATTCGCTGCTCCGCTGGCCATTTGGTCAATGACCCAATGGCTTAGCTCATTTCCGTATAAGGAACAAATGAATCCTATTCTGTTTCTGGTCGCTGGGGCTATTTCGGTTTTGATAGCCCTGATGACAGTGGCGTATCAATCGGTCAAAGCATCATTAGCTAATCCTGTGGACTCAATAAGAAACTCTTGATCTTAAGTCCACTAGCCCAAGTATTTTTTTTGTTAAGGTAGAAGAATTCAGACTTGTCTTTTCACTTGGCTTCACATCATTTTGCGTAGCTGAGGTAGGCGATATTCTCTCTGAATAAACGATGGTGGTAAGGGTAATAATCACAGCGACAAGGATGCCCAGAAGGAGGAGAATATCTTTACTCGTTAGTTTCATACTGCGAATAGCCAAAGCTACCATTGTTGTGCCAGTCATGAAATCGACCAAATAGGGGTAATTTTTGTACCGCGAGAGGCAATTCTGTACACAATCGAACAGATAGCCTGCTTTTTTCGTACACATGCCTGAGGGGTGACGGGTTACAATGCCTTCCTTTGATTCATCAATGAATGCCTTTTTCTGCTTAAATTTGTTGCCGAAGTTGACCAAAGAATTACCGTTTATGAGGAACTACTTGTTAGGACTGATCTTATCGATTGCCACGTTGACTGGCCTTATGGCTCAGGAGGCTTCGATTTCAAAGAAGCCCGCTCTTCCAGAAGAAGGAATTGTGAAGTGGATGACTTTTGAGCAGGCGGTTGAAATGAACAAGACGGAGAAGCGTAAAATATTCATTGACGTGTATACGGATTGGTGTGGATGGTGCAAAGTGATGGATAAGAATACATTCAATGAACCTACCGTGGCCAAAGTATTAAATGAAAAATTCTACCCCGTAAAATTTGATGCTGAGCAGACCGCGGATGTCGAGTTTAATGGAACCACTTACAAATTTGTTCCTTATGGTAATAAAGGCAGTCATCAGCTTGCCATGGCCTTATTGAATAATCAGATGAGTTATCCCACGGTCGTTTTTTTAGATGAAGATTACAAGACCGCATTCCCGCTGGCAGGCTATCGAAAGCCGGAAGAGTTTCACAAATTCCTTCTTTTCTTTGGGGAGGATCATTTCAAAAATGGCCAGACGGCATGGCAGGATTTTGAGAAAATCTATAAGTCACCGTACACAGAAGTATCTCCAACCCAGGGCAATGACTGAAAGGTAAGATCATAAAAAAAACCCATCGACTGATCGATGGGTTTTTTTATGATGCGTATAGCTGTTAATGTTCTTTCTTCTCTTCTCTTTTGGTTCTCTTAAAATCCACATAGCCCATGGCAGCCGCAAAGCCGACCAGCACCGAAAGGATGATGACAAACAAATTGGCCCCGTCTGCTACATTCTGATTAAACATATCACTTAGGTTTAGAATTCAAAAGTAATGTTTAGGGTTGAAACTTAAAAATGAGGATGATCCATTTTTTAGAGTCAATCTCATATTCCTAATTCCTCCCTGTTCTTTCGGAGTACGTCAATGATGAAACCGATGTGGTCCTGCAGGTCAACGCCCAGAAGCTCCGTCCCTTTATAGACCTCCTCCCGATCCACTTTCGCAGCAAAACCCTTGTCCTTTAACTTCTTCACTACAGACTTGATTTCAAGGCTGGTGATGCCGTCTGGCCGCACCTGGCAGCAGGCCACAATAAAACCTGTAAGTTCATCACAGGCCAATAACGCTTTATCCAGCAGGGTATCATAGGAAACATTCCACTTGGTATAGTGGGCAGCGATGGCATGAGCAATTTTAGCTTCACCCAGTTGCTGTAATTTGTTTACAATAATCCCCGGATGCTTGTCGGGGTAGACCTCATAGTCAGCATCGTGCAGCAGACCAGCATTCGCCCATTCATCCTGATCCTCCCCAAATTTTGCCGCATAGGCCTCCATCACCAACTCCACGGTGCGCATGTGGCGCAGGAGACTGGGATTTTTGGTCATCTCCTCCAATATCACTCTGGCGTCAACTCTTTTCATTTTTTTATTTCCTTATGGACTTTCCGCTTGCTGAAGAATAAATTGAAAACAGCTCCTACTAAAATCAATCCCATTACCACGATGGTGATGACCATCCGGGTGTTGCGCAATTGCAACGTTTTTAATTCATCTTCTACTTTAAGGGCCTCCACTTCTTTCTCGCGTTCATGGAGGTTAAGAACCATTTCCATCTGTGCAATCTTACGACTGCTTTCTTCTCCATAAATTCTTTCGCGGGCAGCATCATAGCGAAGCCGCATATCATAGGCCTCTTTCATTTTGTTTTGCCTGGCATAATTGACAGACATACTCTTCAGTATCTGAGGTTCGAAGATAAAGGCTTGCAGCTCTTTACAGAGAACCAGTGCAGAATCCAGGTAGCTTTGTGCCAATTTTCCCTGTCCCGCTTGTGCGTAAACTTCGCCCATGTTGGCGGTGATATTAAGGATGATGGATTTATCGTTTTCCTTTCGGGCGATGGTGAGTGCTCTGTTATAATATTCTATCGCCCGCTGATAGTTTCCCTGCCGGAAAAAGAGATTCCCAATATTATTCAGAGGATCAGAAAATGACTTTCCGCTTTTTTCGCTGAGCTGATAGGCACTTGAATAATATTTAAGGGCCTGTTCATAAAGTTGAAGATCGCTGTGCAGATTTCCTAAATTATTCATTGAGCCGATAATTCGTTGCTGATCTCCCATTTCCAGGAACGTAGCATGGGACTCCTCGAAATACTTCATGGCCTGACCAAAGTCTCTCTTTAAAGAATAAATGGTGCCAATGTTATTTTTAGTGATGGCGAGTCCCTCTTTGTTGTTGAGCGTCTCATAAATGCGAAGAGAAACAAGATAGTATTCAAGGGCTTTATCCAGCGCTCCCTGACTGCGATAGGCAACGCCAAGATTATTATAGGAGGCGGCCATTCCTTTCCGGTCATCAATGTCGGTAGCCAATGCTAATGCTTCGCGGGTGTACCCAATGGCTTTTACAGGATCGGAACTCATGTAGGCTCTGAAAAGCTCGTTAAGTGTTTTCACCTTGAGATCGCCTTTGGCGGACTTGAGAACATTCTCAAGGCTATCGATGGAGGCTCCGCAGGTGAGACTTCCGGCAAGGATGAAAAGAAGAAGAAAAAACCTTTTCATAGAAATTGGGGTGGTTGAGGTATCAAAAATAGGACTTAATAATGAAATCCCTTCGCGAAAATACAGCTCGCTTGAGAGCAATGAAAGGAGGTGAATTTTGCTTTTAGCATCCTTGTTAGCCTGATTTCGTTTAAATTTAAATCTTGATAATTTTCTGTGCTTATGAAGCGATGGTTACCCCTTTTTCTTCTCTGTCTTGCTACTTCCCGCTTTTAAGCGATCAATTTAAATAACATGATCAGATCAATACTCCTTTGTACTTTTTTAGCATTCCAAATTTTTGGATTTGCACAAGAGAACATCACGACATTCATTTTGATAAGACATGCTGAGAAAGGAGACGATGGAACCAAAGATCCCGACCTGACAGAGGCGGGGAAACAACGTGCCATTCGGTTAATGGAAATGCTGAAGGATCAATCCATCGGTGCAATTTATTCAACCGCATTTAAGCGTACGCAAATTACCGTAGCTCCCCTGGCCGATTCGAAGAAGCTTACGGTTTTAGCCTACGAAGCATTTAAGCCGGGAGTGATCGATGACATTCTTTCCAAAAACAAAGGCGGCACGGTGGTTATCTGTGGACATTCTAATTCTACTCCCTGGACAATCAATTATCTTGTGGGGAAAGAACAGTACCCGGATTTTGAAGATAAGGATTATGAAAATCTTGTTGTGGTAAGTGTTATAGAAAAGGGAAAGGTGACTAAAGTTACGTGGTTGAATTATTGAACCTGTCTAATCCGTTGTGCTTAGAAATTTATTGACCGTTTTCATCGTTACGTTGGAATATGATTTTGCGTTGGATTGCAATACTCTTACTAAGTCCCTGCTGGGTAGTCGCTCAGCAGCAGGATGAAATTCGTAAGAGCATTTATTTTAATGGGGGGAGCTATTTCATAGATGAATATCAGGCCGTTGAACTTTCATTATGGCTGGACTCCATCCCCAATTTGACGGAAAAGTTTGAAGTGCAGTTAATCAGTCATACCGACCCCATTGGAGGCCGTGAGTTTAATGAGTGGCTGTCCAAAATGAGGAGCGAAGCAGTTCATGAATTATTGGTACAGAAAAATATTCCGGAAAGCATCATCCATCGGAAAGACTGGGGACTGGAGAACCCTGTGTTTAGTAATGACTCCTATCGGGGAATGAGAATGAATAGGAGAGTAGATGTGATTTTGCACCCTGTTGTCTTCTAGATTGGATTGACAAAAACATTCAAAACACTCGTATCCAATTTCGGACACCTTTTTTCACCAGCGGACGATTTAAGTGAAACTTTATTGGATTGATGCCCGTCTAACCCTAAAAAAGCCATTGGCACCATTGTTGGCTATTCCCTCGCGCATCCTGATGCAGGGACATAGTCACAAGATGCCGGTTCATAATGACTAAACTCCCTAACTACTAGAAAGCATGATCAAATTACGAGACGTAGACAAGTATATCGATTCGCGTTTTCAGCGGACTTTTATTTTGAAGGGAATTAATCTGGATGTCAGTCAAGGTGAGTTCCTCACCATCATGGGGCCTAGTGGAGCCGGCAAATCATCGCTGATGAATATTATTGGTATGCTGGACGAGCCCTCAGCCGGGGAGTACTACTTTTTTGATGAACCCGTGCATAAAATGAAAGAACGGCAGAAATCTGAAATGCACAAGAACTACATCGGCTTCATCTTTCAGGCCTATCATTTAATTGACGAGTTGACCGTTTACGAAAACATTGAGACCCCCTTGTTATACAAAGGAGTAAATGGCAGTCAACGGAAAAGCATGGTAGCCGAAATGCTGGACCGCTTTAATATGGTGGCGAAGAAAGACCTTTTTCCGGAGCAGCTTTCCGGTGGGCAGCAACAACTGGTAGGAGTCGCACGTGCCATTGTGGGGCAGCCCAAATTATTATTGGCAGACGAGCCAACGGGAAATCTTCACTCCGATCAGGGGCGGCAGATCATGGATATTTTTGCAAAACTGAACGATGAAGGAATCACCATCATTCAGGTAACGCACTCAGAAGAAAATGCCTTGCGTGGAAAACGCATTGTCCGCGTAGTGGATGGAGCCATCGCTTCGGATGAAATGGTAAAAAAATAATTTAAGTTAATTGATACGATGAAGAAAAATCTGGTATTCCTTTTCATTCTTTCAGCCATAAGTGCTTTTTCTCAGGAAACAGCACTGCTTACGTTTGACGAGGCGGTGAAAATTGCATTGGAAAAAAACGTAACACTCAATACGCAGAAGAATCAACTCTTTTCAAATCAAGCCCGCAAATTGCAGGGCTATGCAAACTATCTTCCCAACCTCAACGCACAGGGCTTTGCCCAACGTACCGATGGATTACAGATTGATCCGACCACTGGGCAGGGAGGCAACATTACATCCGATTATGTTCAGGCAAGTGTTAACGCGAACTATACACTATTTAATGGTTTGAATAGAATCAATACCCTGAAACAAAATAATCTCCAGTTTGATGCACAAACTTCCCTGGTGGAGCGGACCAAACAAGACGTGATCTTTAATGTGACCTCACAATATCTTCAGGTGCTTCTCGATCAGGAATTATTAAAGATTGCGAAAGAGAATCTGCAAACCCAAAAGGTAGTTTTAGAGCAGATGCAAGGATTAGTGGATGCTGGCGTCAGGGCTACTTCCGACTTGTACACCCAGGATGCACAGGTAAAAAATCTGGAAGTTACCGCACTCCGGGCCACCGTATCGTTGGAGAATGACAGAGCCGTGCTTGCTCAGACTTTGCAGGCCGATCCTGCGATTCCTTTTCAAGTGATTGCACCAGACTGGAACGATGAATATAATCTTGATTACATCCAAAAAATGTCGTTGGATAGTCTTTATACTGTTGCGGTTGAAAGACGGTCTGATTTAAAGCAGCAAAAGTTAAACGTAGAGGCTTTCAAGCATGGAATGAGAGCCAACACAAGTGGGTATATGCCAACGATTACATTGTTTGGTTCTTACGGCTCTACTTTTTTTTCAGCCAATCCGGCCACGTTTAATGATCAGTTTAAGCGCTTGAATCCACAGACTTCCTATGGGGTGAACCTGACCATTCCCATTTTTGACCGGCTTCAAACGCACTCACTCCGGGCAGCGGGCCGGGTAAATTATGACAATGCCAGGCTTACCCAGGAAAATCTGGTCAAGACGATTAAGATTGATGTTAAGCGAGTGTATCAGAATTTTCTCAGTGCCGTTGAAAGTTATAAAGCAAGTCAGGTACAGTATCAAGCGGGTGAACTTGCTTTAAAGACGCAACAGGAAAGCTATCAATTGGGTGTTACTACCCAGGTAGCCCTTGCATTGGCAAACCAGATCTTTGTGCAGGGAGCTGCCTCGAAAGCCCAGGCGGAGGTTACGCTCATTTTTCAACGAATTCTGTTAGAATATGCAGTGGGTTCATTGAATATTGACAGCCTTTTAAAATAGACAAGGCAAGCCTTCATCTGCCCCGAAATAGGCTTCTATTTCCAGAATTCCTTTATATTTGCAGCCCCTCAAGGTGAGGGGCTTTGTTTTGTAATCACAGAACATCGTAAGACTAACCAAAATTTGTTGCAGCAATGCCCATCTGCAGCATGTAAACAGGGCATAATTTATGGCAAAAGGACAAAAAGGAGGAGATTTTAAGGACTCCAAATCAGAACCGCAAGTAAAAAAACCACTCACCGCAAAAGGTGCAGACGCTGATGTGAATGTGAAAACGGCAGAGCTTGAAAAAGATGAATTGTCAGAATTTAAAGCTGCTAAGAAGGCAGAGGAAGAAGAAGGCATCAGCCGGATGATCCGCGATGTTACCGCGCGAATGACCTCTACCACTTCGACCACTTCTTTGGAGAATTTCAATTGGGATTCATTCGATCAGAAAGGCTTTGGCGAAGGGTATACCAAGCAAGAGCATGAGTCGCTGTTGAGCCAATATTCCGGCACCGTCACTACCGTGAGTGAAAGCGAAGTAGTGAAGGGTATCGTGGTAGGGATTAACAACCGTGATGTTATTCTTAATATCGGATTTAAATCCGATGGTCTTGTTCCCCTGGCGGAATTTAAAGACACCCCCAATCTTAAAATAGGCGATGAAGTTGACTTGTTCATCGAAGAGCGTGAAAACGCCATGGGACAATTAATTCTATCCCGTAGAAAAGCGAAGTTGGTAAAAGGATGGGAATATGTTCAGACGGCTTTAGACAAAGACCAGATCATTGAAGGTTTTGTAAAACGCAGAACGAAAGGTGGTTTGATTGTCGATGTGTTTGGCATCGAGGCTTTCTTACCCGGTTCGCAAATTGATGTGAAGCCAATCCGTGACTTTGATATTTATGTAAATAAATCGATTGAGGTGAAGGTGGTGAAAATCAACTACACCAACGACAACGTGGTGGTATCACATAAAGTGCTGATCGAGAAAGATCTGGAGCAACAGAAAGCGGCTATCCTTACCAACCTGGAAAAAGGACAAGTGCTGGAAGGAGTTATCAAGAACATGACCAACTTCGGGGTGTTCATTGACCTGGGAGGTGTAGATGGATTGCTGCACATTACCGATATATCATGGGGTCGCATCAACCATCCGGATGAGATGTTGAAGTTAGATCAGGTGGTGAAAGTAGTGGTGCTCGACTTCGATGAAGATAAGAGAAGAATTTCATTAGGCATGAAGCAGTTGACGCCTCATCCGTGGGCATCCTTGCCGGCCGATATTATTATCGGATCGAAAGTGAAAGGTAAAATTGTCAACGTGGCCGATTACGGAGCTTTCCTTGAATTGCAACCCGGAGTGGAAGGACTTATTCACGTCAGTGAAATGAGCTGGTCACAACATTTGCGCAACCCTCAGGACTTTATCAAAGTAGGAGATGAGTTGCAGGCCGTGGTGTTGACCATTGATCGCGAAGAGCGCAAAATGTCACTGGGCATGAAGCAACTGACGGAAGATCCCTGGACACGCCAGGATGTTCTTTCCAAATACGCGTTGGGCACGCGCCATAAAGGTATCGTTCGCAACCTGACCAACTTTGGTTTGTTCATCGAACTGGAAGAAGGTATCGATGGGTTGGTTCACGTATCGGATTTATCATGGACGAAGAAGATCAAGCATCCATCCGAATTCACTAAAGTAGGAGAGTCGTTGGAAGTAGTAGTGCTGGAGCTGGATGCGGCTAACCGCAGATTGGCCCTTAGCCATAAGCATATTGAAGAGAATCCCTGGGATACGTTTGAAACCGTCTTCACCATTGGATCGGTACACAAGTGTACGATCACCAACAAGAGTGAGAAAGGTGCTATCCTTGAGTTGCCCTACGGCATCGAAGGCTTCTGCTCTGCCAGAAATTTGGCGAAGGAAGACGAATCAAAAGCAGAAGTGGGAGAGAGCCTCGATTTCAAGGTGCTTGAATTCTCTAAGGAAGACAGACGGATTGTGTTGAGTCATAAGGCGCTGTATTCTACAGAAGAAGAAAAGGCCCCGGCTCCTGCGCAGAAGGAAGCGCCTAAGAAGAAAGCGGCTCCCAAAGGCAAGACGATTGATAAGATTAACCAGGAAGCGGAGAAATCAACGCTGGGTGATATCGAAGCCCTGAGTGCCCTGAAGGAAAAGATGAATGCTTCAAAAACAAAGGCCTCTGAAGGAGAAGCGAAGACAGAATAAGTTGAATTGAAATATAAAAATGGTGGTCCGGAGAAATCGGGATCACCATTTTTTTTAAGAAGTTGATCTTCGCTAGAGGTTGACGGTGGTATTTGTTAGTTTTGCCATTGAATAAAAGGTCTCGTGGCCGAGTGGCTAGGCAGAGCTCTGCAAAAGCTCCTACAGCGGTTCGAATCCGCTCGAGACCTCTGAAAGCTCTGAATCTTAATGATTTAGGGCTTTTTTGTTTTAGTGGTTGAAGCAATGGTCTACGTATAGTTCTCTACCATCACCCATTATATTTTACCAGACATTCTGCCCTTGGTCGGTGTTGTCACCGACCAACACAAGGAACAGGATGTAGATAGGTCGGTGATAACACCAACCTTGGGCAAATATTTTACCAGACATTGTTATGCCGCGTTGCTTTGATAGTGCTCAATTGTTTGGAGTTCCTTGAATTTAAGTTGCCCTTCCTCCTCAATGTCAAAATCGTCTTGTAGTCCAAGCCAAAACTTAGCGGAGTTTCCAAAATATTTTGATAATCTTAGTGCTGTGTCAGCCGTTATTCTCCTGTTACCTTTTACAATTTCAGATATTCTGGTCTGCGGTATCCCAATGTCCTTGGATAATCTATACGCACTTAATTCCAGGGGAGTTAAAAATTCCTCTTGTAAAATTTCTCCAGGATGAACATTCTTAAGTTTTTTCATTTTCTCTATTTTTTAATGGTAATCCACAATCTCCACATCTAAAGCATTTCCATTGTCCCACTTGAATATTATTCTCCACTGGTCGTTAATCCGAATTGAATAATAGTCCTTCAAATTTCCTTTTAACTTTTCTACTCTATTTGAAGGTGGAATTTGCAAATCAATTGTCGTCTGCGAGTTATTCAACATTCTCAATTTCCGTCTCGTCATTTCTTGTAAATCAGTCGAAAATCCCTTTACTCTTTCCCCTTCCCAGATTTTTTTGGTCTCCTTGGATCCAAAGGAAATTATCATAATGTCGTCTCTCGTTACTTACGTCAAAAGTAAGTATTTTGTTTCAGATGTCAAATGGTGGAATTGCACGAGGCAAGCGGGTTAGTTTCACCAACAAGGAATGTGTATAAGTCATGCATGGATCAAGGAAGTCATAGCATTTCTGCTCTTGGTCGGTGTTGTCACCGACCAAGACAAGGAACAGGATGATGTAGATAAAGCCCTCTCCTCTGGAGAGGGTTTGGTGAGGCCCAAATAGGGGCTGTTAGGAAGGTTTTTGAAAGGCATTGATGTATATATCACAATTTTAGTACTTTTATAACATATCGTAGTTTATATGTCATTTTCTGCAACATATCCCTTCAACCTGCCCGAGCTACCACCAGATATCCGGTGCAGTCAGGAGAGTTTTATGCCATGGCTCTTAAAAGCCCGCACTGAACTTGGTGAGTTGAAAGGTTATTCGCACACGTTACCCAACCCCATGTTGTTGCTCAGCCCGGCAATCATTCGAGAATCCGTGGCTAGCTCCGGTATTGAAAACATCAACACTACAGTTGAGAAAGTTTTAGAACAGCAACTCTTTCCGGAAACTGAACAGAAAATAGAGAACAAAGAAGTGTTGCGCTATCGTGATGCCATACTCTGGGGTTTTGAGAACATGAAGAAGGTACCTATTGGCAACCGCTTAATCTTAGGCATTCACAAAGAATTATTAGACGAGCGCAGCCAGGGCTATCGCAGCACGCAAAACAAAATTGAAAACTCCACCTCAGGTGAGGTGCTATACACTCCACCACCCGTCAATGAAATAGATAAACTTATTAGCAATTGGGAAAGCTACATTCACAACGAAGAGGATGGCATCGACCCATTGATTAAATGTGCAATAGCACATTATCAATTTGAAGCTATCCACCCTTTCGGGGATGGCAACGGAAGGGCGGGAAGAATACTCATGGTATTGTATCTGGTGCAGGCGGGGTTGCTTAATTATCCCATTCTGTTCATCAGTGGTTACATCAATAAAAATCGAAATGGTTATTATAAACTTTTGCATGAAGTAACCACAAAGGAAAACTGGTGCGAGTTTATTGAGTACATGCTCCGGGGTTTTTATCTGCAGGCGCGAGAAACAAAAGAGCAGCTCTTTAAGGTAATGGATTTATTTAACGCATACAAAGAAGGAGTAAAGAACAAGTGTGGAAACATTTATTCCTCCGATCTGGTAGAGCAATTATTTTCCATGCCCATTGTTACGCCCGTTCGTCTGGGCACGATGCTGAACGTACATTATACAACAGCTACGCGTTACTTAAAGCAATTAGAGAAAGAAGGTTTTTTGCAAAACCAGCAAGTGGGCAAGTACCAATTATACATTAACAAGCCCTTAGTAGAATTACTGCAAGGCTAATTCAATAGCGCGTTCCGCCCCCTGAGCCAATGCCAACCATATCGTGGATATCCACGATATGATCATCTGCAGTGTAGCTGCTATTTTTACAGGCTTCTGCCCCTTGGTCGGTGTTGTCACTGACCAACACAAGGAACAGGATGTAGATAGGTTGGTGATAACACCAACCTTAGGCAAACTCTTTCCAGAAACTGAACAGAAAATAGAGAACAAAGAAGTGTTGCGCTATCGTGATGCCATACTCTGGGGTTTTGAGAACATATAGAAGGTACCTATTGGCAACCGCTTAATCTTAGGCATTCACAAAGAATTATTAGACGAGCGCAGCTAGGGCTATCGCAGCACGCAAAACAAAATTGAAAACTCCACTTCAGGTGAGGTGCTATACACTCCACCACCCGCCAAAGTAATCAAGCTAATCACAAAAATCATAGTTAAGAAGTTTTCTTTTTCAATTTCGGTTTGCTCTTGCTCTCTAATTTTTTAATGCTATCGGCCACAGGCAGGTTTTCGGGCATGGTGCCGCCAATGTCTTTAATAGTTTGCCGCACTTTCTTGCCTACTTCATAATGGGTTTGGTTGGCTTTCTGCTTTCCCTTTATATTTTCCCTGCGCAGTTTCTCTTCGGTTTGCGTGGCGCGAAATAAGTTAGCGGCCAATTCGGTGCTGCCCATGTGGTCGAGTATCTGCTGCGATTTTTTCAAGCCTTTTCTTTTGTGTAATGCCTTTGGCATCGAGCCCGCCATACAAACCCATGTAGCCGTGATTTTGAAAGATGGCATAATCGAGCGAGCCCTTTACTCCGGCATTTTTTGCTGCGGCCGCGAGTTGTGTATTGTGCTTGGCCATTTCGTTACGCAGGAACAAACGCTTTTCATCTTCCGTACTCAGACGGTTGTATTCGTCCATCTGTTGTATTTCGCGCAGGCGGGTTTGCACAGCAAAGTACGTTTGCCCCAAAGCCACCACTTCTTTAGAGGGATCGGCATTCTGCACAATGAGGTAACAGGCGTAGCTGGATAGCTTTATATTTTCTATTTCACGTTGCCCACCCTTACCTATTTCGATCATTTCGAGGATATCCTCGAAATGATCGGCTACTGAATAACCGCTGTTTTTACAAGATTCTTTGGCTTTGTCAAGTACAGGAATAAAATGTCTGTACTCCGAATATTCAAGGACTTTGGCCATATCGCGGGCTGTCCAATATTCGTTTCCTTTATCATCCACTCTTTTTATTTGCTCAAAAAGCGTGGAACCTGGTTTTGATAATTCTTTTGCCATGTTATTTGGTTAATTGTCAGAATCAGGATTTATAAGATTGGGATGATTTCATTTGAACTGTTTTAGTCAACTTGATCATTTTGTTGACTTCAACAAAATGATGGGACGGCTTAATCAGGGTAATCATACTAATCAAATAAATCATAGTTAAGACAGTTTACAACTCATAACCAATCTTCTTTATTTCCTTGTCCAACTTACCAGCCTTTTCCATTTGTTCGGCTAATGTAGCGGTCAAACTCTTCATCTTCTTATCAAATCCCTTTTTTGTCCTCTTTAACTTCTTTGAAATCTCCCGCGCTTGTTGGTGTTGCACGAGGACAAGCCGATTAGTTCACCAGCGAGCATATACATTCAGGCAATCGTGAAGTCTCTAATCCCAGATGTAAGGCCTGTCAACGCCAAGTGTTCTTAAGTTAGACAAAAATTGTCCTGCATGAACGGATTCATGGTAGGCAGCCCTCAGTAAATAGTCGCCCAGCTTTCTTGTCCTTGTTTTTTCTTTTCCGGCTATCTCCACGGATTCTAATTCTACCTGAGAAAAACTGCGAACTGTGTTTAAAAACTCATTCCTGAAGGGCGCGGCAAACGTCAATTCATCAGCTAAACTGATGTAGGGTCTTCCCGTCCAGGGGGAAATGTAGTCTGCAAGGTGTCCTCTTTTTAGTATCCTCATGTGAAATAGCCGTTCACACTCCAGTACGTGCCGGATGACCTCGATAAAGGATTCAGCATCTTTGTCAGGCTTCCAATTATAAAATTCACTGGGCAGGCCTTTCCAGAGGGCGATACTCCTTCGTCTCACTTCTTCGAAATTTAAAATATACATTTCTGCACTGGTCATGATAGGCTGATATTTTATGTTAAAAATGGCTGGTTCTTACTTCTCGTTTCAACTAAGATACAAGTTGTACCCCTGTTGTTTCAGTTGTCCGATTTTTTCGTTCAACTGATTTTTGCCTAAAGATAATTTTTGTTTTGAAACCGTTAGAAATTGTAACGGTTTGAGTCATTTTTTCAGTTGGTTACAATTTGTAGCCAACTCATTCCCTTCTTTGACCAAGCGGTATAACTTTCCAGTAGTTGTTTGGACTATCCGTTAAAACACCAACAACATCTACGATAGAGAAATACCATTTCTCTTCCTTTTCATCCCAGTGGCTGGGTATTTTTTGATGATTTAAAACCTTGAATGTTACTCATCGTTGGAAATAGAATTTAAGACAAAGTAATAAAAAATCGATTATTTGACATGCCCCTACTGTCGAGTTTTATGCTGCAAACATTTTGCCTACGCGCTAAGGCCATCGCTGCAAAAGGAGTTTACCCTTCCTATCGTTTAAATATTGTATCGAGATGATACTGGAGAAATTCCTTTTTAGGAAGATATTTCTTTGGAAGGATGATTTTGTTCCCCTCAATCGAAGAAAAAAATTTAATAAAATATTCCTCTTTACGTTTTTTCTTTAAAGAATCAGAAACAAGTATTTCAAGATTACTATTAAAACTAATATAACCTCTATCAAACGCTCTATCATATAAGGCTGAAAGACAAATACCATTTTCAGGATTTAATCTTTGTTCTTCATTTTTTGACCATGGAATAATGTGACTGGCAACGAGTAAATCTGGAATATCAATCCCCGTAACGGCACATTTCTCGGAATAATTTGCAATAACAATCTGACGAAAGACATTTTGATTCACTCTGGTTTTCACTTCCCTTAATTTAATCTCACCTCTGAGATTTTCTGTTCCTATAAGAATTTCAGAGAATTTAGATTCAATAGTTAGTTTCTCTTTCTCTGCTAAGATTCGTTCACTTTCAAAAATTAATTTCTCCTTATCATTAATAAATTCGTTCCAAATTGGCTCACATTGTTTTCTTCCGCCCGACATACCTTTAACTCCTCTATTCTGATGAAAGGGATCTAGGTGGGCAAAATTTGTTAACCGTATTGCCACTGAGTCAGGTGTTCTATTGATAATTCTAGATAGGTGAATAATTTTGGGAGTTCTACTATGCATCTTACCAAATGGCAACTTTAAATAAAGGTTAAATGCAAGTATTAATTCTTCCCTTGACCAAAGCTTATTTGCCATAGTTAATAAGTATATGAACCGAAATCTACCGAAAAATGAAATGAATTGTTACACTATAGCTTATTGACTACGCTCGGCCCAGGGATAGAGGTTTTTTGTTTTAGGAGATCCACTCCTCTTCGGAGAGGCTGACTATAAACCTTATTGGCCTCAATGAGATACCCTTAGAAGGCAACCAAAATCTAGTCGTCAAGACCACTTGGAGTGGTCAGACGACTAGATAAAAGCATCCTGCGAAGGCAGAGGTTGCCTGCTCCTCTGGGCTGTTGATACAGTTTGTTGAATAGACTCTTGACAAAATTGACCATACAGTTTTTACGAGAGGACTGGTAAATCCCGGAATGCACCGTACCCATGTCACTTAAGCACTGGCAGTCCGCGAAATGCACCGTACCCATCGCACTAGAGCACTGGCCATCCACGAAATGCACCGTACTCATCGCACCAGAGCACTGGCCGTCCGCGAAATCCACCGTGCACATCGCACTAGAGCACTGGCGGTTTTCACCTACGCACCGGTACGGATCTGATGAAAATATTTTTTTTATGAAAAGAGATTTATCATGAAAAAGTACATGCAAACGTGTCAGTGTCTTTCGGGTTTCATCACGCAATTGAAATAAAATTTGTTTTAGGAGATCCGCTCCTTTCGGAGAGGCTGGCTATAAACCTTATTGGCCTCAATGCTTAAGAAAGGGATTGTTCAATTTACCCATTACGATATGAGCGACCTTCTCTCCCAATGCCGGCCCATGTTTAAATCCATGCCCGGAGCCGCCACCTAAGAACCATACGTTATCGGCTTCCGGATGAGTATCAAAGATAAAATTACCATCGGGAGAGTTTTCATAAGGACATACTCTGTTTTCTACAAGAGGTGCATTTTTGAGTGCCGGGAACCGATGTTCAATAAATTTCCGTGCATTGCGCAGCACATCAGGGTTAATGACGCGGTCACCGGAGGTAGGATTAAAATCTTCACCTCGCCTGTCTACTCCTATTTTAAACCCACGGTTGGCATTGCCGGGGATACCGTAATAAAAATCATTGCCGTCAACATCCACCCAGGCCGGCAGGTTATCAAATTGCTGCGCCAGCTGCTGCGGCACACCAAAGTAATACGCCTCTTGCTTGGTGCAGGTAATGGTTTTGCTTAAAACTTCGGGAAACAATTGCCCCAACCACGGACCACACGCAAAGAGGTAAGCATCGGATATCAATTTTTCTCCTGAGGAGAGGTTTAGGTGTTGAAGCTGTTGTGAATTAATTTCTCCCGGCTTCACATACGCCTGAATGAATGTTCCTCCTTCTTTTATAAATGCTTCGTGTACGGCCTGGCAACTTTCTCTTGCTTTGAGGTAGCCCCCAAAGGAATCCAGCCACGCGTGATGGAGATCATCGGTCTGGATAACAGGATATCTCTTTTTTATTCCAGCAGGCGTGAGGTATTCATACTCCATGGCATGCTTGCGTGTAAAGGGAATCGAATCATCTACCAGCGGAGTCTTTTCATCATAACATAACCAGATCACTCCGCTGTTGAAGAAAAGCTTCTTGCCAAACCGTTCCTGATTTTCTTTCCACAGCGCCAGGGCACGAACGTTCATGTCAAAGTACGTCTCATTGGCTCCATAGGTAGATCGGATTACGCGTGTTTCATCTCCGGAACTGGATCGTGAATTGCCGGCACCCCAGGCATCCACCAGTGTTACGTTAAATCCATTCCTTACTAAGTAGAGGGAAGTCCATCCGCCAAAAGCTCCAGCCCCAATGACCGTAATTTTAGAATGTTGAGGTAGTCCGCTAAATTTTTTCCGGTCTGGCGCAGGTGAGGTACGGGGAGCAAAGGTATTGGTCGACATAGTTATTTTGTGATCAGCGAAGAATTCCAGGTGACAATCATACTCACGATAAGCAGGGAAAGGAAAAGTACGGCAAGTATTTTATGGAGTAGTTCACTTTGTGTTTTCTTGCGCATCATCGCCAGTAAAATAATTGGTAAAAGAAGCTGAAGAATTTCTTCCTGAACGGAATGGCCAATGATAATGATGTTCGTGATCAGTGAAAGTAGCGGCAGGATAATGGCCCAGCCGAAGATCTTTTTAAAATTTTCGTAGTAGAATGCTTTGAGATCAATTACTTCGTTGGAAAATCCTAAAGGAAAGAGGAGGCGCGCCAAAATGAAAAGGTTAATAGGATAGAGCACCACCACCAAAAAGGTAGGAAGCCGCCAGGACTCGAATTGACGTAATTCAAAGGTGGCCCACCACTCTTGAATGTGAAGCACAAAAATAATAACCACCCAAAGGAGATGCGGCCAATAGATTTTTACGCGCTCCTGTTGATGCACCAGGTCTGCAACACCCGTCACGATCTGGGTAATCCCAAGGCCTAAAATGATGGAAATGAGGACAGTAACATATTCGAATGGAGTCATGACGAAATCTAAGCTAACTGCAATTTAAATTCATTCTAAATTACGACTAATCATCGGCTTTTAAGTTCAGGAGAGCAAGTTAGAATCAAACTTCAAGTGAACTCGCACAACCTAAAATATTCCATTTCCTTCCATAAATTTAATTTGAAATAATGCATTCCCAATGTAGATTTGTGCACTCCGTATAAAAACGGATTACCTAAACTTATCATGATGAAGTTGAGATTACTCAGTTCAGCGAAGTTCTTCACCTTTGTTTTATTACTAGCCTTAAGTTCTGCCTCATTTGCTCAAGAGATTTCCAAAGATGCTGCAGCGATCAGCGCTGGCGAGGCCTTGTTCAATGGCAACTGTAAATCCTGTCATAGAGTAAAACAAAAATTGGTAGGCCCTGCGCTTGCCGGTGTATACGATCGCGCCCCTTCCATCGATTGGATCAAGGCATGGGTGCGCAATTCTTCCAAGGTGATTGCCACCGGAGATGCTTATGCTGTCAAATTATACAATGAGTATAACAAGAGCCAGATGACGGCTTTCAATAGCTACACAGACGAGCAGATCATGAATATTCTGGCGTATGTGAAAGCAGAAGCTGACAAGCCGGAGGTGGTGGCAACAACGGCAGGGCCCGGTGCCGGAGGTTCCTCCGCACAATCCGGATTACCTACCGCTTACCTGAATGCCATCCTGATTGGAATGATTCTGATCCTGGTGCTGCTCGTAGTTATTCTCGGACTCATTGTTACTGCCCTTAAGAGATACCTTGATCAAAAAGAACTTTCAGAAGAAGACAAAGAGGTGGTTCATTCACCTTTCACCGTTAGTTCCATCATGCAAAGCAGCGGCTTTATCTTTTTGGTCTTGTTCGTGGTTTCTGCCGTGGCTTTTAAAACGGTGATAGACGGATTGTACTCCATTGGTATCCAGCAAAACTATCAGCCCAAGCAGCCGATTGCTTTTTCACATAAGCTACATGCCGGCAGCTACGAGATTGATTGCAAGTATTGCCATACCGGTGTAATGAAAGGCAAGAGTGCCAATATCCCTTCGCCTAATATATGTATGAACTGCCATGCGCAGATCAAACAGGATTCTCCAGAGATCCAGAAGATTTATTCCGCCATCGGTTATGACGTTGTCAATGCTACCTACACAGGCAAACAAAAACCAATTGAATGGGTAAGGGTTCATAACCTGCCTGACTTAGCTTATTTCAACCATTCCCAACACGTGAATGTGGCCGGCATTGAATGCCAGACGTGTCATGGACCGATTCAGGAAATGGATGTAGTGAAGCAATACACCCTTCTAACGATGGGCTGGTGTATTGACTGCCATCGCAAGACAGATGTGAACACAAAGGGCAATGCGTATTACAATAACCTGGTTGAATTGCACAATGGCAAGAAGCCAATGAAGGTGGAAGATATTGGAGGTCTCGAGTGTGCGAAGTGCCACTATTAATTATTAATGAGGACCCGGCTTAGATAACGAACAACGATTAACGAATATAACGGACAACGACAATATGGGTAATACCAAGACGTACTGGAAAGGACTAGAGCAACTAAAGAACGATCCTGAGTTTGTAAAGCACGCTGACAAAGAGTTTGCGACCATCGGGGGAGATGAAGACCCAGGACATTCCCGCAGGGATTTTCTTAAAATGATGGGCTTTACCGTTGCGGCCGTCTCTCTGGCGGCTTGCGAGGCGCCAATCCGCAAAGCCATTCCTTATATACAGAAGCCGGTGGACGTTGATCCAAGTATTCCCAACTACTATGCTTCTACTTATATTAATGGAGGAGACTATTGCAGTATCGTAGTAAAAACCCGTGAAGGCCGTCCTATCAAAATAGAAGGCAATAGCCTGTCCAGCGTTTCCAAAGGCGGAACAAGTGCCCAGGTGGAAGCTTCTGTTTTATCCTTGTATGATAATTATCGTTTACGGGGACCCAAAGTAGGAGCGGAATCAGCTTCATGGGAAGATGTTGATAAGCAAGTAATCAATAAGCTGACGGAGATAGCCGGTAAGGGCGGACAAATAAGAATTGTGAGTAACACGATACTAAGTCCGAGTACGAAAGCCTCTCTGGAGAAATTCAAGTCGAAATATCCGACAGCACAGCATATTCAATACGATCAGAATTCTGTCTACGGAATGGTAAAGGCCAATGAGTCTTCTTTCGGAAGTGCTTTTATTCCTTCTTACGACTTTAGCAAGGCGGAAGTGATCGTGAGTGTCGGGGCCGACTTTTTAGGCACCTGGATTTCTCCCATTGAGTTCACAAAGCAGTATGCCACTACGCGCGAGATAAGCGAAGATAAACGTGAGATGTCACGTCACTATCAGTTCGAAGCGAACTTATCATTAACCGGAGCGAATGCTGATTACCGTACCATGATAAGACCTTCACAAGGTGGGTTGGTGGTAGCGCAGCTCTATAATTTAATTGCTGCGAAGGCAGGTAAGGCTGCACTTTCAGCTGGGATTGACAAGATTGCTAACCTTGAGAAAGCGGCCGAAGATCTGTGGGCAAGTAAGGGTAAATCACTTGTTGTATCCCGTTCCAACAATAAATCGGTTCAGGTCATTGTCAATGCGATCAATGATATGCTGGGCAATTATGGAACCACTATCCTTCCCAACATGCCACTCAATTTCCGTCAGGGAAATGATGAGGCCATGGCCAATTTTATTTCTGAAGTGGAAGGTGGAAAGGTAGATGCCGTGTTCTTTTATAACAGCAATCCTGTTTACGATCACCCGATGGGAGCTAAGTTAGGTGGAGCATTAAAGAATGTAGCGCTGACGGTTTCTACTTCTTATACAGAAGACGAAACTTCCTCTTCCTCCGGTATCAAAGCACCCGATCATCACTTCCTCGAAAGCTGGAATGATGCAGAGCCCAAAAGAAATTCCTATTCCCTTTCTCAACCGGCCATCACGCCTATCTTTAAATCAAGACAAGCGCAAGAGAGCTTCCTGATTTGGGCAGGCGAGACGGATGTAGATTATTTTAATATAGTAAAAGCCAACTGGAAGAACTGGTTCTTCGACAAGCAGAATGCGATCGGTGATCTTCAGACTTTCTGGGACAAGTGTTTATACGATGGAGTTTATGAGTTGCCATCCAACGCGAATAACAGTTCCTCTTTCTCCGGTGATGTAAGTGTAGCGGCCTCGGCCATCAGTGCTGCCTACAAAGCCGATAACTCCGGCTTTGAACTTTCAATTTATG
>JANMYO010000077.1:0-273991 GCA_031382175.1 Bacteroidia bacterium | reverse complement strand
TACGCAATCATATCGGCAAGAACAGTTTTATCCGTTAGTTGCGTTTTGTTAAAGCGTTCATCAATACCATATAATAAAAGGACAGAAGGCACAATAAAGTCTTTGGTATACCTGCGTTGCATATACCCGTATATATTCGGTCTGTATTTTGCACTTGCGCCCAAAAAATAATCCAGCCCGATAACAATCAATGTATCGCTTACCAACAAATCTGTTTCCAGACCACTGATGACAGTTTGAATTTTAGGTGGCTGAAAATCGGGATAATAAAAGTGAATGTTGGCAAAGGCCTGGCTAAATTCTTCTTTGAGTTCGGAGAGATCACCAAACACGGCCTGAGTTTCCATCAGCAAGGTGTCAATGTGTGGACTGGTAAACCGATCATAGAGCACATTAATAAACGTTGAGTCATTGGGATAGCCCGGTCTTGAAAAAAAATCATCACGGAGTGGGGGGTGCTTAGAAAAAAAATCAACCAGATCCTGTTTTGTTTCAATAGCGGGGAAAAAAGTTTCAAGAGATTCAATCGTCACAATGACAGAGCCCCGCTTGACATCCGGTATGAAGGCGCACTTTTCTTCCCGATCACTTTCGCAACTGCTCAGCCCCACGATAGCCATAAGTAAAGCGCCAATTATTTTTTTCATAGAAATCAATTATAACAAAGATCGCCAAATCGAGGTGAAATGAAATTGCTTCTAAAAATCTTTTCTGCGATATCGCGAGTATCTGCAGAGTAAGTGGGGAGGCACGAAGCGATCCCCAAAATTATGGGAATATTTCTTTCATAGTGCGTAAGTCCAGTTAATAAAAGGTGTGGTGTTTTTATTTTAGTTTTACATAAACTTTTCCTTGTGTCATCAGTACCTAAACATATTGCTATTGCGGGCAACATTGGAGCGGGCAAAACAACGCTGACAGAAAAACTAGCCAAGCATTATGGATGGAATCCATTGTATGAATTGGTAGATCACAATCCTTACCTGAAGGATTTTTATTCTGACATGACCCGATGGGCCTTTCATCTTCAGATCTATTTCTTGAACAGCCGGTTTAATCAGGCACATCAAATTCGCAGCAGTACTAAAACCATCATTCAGGATCGCACTATTTATGAAGATGCGCACATCTTCGCAGCTAATTTGCATAAAAGCGGGCACATCAGTGACCGCGACTACCAAAGTTATCTTGATATCTTCAATTCGATGATCACCTTTGTGCAGCCGCCTGATTTGTTGATTTATCTTAAAGCGGATATTCCTAAGCTGGTGCAGCAAATACAAAAACGTAACCGGGAGTTTGAATACAACATTAAATTGGAGTATTTGAAAACGTTGAATGAGCATTATGAAAAATGGATTGGCCAGTATAAGCAGGGTAAGTTGTTGATCATTGACGTAAACCACATGGACTTTATAGAACACATTGAAGATTTCTCCACTATCGTAGGCCGAATTGATTTGGAATTAAACAGTTTATTTAGCAATTCATGAAAGCACTCACCTTTGAAGGCAAGGAAAAAATTAAGTATGCATCCATAACGGATCCGATATTGCTAACTCCGACAGATGTAATTGTAAAAGTAAAGCTCTGCGCTATCTGCGGATCTGATTTGCATGTTTATTACGAGCATGAAAAAGGAATTGATCAGCACACCGCCATGGGGCATGAGTT
Source organism: Bacteroidia bacterium (assembly GCA_031382175.1). Taxonomy (GTDB): domain Bacteria; phylum Bacteroidota; class Bacteroidia; order Cytophagales; family Cyclobacteriaceae; genus ELB16-189. The sequence continues at coordinate 272,317 of JANMYO010000077.1, read as the reverse complement.
TTCCGGAGAAATTGTTGAGAAGGGGGCTGAGGTAAAATCGCTTCGCATCGGAGATTTAGTAATGAGTCCCTTCACTACCAATTGTGGTGAGTGCTATTATTGCCGTATCGGACTTACATGTCGGTGTGTTCAAAGCCAACTCTTCGGTTGGGTAGAAAATGGCAGTGGCCTTCAAGGAGGGCAAACCGAATATGTAAGAGTTCCTCTGGCTGACTTCACACTTAAAAAAATTCCGGAAGGGATTTCATTGGAAGAGGGACTGATGTTGGGAGATATTATTTCTACCGGTTTTTTCTGTGCCTATCAGGCGGAGATAAAACCAAAAGATACACATGTAGTTATTGGTTGCGGTCCCGTTGGCTTAATGGCAATTTTAGGAGCTCGTGAATATGGTTCAGAAAAATTATTTGCAATTGATGGAGTGGAGGATCGTTTGAACCGGGCCAGTGACTTCGGTGCAATTCCCATCAACTTCACAAAACAGAATCCGGTAGAAATAATCAAAGAAAATACACAAGGCCGGGGAGCGGATGCAGTGATGGAGGCCGTGGGCAGTGCCAGCGCAGGAAAGTTAGCTTATGATATTATCCGGCCGGGTGGAATTATATCCGTAGTTGGCGTTTGTAATGATCCACATTTAGCGTTTTCACCGGTCGAGGCGTATAACAAGAATATAACCTTTAAAGTAGGGCGTTGCCCGGCCAGGGCCATGATGGATAAACTCATTCCTTTGGTGCAGGAGCAGAAATATGATTTCACTTCGATCATTACACATCGGATGAACATAAGTGATGGCACAAAAGCGTATGATATCTTCGCCAATAAAAAAGACAACTGTTTGAAAGTTGTCTTGGAGGTGTGATTATCGTTGATCCTGATTTAACGTATGAGCTTGTTGATTTGTGGCAGGTGATGAATGAAATGTTCTCTAAAGAAAATCAAAGTTTGCTTACTGCTCAACATGCCTGCGAAAACATGTCTGTAAATTTTTTTATTCACCTGATCATCTTTGATTTTTTCCAGAAAGGATTTTAATTCTTTACGCAGAGAATTCCATTCTTCATTTAATGTTTCAAGATCAGGGTAGGCAGGGGTAAACTCAACTACTTTTTTTGGGGCTTTAAATTTGAACGGTAGTCGCTGAGAAATTTTTAAAACTATCATCTTTACTTCTTCAACGATCCCACTGTCATTTGCTTCATGAATCCCAAGAATTTTTTTATGTAAGTATTGCAGTGACAATTTCTCTGCCGTCACCAAATGAGCCAGAATTTGATGAATTGACCACTTGCCGGGCTCAGAGTGATTAAACTGCTCTACAGGCAGTTTTGCAATTCTTATAAAGAGTTTTTCCCGATCGGACTCCAGCTTATTAAAGAGTTGTTCAAGTTGGGTATTCATATAGATGATTTGGCAGTAAAAATAAGGTTTCTATCTGCTAAAAAACGATAGTATTCGTTCCGGTTTCTATTTTAATTCTTACCTTCAACCACCTCAAACCTAACCCAAATTTTATGAATACAAATTATGCAGGATTTTGGATGCGGCTGGTCGCATTTATTATTGATGGTATTATCATTGGAGTGCTTCAATCATTTGTTTTTGTTCCCATTCTTGGTGCATTGGGTATAAGTATTTTTAACTCCTCACCGGATATGTCTGATCCCGATCAGGTGGCGGGAATGGTGGCAACCATCATGGCTGCCGCGGGAACGGTCTGGATCCTGGCGATGATTATTCAAATACTCTACTTCACGTTTATGGAATCTTCAAAGTATCAGGCTACAGTTGGCAAATTAGCATTAGGCCTTATGGTAACCGATATGAATGGAGGAAAGCTGGACTTTACTAAAGCATTGGTCAGAAATCTTTGCCGTATTATTTCCAACATTACCATGCTGATCGGCTATATCATTGCAGGCTTCACTGAAAAGAAGCAGGCTCTTCACGATATTATTGCGGGTACACTTGTGGTAAAAAAATAGAAGGAAAATTAAAATATTTTAAAGTGTACTTTAGCGAGTGCATTTTTATTTTAAGACATTGATCAGAGAAGGCAAAAGATTTATCCTTGCGGGCAAAAATCCGATGGCCTCACCCTCGGCTTCAATGGCGCATCGCTCGGGAGCAGTTAATTCCAACGCACTCAGTTTTCTATAAGTAATTTTACTGTCAATCAGTTTTTTCCCTGATTTAATCGTTTGGAGATAACGAAGAAATTTCCAGAGTGGAAGATCGCCTGCCACAAAGGTGTTAAACTCTCCATCTTGCGGATCTGCGTCAGGAGCAATGTAGAGACCATTGCCAAAAGATTTTCCATTCGCAATTGCAAGTACGCGTGCTTTTCCCTTCCATTCCCAGGAGTCGGATTTAGCAGACACTTCCTGAGGCTGATGTGAAAAGAAAGTTGTTGTAATTGCTTTTAAATAGGTTAATGACGGGCCCAGTGACCGGTCACTTTTCTTTAATCGCTTCACCACCTCGGGCCCCATGCCCAGACTGCAGGCATTGATGAAGTAACGGACTACAGGCTTACTGTTTTCATCTACACAATTGACAAGACCAATATCTATTGGTTCAGCCTGATCATTTTCGAGTAATTGAATAAGTTGATTCACATCTGACTTTATCCCACACGTTCTTGCAAAGTCATTTCCTGTTCCTAACGGGACGATCCCCACTGTTGGAAGTCTGCTTTTATTCCCAGAAGAGAGTATACCGCTGATTACCTGGTGTAATGTTCCGTCTCCACCCGCAGACAGGATAACATCAAACTCATTTTCGGTGGCCTTTGCGGCAAGCTCGATGGCATGATTTTCACTTTGTGTTTTGAAAATCTCAACATCAAACTTGCTTTTAAGAGGCGGATAAAAATCGGTGTAAAACTTTTTCTTATGACGGGAAATCCCGTTGAGAATAATAGCGATTCTTATATACAATTTTCGATTGATTCAAATAACAAAGTCTCGTAAATTGTAACAGATCGTAAATCTAATTTACTTACAGTTTTTCTTGATGGCAGCCTTGGCATCAGGCGACCCCAGCTCTTCGGCTCGCTTTAAGTCAAGACATCCATCGTAGTTGTTACTCATCACCAACTTTACTAATGCACGCTGAAAATAGGTTTCTGCATCATTCGGATAGAGTTCAATAGAAGTTGAATAATCTTCCACAGCGCCTGCATAGTCCTCTTTTTCACTTTTGCTCAAAGCCCGGTTGTCAAAATAAGTTGGATTGGTATCATCCAGTTCAATGGCTTTTGTGTAATCAGCAATGGCTCCTTCGTATTCCTGCATGGTATGCTTTAACACGCCCCTTAGGTTGAGCGTCTCTGCATCGCTGGATAGTTCAATAGATTTGTTGTAATCCTCGAGAGCACCTTTCAAATCTTCTTTTGCGGTTTTGGCTAGGGCCCGATTCTCATACTTCAATGGATCCTTAGGATCTAGTTTGATCGCCTGATCATAATCGGCAATGGCTTCCGGAAAGTTGCTGGTATTATAACGAGCGACTCCGCGGTAGTTAAATAAATTAGCGTCTGTCTTATCAAGTTCGATGGCTTTGGTATAGTCATCTACGGCACTGATAAATTCACCAAGCTCTGCTTTTATCACACCCCGATTAAAATACTTATCGGCGTCTACTGGCCCTAGTTCCAGAGCTTTGGAAAAATCAAAGTATGCTCCCTGCAAATCCTCTACGTTGTATTTAGCAAATCCTCGATTCGTATAGGCTTCGGTGTACTTCGAATTAAATTTGATTGCTTTATTTAAATCAGCAATGGCCCCATCATCATCTCCCAGACTTATTTTGGCAGAGCCACGATGATTGAGGGCTTCTGCGAAAGTTGAATCAATATCCAAGGCAAAATTAAAATCACCAATTGCTCCGTAAAAATCCTGAAGGCCCAGACGAGCCTGACCCCGTAAGTTGAGTGCTGCTTTATTTTTTGGATTGGTGTCAATAATTTTAGTAAGGTCAGATTTTGCTCCTATAAAATCTTTTGCCTCAAATTTTTTTCTACCCGACTCCATTGGATCAGGTTGAGCAACTGTAAAGAATGAAAAAAGAGAGAGTAGAAAAACCAAGTGTATGCGCTTCATAGGATGACAAATCATTACGGCAAGTTAAGAAATGATAACCATACCGAATGACACCATTAAAGGGAAAGTTAGTCTACCAAACCCTTGTGCGGATGCCCTTGCGATGATATCGTGGCCTTGCCCAATAGCCCTCTACCCAAAGATGCCTATTCATTCTCTTGTTCCAACGATAATAGCCATCGGACCAAACATATCCGTGCTGAGGGCAAATGGGCCTGGCGACCACGATAGGAACTTCTCTCGCAACTACCACCTGTGCCTGTGAAATGTTTTTCGCGACTAAGGCCAAAAGAATGATGGTTAAGAAGAGGGTAAATGAGATTAACTTTTTCATGACCTTGCTATTTGTTGCTTGGACTAAAGACAGGAGAGAAGGTTTAAAATAGCGACCCTTTCAATTGAACTAATTGTTTGAAGCTGCCATTCATCATTTTTCTAAAACCTTAACGGTTGATAATCGTAAATTTCCTGAATTATCTCCTTCTATGAAAATTACATTGACTTTTTTATTGGTTACTTTCTCTTGTTCCGTTGTGCTTGCTCAGGAGAAGGCTCTTGATATGAAAATGGATTTTGAAGAATACGAGCCACCTTCTACCCTGGTCGTGGAGGAGCATCACTTAACAAAATCAAAGTTCCCTTTCATTGACATTCACAATCACCAGGGCAATATGAATTCATCCGATTTTGCGGATTTGATCCCTAAAATGGATAAGCTCAACATGGCGGTGATGGTTAATCTCAGCGGGCGAGGGTTTCGAAGTAGTGGAGATCATTTAGAGAAATCTATCGAAAACATTAAGAATCGTTATCCCAATCGCTTTATTCTTTTTACCAATGTCGATTTTAATGACATTGACAATCCGGAGTGGGCTGCACGCACGCTGAAGCAACTGGAAGAAGATGTTAAGCGGGGAGCCAAAGGATTAAAGATTTACAAGAGCCTTGGTATGTTTAATAAAGATAAAAACGGGAAACGCATTTCGATTGATGATGCACGAATCGATCCCATTTGGGCCAAGTGTGGTGAGCTCGGAGTTCCGGTGTTGATTCATGCCGCAGATCCCAAACAATTCTGGCAACCGATTGATAAGAACAACGAAAGATGGCTGGAGTTGAAACTTCATCCTGGTCGCAGACATGATACAGATACGGTGAAGTGGGAACAGATAATTGAAGAACAGCATAATATCTTTCGCAAGCATCCAAAGACAAAGTTTATCAACGCTCACCTGGGTTGGTATGGTAGTGATTTGAAGAAATTGGGACAGTTGATGGATAAGCTCCCCAATATGTACACAGAGATAGGTGCTGTGATTGCCGAACTCGGCAGACAACCCAGAGCTGCTAAAGCATTTTTAACAAAGTACCAAGACCGGGTCTTGTTTGGCAAAGACAGCTGGGTGCCCGAAGAATATGAAACGTATTTCCGTGTATTAGAAACGGAGGACGAGTACTTTCCCTATCACAAACGCTACCATGCTTTCTGGAAAATGTATGGAATAGGGTTGCCGGATGACATCTTGAAAAAGATTTACTATAAGAATGCGATGTCGCTGATGCCGGGAATTGATAAGAGCCTGTTTGCTAAGTAATTGTAGATCAAAGCTTAGTCCGATCACTCCCGTAAGGCCTGCAGGGTTTGCCTTTTAAACGATATGCCAATTCCCCGAAAAGATTGGAGAAAATTACATTATGCCTTGCTCCGGCATCCGCCATCGCAAAGATCTCTCCATTGAAATATTCATACTTCTGGACAGACTCCTTTTCAAACTGAAGGTACTCTTCAACAGTGAGTTTGGATTTGTTATAGACTACAATGGGGTCACGGACTTCCATTACTAAAATTAACCAAATTCAGATTGTAATTGAATCACAACGAAATTAAAATTATTTCAGGCTCAACATCCCGGCATCTTTTGCTTCCAAAAGACTTTCACCGATAAGGAAATGATCAACGGCTCTGGCAGCTTCGCGCCCTTCACTAATAGCCCATACCACCAGTGACTGGCCTCTGCGCATATCCCCGGCAGCAAATATACCCTCTGAAGAAGTTTGAAAACGAGAAGCTTTTACATTGCCCCGCTCGTCATATTCAATCCCTAACTGATCCAGTAAACCAGCATGCTGAGGGTGCATAAATCCCATTGCAAGCAAAGCAAGCTCACATGGAATCGTTCTTTCGGAGGCGGAGATTTCAATAAAAATGGGAGCCTTGCCCAGCTCTGTTTTAGATTCAACATCCACCACCTTCAGTCCTTTCAGGTTTCCGGACTCATCACCGATAAATTCTTTTGTTATGATAGACCATTGCCGCTCGCAACCCTCTTCATGGGATGTAGAGGTACGCAAGATCATAGGCCAATTAGGCCAAGGCATTGCTTCCGTTCGTTCTTTTGGCGGCTTGGATAAAATCTCAATTTGTGTTACCGACTTTGCTCCGTGTCGATTAGAGGTCCCTACACAATCGGAACCTGTATCGCCACCACCAATAACAATTACATTTTTTCCGGTGGCCCAAATTTCTTCCGTTGTTACTTTCTTTCCACCCACTCGTTGATTCTGTTGAATAAGAAAATCCATTGCATAATGGACACCCTTAAGATTTCTTCCCGGAATGGATAGATCACGCGGCACCGTAGAACCTCCACATAAAAGGACAGCATCAAAATCTTCCTTCAATTGAAGAATCGATATATTTTCTCCGACATTCACATTGGTCTGAAATTTTATTCCCTCCTCAATCATCAAATTGATTCTTCTATCCAGCACTTGTTTGTCTAATTTAAAATCAGGAATTCCATAGCGAAGTAATCCACCAATTTCATCCGCTCGTTCAAATACAGTGACAATGTGGCCTGCATAGTTTAACTGTGCTGCGGCTGCCAATCCTGCAGGGCCAGAACCAACGATAGCGATTTTTTTGTTCGTGCGTGTCGTTGGAGTTCTGGGCTTTGCATACCCTTCTTGAAATGCTTTTTCGATAATGGTCTTCTCAATGTATTCAATTGCCACCGCAGGCTTATTAATACCCAATACACAAGATGCCTCACAGGGGGCGGGACAAATACGACCGGTGAATTCGGGAAAATTGTTGGTGGAAGTCAATATCTCATAGGCCAGCTTCCAGTTGCTTTGATAGACGGCATCATTAAACTCAGGAATGATATTGCCCAATGGACATCCTTGATGACAAAAGGGAATGCCGCAATCCATGCATCGTGCTGCCTGCTTCCGGGTAATTGATTCATCAATTACCGGATCAACTTCATGATAGTCGCTGATGCGCTTTTTTGGGTCACGCTTCTTCGGAAGTTCTCTGTCCTGTTCTAAAAATCCTGTTGGCTTTCCCATTTCGTTTTTCTCTTTGCCTCCGTGGTCTGTGTCTTCACAGACCACAATGAATATTTACCTTTGCCGTGGTTTGTGTCCACACAAACCACCATTGAATCGGTTTAATTTTTAATTTGAAGAAAATTTAAAATCCTTATTACCTAATGATGGCTTTAACACAGTCGCTTTCTTTTCTACTTTGCGCTTTTCCAACGCAGCTTTATAATCAATAGGCATTACTTTAATAAAGTTTTTGTAAGCCGTTGGCCAATAGCTAAGCAAATGCGCTGCGAGCTCACTGCGGGTAAGTTTTTGGTGTGACTCAATCATATGACGAAGTAGTTTTTCATCTTCTTCATCCAACGTATCCAACAGCACCATTTCCATGTTACAGTTTTTTACAAAGTTTTTATTGACATCCCACACATAAGCCACACCGCCACTCATACCCGCGGCAAAATTCCTGCCGGTATCACCCAGTACCACTACCGTTCCCCCGGTCATGTATTCGCAACCGTGATCACCCACACCTTCTACAATTACTTTTACTCCCGAATTACGAACAGCAAAACGTTCGCCCGCCATCCCTCTGATATAGGCTTCACCCGAAGTGGCACCAAAGAAGGCTACGTTACCGACAATCATATTCTTCGATGGATTATACGTTGACTTCGAGGAGGGATAAAGAATTAATTTTCCTCCGGAGAGTCCTTTACCGAAATAATCATTGGCATCTCCATCCAGTTCAAAAGTCACACCTGCTGTTGTAAATGCGCCAAAGCTTTGCCCTGCCGTGCCGGTAAATTTTATATGAATTGTATCTTCTGGAAGTCCTGTGCCGAGATAAATTTTAGAAATTTCGTTGGAGAGCATTGCGCCAACCGCTCTGTCTTGGTTGGTAATTTTAAATTCACCTTTTACTGAGGTTGCGTCTTTCAATGCAGGCTTTGATAGTGAAATTAATTCGCGATCAAGTACTTCTGCAATACCATGATCTTGCTCCTCTTGTTTAAAGAGCGCTGCATCCAGACTCATCGCCCCTTTAAAAAGTAAGGGTGAAAGATCCAGGTGCTGATACTTCCAATTAGTATCAAGTTTGCGAAGTTCAAGACGATCGGCCTGGCCGACCATTTCATTTACCGTTCGGAAGCCAAGGTCGGCCATAATTTCGCGAAGCTCTTCAGCTAAAAACGAAAAGAGGTTCACTACATATTCCGGCTTACCGGTAAAGAGGGCTCTCAGTTCTTTATTTTGCGTTGCTACCCCCACAGGACAAGTATTCAAATGACATTTGCGCATCATGATACAACCTGTTGTAACTAATGCCGCAGTAGCTACGCCCCACTCTTCTGCGCCAAGCAATGCGGCTATTGCTAAATCTCTTCCCGTACGAATCTGTCCATCGGTCTGTAACACCACACGACCACGCAGTTTATTTCTTACCAAAGTTTGATGGGCTTCTGCTAGCCCTAATTCCCAGGGTAATCCGGCATGACGAATAGAACTGATAGGAGAAGCTCCGGTACCGCCATCATGACCTGCAATTAAAATTACGTCTGCATGCGCTTTGGCAACACCAGAAGCGATTGTTCCCACACCTGCTTCTGAAACTAATTTTACGCTGATGCGTGCTTCGCGATTTGCATTTTTTAAATCAAAGATTAGTTGGGCCAGATCTTCAATAGAATAAATGTCATGGTGAGGTGGTGGAGAGATCAGTCCAACACCGGGAGTGGAATGCCTTACACGGCCAATCCAATCATCCACTTTATGACCGGGCAATTGACCGCCTTCACCGGGCTTGGCACCCTGAGCCATTTTAATCTGAAGCTCTTTGGCATTGGTGAGATAATAACTGGTTACCCCAAAGCGACCCGAGGCAACTTGCTTGATGGCAGAGTTCTCCCAATCACCATTTTCCTTTCGTGCAAAGCGCACCTCATCTTCTCCTCCTTCTCCACAATTGCTCTTTCCACCAATGCGATTCATGGCGATCGCCAGTGTGCTATGCGCTTCATGAGAAATAGAACCAAACGACATCGCACCGGTGGCAAATCGTTTGAAAATATTTTCTTTCGACTCTACTTCACGTAATGGAATGGATTTGCTCTTTCTAAACTTTAACAAACTACGAAGTGTGATGGCCTTCTCACTTTGATCGTTGATGAGGGTTGAATATTTTTTGAAAACAGAATAATCATTCGCCTTGGTGGAGTGCTGAAGTAAATGAATAGTTTGCGGATTAAATAAATGTGCCTCGCCCCGTAGCTTCCATTGATAAACACCGCCCACTTCAAGTTTGGGCAATGTATTAGCCGTGTTAGGGAAAGCCAGTTTGTGTTTTGCCAGAGCTTCCCGGGCAATCTCATCCAGCTTCAACCCGCCTATGCGCGATACCGTCCCTGTAAAGTACTGATCAATTACTTCGTTGTGAATGCCAAGCGCTTCAAAAATTTGTGCGCCATGATACGATTGCAACGTGGAGATACCCATTTTGCTCATGACCTTGAGCAATTCTCCTGCTACGGCTTTCTTATAATTGCTGAGTGCTTTCTCTTCCGTTAGATCTTCCGTTAACACGTTGCGCTTCTTCATGTCATGTATCGTCTGAAACACCAGGTAAGGATTAACACCTGAAGCTCCATAACCAACTAACGTAGCGTAGTGATGAGTTTCCCACACATCACCCGCCTCCACCAGTAAACCTACTTTTCCACGAAGACCTTTGCGGATCAAGTCGTGGTGCACAGCACCAACCGCCAACAAAGAAGGAATCTGCGCATGCCCACTGTCAAAACTTCTGTCAGACAGTATAATAATTGTAAACCCGTCTTCAATGGCATCGGTCACATACTGACAAACTCTGTTCAATCCTTTTTCCAAAGAACCGGGTTGACCATCTGCTTTGAAGTACGTGTAAATGGTTTTGGTTTGTAAATGCCGGTGATCGATGTATCGGATTTTCTCCAACTCATTATTCGAAAGAACAGGAGTTGGCAGCTCAAGCGTAATGCAATGTTCAGGGGATTCCTCTAAAAGATTTAGTGATCCTCCTACGTGCGAAGCCAATGACATCACCAATCGTTCACGAATAGGATCGATGGGAGGATTAGTGACCTGGGCAAAGAGTTGTTTGAAATAACTTGATAAGTGTTGTGCCTGCTTTGAGAGGATGGCAAGTGGAGTATCATTTCCCATGGAGCCGAGCGCTTCCTTTCCACTTTCGCACATTTGGGTAAGAATGACGCGTAAATCTTCTGAGGTATATCCAAACGAAATTTGTCGTTTTAAAAAAGTGATAGGATCGTACTTATGAAAACTTCCCCCGGGCTCGGGTAAATCCTGAAGTCTCACTTTATTTTCTTTCACCCACTTTCCGTAAGGCTGTCGTGTGCAGATTTCTTTTTTTAATTCATCATCGCTAATGATGCGGCCTTGCTCCAAATCCACCACAAACATTTTGCCGGGTTGCAACCTGCCTTTCGTCACCACCTTGGCGGGATCAACATCCAGTACGCCCACTTCAGAGGCCATGATTACCATATCATCATCCGTAACTACAAACCGTGATGGACGCAGTCCATTTCTATCCAGTGTAGCACCCACAATTTTTCCATCGGTAAATGTAATGGAAGCAGGGCCATCCCAAGGCTCCATCAGGTTGGCATGGTATTCATAAAAATCATGTTTCTCCTGGCTCATACCTTCATTGCCATCCCAGGCTTCGGGTATCAGCATCATCATCACATGGGGAAGTGAACGCCCTGCATGCACCAGCAACTCAATTGTATTATCCAGGTTAGAAGAATCTGATTGTTTTGGATTGCAGATAGGAAGAATCATGTCTAATTCCTCTCTTGTGAAGTGAGGAGATTCGAAGAAGGCTTCTTTAGATTTCAGCCAATTAATATTCCCTTGAACGGTATTGATTTCACCATTGTGAGCGATAAACCGAAAGGGTTGTGACAATCTCCAGGAAGGAAACGTGTTTGTTGAGAAGCGAGAGTGAATAACCGCCAGAGCAGAGACCACATCTTCATGTTCAAGGTCAGCAAAGTAAGGACGTAGCTGTCCTGAAGTAACCATGCCTTTGTAGGCGATTGTTTTATACGAAAGGGAAGCAAAATAAAATTGATTGTCTACCCCCTTAACCGATTCGGTAATGATGTGCGTAGTATATTTTCGTAAGATGAAAAGCTTGCGTTCAAAATCATCCGGATTGGAGATCCCATCGGGGCGCTTGATAAAAATTTGTTCCATGATCGGCTCAGCCTTCAGAGCCGTCTCGCCAAGTTCGCTATTGTTAGTGGGAAGAACCCGATAACCTAACAACGTCATTTTCATTTTCTTTATCTGGCGGTTCACCACCGTGCGACACTCTTCTCGGACTTTCTTATCGCGTGGAAAAAATACCAGCCCCACTCCGTAGCTTCCAAAAACAGGCAACTTGAATCCGAGTTTGCGGCATTCACTGCTAAAAAATTCATGAGGGACTTGAATAAGAATGCCTGCACCATCTCCTGTATTAGGTTCGCAGCCGCATGCACCACGGTGTTCCATGCGTTCCAGCATGGTGAGCGCATCGCTTATTACCTGATGAGATTTGCTTCCTTTTATATTGGCAAGAAAACCAACTCCACAGGAATCCTTTTCAAAGGAAGGATGATATAAACCTTCTTGTGATTGTCCTTTCAATTTCTTTTTTCTGGTTACCGCATACAATAAGACCTAACAAGATAAATTGATTGAAGATAAGATACGAGTAAACCGAACGAGAATGTCTTAAAAATTTTCAGAAGCAGACTAACAGTTAGTAGCGAAAACGATTGTAACTCGCGTTAAGGGAATGTCTGAAAAAGATGAGTTAAAAACATTTTGAGAAGAGGGAAGGGTCACATTAAATAAAACGCCTACTTCAAGAGACTTTAATCAGCGTAATGACCCATTAACTTGAAGTATTTTCTCATCAATTAAATTAAGATATTTAGGAGAAATTTAATTCCGAAATAATGGTTAAGCAATACATCCAATCCAATCAAGATCGTTTCCTCACTGAACTTTTTGAGTTGCTACGCATCCCCTCTGTAAGTGCTGACAGCAAACACAAAGGCGATGTGCGAAAAGCGGCTGAATTTGTTCAGCAAAAATTAAAAGATGCCGGGGCAGATAAAGTAGGGCTTTGCGAAACGAAGGGTCATCCCATAGTTTATGGAGAGAAAATGATAAATCCTTCCCTCCCTACCGTACTCGTTTATGGTCATTATGATGTTCAGCCACCCGATCCACTCGAGCTATGGAATTCACCCCCATTTGAACCGGTTGTGAAAGACGGGAAAATTTATGCCCGAGGTGCCTGCGATGACAAAGGGCAAGTGTACATGCATATCAAAGCCTTTGAAGCGATGATGAAACTGAATCTGCTCACCTGCAATGTCAAGTTTATGATTGAAGGCGAGGAGGAAGTAGGGTCTGATAATCTCGGAGCATTTGTAAAAGAAAATAAAGTCAAACTTAAGGCAGATGTGATCTTGATTTCTGACACATCATTAATTTCTTTAGACCAACCTTCCATAACGGTAGGCTTGCGAGGACTTAGCTATATGGAGGTGGAAGTGACGGGTCCGAATCGCGACCTTCATTCAGGAGTTTATGGGGGTGCAGTAGCAAATCCTGTGAATGTGTTGAGCAAGATGATTGCTTCCCTTCATGATGCGGATGGACGTGTAACCATTCCCGGCTTTTATGACAAGGCAGTTGAACTAACTGCTGCAGAAAGGAAGGAATTGAATAAAGCTCCATTTAGTTTGGACGAATACAAAAAGGAATTGGGCATTGAGGAAATAACAGGAGAGAAGGGGTACACAACGTTAGAACGAACAGGAATTCGTCCTACACTGGACGTCAATGGTATTTGGGGAGGCTACACCGGAGAAGGTGCCAAAACGGTACTTCCGGCTAAGGCCTCTGCAAAAATTTCAATGCGACTCGTGCCCCATCAGGACCCCCATGAGATAGAAAAGTTATTTACAAAACATTTTATTTCTATCGCACCCAAATCGGTGAAAGTAAAAGTAATTGCACATCATGGAGGGGAACCGGCCGTAACGCCAACGGACTCCAAAGCATTTCATGCTGCCAGTAAGGCGTTTGAAGAAGTGTGGGGTAAAACTCCCATTCCAACACGGGATGGGGGAAGTATCCCCATTGTTGCATTATTCAAAAAAGAGCTAGGCTTGGATACGGTGTTGATGGGTTTTGGATTGGATACTGACGCGCTTCATTCGCCCAACGAACATTATGGAATTAAGAATTTCATGATTGGAATTGAAACGATTGTGGCATTTTATAAGCATTATGGAAAGAGTTGATTAAAACCATTTCATAAAGACGGAGCCCGCATAGCTTTCCTGCTAAAATCATATCTTTGAAACATTCATATCCATGACCAAAGAGCAGGCAAAGGAAAGCATAACCAAGTTAGTTGATCGGTTTCGCGAGCATCGTGAGCAGTATCATGCGCCTGACTACAACGAAGCCAAAACACGACAGGATTTCATCAATCCTTTTTTTAAAGCGCTCGGTTGGGATATTGACAATGAGCGAGGCGATTCTGAATCATACCGTGAAGTTATCTACGAGGACAAAGTGTTTGTGCGGGGAAAAGCCAAAGCCCCTGATTACGGCTTTCGTTTGCAAGGCAGTGGCAAGAGCCGATTGTTTTATGTAGAGGCAAAGAAACCTTCTGTTAAACCTCCCCTAAAATTAAACCGCGAATCAGCTTATCAGTTACGCAGATATGGCAGCAGCGCACAGGCTGGTGTCTCCATTCTTACCAACTTTGAAGATTTTATCATTTATGATTGCTCACGTGTGCCTAATGTAGATGATAGTGCAAGTGTAGCACGGCTCAAACATATTCACTTTGAAGATTATGCAACAGAGTTTGATTTCATTTACGATACCTTCTCACACGAGGCCGTAACGAAAGGCCGCTTCGATAAATTTGTGCAGAACGATGCCAACAAAAAGGGTAAGGACACGCTCGATAAACGCTTTGTTCAAAGCCTGGATGAGTGGCGGCAATACCTTGCCAAGAGCATGGCCACTAGCAATCGCAAGCTAGATGATGAACAACTTAATTTTGCGGTACAACTCACCATTGACAGATTAATCTTTTTGCGCTTCTGCGAAGATCGAGCCGTAGAACCTTACGGCCAATTACAAAAGGCTGTAACCAAAGGCGATTCATACAAAAATCTTTTTACGCTATTCAAATTGGCCGATGACAAGTATAACTCGGGCTTGTTTGATTTTGAAAAGGATAAGCTCACGCCTTCGCTCAAGGTAGATAACAAGGTGATGAAAAACATCATCGATGAACTGTATTACCCGCAGTGCAACTTTGAGTTTTCGGTGATGCCTGTAGAGATACTGGGAAATGCTTACGAGCAGTTTCTCGGTAAAGTCATTCGCATTACTCCTGCACGTTCAGTAAAAATTGAAGAGAAGCCCGAAGTGCGTAAAGCGGGCGGTGTGTACTACACCCCTCAATACATTGTAGAATACATAGTAAAAAATACAGTAGGCAAACTGATTGAAGATAAAACCCCTAAAGAAATCAGTGCAATAAAAATTGTTGACCCAGCTTGCGGAAGCGGTTCGTTTTTGCTGGGGGCATTTGATTTTCTATTGAGCCATCACATTGACTGGTACCACAAAAATGGTTTTGCAACCAAGAAAGGAAAAGATAATCCGTTTACTCCGCAGGGCACATTAACCACACACGAAAAGAAGCGCATCCTCATCAACAATATTTTTGGGGTCGATATTGATGCCAATGCCGTAGAAGTAACGAAGTTGAGTTTGCTGCTCAAATGCATGGAAGGTGAAACCGAGGCATCTATCCATCAGCAAATGGCCATGTTTCATGAGCGTGTGCTGCCCGATTTGGACAACAACATAAAAGATGGCAACAGTTTAATTGATACCGATTTTTATGATAGCCAAATTGACCTTGGCTATGAGCGAAAAATAAAACCTTTTAGTTGGCACAAAGGATTTCCAAATGTATTTAAGCAAGGCGGCTTTGATGCAGTGATTGGCAATCCACCCTATGTGCGGCAAGAACTTCTATTGGATTTCAAAGAATATTTTGAATCGCATTTTAAAGTCTACCATGGCATGGCAGACTTGTACAGCTACTTTATTGAGCGTGGCATTCAATTGCTGAATGGCACTGGCTTGTTTGGAATAATTGTAGCTAACAAATGGATGCGCGCTAATTACGGTGAACCGTTGCGCAAATGGTTGAAGGGACAAAGCCTCCATCAAATTATTGATTTTGGTGACTTGCCCGTTTTTCAATCAGCCACCACCTATCCGTGTATTTTAATTGCCAGCAAGCCTACAGACAAAAACACAAGCTTCACATTTGTAAATGTGCCTTCACTACAGTTTTCTGATTTATCGAATTACTTAAAACCACAAACCACTATTGCCCTGAAAGATTCTTTGCATGATGAAGGGTGGAACCTTGCCTCACAAACAGAACAAAGCTTATTATCAAAACTTCAAAAAACAGGAGTGCCTCTTGGCGAATATGTTAAGGGGAAAATTTATTATGGAATAAAAACTGGACTTAATGAGGCCTTTGTCATTGATGAGAAGACAAAAGATCAGTTAATTAGGGAAGACAAGAAAAGTGCAGAGTTGATCAAACCGTTTTTAGCTGGACGCGATATTAAAAGGTATCAGCAACCAGAGAGTGATCACTATTTGATTTTTACAAGGCGGGGAGTTGACATTGAAAAATATCCTGCGATTAAAAAACACTTGGAGCAATTTAAAAAGCAATTAACCCCAAGACCTAAAAACTTTAAAGGCAAAGACTGGGCAGGAAGAAAACCAGGAAGTTATCAATGGTACGAAGTACAAGATTCAATTGACTACTATCAGGAATTTGAAAAGCCAAAGATTGTATTGCCTGACATTGCATTAAAGATGCAAGCTCTTTATGATAATAGGAATTTCTATTGTGTTAATACAGCATACATTATTCCTGTAGATGATAAATTTTTGCTAGGCGTACTAAATTCAAAGCTTGTTCAATATTTTTATTCAAAAATCAGTAGTTCAATACGAGGAGGATATTTGCGATTTATAAGACAATATTTAGAAACAATACCGATTTTAAATGGCGGTAAATTCAAGATTGAAATTATAAAACTTGTTGATTTTCTCCTCCAACTCAATCAAGACCTACAAACCGAAAAACTTTCTGCCAATATTGAACAAATCAAAACCCGCATTGCGCACAGCGAGGAAAAAATAGATCAACTCGTGTACGAGCTTTACCAACTTACGCCAGAGGAAATAAAAATTGTGGAAGGAAATGATTGAAATCATTCGATATGGCTGCATCATTCCCATAGCCCACGGTTTAAACCGTGGGCTATGGGCGAAGCCATTGAACAAAACCATTTTAATGGTTTTCAAAAACCCCCATCTAGAAATATAACCAAATGGCACATTCGTATTATAAAATATGGCTGCACGTAATCTTTTCTACCAAAGATCGCGCTCCATTGCTTCATACCAATGTGGAAAACAAAATTTACGAACACTTGCGGAATCAATTGATCGAAATGCAATGCCCAGTTCGGATTATCAACGGTATGCCCGACCATATTCATCTCCTCTTTTTGCAGAATCCGAAAATGGCTGTGACCGAAATCGTTAAACAAATCAAAGGCAGTTCTTCTCATTGGATCAATAGTGAAAATATCATTCCTGAAAAATTTGCCTGGCAAACAGGATATGCTGTTTATTCCGTGAGCGAATCGCAGCTAGACAAAGTATTTCATTACATAGCCAATCAAAAAGAGCATCATCGAAAAAAATCTTTTGGACAGGAGTTTGAAGAATTTGTATCTGTCCACGGTTTAAGCATTGAGTCATGAGTAAAACCGAACGCATACAGCAAGCCAAACAAAATGCCGAGGCCAACATTGAGCTAATGGCCACATGGCCGCACAAAAAATTGGCAGAGCGATTGGAATTGGTGAATATTCAATCTGAGATAGCCGAACAAAAACGAGACACCGAAGCGTTGGATTTATTGGAAGTGTGGCGCGCGCAACTTATTGAAGCCCGCATCCACAAGTATGAAAACAACATACCCGATGAGGTAAATGAAATACAAGAAGCCATTGCTGATATTGAAATGGTGACGGCAAAACTTGAAGAACGTCAGGAAATTCTTTCGGAAGAAGAACCCGTCACCTCTAAAAACAAAACCCGTCCGAATCTATCATCCGAACGGGTCTCTCAGGATTCTCAACTGCCCTTGTTCTAAAGCTAAGGCATTTGCAAAAACTCTTCGAAGGTTTTTAGAACCAGTGGTTGCACACCATCTTTTGAATTGGCTATTACTTTATTAAGATGCTTGTCTTTGATTTTCTTATAATCAATTTTCCCGGTATTAAATCGGCTTTCAATAGCCTCTAGATTTGATAACTCAGCCTGATTGGGTTTATAATAGCTGTCGGCTACTTTGGCGTAAAGCTCAGCCATCTTTTCTCTCAACTGTGGCTCCGCTGCCCCCACATAGTTATCACCTTTCGTTACCACAAGTGTCTCTTTTAACCTGGTAAGTTCGGTAATCAATGGGGTAGCAATTTTAGCACTCTTCGCATCTCTTGCTTTTACGCCTTCTGCAATTTTCACATATTCGTCCAAGGTGTAAACCACATACGCCAGTTCCTGCGACATGTCATATAATTTCTTGGTAGCTTCTTCCTGAAGCTTACGATCTGCCAATGATATTTCAGACTTAGGATCGTATTGAATCACCAGATCATTCGTATACGTTTCTTTTCCTTTCTGGATTACCACCTTGTAAGTACCGGCCGGAACTCGTGGAGAAGTGAAACCTCCGAAAGCAAACGTTTTAGCCGCTGCCATTTTTGGTGGCTTCATGTTGTAGTTCCACTCTACCACATTGATTCCTTTAGATTTCCCCGGACCTAATTCGGTGATCTTGTTGCCATTCGCATCCTGAATTTCCAAAGACATTTTTCCGAGGGTATGCCTCTTCTTAAGGTAATACACGATCCGTGCTGCGCGGCTAGGATTTTCTCCAATGAATTGTGTCTCCGTGCTCGTACTTCCAAACCCGTTTGTTTCAGCTATTATAGTAGGCTTGGCGGTAAAGAAATGAAGTTCCTTATTCATATTCTCTTCCGTGAGCTGGCGCAACGGACTGATATCATCAATGATAATGATTCCCCGGCCATGGGTAGCAATCACCAGGTCGTTGGTCTTCTTATGCAATTCAATGAAATGAACATTTGCCGCAGGCATGTTTTTGGTAAACTTGTACCAGTTCTTGCCGCCATTCAGCGTAATGAACAATCCAAACTCAGTGCCCAGGAATAAAAGGTTTTCATTTTCATAATCCTCCTGAATGTTTCTTGCAAAGCCATAAATGTCAGGCGTGCCAATTGATTTCCAGGTAGCGCCAAAGTCGGTTGTTTTATAGACATACGTGTTCTTATCTCCCGTCTGGTAGCCCGTGAAAACAGCATACGCATTGGCCTTGTTAAAGACACTGGCCTCAATGTGATACGCCATCGTGTTTTTTGGAAGCCCGGTAATGTTGGCAACTACATTTGTCCAGATCTTTCCGCCATCCTTTGTGATCTGCACATTGCCATCATCTGTGCCCACCCAGATTACATTTTCATCCAGGGGTGATTCAGCAATCGTAAATACTGTACAATGATTTTCTGCGCCCGAGTTATCTTTTGATAGGCCGCCAGAATCTTCCTGGTTCTGTTTGGTAGGATCATTCGTAGTCAGGTCAGGCGAAATTTTTACCCACGTTTCGCCCATGTCTTCGGAGCGATGTACAAACTGGCTTCCCATGTAGAACCGGTCAGGCTTATTGGGACTGATAGCCATAGCTGCATTCCAATTAAAACGAAGCTTAGGATCTCCTTTAGCCGCTAATGGTTGAACCGTCTTCGCCTGATCTTTTGCAGGATCATAGCGCCACACATTTTCTGCTCCCTGCATTTCGGAGTAAACTAGTTTTTTGGTTGGATGCCTATAGACACGGTATCCATCACCGAAACCTACGCGGATCCAGTCGCGCGCCTCCACACCACCAGGAGATTGAGATGGGCCAAACCAGCAGCCGTTATCCTGCAGGCCGCCATAGACATTGTAAGGTTCTTCGTTATCCACACTTACGTGATAGAACTGTGATACCGGAATGTTCTCCGTAATTTCCAGCGTAGTGCCTCCATCCCAGGAGCGATAAACACCACCATCGGTAGCGGCATACATTCTGTCTGAATTGTGAATATCAAACACGATGTCATGAACATCGGAGTGATTGGGGCCAAGATTTTTAAAAGTCTTGCCGCCATCGCGCGATATGGAACCTAGCAACCCGGCCTTCACTACCACATCAGGATTTCTCGGGTCAACTTCTATACGTGAGAAATAAAATGGTCTCACCACAATTCCAAAGTCGTTGTTGAGTTGTTTCCAGCTTGCTCCGGCATCATCGCTGCGATACAATCCTTTGTCTTTGTCTTGTTCAGATTCGATTACGGTATACAGAATGTTTGAATTGGAAGGAGCTACAGCAATGGCAAGCCTTCCTAATTTCCCTTTCGGAAAACCGTTGTGAATTTTATTGAACGTTTTCCCTGCATCGGTGGACTTATACAATGCACTATTCGCGCCACCGGAACTGAAAGCCCAAGGCTGTCTTCTGAATTCCCAAAAAGTAGCATATACAATGTTGGGATCCTTTGGATCAAGTGTAAGATCACTGCAGCCTGTGGTTTTATCTACATAAAGAATTTTATTCCAGGTCTTGCCGCCATCGAGGGTTTTGTAAAGGCCGCGTTCCTCGCTGTCACTCCACAGTGGACCAAGAGCTGCTACATAAACTTCATCCGGGTTCTTTGGATTTACCTGAATGCCTGCGATGTGTTCTGATTTTTCAAAACCCATCTTAATCCAGTTGGTTCCGCCATCAACTGTTTTATACAATCCATCCCCTATAGAGACACTGTTTCTGGTCCATGTTTCTCCAGTGCCCACCCAAATAGTATTATCAGGGTTAGACGGATCAATTTCCACCGCACCAATTGACTGGCAGTAATCATCAAAAATAGGGTTGAAGGTTGCTCCACCATTATTACTTTTCCATACACCACCACCGGCTGTGCCTACATAAATAACTCTGTCGTTAGTAGGATGAAGTTCCAGATCGGTTGTGCGACCGCTCATCAAGGCCGGGCCGATGTGTCGTGCACGGAGGTCGCCAAATACTTCTTTCCCTTTATTGATAGCCTCTTGCTGAGCGTACGATGCCACAAACAAAGTAGAAAGGAACAATGCTGATAGTAATTTTTTCATTCTGTTTTATTTAGTTAAAAAAGAAAAGAGCAGACAAATGGAGTCTGCTCTTCACAATAGCTTAGTTAAAATTTAGGTTGATACATTTTCACCCGAGTGCTTATTTTTCTACAGGGAAAGTAAAACCAGCAGCGTCAACTTTTGGATTTAGTTCAATGGCACTCACTGTAACAGGCTGACCACCCTGTCCCTTTATACCTTGTGTCATGGAAAAGGGCATTAGCAAACCGTTTATCTCCTGATAATCGCTCATCTTAGTTTGAGAGATCATACCTTTTGCCTGGCCTGAGGTTATCTCTGTTTCAGACATTAGAGGAACAAAGTTTTCAGTGTCGAAAAAGTAGAATACTACGTTGTCCGTTACTTTGCCATCTACTTTGATTGGCTTTTTAGTCAATTTGATTTTAAAAGTTTCAGAACCATCAACGGTTTCCTTTCCAAGTAATTCCACTTTTAAACCTCTTTCTTTATAGTTCAAAAAGGGATCTGGAAATTCACCTATGTCCTGTTTAAAGTTTTCAGTAGCTTCAGCATCACTTTTTTCGGCTTTCATATTGATGAAGTTGGTAGCCCAAAGTGTTGAGCCGTCATAAACTCCTTGCTTAAGCTCCTTGCCCTGAAAAGTAATTGTGGTCATTTGGCGACCATCTTTCAACTGCACAATTTCCAAAGGAATTTCCAAGCCACCCTGATTAACTTTTGCCGATATTTTTAATCCTTGTAATGCTTTCCATTTATCAAGGCCGCCTGTATTTTCAAAATACTTGGCGAGGATTTCATCAGCAGTTTGAGCATTAGCGGCTAAGGCGAATGCAACTGCAAATAGAGAGAGTAAAAACTTACGATTCATACGATAAGGGTTATAGTTGTTAAATTTTAGTTAACGCGTTACTGTGAGACGGTTTTTCAGGCAATTAGTTGCTGAACAGAGCTTAAAATTACCGATTATTTTAATATGTAAAGCGTAGACGTTGACCATCGTGACTTAGTTTGACGTTCTCTTCATTACTTTTACACTACGATTTTGAAGACTATGTATTTAAAAAGGACTTTCATTGGCATCATTCTGTCTGTTGTTGCACACACCCTGTGCGGTCAGATTCTTCAGCCGGCTAAGTGGACAACCGCAGTTTCTTCAGAGAAAGTTGCCGTTGGAGATGAAATTGAATTGATTTTTCGGGCTACGATTGATAGAGACTGGTATTTGTATTCCAGTGATTTCGATCCGGAATGTGGTCCGATGGTAACGACATTTCATTTTAAGACAAGCACAGCCTATTCATTGGTCGGGAAAATCGTCCCTGTCAATCCCTTGCCCAAACATGATGATGTATTTGATTGTGAGGTAAAGATTTTTAAAAAGACAGGTGAGTTCAGGCAAAAAATAAAAGTACGCTCTACGAATGTAAGGATTGAAGGGAACTACGAATATCAGGTGTGCACGGATATCGATGGGAAGTGCATTCCATTTGATGAAGAGTTTGTCTTCGATCAGATCAGGGCAAGCGAAATAGAGAGTAAAAACGAAAAGCAGGGAAATCCACACCAAGAGAATAAAGCAGACTCAGTTGCAAATCCATTTACAATAAGTCAAGCCACATTTGTGAATGACACGAAGAGCAACGGGCCGGTATTAGACAAGACAATTTTAGAAGGGGAATCAGCACTGGAAGAAAAATCTTTCCTCGGTTATTTGATCTTCGCATTCATTGTGGGGCTCACGTCATTAATAACACCTTGTGTATTTCCGATGATACCCATGACGGTGACATTCTTTTTGAAGGACAATCAAACCCGAAGTCAGGGCGTTAAAAAGGCGTTGATCTTCGGAATTTCTATTGTTGCGATTTATACTTCAGCAGGAACGCTCTTTGCAGTGCTACTCGGCACAGATGGCCTTAATGCACTGGCCACACATTGGGCACCCAATCTTTTTGTGTTTGTTATTTTCATTGTCTTTGCACTTTCTTTTTTTGGATTGTTTGAAATCAATGCACCGCATCAGCTAGTCAATAAAGCAGATCAACAAGCAGAGAAGGGCGGACTGCTTGGAATATTTTTTATGGCAGCTACTCTGGTGCTTGTTTCCTTTAGTTGCACAGTACCAATTGTAGGCAGCGTTTTGTTTCTTACAGCAAGTGGCGAGATACTGAAGCCTGTACTTGCCATGTTCTTCTACTCATTGGCGTTTGCAATTCCCTTCACCCTGTTTGCTGTTTTTCCCGAGTGGATAAAGAGTTTACCTAAATCAGGCGGTTGGTTAAATTCAGTGAAGGTGACGTTAGGGTTTCTGGAACTAGCATTGTGCTTAAAGTTTTTCAGCATTGCCGATCAGGCTTATCATTGGGGTCTATTAGATCGTGATGTAAACATTGCCATCTGGATTGTCATTTTTATTTTAATGGGATTTTATTTCTTAGGAAAGATTCGCTTGCCGCACGATGGTGTGGTTGATAAACTCACTGTACCGAGATTATTGCTGGCAACAGCCACATTTTCATTTGTACTTTACTTAGTTCCCGGCATGTGGGGTGCACCTCTCAAGGGATTGGCGGGATATCTTCCGCCCATGTACACCCACGACTTCGATTTAGTTTCTATGACGCGCAAGACCAACCGCAATGAAATTTGTGAGATACCGAAGTATGATGATTTTCTTCACTTGCCTCATGGCCTGCAGGGATATTATGATTATGATCAAGCGCTGGCGTGTGCAAGGCAGCAGGGGAAGCCTTTGTTTATTGATTTTACAGGACATGGCTGTACGAATTGCCGGGAGATGGAAGCAGTGGTATGGAGCGATCCGCAAGTATTAGAGCGCCTGCAAAATGATTTTGTAATCGCGGCCCTTTACGTAGATGATAAAACTGAATTGCCGGAAGAGCAATGGTTTACGTCTACCTATGATAAAAAAGTGAAAAAGACAATTGGCAAACAAAATGCTGACTTGCAAATAGCGAATCTGGAAAATAACGCGCAGCCGTTTTACGTTCTTGTTGGTAAGGATGAAAAAGTATTGACCTGGCCTTATGGTTATGACAGAAGTGTAGAAAGCTTTGTTAAGTTTTTGGAGTCAGGGAAGAAGAAATACAAGGAGCTGTATCCATAAACCCCTAACTTTACCTGCCCGATTTAATCTGGCCATTTTTTTAATTGATTCGGATTTTTAAGGATGAAATTTTTAAGACTACCCTGGATAAAAAAGCTGTTGGCAGCTATCGGAATTATAGTGGTGCTGGTTATCGCAGTTACTTTTTTAAATAACAACACTTCTTTATTTTCAAGGCAAGGTGACTACGCAGCGCTGGATACTGTTAAGCGGGTTGAGCGTGAAGTTATCAAACCCATTGTACTTTTTGGTATGGTGGTCAATGACCTTCACATAACGGAAGATGTTGTAAAAAAAAATCAACGATTTACCGACTTGATTGAAGATCATTTCATTAACCCTTCGGTATTGAGAGAATTGAATTTATTGCCCAGAAAAACTTTTGATTTTCGAAAAATTTCGGCCGGGAAGAAATATACGTTAATAACAGAGCACGACTCGCTTCAATCGATAAAGGCACTGATCTATGAGTCCAATCCGATTGACTATGTCATTTTCTATTTTAAGGATTCCTTATTTGTGGAAGTTTGTCAGCGGGAGGTGATCACTTTAGAAAAAGCGATGGTAGGTGAAATTCAATCCTCCCTGTCACAAACTATTGATGCGCTTGGCATTTCACATGAACTCACCAACAAGTTTGTGGATATCTATGCCTGGCAAGTTGATTTTCAACGTTTGCAAAAAGGAGACAAATTCAAATTGATCTATGAAGAAAATCTTGTAGAAGAGAAACCCATTAGCATCGGAAATATTTTGGCAATTTATTTTGAACACTCAGGCAATGGCTATTACGCATTTCCTTTTGATCAAGGTGATGGTCGGGATTACTTTGATGAAGAAGGAAAGAGTTTACGAAAGGCGCTGCTAAAATATCCAATTGAATTTACCCGCATCAGTTCCCGGTATAATCTCAACCGATTTCATCCGGTGGCAAAAGTTTTCCGTGCTCATTTAGGGACAGACTTTGCTGCCCCCACGGGTACGCCCATCCGCTCAGTAGGTGACGGGGTAATAGAAGAAGCTCAGTATAAAACCAATAATGGCAACTACGTAAAGGTTCGTCATAACGGAACGTACACTACGGCTTACCTGCATATGTCTAAAATCGGAGCAGGAATTACTCCAGGCGCTCGTGTTCGTCAAGGGCAAACGATTGGCTATGTAGGTAGCACGGGACTTGCCACTGGCCCTCATGTTTGTTATCGATTTTGGAGAAATGGTGTTCAGGTTGATGCATTACGTGTTGAATTACCTCCATCACAACCCATCAAGTCAGAGAATAGCGGTCAATTTGAAAAGGTAAAACAGGAACTAATCCAACGACTAAAGCTAATTCCCTTTGCCCCAACAGTATCCGAAATTGTAGCTGCCCGATAACCTCCGGCATCTCTCGGGTGCATTTCAAATTGTCGTACGTTAACCTCACCCCACCTCTTTCACAACATTTTCAATTAATTTATTACCAAAGGTGAAATTAAACGTATCATCTTTGCGTATACTATAATGATGCGCTGCAAATTTTTTACCCTATTCATCATTTTACTTAGCACTTATGCTTCAGTAGCGCAAAAGGTAGGGATTGTTTTAAGTGGAGGAGCCGCAAAAGGTCTTGCTCATATTGGAGTATTAAAAGCATTGGAAGAAAATGAAATCCCGATCGATTACATTGTGGGAACTTCCATGGGGGGCATTATTGCGGGCTGTTATGCAGCTGGCTATAGTCCCAATCAAATCGAAGAGATGGTCTTGTCAGAGGATTTTTCCTATTGGATAAATGGGAAACTGGACAATAAGAACAATTATTATTATAACAAGAATGATGCGCATCCTTCGTTTTTCAGATTGAATCTTTCACTCGATTCATTAAATACATTTCAGTTAAACACAAGTATTGCCAGTGACATCTCCTTGAATTTTGCGTTGGCAGAAAAATTTGCATCTCCTTCTGCCATTGCAAAGAATAACTTTGACAGCCTGTTTATTCCATTGCGGGTGATGGCATCTGATATTTTTACACAAAATGAAGTAATTCTTAAAAAAGGAATTCTCAGCAGTGCTTTGCGTGCCACACAGACTGTTCCCTTTTTCTATAATCCCATTCGATTTGAAGGCAAGTATTTATACGATGGAGGAGTCTACAATAATTTTCCGGTGGATGTAGCACAAAAAGAATTCAACCCGGATGTCATTATAGGATGCAATGTATCCACCAAGATTTATGACGAGTATCCTTACGCTGAAGACGAGCAATTAATTTCAAGATCATTACTTTACATGCTCTTAGATAAGTCAGACCCTAAGCAGGTTCCTTCAACAGGAATCTATCTTCAACCTGATTTAAAACCGTTTTCCGCATTTGACTTCAGTCAGGCCAGGAACATTATTGATAGTGGTTATGCGCAAACGATCCGGCAGATGCCGGAAATAAAAGCCAAGATTGCTTCACGCATAACGTGCGAATCGGTAGCGGCTGCAAGAAACAAGTTTAATAATCGATCTTATCCACTTCGCGTTAACAAAATACAGTTCGAAGGGTTTAATCCCCGTCAGCAACGTTACCTAAGTCGATTCTTTGGATCGGGTAAAAGACCATTGTACTTCAGTGATATAAAAACCGGTTATTATAAAATTGTCTCCGAAGATTACTTCAAGAGCATTTATTCTAATTTTAATTTTGATTCCTCTTCTCAGGCATTCAATTTTCAACTTTCAAAACGTCCGCAGAATAATTTTCTTGTGGATTTTGGAGGGGTGATAGCCAGCCGCGGCATTAGTAACATTTACTTAGGTCTTAACTATTATTACTTTAACAGACTGCTAACGCACACCAATCTTAATTTTCATACTGGAAATTTTTATAAATCAATCCAAGGTAAAGCGCGAATTGACTTTCCAAATATGGGAAGATTTTATCTTGAGCCTGAAGCAACGGTGAACGCGTGGGACTACCTCGAGGGGAAAGATATTGTGGTTAAGAAATTTACCCCCACCGTACTGAATCGCATAGATCGCCAGATTGGAATCTCAGCCGGAGTGCCTGTGGGAAGACAATATAAAGCCTACCTCAGCGGTAGTTATATTAATAATCTTGACAAATACATTGATTCGAAAGTACTGATTTCTACAGATACACTTGATGAGTTAAAGTTATCGGGCTACCGGGCCGGCTTTACACTCGCTACCAAAACCTTGAACCGAAAACAATATTCATCCGAAGGTAAGTCGTATCAGTTTTCGCTTGACTATTTTGATTTGACTGAAAAAATTGACTACGGAACTACCTCTGTAAAAGACCTGTCTGAGGAAAATAAGAGATCCTGGATACGATTTAAAGTTTCTATGGAACAGTATTTTAAGACGGGATTTTATAGTTCAGGTTACTTGTTTGAAGCCGTGCTTTCCAACCAACCCGTTTTCTCCAACTATTCGGGGACCATAATCAATGCGCCCGGATTCTTTCCACTTCAGGATAGCCGAACATTCTTACTAGAAAATTTCCGAGCCTTCAATTACGTAGCCGGAGGGTGGCGAAATGTCTTTAACCTGAGGAAGAATTTGGACTTCAGATTGGAAGGATATGTATTTAAACCTTTGGAGGCTATTGTTTCAAATACTAATCAAGAGGCGGTTCTTGATCAGGAATTCACCAGTATTTTCTTTGCTGGAACCGCAGGGTTGGTCTTGCACTCTACCATCGGCCCCTTAAGTTTGAGCGTCAATTACCACGATAATGATGAGAACCCGGTAGGAGTATTATTTCACGCAGGATTCTTGCTCTTCAATAAGACTTCAATAGAATAGCGCTTATTTCCCTTTCGAATAATCACCTTACCTCATTTAGGTGAAGGATATTAGACACCTTGTTTTCGGCAATTTTAAATTTTTAGCTATGTTTAACCCTTAATTGACTTTCTAACTCTTTCCCGGATTCAATGAAGCGACTATTACCCGTTCTTTGCCTTATTTTGGCTGGCTCTGCATCTCACGCTCAGGTGGTGCAATGGGCAACTAAAGTAATTGACTTCTCTTCGGAGCTAACACCGGTTCAGTATGCTGCTGAGCAAGCCTTGGGAAAGCCAAATGTGCTTCCTGCGACAGGTCAAAACCCTAGTGCGTGGACACCGGACAAACCGAAGCGTGCCGAGTTTATCAAACTAGGCTATGCAAATCCGATTAGTATTCAACAGATAGCGATTGCCGAATCTTATAATCCAGGTTCTTTGTTTAAGGTTTACACCTACGATGAGTCGGGCAAAGAATATTTAGTGCATACATTCAACCCGATGTCAGTACCTTTAAAGGGAAGAATGCTCAATGTTTTTGTTGAAAAGACCACCTATAAGGTAACAGCGGTAAAACTTGAATTTGATGGCAAAGCCCTGCCCGATTATTTTTCACTCGATGCTGTGGCCATCTCAGATTCTAACTATCCTATTATCGCAAACATCGATTTGCCAGATTTACTTAGCAAAGGAATTGTAGTTGAACAACTAGACAAGACCGTGAATAGTGATTACAGTGAACTTAATCCCCTTTTGTCACCAGACGGAAAGACCCTGTATTTCAGTCGGAGAAACCATCCTGAAAATATTGGTGGAGTAAATGATAAAGAAGATATATGGTATTCAGAAATGGGGCCTGATGGCAAATGGATGCTGGCTAAGAATATGGGCCCTCAGTTTAACAATGAGTTCCCAAATTTTGTGAATGCAGTAAGCTCAGCTACTCCGGATGGCAAGGCAGTGCTGCTCGTTTTAGGCAACAAATACCTGGACAAAGGGAAGATGCTGGCCGGTGTTTCGTTGAGTTCCAATGTTGGAGGCACCTGGACCAATCCCAAACCAATTAACATTGAAGACGATTATAACTATAACGAGAAGGCCAATTATTTTTTGGCAAATACCCGAAAGACAATGATTATGTCAGTTGAGCGGGAAGATTCTAAAGGAGGAAGAGATCTTTATGCAAGCTTTGCGAAAAATGACAGCACATGGTCTAAGCCACTTAATCTTGGAACTATAGTAAATTCAGTAGGCGAAGAATCTGCCCCATTCCTGGCTTCGGATGACAGATCATTATATTTCTCATCCAATGGATTTAGTGGATATGGTGGTAACGATGTTTATGTTTCTAAGCGATTGGATGATACCTGGACCAACTGGACAGAGCCAGAAAATATGGGGCCGGATATTAATTCAAAGCTGGATGATTTGTTTTTCAACATCCCATCGACTAGCGAGTATGCCTATTACTCAAAAGGAATAACAGAAGATAACACTGATATTTTTCGCGTTAAACTTCCCATGTTCTTAAGTCCTGAACCTATCGTTATTGTAAAAGGTAAATTAATTGATGCAAAAACAGGGAAACCTATTGGGGCCAGAATTATTTATGAAGATTTGACCACGGGCAAAGAAGTTGGCATAGCACATACCAATCCGGAGACAGGGGAATATGAGATTCATCTGCCCGGTGGAAAGAATTATGGATTTAGGGCTGAGGCGGAAGGCCACATCTCTGAGAACCAAAATCTTGATTTGAGAGACTTTAAGAAAGATGGCGTAGTGTCTAACAAAGATATTATGCTTGCCCCTATCGAGTTGGCAACTATTGAGCCAGACGCAACCATTGTGCTTAACAATATTTTCTTTGATTTTAACAAGGCAGTATTAAAATCAGAATCCTTTCCTGAGCTTAATCGAATTATTGATCTGATGAATCAGAAGAGTACGATGCAGGTTGAATTAGCAGGTCATGCAGATGCAACGGGGCCGGAAAATTATAACCTTATACTTTCAGAACAACGGGCAAAGGCAGTAGGAAAATACCTCACCGGAAAAGGTATTACCAAAGAAAGAATCGCAGTCGTGTTCTATGGTGAATCTAAGCCGATTGATACAAATGCCACCCCAGAGGGGCGTAAGAAAAACAGAAGAGTTGAATTTAAGATTGTAAAACTATAACCTAAGTAGAACCAATGAAGAGGATAACTCTGCTTTTTGTGACTGGATGTATGGGCATAAGTTTTGCATCAGCTCAATCCGCAGATACCATCATTTATGCACAAGGAAAAATTATTAGTGGAATTACCAAAGAGCCCGTATCGGCAAAAATTTCCTATCAGAGCCTTCCCTATGGAAGTAAAGTAGGCTTGTTAAGTGGAACAGAGTATAAGTTTCCATTATTCGATAATGAAAAATACTCCATTACCGTGGAGGCTCCTGGTTTTAGTTCATCAAAGTATTTGCTTGATCCTGCAGCGGCTGATGGTGATCGAAGAGTAATCCAAAATGTAGAATTAGGATTGCCTGCGAGTGCCGCCAAGGAGATAGAATCAAGTACTACCCATCATGTTGGAAAGGTGATGCGATTAGAGAACTTAATTTTCCAGGTGGGCAATGCAAAGATTACCGCCTCCTCCTATCCAGAGCTTGATCAGGTTGCCAAAATGCTCCATGAGAATACCAGCATGATTATTCAGCTTGAGGGGCACACCGATTTTAAAGGAGACCCAAAGGAAAACATGAAGCTTTCTGAAAAAAGAGTTGAAGCCGTAAAGGATTACCTTCTTTCTAAAGGTGTAGCTAAGCACAAAGTAAAGACGAAAGCTTTTGGAGGAACCCAGCCCTTAAGTCGTGAGAATACTGAGGAAGCTCACAAAATGAACAGAAGGGTTGAAGCCAGAATCTTACAGAACTAGCGTGAGGCAATCGCCTGATTGTACAGACTTACATTTTTGTATTTATCCAGAAAGTGTTTCTTTTTCCCTTCATCTAAAGCGCTGTTCTTAACAGATTCGATAAGAATCAGAGTAAGCTCTGCTATTCTGGGGGAACTATAAATCGCCTGAGCTTTATCAAGAAGAGTTGCGCATTGTTCCCATTCACCAGCATTATATGCCTTCACTGCCTGATTGAAGTAAAGCAAGCCTGGCAATTGGCTTTGCTGAAGGGTGTGATATAAATTCAAATGATAGAGATAGAATTTTTTGTCATTTGCTGGGAGCGAAGCCACCGTATTTTTTTTGTAATTGCCTATCCGCTGGTCAATTTTTTTTGAATCTGTCACAAAGCCATTCCAAAGATCAGTTGTTTCAAGCAAAACTTCTCCATGAGAGGTATTCACCACAATGAAAATATGATAGTTGGTTTCAATAATGTTATAATCAAAATTCAATCGGTCAAGTACAACGCTGTAAATAGAAGTTGCTGTAAGGCAGTCATATTTACCCGTGGTAAAGACCTGGCTGATATCACTATACTGCGAATATTTTTTAAGAAACTTCCGATGAGTTTCTATAAATGCTTTTCTTAAGAAGTTGATATCAGACGGGGTTCTTTTTTCTTCCAGCCGAAGAATAAAATTATCAATGCGCTCTTCGGCAAGATTAGCCTCAACGCCAGGGGAAGTTGCAAGAAGGCTGTTTAGTGCATTTTGGCCACCCGCTGAATGAGCGATAAGCAGTGATAATATGATAAGTCCTTTCTTCACAGATTACCCCAATGTTAACATTAGTAACATAAAATTAACATTTAGGTAACATTAGTCAATACCCCAGACTAAAACTTAACATTGGAGCGATCCGGAAAAATTTAAATACCTTTAGAAAAAGGCTCATAAATCATGGAAATCGTAGTTGAAAAACAAGATACTGCTCAAATTGACAGGGTTTTTCGACTCCAGCGGAAGAGGAGTATTGAACTTCGACAAGAAGCGATTAGTGTTAGAAAAGTTAGGCTTAAGCGGTTAAGTACTTGGTTGTTTGCTAATCGTGAAAGAATAAAACAAGCCGTTCATCAGGATTTTAATAAGCCTCTTCTTGAGGTTGACACTACTGAACTCTATCCGATTATAGCAGAGATTCGCCATGTGTTAAGCCACCTGGACGAATGGGCAAGGCCAACGAAAATAGATGCAACGCTGTCCTACCTTGGCACCCGATCAGAAATTCGCTATGAACCCAAAGGAGTTTGCCTCATCATTGCACCATGGAATTTTCCTTTTAATCTCTGTATAGGACCATTAATCTCTTGCTTGGCAGCAGGCAATACAGCCATCTTAAAACCCTCTGAACTTACACCTGCTACATCAAAACTAGTGGGCGAAATGATTCCGGAGATTTTTAAGGAAGATGAGGTAGCCGTAATAGAAGGAGGAATTGAAGTGGCTAGGCACCTGATCTCCCTTCCATTCGATCATATTTTCTTCACAGGAAGTCCTGCTGTCGGCAAAATTGTAATGAAGGCTGCTGCAGAAAATTTGACCTCTGTAACACTTGAATTGGGAGGTAAATCACCTACAATAATAGATTCAACGGCCAATGTAAAAGATGCTGCCAAACGGATTGCTTTTGGTAAGTTTATGAACAACGGTCAGACATGTATTGCTCCTGATTATGTTCTTATTGAAGAGAAAATTCAGGATAATTTTTTGGAGGAATTAAAGCGTGAAGTAAAATCTCTTTTTGGAGAAAATGATTCAATAACAGAAAGTTCATCTTCTTACGCCCGCATTGTCAATTCAAAGAACTTTCAGCGGATCAATCATTTAGTACAAGATGCAGTGCAGCGTGGTGCCAAATTGGAAATCAGCGGACCGGTGAATGAAAGCACAAGGTTTATTCACCCGATTGTATTGTCAAATGTTTCACTCGATTCTGCCATTATGGAGCATGAAATTTTTGGCCCTGTACTTCCGGTAGTAACCTATTCGAAACTTGAGGAGGTTATAGATTTGATCAACAGTAAGCCAAAACCTTTGGCACTCTATATCTTTAGCAATAACAGGCTCTTTCGCGAGCAGATTCTTAATCAAACTTCAGCGGGAGGAGTTTGTATCAATGATTGCATAATACAGTTTACACATCCTAATCTTCCTTTTGGTGGAGTCAACAACAGCGGCATTGGAAAATCTCATGGGCGCTATGGATTTCTTGCCTTTTCCAATGAAAAGCCAATATTAAAGCAGAAAAATGGCTTTGCGTCTCCTTACCTGTTATACCCTCCCTATGTGCCGAAAATGAAAAAGATTGTTGACCTGTTACTCCGCTGGTTTTAGCATACTTTTTTATACAGCTTATCGTTTTCAATCACGTTGGCAGCATTTTTGAAATGCACCCTTTACTTCTCTATCTGTCATCAGATTTAATTAATTTTACATTCCCTTAAAAAATCCTGTAAGTATGAAAATAGTGAAGAAGGTTCTTATTGGCTTTGGCATCGTGTTAGTACTCTTGATAGCCGCTGCTATTGTCATTCCGATTGTGTTTAAAGATGACATTAAAGCAGCTATTGATAAAGAAATTGCAAAGAACATTAATGCTGATGTAGTATTTGATGTTAATAATTTCAGCCTTACCATTTTCAAGAATTTCCCAAACATCACTGTTCAGGTAAAAGAACTGGGTGTATTTAATCACGAACCCTTTGAAGGCGTTGCACTATTTGTGGTAGATCGACTGGACGTAGAGTTGAACTTAAAGCAATTATTGTTTGGTGATGAAATCAGAATAAAGGGAATTACACTTGAAAGACCTCAGATTACAGTGAATGTGTTAGCAGACGGTAGAGCAAATTATGATATTACTGTCCCCTCCACCGATACAATTCAGACCCCCTCAGAAGAACCAAGCAAATTTTCATTCGGAATAGACCATTGGGAAATCATCAATGGTGAAGTTGTTTATGATGATAAGTCCCTCCCGTACTTTCTTCAATTGAAAGGACTGAACCATACCGGAAGCGGAGATTTTACGCAAGATGTCTTTGACTTAAAAACACGTACAGTGGCGGACACCATTACTACTTCATATGATGGCATGGAGTTGTTGACTAATAAGCGTGCTGAAATTGATATGACTATTTCTATTAATGAAGATGCTTCGAAGTATACGTTTAAAGAAAATTCCGTGAAGATCAATGATTTCTCGATGAGTTTTGACGGGTGGTTTAAAATGAATGAAAGTGATTTCGGAATGGACATTAATTTTAAGAGTCCGGAAAATACATTCAAGAGCCTGCTTTCTTTGGTGCCCGGCATGTACACCAAAGATTTCAAAGGAATTGAGACAAAAGGAGACCTTACTTTTGCCGGATTTGTAAAGGGCACCTACAGTGAAAAGCAAATACCTTCCTTTAATGTGAATTTAAATGTAAAGGATGCAATGTTTAAATATCCTGAGTTACCCACCGCGGTGAATAACATTAACATGGATTTACTGATTGACAATAAGGATGGGGTCATTGACCATACGATGGTAGATTTAAAGAAACTCCATTTGGACTTTGGGTCAAACCCGGTTGATGCCCGGGTGCTAATTCAAAATTTGAAAGATTATCGTATGGATGGGAATTTAAAGGCAAAACTCAACCTCACCGAACTAAGCAAGATGTTTCCCATGGATGGGTTGGAAATGAAAGGAGTCTATTCCGTTAATGCCAGCGCCAAGGGAGTGTATGACAGTATCAAAAAAATTATACCTGCCATAGATGCCTCAATGTCATTGACGAATGGCTATGTTAAATCTGCAGAATTTCCGTTGCCCCTTCAGGATTTGAAATTTAAGTCAACAATAAAGAACACGTCTGGTAAAATGGCAGAGACCGTAATTGAAGTCAATGACTTTTCGATGATGTTGGATGGTGAGAAACTGACCGCTGATATGGTTGTTCAAAATCTGGATGACTACACCTGGGACATTAAGGCCAATGGCGGAGTGGATTTAGAGAAGATGACAAAAATATTTCCTTTAGAAGGAATGAGTCTGGCGGGCAAAGTAAAAGCTGATATTGTGACCAAAGGGAAAATGTCTGATGTGGATGCCAAACGATATGATAAACTTCCTACCAGCGGCACAGCCTCCGTTAAAGATTTCAAATTTAATTCGAAAGACCTGCCTTATGGTGTAACGCTTAGCCAGGCAACGGCCTCTTTTGATCCTAAGAAGATTGAACTGAAGCAATTGGACGGAACCATTGGTAAAAGCGATTTTAGTGTCAATGGAATAGTAACCAATTACATGGCCTACATTTTAAATAATGAGACCATTAGTGGAAAGGTAAATTTTAATTCAACGCTGCTCGACCTCAATGAATTCATGGAAGACACCGGGACAACAGCAACATCGCCAGCCGATACAGCCTCTTTTGGTGTAATTCCTGTCCCTGAAAACATTGACTTCGCCTTTAATTCGAATCTCAAAACGGTGAAAATGATGGACTATACTATCACCAATGCGACAGGAGATATTATTGTCAAAGAAGGCATTGCTAATTTAAGTGGACTAAAATTTAATATGCTGGGGGGCTCCTTCGTTGTCAATGGCTCCTACAATGCAAAGGACATTAAACATCCTAAATATGATCTGGGACTAAAGATCGAAAACCTTGCTATTCAACAGGCGGCCAGTTCTTTTTCCATGGTGAAGACCTTTGCGCCAATTGCAGGACTTGTTGTAGGGAATTTCAATACCGATTTTAAAGTAAACGGTGAATTAAATAAAAATATGATGCCTAATCTGGCTACTGTCAATGCTGCGGGATTATTCAAGATTGTTCAGGCCGCGCTTACACAGTCTAAATTGGTGTCGGGCATTACCTCATTGACAAAACTTGACAATACAGAAAATGTCAGTCTCAAAGATGTGTTAATGTCAGCCTCCATTGCTAATGGTAGATTAAGTGTGAAACCCTTTGATGTGAAATTCGGAGATTATGTAACTACGGTGGTAGGTAGCACAGGTCTTGATGGCACTATCGATTATTCCTTGAAGATGAATGTGCCAGCTGGGAAGCTTGGATCCCAGTTTCAGGGATACTTGAATCAATATGCGGGTACGAATAATTCAACTTCTGAAATTCCAGTGACGATTGGTATTGGTGGTACCTACAATGACCCTAAAACCAAGCTCATGATGGAAGAGCAAAAGCAACAAGTAAAAGAAGCCGTAACTAAAGCTGTCGAGCAAAAAAGTCAGGAGGCTCTCCAGCAAGTGATACAAGGAGCAAAACCGGAGGATGTGGTTAATAATCTACTGAAGGGGACTAAACCTAAAACGGATTCAACTCAACAAGTGCAAGTAGCCGATACAACTAAAGCTAAGCCCACTGAACAGGTGAATCAACTATTGCAAGACAAGCTGCAGAACTTATTGAAAAAGAAAAAGAAAAATTAGAGAGTTACTTTACTTTCAGTAGGGCTGACCCCGTAAAGTAGCCTTCCTTAATCAATTGAAGTAATTGGGTTGCGGTTGGGTTAATTTGATAAAAAGTGTCATCCTTTTTCTGGACTTCGGTAACCTTAAATTTTTTAGATAACTTCCGAAGCATCTCCTTACGCTTGGCATCATCTTGAATGTTAATCGAAAGGAATTCGATTGAGCCGTCAGGTTTTTGTTTTACAAGACGCAATACCCACTGGTCTTCCGTTTTGAAATTTATAAAATAGTAGTTCTCATAAAACTTTACTACGAGAGAGTCGCTAAGAATGCCTCGCCCCAACCAGTCTTTGTCATTTTTGTCCTTGAAATGATAACCCCAGGATTCAACAATAAGCGTATCTGTCTTTTCATCACTGCCCTCATCGGGAGTGGTATATCTACCTTGTAATCCAATAGGTAGTTCCTTTAAAATTGGCACTCCGGCTGGCTGAGGTTCACGAAAGGATACTTCCTTACAGGAATAGAGTAACGTGGCCCAAAATATGAATAGTAAAGAAATTTTCATTTTATGAACAATTGAAATTAATGAATAAACGAATGATTTTCATTTTGTGATACATTTTAAATCAAATTAAGCAGGATTGCCATAACTAACCGGCTATTTCTACCCAATTTAGTTGCTCACGAATTTTCTTTGCCAAGAGTTTTGTAAATTCGAGTCTTCAAAAAGTAATCATTATGAAGCTTAAACACATATGGATAGTGAGTGTGATTTTCTCTTGCTCCATCACATCTTCCTCTGCCCAGCTCCTCAATAAGCTAAAGCAAAAGGCAGAAAAAAAAGCAATTGATGCGTTGGATAAGTCAACGAATCAAAACCAAACGCCACCCCCTGCGGGAAGCGGACCGAGCACTTCGGGAGGGGATTCTGACAACTCTTCTGGTGGAGGCAGTAGTAATCCTTCCAACAAAAGTGGCGGTGGCCTTATCTCAACGCCTCCTGATGTGAAACAGAATTTGGCAGATGCCGAAGCCGCTTATAAGAAATTGAGCTATGGAGAAGCTCGTTATTCGGTGCAGCAAGCTATGCTCGGAGTTGAGTTGGAGATTGGAAACAAAATTCTGAAATCATTGCCCGAGTCGATTTCTGGACTCAAGAAAAATGAACCTGAAGATCAGGTAGCAAGCAGTGGTTTTGGCTGGGCTGGCCTAATTATTAAACGGGAGTATCAGGATAGCAAGGACAAGCAGCTTACGATCACGATTGCTAACAACGCCATTTGGATGTCCTCAGTGAATATGTATCTAAACAATGGAGGTTATGCCCAACAAACAGGTGGTGAACAGAAATGGAAACAGACAAAAGTAAAGGGATATCGGGCCATTATTGAGTATGACGAAGGCAGTGGATATAAGCTAAGCGTTCCACTCGGACAGTCCTCCATGATTGTTTATGAAGGAGTCAATTTTGCTTCTGAACAGGAAATGAATACAGCGGCTGCAGTCGTTGATATTGATGGCATCAAGAAAATGCTTGGCGAACAGTAATATTAACACAATCAAAAAATCAGATTAAAATAATTACGATGAAAAATATACTTTCATTTTTAACAACCATGTCATTGATGACGGGTGTTTTCGCTCAAGAGTTTGATAAAAATTTGGCCACTGCAAACTCATCCTATTCATCAGGTGATTTAGAGAATGCACGATTTGCGATGGAACAATTAATGCGTGATTTGGACATCGCGATTGGTAAAGAGATTTTGAAATTATTGCCAACCAAGGCGGGCGCATTAAATGTTAATCAGAAAGATGATAACGTAACCGGTGGGGGAGGAACGATGACGGGTTTGTTTGTTCACCGTAGTTTCGGGACATCACCTAAATCGGCTTCTATAGAAATTATCAATAACTCCCCGATGATCAATTCTATTCAATCTATTTTAACAATGCCCATGATCGGTGGAATGATGAGGGACGAAAATCAGAAAGTGATTAAAGTCCAGGGATATAAATCATTGCTTCAAAAAAATGTTGACACAGAAACAAATAAGACTGATTATGAACTGCAAATTCCTTTCAATAATACACTTCTTACAGTGAAAATGGATGACACCAACGAAGCGGAGATAACTGAAATTGCAAATGCTATTCCTATTCCTAAGATAGCACAGATTGCGCAATAGAATAGTTTATCCCTTTAAAAGGGAGCCCCGTGAGTTTTCTTGATTAGAAAATCAGCAGCTAATTTAGAGTGCCGGGCAAGATTGACAGCAAAGTCAGAGGCATGCTCCCTTCCAAAGAGTCGTTGAATTTGTCGCCCGACCCACAATCTTTTTTCAAACACTCTTCTCCACGAGGTGGTATAGTCAATCTCTAACTGCGCACGGCTATAGCTGGGAGATGTGCAATAGCGTATTAAATGTTCACTGAGAAGTTTGGATGAATGAATAGCCATCGCCATTCCGTTTCCACAAAGTGGCGTAATCATTCCAGCCGCATCGCCTGCCATTAAAATGTGATTTTCAACAGGCCCTTTTGTTTCGAATGAGATCTCATTGATCGTTTCCGGTTTTTCGAAAATGAATTTTGAATTGGTGAAAATTGACTTAAGAAATGGATTTTTAAAGAGCACAGCTTTTTCCATGTCGGGGATATTTCCATACTTTTTTAGGTTATTCCGGTGACTCAGATAGCAAAGGTTTGTCTTGCCTTCTTCAATGTTACTGATTCCGCAATAGCCATCTTTAAAGTTATGCAGCGCAATCAAGTCAGAAGGATGATCGGTATAAATATGGTACTTCACGCCAATATAGGGAGACCTTTTTTTAATGAAGCCTCGATTTAAGCTAATGTCAATTTTGGATCGCTTCCCAAAACATCCTACAACAATATCAGCCTCCAGAACTTGTTTAGTGATTTGAACCCGGAATTTCTCTCCCTCAAAATGGATTGCATCTACTTCAGTATCAAGGAGGAAATTCACTCCGCTGACTTTCGCTTTTTCAAATAGAAAATGATCAAAATAATAGCGACTAATACCGAACCCCCCCAGGTCAAGTTGTAGATCAGCATATTTTCCATTGACTGAAGAGAGTTGAAAGCGACTCAGCACAGACGGGGAAAATTCCTCCGGATAAATACCTATGGATTTTAAAAAGGGAACTGTTTCGTTAGAAATATATTCTCCGCAAACCCGATGAAATGGATAGACTTTTTTTTCAATTAACGTGCAGGAAATCCCAGCGCGGGATAATTGTATCCCTGTGATCAGTCCTGCCAAGCCTCCGCCTGCTATTATTACTTCTTTCAAAGGGATTGGCGGTCGGTTTAAATTTGATTTTCAAGCTTGAATACTCTTTTTAATCTCACCCCACCTCTTTCAATATCAAAACTAATTCGTCTTCCGGGTTTCGAATTCAAGTATCCATTGACCTGATTTAAGTCGAGGCTCGTGACCGCTATTCCATTTATAAAAATAATAACATCACCCAGCCTAACATCAGCCTTCTCGGCTGATGAATTTTTCCTCACATCTGTAATTTCAAATTTTCTTAATCTTGCTCCCCGTGCCTTGATGGTTACTCCGCTAAGATTGAAATAAAATTTCTTGTTGAAGGCAGCATTTTTTTTGAAGTAAACTTTTTCCGCAGGGAAATTGAAGATCACATCAAACCGACTGAGAATTTCTCCACCAATGGCTCCGTTTCTAAAAACATGACGACTGGTTTTCAACGTATCATTGTAGCTATTGAGATCTGGGAAATTGGCGAGTACACTGTTGATTTTGTATTTGCCGATCTCAAGAGATTTTATACGTCCGATTTGACCGGTGATGATACCCCCGAGGCCGCGGCCAATAATACTGTTAATATGCTGCTGTGGCACTTTGATGATGGAATCAGATTCGGGTTCCAGAATAAGTCCATGGCTGGCTCCCGTATCCATAAGTAACTTCGCCTTAAGCCGCGTGCTGTCATTCATCTCAATTTCAGTATAGACGTAGGGCTTGGTATCCTGCACCACCATAGGTAGTTCTTGAAATTTTCTGGGGGTTTTGAATAATTCCGGGAGTTGTAAGATCAACATTTTTTTCTCGTAATTAATCTGCACGATGAATCGGCTAAAGACCTCATATCCCAAGATACCATGCACTTCTGTGCCAAGATAGTTTCGAAGTTCTAAGTAGTCTTTTTCCAGCACCAACATCGTATGCCCTTCACCATGAACTCCTGGTAAATCGAGTGTTACATTATTGGTGATGTGAGCTTCAATTATTTTTTCACCTCCTGGCCCTGCAATTAAATACTTTCGAGTGTACGTAAGGTGCAGAATATCGCTGTAGGTTTTCTCTGTTAAGATGGTGGTGCGCACACCGGTGTCCAAAATGAATTTAAGGGGTACTTGTCCATTTAAAATCACAGGAACAATCACCAGGTTGTTTTGAATTTCGATAGGAATTTGAACGCGGCTTTTCCCTCCTGAAATGGAAAATCCCAGCGATTGGGCTTTCAAAAACTGTGGAGCAATACAAAGAAGTATAAACGCAAATGTTTTACACATAGCATAAGATCCCGCTTAAAACTAAATAAAAATTGTAAAAGGTTAACTACTCAAACGGTAACTACCCCCAAAGAAGTGAGTAATGCCAAAGGATTTTTGGCAATCTTTAATTCCTTGAAATGAACATCCTGAAGAAATCCTTCCTTCACCATTTTACTCATTTGATCAATCAATGGATCAAAAAAAGAGTTTGTGTTTAATAAGCCAACCTGTGTCTGAATGAGATTAAGTTGTTTCCAGGTTAGGATCTCAGCTAATTCATCCAATGTGCCCCATCCTCCCGGCATAGCGATGAAAGCATCTGAAAGATCGGCCATTCGCTTCTTGCGCTCATGCATGCTTGAAACTATTTCAAGTTGAGTTAATCCCCGATGACCTACTTCTCTTTTAACGAGAAAATCAGGTATTACGCCAATCACCTTTCCGGAGGTTTTAAGAACCTCATCTGCAAGAATTCCCATCAGACCTATATTACCTCCTCCGTAGACTAATGTGGAGTTTGTTTTAGAGATGAGTTTGCCAAGGTCACGGGCGGCCTCTGCGTAGATCGGATTACTGCCAGTTGAAGAGCCACAAAAGACGCAGAGATTCATCGATCTGAGGCTACTTCGATCTAAAATCAATGCTTAATATCGTGCTCGTTTTTACTTACCTTACTGTTTGGGAAAAGCCAAATAGATAAAATGGCAAGAATGAACAAGGCGATAACCACAGCGAAAACTGACATAAACTATTAGATTTAGACTGGTAAAATTAATCTTAGCGGGCAAATATTTTCATAAAGCCTGATAAAAATGTTAAACTCGAACCTGATTCTTACTTTATACTACCACTATAAGACCTTACGGGCATGAAAAAATTCCTTATTGTAACGGGTGTCGTACTCCTAATTATCATAGCTGTACTGGCCTATTTCCGCCTTTTTTATACCAAATCATTCAGCCCTGAAACGGTAGCTGGTTATCAAGCTGACGACCTCAAGATTTCTGTTTTTTATAATAGACCATCCAAGAAAGGACGTCTCATCTTCGGTGAAAAGAAAGATAATGCCTTAGTGCCTTGGGGAAAAGTATGGAGAACAGGTGCCAATGAAGCCTCGACTTTTGAAACAAATCAGGATTTGACCATTGTAGGTAAAAAACTCCCTGCTGGAAAATACTCTTTTTGGACAATGCCAGGAGAACAGTCATGGACTGTCATGTTCAATTCTGAAATTCCAAGCTGGGGAGTTGATTTCAATGCAGAAGCCAATCGCAATCCGAAGACTGATGTAGTTTCCGTGGAAGTCCCAGTGGTTCTTCAGGATAAGGAGTTTGAACAATTTACCATATCGGTTGAAAAAGTTGGAGAAGAACTTGAACTAATCCTCTTGTGGGATAAAACCTTAGTGGCAATTCCAATAAGTAAGTAGGAGTTTTTAGGCTCTTTGAAATAAGAATTTTAAATTCCAGTGACTTTTTATACATGTAAAGCTGTCAGGTAGTAACTTGGCTTTCCGATAAAAACAGAGATGATACAAGTAATTCCATCCATTGCCATACGAAAGGGGAAAGTAGTAAAGATGCGGAAGGGAGATCCTTCCAGCGAAAAAGCGTACGATGAAAATCCTTTGGATTTGGCGAAGCGATTTGCTGATCATGGGATTGAAGTCATCCATCTGGTGGATTTGGATGGTGCTGAAAAAGGCAGTCCAAAAAATTACCATGTCCTTGAAGCGCTGGCCGGCTATACCGATTTAAAAATTGATTTTACAGGTGGTATTTGCACGGACGGGGATATTGGTAAAGCCTACGAGTATGGTGCAGCCTACATTACAGCGTCCAGCATAGCCGTTACGAATCCCGAGCTGTTTGCTTCCTGGATTGTTTCATATGGTCGTGAGAAAATGACGCTAGGAGCAGATGTAACAGATATTCAATCTAAGAAGATAGCCTTCAGAGGTTGGCAACAAAAGTCTGAACTTACTCTATTTGAACATGTTCAATTTTTTTATGATAGGGGATTGAAATATGTAAAGTCGACCGATGTTTCCCGTGATGGTGTACTTGAAGGCCCTGCCTTTTTATTTTATCAGGAAGTCCTTGACAAGTTCCCTGAAATAAAGGTCTTGGCAAGCGGAGGAGTACGTGGTGTGGAGGATATTCAGCGGCTGAATGACATGGGAATATTTGCTGTCATTTTTGGCAAAGCTTATTATGAAGGAATATTGAAGCTTAAAGATTTAGAAAAATTCCTGGTAAAGGCATGATAAAAAAAGAGCCCCGATTTAGTCGGGGTTTTTCTTTTACTGAAGGTGCCCAACACTTATTGAACTACAATTGTAAATGTTATATCCAAATCGCTTTCTCCGTCTGTAGAGGTTGAGGTAGCAGACTTAATCTCTGGCTGATGCTTAAGTAAA
This sequence comes from Bacteroidia bacterium, assembly GCA_031382175.1. GTDB lineage: Bacteria > Bacteroidota > Bacteroidia > Cytophagales > Cyclobacteriaceae > ELB16-189. The sequence continues at coordinate 229,214 of JANMYO010000077.1, read as the reverse complement.
ACACGGAAACTTTTTGTTCCACTGGTAGCAGTTGCTGAAGTTGTCCAGGAAGTTGTCAATCCAAGTGGAAGCCCTTTCGAATCAACAGAAGAACCATAATTTACCGGATCATTTCGGTTATCAATGTTGCCATTGCCTACAGGATTGGAAAATACCCCGTCCGTCCATTCAAAGAAAAATTGGTGCTCATCAGCTTCTTTGGCAATTTCATCGCTGATATTATAACCTTCTTCTGTTGACTTATAGAGTTCATTGAGCAATTCAAGACTTAATGTATACGTGGTTCCTTTCACAAGATTAATAGGCCCATCAATTTTAATATCCTGAACACCTTCTCCATCCGGATCAGTAGCAGTTACCTCTATGGTAGCTCCACTGGTTGGAGTAAATTTCAATTTTGCTTTTGTGATTAGTTCTGGAATATTTTCCGGTGCCGGATCATCCTTCTTACAGCTTGAAAGGAATACAAGAGTGCCCATCATGAAAAGAAGGAGCAACGAATTATGCAATTTTTTCATAGATCACGTTTTAGATTTATGTTGTTACAAGTAATTAAAAGCTAAAATTGATGGCCAAAGTGATGTTTCTACCCAAATCATCGGCATAGTAGCGCAGTCGATTAGTATATTCCCTATAAGCAGAATTGAAAAGGTTATCAGCACTAATCCTAAAATTGAGCTTAGACTTTTCGAACGGAAATGAAACACCTGTTGACGCACCAAAGAGCAGATAACCTTCTGGAGCCGCAACGAAGTCAAAATTTCTCCTGTCATCGGTGAAAATATCTTCCCCGTTAGCATTGGCATCATTAATTTCAGCAATGCTCACCACCCGAGGAGCTCGATTTTGTTGAGCTATATATTTTATTTTTGCTTCTGCATAAAAGTTAGTTGCCTTACCAATTTTGAACCGATCGTGACGAAGTGAAATTTCATATCGGTTGGAAGGAATAAAGATCAGAAAGTCGTTATTGGTTTCATCAGTCGCCCTTAGCAAAGTAATTTTACTATTCAACTTCATCTGTTTGCTAAGTTGATATTCTCCTGAAAAATCGACTCCTAAGAAAGACGCATTGGTCTGGGTGTAGCGAAAGTAGGGAAATATGCCCCGTATGTTTTGAGTTACTCCACGCGGTCTCAGATAGATGTAATTGGCTATGTAATTGATGTATCCTGATAATTCGAAATTTACCTTTTGTGAATTATAGTGATAGCCTGATACCCACTTCAGAGCTTGTTCTGTTTTAACGGTAGAGGAAGTAATGGGCTTAACTTCGTTAGTAATTTCATCCAGCAATAGACCAAACTCTATGGCGGCAGCACTTTGATGCGTTCCTAAGCTATACAATTCGGCCACATTGGGCGGACGCCAGGTGCTGCCAATACTTGAAGTGATGGAAGCTTTCTTACTTACAGCATACGTTGCTCCTGCCGTAGCGCTGAAATTGTTGAAATTAAGTTTTGCCCTATAGAGTTGATTTCTAAAATCAAAACCCACTACATCGTAAAATCTAAAATCATAGCGAAGACCGGCTTCCAGGTCCCACTTATTCTTCTGGATTTTCTCCACCAGGTACAACCCTGATGAATAGTTAACGAAGTTGGGGATGAAGGGAAGGGTTAAGGTCCCATCAATTTTATTATTGTCCTGAAGCATTCCATTAAATCCGAAGCAACGAGATGCCTTATCAGTTTTTTGACGTTCCCATTCAAGGTCTAGGGTATGTGTATAGAGCAGATAACCTAACGCTGGGATATCCTTTAAGGCCCCCCTTCTCACATCAAACTCCTGTCGTTTGTTAATTTGTAGTCCATATTGAAAATGATAAAGATTTTTTCCTTTTTCAAAATGGCCATTGAGCTTCAGAAGATCATGTGTGACTTTTTGTTTGGGCTGGCTTATCGAATAACTAAAATCTTCAGTGTATTGAGGAGGTTCCCTCTCAAAGGCGCTGGCCAAATCCTCGGTACTGCTTACCGCGGATCCGCGAAGAATTCCTATTGTGGTATTGAAATGACTATAGAAAAATTCAATTCCCCGATCCTCTTTGTGATAGCCCAAAGAGGTTGAAAAATTCAATTCTTCAAAACCCGTATTGGTAAGATTATACTTTGCGGCATGAAAGTCCCCCGATTTTTTCCCGGTTCCTTGTAATCGCCAGCCCAAGCCTTTGAGTTTCCTTAAACCGCCTTCTAATAATCCTGAGACCACCCCCGAGCGGCCATTGGTGGCTCCCACAAGGTGTAGTTGACCTCCAATCCCCGCCTCACTCGGCAGTTCTGCGGGGTTTACAATAATGACACCCCCAAGCGCATCCGTGCCATATTTAATGGCTGCTGCATCTTTAACCACCACAATATTGGAAGCAATAAAAGGATCAATCTCAGGAGCATGTTCAGCCCCCCATGATTGACCTTCTTGCCGGATGCCATTGTTTAGGATTAGAATTCGTTGGCTGTGCACTCCGTGAATAACAGGTTTGAAAATAGCAGGACCTGTTTGGATAGAACTGACGCCCGTCATTTCCTTTAATGATTCACCAAGTGATTTCCCTTGTGTTTCTTCAAGCTGCTTGCCACTTAACGAGCTATAATTTTGAACCTTACTTACATTTTCCAATTTGTCCCTGACTTCTACTTCTTGTAGTAATTTTTCATCTTGGGCCATTGAAAAATCAAGCTGTAAAGACTTTTCCAGATTGATCGTTTGGTTGATCGTTTTGAATCCAAGGAATTTAATTTCCAGCCTATATTTCCCTTTGCAAAGATTTTCAAATTTAAATGAACCTTCCTGATCAGAGATAACTCCCTTGCCGACTTGCTTTAAAAGTAGAGTGGCCCCTGGTAGCGGGGCACCCTCCTCATCGGTCAGTTTTCCAGAAAAAACCTGAAGACATGATTCTTGTGCCTGAATTGGTACACCGCCAAAGCAGATGAAATAGAGGATTATAATTAATAGAAGTGCCTTCAAAATTATTGCAACTAAGTTGCAATATAGGGCTTTGAATGAACTAAATACGGAAGAGTTTTATGGATGGTTATTGATCCAATAAATCAGAATACTTGAACTTCTGAATAATGTAGTAAAGGAAATTGAAGGAAAGGGCATCCTCTTCTTCTTTGCTATTGCCCGGCTTAGCTGTTTCAGAGGACTTGGTTTTTAGGGCAGGCTTATTGGCAGGAGGTACTTCAATTTCCCGCTTCACCGGTTTACTTTCACTTTCAAAAATAAGCGCCTTATCTTCTTCCAGATTCAGTTCTGAATTTTGATTCAAATCCTGAAACTCGTTCAACGATGAGCCTTCATCCTGTGCATTGGCAGGGAGCACAAAGCACATGCAGTATGCTGCAATGGTGAAAGTCAGAATAGTTGAAAATTTTATTTTCATTGAGAGTTACAAACCATCAAACGACTTAAATTGCATTTAAGAGTCTGCTAAATTATAAAATTTCGGGATGATAACATGGGATGATTTCAATAAAATCGATTTACGGGCAGGCACCATTGTGGAGGCAGAACTATTTCCTGGAGCAAAAAAACCCGCTTTTAGGCTTTTAGTTGATTTAGGCCCCGAAATTGGCCTGAAAAAGTCAAGTGCCCAGATTACTAAACACTATAATCCAACAGATTTAATCGGGCGCCAGGTCGTTTGTGTGATCAATTTTCCACCAAAACAAATCGCCAATTTTATTTCTGAGGTACTTGTCACTGGGTTTCCAGATGCTGAGAATCATGTCATTTTGTGTAGCATTGATAAGAAGGTGGCGAATGGAGCAAAGCTCTTTTAACATGATATTATTTTCTGAGCTAGGTTCTATTTGTGAAGGAATACTTGTTCAACTAGCAAGCAATGGCCCGGTAACCGATATTATCATTGACAGCCGACAAACTAATGGATCAGTCGGTTCTGTTTTCTTTGCGATTGGTGGTGAGCGACATGATGGACATCAGTTCATTACCTCCATGTACGCAAAAGGAATCCGACACTTTGTAATCGAGAAAGATATTAACAGGAAGGAATTTGCAGAAGGTAATTTCGTGTTGGTGAGTTCCTCAATCCATTCATTACAGCTTCTTGCAACCCATCATCGAAAGCAGTTCACGATACCGATCGTTGGTATTACAGGGAGCAATGGAAAAACGATTATCAAAGAGTGGCTTTATCAACTCTTATCCAAGGATTACAACATTGTAAAGAATCCAGGAAGCTATAACTCTCAATTAGGCGTGCCACTCTCTGTTTGGCAAATTCAAGGACAACATCAACTTGGGCTATTTGAAGCTGGTATTTCCAAGCCTGGGGAAATGGCACTCTTGCAAAAGATAATTCAACCCACCGTTGGCATTTTTACCAATATCGGCACAGCGCACGATGAAGGATTTAAGGATGTCGAACAGAAAATCTTAGAAAAAGTAAAATTGTTTGAGAAAACGAGCGTGACCATTTTCTGTCAAGATCATAATGAGGTTTCAAAAATATTGCATAAAGAGATTCCCAGACAAAAGTTATTAAGCTGGGGGTATACAGAAGGCTCAACCATTAAATTAAATAGAATTGGCGAGCAGGAGATAGAAGTAGCATGGCAGGGGAAGAGTTTCCCAATACAGTTTCCATTCTCAGATTTAGCCTCACAGGAGAATGCGTCTCATTGTCTAGCTGCAATGCTTTATTTAGGCTTAACGCCAGACGTAATTCAAGAGCGAATTCCTCAACTCAAGGGAGTGCCCATGCGTCTTGAGATAAAGCAAGGTATCAATGGATGTCAAATCATTGACGACACGTATAACAATGACCTTGGCGGCTTGCAGATCTGCCTCAATTTTCTAAACGGCCTTCAGAAAAAGAAGAAGATGGTCATATTATCAGATATCCATCAATCCGGTTTGGAGGAGAAAATTCTTGTCAACAAAATTTCTGAGATGATGGGTAGGGCGGGCGTTCATTCTTTTATTGGAATCGGCCCAATTTTAAGTAAGCATCAAAATACTTTTATCGGTGCTGTTGAAGATGTCAAATTTTACCCAACCACGGATGCCTTTTTGGAAGGAGAGAGTGACCAATTTCAAAATGAGGTTATTCTTATAAAGGGGGGTCGTGTTTTTAAGTTTGAAAAAATCGTTCAGCGTCTTCAAAAGAAAATTCATGGCACCGTCATGGAAGTAGACTTGGGAGCTATGGTTCATAATTTGAATTTCTTCAGAAGCAAGCTGAATCCAAATGTAAAACTAATGGTGATGGTGAAAGCCTTTGCCTATGGGAGTGGAAGTGAAGAGGTAGCGGGTTTACTTCAGTATCATAAAGTAGATTATTTGGGAGTGGCTTACGCAGATGAAGGGGTTGAGCTCAGAAAGAATCATATTCTTTTACCTATCATGGTCATGAATCCTGCAGAGGAGAGTTTTCATCAATTAGTGAAGTACAATCTCGAACCAGAGGTGTATAGCATTTCCCTTCTTAAGTCATTGTTACAATTTCTCGATGGGAAGCCCTGTAAGGTTCACCTTAAAATGGATACCGGAATGCACAGATTGGGGTTTGAGGAACAACATCTTACCGAACTGATTCAGCTTCTAAAATCCAATAACAACATTTCTGTTACAGCCATTTTTTCACATCTGGCTGGAGCAGATACGATCGAGCATGACAATTTTAGCAGAGATCAGGCAACTCGATTTGTAGAGATGACCACTCGTCTGAAGAACGAACTTCAAATAAAACCTATCCTACATCTACTTAATTCTTCAGGCATCCTTCGCTTTCCGGATTTGCAATTTGATATGGTGCGATTGGGTATTGGTTTGTATGGAGTTAATCCTACCGATGAAAAATTTGATCAACTTAAACCGGTTGCAACGTTGAAAACAATCATCTCCCAGGTAAAAATTATTCAACCAGGCGAATCGATTGGGTATGGAAGGAAAGGTAGAGCTGAAAAGATAACGAGCATTGCCACCATTGCGATCGGCTATGCAGATGGATTTAACAGAACCTTTAGCAATGGTGCTGGCAAGGTTTTAGTCAATGGAAAATTAGCTCCCGTGATCGGAAATGTGTGCATGGACATGACTATGATTGATATCACCAGCATCAACGCAAAGGAGGGAGATGAAGTAATCATCTTTGGAAAAGAATTGCCAATTCAAAACGTAGCAGCGAGTATCAATACGATTCCTTACGAAATTCTTACTAATACGAGTGAAAGGGTAAAGCGGGTATTCTATGCAGAGTCAATTTGATTTTTATCCACACCCCAAACTCTTCTTCAAATCCCGCTGAGGCAGACCACCAAAGTCAAATGAATTGTCTTTCTCAGGATCTGGAGGCGGTGGCTTTATCTCTTTTTGGGGCTTCTTCTTAGTCTTTTTCTTTTTCATCAGTCGAATTTAAACCCGGATTATGCATTAGGATTAAGTCACAACTCAAATAACTGACGAATTCTTCGAATTGTCAGGGTTTAACCTTGACAATGAAAATCACCGAAAGGGTTGCTGTAGCATTACTTGTAACCTGGTGATTTTCATTCGTCAAATTATGCAATAGATTTCCATTGCACAATTACGGTTAAACAACTGTTTGAAATCATTGCTTTGCACAACACCGCCTCCTATATTCGCGTTGTTTAAAATTAATCTAAATAAAGGTGGACGTCAAGTTGAAAAGCGTTGCTGATATGATTCCGGGCGAAACAGCAATCATTTCCGGGTTCATTGATGATATTTTATCGGCCAAACTTTTGGAAATGGGCGTCTTGCCCGGCACTGCTGTCCGATTCAATTTCACAGCCCCTTTTGGTGATCCAATCTGCATAACAGTTTCGGGTTATGACCTTTCCCTGCGCATGGATGAGGCTGCAACGATATCAATTCTCAACTGATGAGTAAGAGGCTTAAGATTGCATTAGCAGGTAAGCCCAATTCGGGGAAATCATCACTGTTCAATCAACTCACAGGGCTTAACCAGAAGGTGGGAAACTTTCCGGGTGTCACGGTTGACAAGCGCACCGGTATATGCCAATTAGCAGAAGGTATAGAGGCCGAGATCACTGACTTGCCAGGGATATATAGCCTTTATCCGCGCACAGAAGACGAGAAGATTGTCGCGGAAGTTTTTGCCAATCAGGATGGAAAATATTTTCCCGATAAAGTTGTGCTAGTTGCCGATGCAACCAATCTTAAGAATTGTCTGCTGCTTCTCACACAACTGATTGATTTAAAAATTCCCTGCATCCTTGCGCTCAATATGGTAGACTTAGCTGCCAAATCGGGTTTAAGTATCGACCTTAAAACACTAGGCGCAACCCTTGATGTACCGGTAATACTTACCAATGCGCGTCAGGGACAAGGCATTGATGAGTTAAAGAAATTACTGGCAAAGCCGCTTAAGACATCTTCTAAAAATATTTTTTCAATTGCTCCGGAAATTCAGACTGCAGTAACCGAAGTGCGCAAAAAATTCGCATTAAGTTCTGACTACCTCGCGTATCAATACCTGCAACAGCCGGAGAATATGCTCTTTCTTTCTTCTGAGAATAAAGCACAAGTCAATGCACTGGTCGCTGAGCACAAGTTTTTTCCTGGGAAATATCAAGGGGCAGAAACGATAAATCGATACGGGTTTATTCAGACACTCCTTAATAAGGCAATTCTTCGTTCTGCTGATGAGGATTGGAAAAAATTTTCTCATCGGCTTGATCACATCTTCACGCACAAGATTTGGGGATATCTGATTTTCTTCACTGTACTCTTCCTGATATTCCAATCCATTTTTGCGTGGGCGCAGATTCCGATGGACTTTATTGATATGACTGTAGCGCAGATCAGTAATTTTCTAAAAAAGAATTTTCCGAATGGCCCACTCTTTGATCTTATCTCACAAGGAATTGTGCCTGGCATCGGAGGCATCATCATTTTTGTTCCTCAAATAGCCATGTTATTTGCATTCATCTCCATTTTAGAGGAGTCAGGCTATATGGCCAGAGTGGTCTTTATGATGGATAAGATCATGCGCAAATTTGGATTGAATGGTAAAAGTGTTGTTCCCTTAATGTCTGGTTTGGCCTGTGCGATTCCGGCTATCATGGCAACACGGACTATTGAAAATTGGAAAGACAGACTGATTACCATTTTTGTAACACCTTTTATGAGTTGCTCGGCACGGCTGCCCGTGTTTACTATTCTTGTGGCGTTGATTGTGCCGGATGATAAACTTTTTGGATTCTTCAACCTACAGGGATTGGCATTAATGGGGTTATACCTTCTTGGATTTTTTGCGGCTATCCTTACTGCGTTGGGCATGAAGATGCTCATTAAAGTAAAGGAGAGGAGTTATCTAATCATGGAGTTGCCTACGTACAGGATGCCTAAGTGGTCAAACGTTGGGTACACGATTGTAGAGAAAACCAAAACCTTTGTGTTTGAAGCAGGGAAGGTAATTTTAGCGATTTCTATCATTCTGTGGGTGCTGGCTAGCTATGGCCCAGAAGAGCAAATGAATAAAGCCAGAGCTACCGTTCAGGGAGAAACACAAACGATGCGGCTTACTGAACAAGGTTTTGAAGATCGGGTTGCTGCCTACAAGCTAGAGCACTCTTATGCAGGTATTATTGGAAAGTCGATTGAGCCTGTTATCAAGCCATTGGGCTTTGATTGGAAAATAGGAATCGCCTTAATCACTTCCTTTGCCGCGCGTGAAGTCTTTGTCGGTACGATAGCAACCATTTATAGTCTTGGCAGCACCGAAGATCAGCCCACCATTAAGAACAGGCTTAAATCGGAGATCAACCCAGATACCGGTGGACCCAGGTTCACCCCGGCTGTTGGGTTTTCGTTGCTTGTTTTCTATACGCTGGCGATGCAATGCATGAGTACCTTAGCAATTGTGAAGCGAGAGACAAAGGGATGGAAATGGCCGTTAATTCAACTCGGCTACATGACTGGCCTTGCATACCTCTCTGCATTGCTGGTTTACCAGATCTTCTCCTGAAATAACATTGCTTCGCTGAATTCATGAATTCTCTTATATTGTAGAAATATTTGCATAAGACATGAGCGTTAACATCAATTATCAACTGGGACTTCTTTATTTGGTTCACCTGCTTATTAGTTCTGATGGAGTCATTGACGACAATGAAATGGAAGCATTGCTCAAAGTAAAAAATGCGGAAAAAATACCAGATTCCATTTTTCATGATTTTGCAGGAGAAATTGCCGCCAAGAAAGAAAGAGATATTTATCAGAAGGGAATAGGGTTGATTAATAAATGCACTGACGAAGAGAAACTAGATGCATTTGTTCACTTGTATAGAATGTCTGAAGTGGACGGAAAGGTGCATGCCAAAGAAGTGCGACTCATGCTGTATTCAATAAAAATGGCAAAGATTGAATTTAGTGATGTTGTGAACCGTGCTTCTCAAACAAAGCCTTCATAGTTATCGATGAAGGGATTATCTTTTGTACTGTTACTAGCGTTGATAGTAAGCTGCGTACAAGAAAAATCCTCCAATAAATTCTCTCATTCTTCACTCGTTAAGATTGCTGATTTTCAAGACAAGCGTCTATCAGACAGTTTATATCAATTTCTCTTATCGCAAGACCCAATTGACAGAGCAGAAGCAGTTTTAGCTTTTGCCTCGATTCAAGATACTATTGCCTCACCCATGCTCGGGTCCCTCTTGCTGGAGGATACAATAGCTGAGGTTAGGGCCAATGCGGCTTATGCTTTGGGCCAGACAAAAGGATTTGCAGCAGTAAACTCACTTATTCCGGCTTTGAGCGATAAGAACCGAATGGTGGTGAGAGAGGTGCTCGAAGCGTTGGGCAAGTCTGTTCTGCAAAGGGACTTAGATCTACTTATCAATTTCAATGCTCAGGATTCTATAGCGCAGGAGGGACTTGCCTGGGCTCTTTACCGATTGGGACTACGCAATCTTGCCGATTCATTAGTCGTGAGTCGTGCATGTACTTTTTTGCAACCAGGCAATAGTCTTCAAACACGATTAGGGGCAGCTCATTTTTTCAATCGTGGAATTTTTACTGCAAAGGGCTACGAAGAAAATTTGATTAAGGCTGCTTCACAAGATGTATCACCGGAAGTAAGAATGGCTGCCGTAAGTGGCTTAAAAAGAGTAAAGAATGATCGTGTTTTTACAGTATTGCAAGACGTCTTAAAATCAGATAAAGACTACCGTGTAAGAACTAATGCGATAAGAGCACTTCAGGTTTATCCATTAGAAAAATCAAAGCCTCTTTTCCTTTTCGCCCTTAATGATGAAAATGTTAATGTGACCATCGCAACCTCTGAAGTAATTAAAAGTATTGTTACTAGCCAAGCTGAAAATTGGACGATATTGATAAGACCGGAAATGAATTGGAGAGTTAGAGCCAATCTTTATGAAGCTGCTTTTTCATTTAATTCTAATAATGCACAGGTTGAAGAAGTGAAGAAGAGCTATGCAATTTCTACAAATGAGTATGAAAAAGCAGCTTTATTGAGGGTCCTCTCAAAGAACATATCCACCTTCTCTTTTATCAAGGAAGAAATTAACTCAACAAAAAGCCTGATAGTGAAGACTACAGCAGCACAGGCGTTAGTTGATGTCAATCGCGATAAAAAATTTCCAGCAAGCTTGAAAATTGAATTTGCTGAAATCTATTTAAGGGCAATTGAAGGTGGTGACCCGGGGGTCATTGGAATTGTAGCAGGAGCGCTGGCGGATTCTACCTTAGGATATAAAGAACTGATTAAAGATGTGAGGGCATTGCAAATGGCAAAAACAAAATTAAGCTTACCGAAAGACATAGAAGCACTTCAGCCATTGACCGATGCCATCGCGTACCTGGAGGGAAAAGAAAAACCAAAGCCTCTTTTTACATCATTCAATCACCCGATTGATTGGGCGCTGGTCAAGTCTATTGACAGAAATCAAAAAGTAATAATTTCTACCACTAAAGGTGATATTACTATTGTTTTGTTTGTAGAGGAGGCACCCGGTTCTGTTGCCAATTTTATCGACTTGGTTAACAAGAAGTATTTTGATGGAAAGTTCTTTCATCGGGTTGTCCCTAACTTTGTGGATCAGGTCGGATGCAATCGAGGTGATGGCTTTGGGAGCGAAGATTATTCAATTCGATCCGAATTTTCCAGGAGGCGTTACACAACAGGTTCGGTAGGGATGGCCTCAGCAGGGAAAGATACTGAAGGCACACAATGGTTCATTACACATTCTTCCACACCCCATTTGGATGGTGGCTATTCGATCTTTGCTCAGGTGCTGGAAGGAATGGAAATTGTACACCGAATGGAAGTGGGTGATCAAATTCTCAATGTCACACGTGTAGATAATTAATTACTTTGCAGGCGCATGGCGCAAACATTTTATCAAAACTATAGACTGGGAGTTCTGGGGGGTGGCCAGCTTGGCCGAATGCTTATTCAATCAGGAGTTGATCTTAATATTAACTTTTCAATTCTTGACCCGGATGCAGACGCACCGTGTCGCTCGTTGGCGGAATTTACGTGTGGAAAACTTACCGATTTTGCTACGGTACTAAAATTTGGCTCAACGTGTGATCTCATCACCATCGAAATTGAAAATGTAAACACCGAAGCACTTAGGCAGCTGGAAGCTGAAGGGAAAAAGGTTTTTCCTCAACCGGAAGTGATTGAACTTATTCAAGACAAATGCAAGCAGAAGAAGTTTTATAAAGATAACGACATCCCTACGGCAGAATTTATTCTTGTAAAAAATAGGGAAGAGGTAAGAAAAAATAAGTCTTTTCTCCCGGCCGTCAGTAAACTTGGCCGGGAAGGATATGATGGAAGAGGAGTTCAGGTACTTAGAACGGAGAAAGATTTTGACAAAGCGTTTGATGCCCCAGGCTTACTGGAAAAGCTAATTGATTTTGAAAAAGAGATTGCCATCATTGTAGCGCGAAATGAAGGAGGTCAAATAGTGACCTATCCCGCGGTGGAAATGGTTTTTCATCCGGAGGCAAATCTGGTAGAATATTTATTTGCTCCTGCTCAACTGAAAAAATCAGTGACTGAAAGGGCAGATGCTATTGCACGTAAGGTGATTACCGATTTAAGGATGGTGGGTTTACTTGCGGTTGAGATGTTTGTGACTAAAGAAGATGATGTACTAGTCAATGAAATAGCACCACGACCTCATAACAGCGGCCATCAAACCATTGAAGCGAACATTACCTCACAATACGAGCAGCACCTTCGTGCTATTTTAAATTTGCCACTAGGAGATACTTCAATGGTAATGAAAAGCGCCATGGTAAATATTTTAGGAGAACCAAACTATACCGGACTTGCCCGATATGAAGGACTTAATGAAGTGTTAAAGCTCGCGGGAGCACATGTTCATCTTTATGGAAAAAAACTGACGAAGCCATTCCGTAAAATGGGGCACGTAACAATTGTTGACAACGATATGGAAAGTTTAAGGAAGAAAGCCAAATTTGTAAAAGACCATCTTAAAGTGATCGCATGAGCAAGTCAATTGTAGGAATAATTATGGGCAGCCAGTCAGACCTTAAAGTCATGAAAGAAGCGGCTGAGTTTCTAGAGGAGATTAACATTCCGTTCGAACTCACCATTGTTTCAGCCCATCGCACGCCACAACGCATGGTTGACTATGCTTCTACAGCCAGGGCAAGGGGACTAAAGGTGATCATAGCGGGGGCAGGAGGTGCAGCTCATCTCCCGGGTATGATTGCATCACTTACTTCTCTTCCGGTGATCGGTGTACCGGTTAAGTCCTCCAACTCCATTGATGGTTGGGATTCTGTACTGTCTATTTTGCAAATGCCTTCTGGAGTTCCGGTAGCTACGGTAGCACTAAATGGAGCTAGAAACGCAGGAATTCTAGCGGCCCAAATCATTGGTACAGAGAATACACTCGTGGCTAAAAGACTTGATGACTTTAAGAAAGGATTGAAAAAGAAAGTGGAAGAATCGGCTAAGAATTTGGGTAAAAAAGGATGGCGTTCACTAGAGTAGACCACCCTCCCCGGATAACTATTGGTATCGTTGCGTAAAATCCCTTATCTTATCGATAGAATTGCAAAAAGATGAAGCCTAAAGAGAAAGGTTGGCTTAAAGAATACTTGGAATTCCGTAAGGACTTGCTCAAAGATATTACGGGTGAAAGTCACAAGGCAACTCATCCTGAACACTCTTTGTACCGGGTCATTCAACCTACAGGATTAATGTATGGCCAATCCGTTGGCGTTTTGGATCATCCGGATGCTGAATCGTGGAGTGAGAAAGATCGAATGAAAATTCTACTGGCGGAAAGTCTCATCAGCAGTTCTCTGCTTTTTTATGATAAGCCTGTCAAGAATGCTGATGAAGTTTCAGAAGTCATTTTAAAGACGCTGGAGAGCATTGGTAACTTTTATAACAATGTCTTCCCAGAGTTGGCAACACCTGCAAAAACTCTTTTTGGCGGGAAAAAGACTCCATTGGAATTGGCGGAGAAAATTCTTGACAAGAGGATTGAGCACACCTCTGAGTATGGCAATAACTTCTGGTCACAGTTCTTTCACAATAGTCTGCTCTTTCTGGATATTTTTATTTTCGGCCAATGGATTCATACCAATGCCGATCGCATCGTCTCCGATTTTTTTAAGTACGAGCGGGAAGAGTTGCGATTTTCGGTGATTAAGATTATGGCGGCTTCAGCTCACGCGAATACGACCATTGAATTTGAAGAACGAAAGCTGTTAGAATATTTCCTGGCGGGGTCAGGACTTCCACCAGAAAAGAAGAAAGAGGCGTTAGCGATTTTTGAAAAAGGTATTCAAATTGAAGACATCAATTTGCCGACCAATAATTCATGGATTCTTAAAAAATATTTTCTGGAGATAGCCATCCTTACCATTTGGTCTGACAAAAAAGTGGAGCAGGCTGAACTTGGATTTCTAAAGAGGCTATGCGATTATTTGAACTTCACCGAGGATGATCTGGAGAACAGTATGATGGCGATTGAGGGTTTTGTGCTTGAACATTGGGAGCAATTAAATGGCTTGCAGAACAAACAAGAGTACAGTCAGGTAAGTGAGCAGTTCGTCAAACGGCTGGCAAAAATTGCCGACCGGAATAAAAGCAAGCTGTTGCGTGAGGTACAGGAAAGCGAAGAACTGATGGAACTATTAAAGAAAGCGAAGTCAATGGAGCTGACCGATGAAGAAAAAGCCAGAATGCAGGTATTAATGATTTTTGTGTTGAAGACGATTCCTACATTTGTTATTGTCTCCCTGCCTCAACGTTTTTTAACGTTGCCGATGTTGATGAAAATCTTACCCAAGAATTTTTTCTCAGACGCTTTTCAAATCTAGTAAAAGACTACTTGTAGTTAGGATAGCTCTTCTGAAGGTTCTTCCTTACGTGGTATAAGAATGGATAACACAATTGACATGGTCAATGTGATGATGATCACTGTAAAGGAAAGCAAGGGACTCAACTCAATGTGGAAGATTTCCAATAACATTTTTGCTCCAATGAAAAACAAAATGATGGAAAGACCTTTCTGCAAAAGGTAGAAACGGTCAATAACTCCTGATAATAAAAAAAACATTGCCCGTAAGCCCATTACGGCAAAAATATTTGAGGTGTAGATTAAAAATTCATTTTGAGTAATAGCAAAAGCTGCAGGAATAGAATCTACGGCAAAAATAAGATCTGTGGTTTCAATGAGAATGATCACCAGAAACAAGGGAGTGAACATCCACTTTCCATTCTGCGAAACTAAAAACTTGTCACCCATTTCATCTTTGGTGATGGGCAAATACTTGCGGCACAAGCGAAGAATAGGATTTTTTTCAGGATCAATCTTTTCATCGCTATCTTCAAAATAAATCTTGATACCAGAGTAGATCAGGAACACGCCAAAGATGTAGAGTATCCAATGGAACTTGGCGATAAAATAAGCGCCAACAAAAATGAATAAGCCTCTGAAAACAACCGCTCCGAGAATTCCCCAGAAGAGCACCTTGTGATAATACTCTTCCTTTACGCTGAAGTATTTTAATATGAGAAGGATGACAAAAATATTGTCTACCGACAGTGCATATTCAGTAAGGTAAGCAGAGAAGAATTCAATAGAAGCGTCAGCTCCCGACACTTTTGCTCCCGTATCATCTACGCCTCCCTGATCAAAATGATAGACCAGATAGCCGAAAATAGTACTGATAACAACCCAAAAGATGGATTGATAAAGAGCCGATTTAGTAGTGATTTTATGAGCCGATTTATTAAAAAACCCCAAGTCAATTAGGAGGAAAACAAAGATGACGAGGGCAAAAACACCAAAAAGAATTGTCTCGGTTTGGCTTTGATTTCTAAACAGTGAAAAGAGGAGCATGTGCCTTTTTGGTCCGTGTTTATTGTTAAAAAAGGTGACTATCGCTCCTTAAGAGTCTGGTAATCACCTTTAATAAGCCTCAAAGCTAAGAATATATTTCTATCTCAAAAACTTACTTACGTAGTTAATACAGGGTTTAAGTAAAAAGAAACCCAAAGAATAGACTATTGACAGTTTTGACAGGTGCCCTGTATGAGTAAATTCACCTCAGAAGCTTTATACCCCTTGGGGAGTTTAAACTCTGGTATATCCACCTCATCAAGACAATTAGTCTGCCCGCATCGGGTACATTTAAAGTGAACATGGTCATGGTGATGATCTGCATCATTGCAATGATCACTGCAGAGTGCATACTTCAAACTGCCTCCGTCATCCAGCACTTTATGTACAACTCCTTTGTCAACAAAGGATTTAAGAGTGCGATAAACGGTTACCCGGTCAAAAGAAGAGGCCACTTCCCTTTCTATATCAGAAT
Source organism: Bacteroidia bacterium (assembly GCA_031382175.1). Lineage (GTDB taxonomy): Bacteria > Bacteroidota > Bacteroidia > Cytophagales > Cyclobacteriaceae > ELB16-189. The sequence goes on along the minus strand of JANMYO010000077.1, from coordinate 213,365 downwards.
AGGAAAGAGCATGGCGGGAAGTTAAAAACAGATGCAATATTTTTGAGCGGCTGGGGGTAGACCTCAGCTTATGACTTCTTAGCAGGGTAGCGGGTATGATGGTCATTCACTAATCTCCAATTGGAGTTTCAACAAGTTATTATAGATACCATTATTCAGGCTACTAAGTTCGTGATGTGTACCCGATTCTGCAATGCTTCCATCTTTAATGACCAGAATCCTGTCCACTTTCCGAATCGTGCTGAGCCGGTGCGCAATAACAAGCGTAGTGCGGTTTTCCATTAGTTTTTCAAGCGCATCTTGTACTAAACGCTCTGATTTAGCATCCAGCGAACTGGTGGCCTCGTCCAAAACAAGGATGACTGGGTCTTTTAAAATTGCCCTGGCAATCGCCACACGCTGTCGCTGTCCTCCGGAAAGTTTGACTCCGCGGTCGCCCACCAGCGTATCAAACTTTTCAGGGAAACTGTCTATAAATTCCAATGCGTTTGCTTTTCGAGCAGCATCCTGAATTTCAGATTCGGTAGCACCGGGCTTTCCATACGCTATGTTTTCGCGAATGGAACCTCCAAATAATAAAACTTCCTGAGGGACAATTCCGATGCTTTTCCGATAATCCGAAAGACTGTATTCCTCGGCATTTTTTCCATCCACCAAAAGCGCTCCCGAACTGACGCGATAAAAACGCATCAGTAAGTTGATGATTGTGGATTTTCCGGAACCACTGGGACCTACCAATGCAATTTTTTCTCCGGGCTTAATGCTAAAGGTGATGCCCTGAAGTACCTGAAAATCTTCCCGGGTAGGGTAAGCAAATCCAACCTGATTAAAATTAATGGCTCCTTTCAGTTTTAAACTGTCGGTTGAAACACTGTGCTCATCTTGCAGACCAAGGATTTCGAGCAATCGCTCGGAAGCGCCAATAGACCGTTGCAATTGACTATAGATGTCTCCAAGTCCTGCAATGCTTCCACCGATAAATGACGTATAGAGCACAAAAGAAAACAATTCACCCACACTTACTTCGTGAGACTGCACTAACAATGCCCCGTACCAACTCACGGCAACAATCCCTCCAAAAAGTGTAAAAATTGAAAACGATATAAAGAAGCCTCTGAATTTGGCAGCGTGAATTGCAGTCGTCACAACTTCCGTTAATGATTTACGATAGCGCAAAACTTCGAAGAGTTCATTGGTAAAGGACTTAACAACAGCAATGGATTGAAGTGTTTCTTCGACAATGACATTAGCACTTGCCAGTTGATCTTGTGTTTTCTTAGACAGTTTTCGAATGAATTTGCCAAAAAAGAGGGCAGCTACCACCAACAAGGGGAAAGTGAGCAGCATGAAAACGGTGAGCTTGGGAGTCAAGATAAAAATCAAAGGAATACCAATAAGAAGTACCAATACCTGACGAAGCAATTCGGCCAGTGTAAAAGTAAAAGTATCCTGAAGGGTGCTGACATCTGATGTAATCCGGCTAATCAATTCCCCCACTCTGCGACTATCGAAAAAAGACTGGGGTAGCCAAATCATTTTTTCGTAGACAGCATGACGTAAATCAGCTAGTGTCTTTTCACTGACAATAGAAAAAGTATAAACCCTTATAAATGAAAAGATGCTTTGGAGGAATAAAATTCCTAATAAGGCCAAGCCAATCTGAGTAATGGTTGTAAGCACAAAACCTGTTTTCCCCTGGGCCACATCCAGAAGCTTGCCGGCAAAGAAGGGAAAAGATAAAAGTGTGCCACTGGAAAGGCCTAAAGAGATCAAACCCAGCACAAAAGTCCATCGGTAAGGTAGTACAAACCGAAAAACACCCAACAGTTTTCGGAGATTGGATTTTGTGATAGGTTTTTTCTCACCCTCATCCAGAAATGTTCGTTTGGCCATTGTTTAAATTAATGTCAGAGGCGTCAAGACACTTCATAGGAGTCAGACACCTTTATAAAAAGTTAAAATATAACTTTTGAGTGAATAGAAAATTTAATGCTGTCGCTCAAGATCATTTTTTGAATACCACGAATTCCATAGGAAGACAATACGGACTTGCCATTGACTTCCTCAAAATCCATTTGTAATGTACGCCAGGTAGTATAAAGTGTATTTTGTTCCTGATAGGTTGCTTCGATTTTTTTCAGGTGCTGGAATTGATCGTGATAGTAAAATTTCAAGTCGCGAACCGGGATACTTTTCAATGCATGGTAGGAACGAACGGTTAAATTACTTTTCCCATCACTGATTCCGTCCTTAATTTCATAGGCATCTCTATACGCAGGCCTTTCATAGATCTCCAATTGCCGAAAAATGTCCAGCTCGTTTTCCCATAAAGTTGAATCGGGAGTAAACGTGGTTTCATCTTGATTGCCATCGATGCGAGCCTGTTTTAAAATTGAAGCTTTCGCTAATGATAAGACCTTCACCTGATTCGTCACCAGACTATCAAAATAGGAATCCGCTTTCCTGGCAGATTCAGTGCAGGAGGCCAACGCCACACAAGTGAATACAAAAAGAAACGTTCTCAGGCTATGCATCAATCAAAACAGTACCGGTCATCTGTGGAGGTTTGGGAATTCCCATCAACGCAAGAATTGTTGGAGCAAGGTCGCCAAGCTTCCCATCTTTTAGTTTGCCTTTGTATTGATCGTCCACCAGGATACAGGGAACCAGATTGGTTGTGTGCGCGGTATTCGGAGAGCCATCCTCATTGATCATTAATTCAGCATTACCGTGATCGGCTATGATGATGATCGCGTATCCATTCTTGCGTGCAACTTCAGTCACGGCTTGGTTGCAGGCATCTACCGTCTCACAGGCTTTTACAGCAGCTTCAAATACTCCTGTGTGGCCAACCATATCCGGGTTGGCAAAATTTAAACAGATAAAGTCAGCTTCTTTTTTTTCCAGTTCAGGAATGATTTTGTCTTTAAGATCATGAGCACTCATCTCGGGCTTGAGATCATAGGTGGCTACCTTGGGAGACGGACACATGATTCTTGATTCTCCGGGAAACACTTCTTCTCGTCCTCCGGAAAAAAAGAAAGTCACATGTGGATACTTTTCAGTCTCTGCGATCCGAATTTGTTTTTTACCCGCTTTCGATACAATCTCACCCAATGTGTTTTCAAGATTATCTTTATCAAAAATAACATTTACATTTTTGAATGAGTCATCATAGTTGGTCAACGTAACGTAATAAAGTTTTAGCGCCTTCATTTCCTGTTCAGGAAAATCCTGCTGTGTGAGTGCTTGCGTAATTTCTCTTCCCCTGTCCGTACGAAAATTGAAGCAAAGGACGACATCGCCTTCCTGAATTATTGCCAATGGTTTTTGTTGTGCATCAACAACTACAATGGGCTTTACAAATTCATCTGTGACACCCGCTATGTAGGATTGTTCCAGCGCGTTAATCGAATCGGTTGTTTTATTACCTATTCCCTTCACTAAAAGATCATAGGCCAATCGTACACGTTCCCATCGCTTATCACGATCCATCGCATAATACCGGCCAATGAGGCTGGCAATTTTTCCGGTCGTAGATGATAGATGATGTTGTAAATCTTTCAGATAGCCAACTCCTCCTTTAGGGTCCGTGTCACGTCCATCCAAAAAAGCGTGTATGAATAATTTTGTGATTCCATTATTATTGGCAATGGTTGCAATGCCTTTCAGATGTTCGATGTGGGAGTGGACACCGCCATCCGAAAGTAAGCCGATCAAGTGCAGAGATTTATTGTTGGCTTTAGCATGTCGTAGCGCATCTAGTAAAACAGGATTTTGATCCAACTCTTTTTCTTCTACGGCCTTATTGATTCGTACTAAATCCTGGTACACCACGCGTCCGGCTCCAATATTCATATGGCCTACTTCAGAGTTTCCCATTTGACCCGCTGGTAATCCTACCGCGAGACCGGATGCCTCTAGTTTACTATGTGGGTACTTGTCGTATAAAGAATTGATGTAGGGTGTTTTGGCAGCATCTACCGCAGAGACCTTTTTGTTTTTAGCGATGCCCCAGCCATCCAGGATCATCAACAGCACTTTCTTGTTCATGACAAACGAAATTGAGGCACAAATATACTTTCGAATCAGTTGGCCTCTTTCAATCTGATTTAAAGAATTAAGTGGTGGATTGTGGCTGGATTCAAAAAAAGCAAGGAAATGATGCTGTCAAACCCTTTTATGGCATAATTTTGGACTATATTCACCAGTGATGAAAAGAAGAAGTGTATATCGATTTGTAGGGCTTGTTTTAATGTTACTTTGTGCCTCTACCGCATGGAGCCAAAGTGAAATTTTTGAACCCATTAAAGATGTAATCAAGGCCGGCAGTGCCAAAGAGATGGTGAAATTTCTTAACCAATCTGTGGACATCAATCTGGAAGGAAACGTCAGTACGTATAGCAAGACTCAGGCAGAGTTTGTCTTACGCGATTTTTTCAAGAAACATGCTCCCTCCGATTTTAGTATTGTTCATACAGGCTCCTCTAAAGGCGGGTTGCAGTTTGCTATTGGTCGCTACGTCAGCGGTGGTGATAGCTACAATGTGTTAATGCGCGTGAAGGAGGTGAGTGGTGTTAACCTTATCCATGAAATCAGTTTTGTGAAGGAATAGTTGTGTATCCATACCTCACCGAAAGTGCCATTCAGGAATTTATTAAGTCTGCTTTAGCAGAAGACATCGGAGAGGGCGATCATTCCACGCTGGCCTCCGTTCCCAAGGACTTTATTGGCAAGGCTCAGTTATTGGTAAAAGATGAGGGCATCATCGCAGGTATTGCATTGGCAGAAAAAATCTTTCATCATGTTGACTCAACTTTGACAATTGAGTTCAATATCAAAGACGGTGATGCGGTAAAGAAAGGGGATGTTGCATTTTTTGTTTCAGGACCTTCGCGATCTATTCTGTCTTCAGAACGACTTGTGTTGAATTGTATGCAACGGATGAGTGCAATAGCAACGTATACCCACAAACTCTGCAAGCTCATTGAAGGGACATCGGCTAAACTCATGGATACCCGAAAGACAACACCCAACTTTCGTCTCATGGAGAAGTGGGCTGTCGCCATTGGAGGAGGAATGAATCACCGTTTTGCACTGTACGATATGGTAATGCTCAAAGATAATCATATCGACATGGCGGGTGGAATTCGAAAGGCAATTGAATCAACGAAGAATTATCTTGCGACACGGGATAAGAAGCTAAAAATTGAAGTAGAGACTCGCAATTTGGCGGAGATTGAAGAAGTGCTGGCGGTAGGAGGGATAGATGTCATCATGCTTGACAATATGAACATTGATGAAATGAAAAAGGCAGTTCATTTAATTGGAGGTAAGTATAAAACAGAAGCCAGCGGGGGGATCACCGAGTCTACACTTCGTGCCGTAGCCGAGTCCGGTGTTGACTATATTTCGGTTGGCGCATTAACGCATTCAGTGAAAAGCCTTGACTTGAGTCTCAAAGTGATGAAATAGAGGCAGGGGCCTCCTGGAAAATTTTAAATCCTCTGCAACGCCAAAATCAGGTAAATCCCCGTTATTTTTGCCCTCCTTTATAGCATATCCTTAAAGCAATATGATTGTTAAGACTCGAAATTATCGGCTGGAGAAGAAAGACTACAGGCGCATGGCCCTTAAAAATATCCTTCGGGAACAATGGTGGGTAGGACTTATTGTGGTTGCTATTTGCCTCGGCTTTGTATGGATACCAAGCATCTGGTGGTTTATCCTTGCTTTTATTGGAGCAGGGTTGTTCTTGCTTTTTTGGGTGATCCAGTTTTATGGCGTCACTCAATTGGAGCAAGGCAAAATGTTGTTTGAAAAATTTTCCTATGAGATCAGCAGTCAGCAAATCATCATGAAGCTCAATGCGCGGGAAGGAATGCCCATGAAATGGGATCAAATCAAAAAGGCAAACCTTGAAAAAGACTCCTTTGTACTTTTTGTCAACAAAGCTCAGATCATTCATTTGCCCTTTAAGATTTTCAACTCAGAAAACGAACGGAAATTTTTGATTAGTATTTTAAGAAATAAAGGACTGCTGAAGCAGTAGCTATCGTTTCTTCAATTTGGAATTTCAGCTTCGTAGATTAAGATCTAACGATGAGATGAAGGACAAAATTCAGCAAAGTAAAATCAGAATATCTTCAACCGAAGCGCTTGCCAGGATTTATCGCTATTGCGCGTATCAGGAACGATCACATCAGGAAGTAAAAAACAAGCTGTATGGATATGGTTTGTACTCCAGCGAAGTAGATGAACTTCTGTCGCGTTTGATTACCGAGGGCTTCCTCAACGAGGAGCGTTTTGCTAAAGCTTTTGCCGGTGGCAAATTTCGGATGAAGAAATGGGGACGCCTTAAAATTCAGAACAAACTGGAAAGTCTGGGTCTCACCAATAAATGCATTGGGCGAGGGATGAAGGAGATTGATGCAGCTGACTATACCAAGACACTAAAAGATCTCATCAGGAAGAAAGCGCAACAAACTAGTGAAGAGAATCCGTTTAAGAAACGGGATAAGGTGGCCCGCTTTGCCATCGCCAAGGGATACGAACCAGAACTCGTTTGGGAAGTGGTGAAAGAGGCACTTCCATTTTAAATTTCCGTAGTAAACATTTTGTTAGCACCATGTCCCCTTTTCTCTTACGATGACGTACTTTACTATTTCTTTTACCGGAATATCTAGTGTCCGATGTTTTCCGGTCTACTGCCAAAAGTGTTTCAAAGTCGGTGACAATGATAAAGCGCGGGTCGTGCTTTATGGCTTTGTCGTCTGCTTAATCATTTAAAATTTGACCTGTTTTAATAGGACGCTAGTGATCATTAACCATTCATCATTAAACATTATTTCAGTTTTTTTCTTTCTTTAGCGGGTGGCAAAAAGGTTTCTCCTGTTACTACGCTTTTGCCTGTTTTTGCCTCTAACTCTTTCCTGGCATTTTTGGCTACTGCCCCACCTTTTTTACTTGCCTGTGCATTTTCTGTTAACCCTTTTGCCTGTTTGGTCTCTGCTATCTGGCGGGTTGATAGCTCGGCCAGTGCTGTAAAAATCAACTCGGCTTCGTTCATGTGATCACGAAGGTTTTGTGATTTCAGTCCTTTTAAAGCTTTATGCTTTTTCACGGTTAAGCCAGTCCACTCCTGATGAATGATATTTTAGTGAGCAACGCAAATTCATCTCCTTTTTGTACTCCACTTTCCTTCCAATAATCGGTAAGCTTGTTATGGGTTTCCTGCCCCGTCATGCGCTGCTGAATCCACTTTTCGCTGCGCCCCATTTTTTGCCAGTTCTCTCTGGCTCTGTCCATGCTCATAGCGGGATCATTCATCTCCTGAATGCGTTCGTAGCCTACTTTTGCAAGCCATTGCTTAAAGGGCTCTGCTTTGGGCGAGGTAATGGATTGAATGATGCGAAAAATATCTTTTACATTGCCTGCCAATGTGTTACGGTTCTTACCATTGGTTAGCATAGCTACCTGGGGACAATTTGTCCCCAGGTAGGATCCTAGTTCTGCATCGCGTTTCCTCAACTTCTTAAGATAATCCGTTGGGTTAGGCGAGTCGGTTAAGGCGGCTATGATATCGACCACCGAAAAGTACCATATTTCAGTCTTTTCATCGTAGTGTCTGCGCACGTGTTTGTTTTCAAACACCGCAAGCGATCTATTATTTTCCATAACTATTTCTTTTTCCTTTTCGATTTCTTCTCCACCTCAAACAAAGTGCCCTTGGTTTTTTCTTCCTCAATCATTTAGATTTTCCAAATTTTGAATTTATTAAACTGTCACAAATATTGTCACAATTTGGGACAATAACCTGTCGCGCGTTTTGTAAATATCTACGACTGTAGTATGGCTCTGTAGCGATACTTAATTTTGGTTCTGTAATCTTATATTCTTTCTCCAACTTCAAATTGTTCACTCGTACCTCTGATTGCACAGCAGCATCTCACAACCAACTTTCAAGTGTCTTTTGTTTTTCGTCTGCTTTTTAGGGCGTCAACCATAAACATCACAACGGCCTTACTCCTATATCTTTTTGAGACTTCTGAAATTTATCCATCTTGCTGGCATTGGCGCTAACTGGCGAATTTTCCAGGATTGTAGGCTATCAGACAAATGGATTTGATTAAACAACCGAATATTGCAACTTATACGTTAATGAGATCAACTTATTTAAATGATAATACGATGAGAACGCTTCTATTTGCTTCACTCCTCTTCATGATGGTCTCCCTCGTAATGGGGCAGACAGATGATATTCGTAAGAAGAATTTCAACGTTAAGAAAAGCATTGCCATCGAAGGATATGATCCTGTTAGCTATTTTGACAATAAACCCACGGAAGGAAAGTCAACATTTCAATTCATCTACAAAAGCATTACTTACCAGTTTGCCAATCAGGCTAACTTGAACCGCTTTAAGTCTACTCCTGAAAAATTCGAACCGGCCTATGGTGGATGGTGTGCTTATGCGATGGGCGAAACAGGTGAAAAGGTAAAAATTGATCCTGAAACCTTTAAAATTCTGGATGGAAAGCTTTACTTGTTCTATAATTTCTGGGGAAACAACACCCTTACCGATTGGAATAAAAACGAGAAGGCGCTGAAAGGCAAGGGCGACCAGGCATGGAAAAAGTTCGTTCAATGATATTTTTGACAGCTTAATCCTCTCCATTTAAGTTGATTTTTGATTTATATTTGTCAGATTTTTAATACGTTATGCAACTTTCGCACGCCTGCAACACCATTCTCTGCCAGTTGGCCGATGTGATCTCTGTAATGGAAGAAAAGGATTTTGTAAAGCCTTCACCAACACTGAGTAATTCTACTGTGGGGCAACACCTTCGTCACACACTTGAATTTTTCTTTTGCCTCGAGCAGGGCTTTGAAAAGGGAATAGTGAATTACGACAAACGAGCCCACGACAAACTTATTGAAAGCGATAAGTTCATTGCGCTGGCCGCCATTGACAGGATCAAAGAATTTATTGCGATTCAAAAATATGATAAAGCATTGAAGCTGGAGGTAGGCTATGAACGCGACAACGAATCTTGCCTCACCATTGATACCAACTACTTCCGTGAATTGACCTACAACATTGAACATGCTGTTCACCACATGGCCATCATGAAAATCGGTATACGCGAAGTGGCCCACTACATACATCTCCCTGCTGATTTTGGAATCGCGGTCTCAACCTTACGCTACAAGGAGTCCGGCATGGTGACTTCCCGTTGATGGGATGAAGGCCTTTCAAAAAATCACTCAACATCCTTTTATTATTAAATTAAAGAGCTGGGAGTACTGGCCTTTTGGAATTATTCAGACTCCGCTTTTTGTCTATTGGATGTGGTATGCGCTGAAAGAACGCTCGCTTACTTATTTCTCTGCATCCAATCCATCCATTCTTACCGGGGGGATGATGGGTGAATCCAAATTTGAAGTGCTCAACATGGTGCCCTCGGAGCATAAACCAATTACGGCACTTGCGAAATTTCCAGCAACAAAGGAACACCTGTTGGAACTGATGAAACACAATCATCTTCAGTTTCCGGTCATCTTCAAACCTGATTTGGGGGAACGGGGATGGATGGTGCGTAGAATTAATAATGAAGATGATATTGATCAATATCTTACGGAAATTAAAATTGATTTTATTGTGCAGGAGTTGGTCGACCTTCCCTTTGAATTTGGAGTGTTCTATATTCGTTTCCCCAGCGAGCAAAATGGTTTTGTAAACTCCATCACCATGAAAGAATTTCTGTATGTGGAAGGAGACGGAGCAAAGACTTTGCAACAATTAATTTTAGAGAAAGACAGGGCTAGTCTTCAATGGGAGACCCTCAAAGAAGTATACAGATCTGAACTTGACACTGTACTTGACAAGGGAAAGCGAATGGAGCTTGTTTCTATTGGCAACCATTGCCTTGGCACAAAATTTTTGGACGGCAACCATCTCATCACTGAAAAACTGACGACTTCTTTTGACCGCATTAGTAAACAGGTGGAAGGATTTTATTTTGGTCGTTATGATTTACGCTGTGCTTCCTTAGAGGATTTAGAAAACGGGAATATCAAAATCATGGAACTCAATGGCTGTGGCGCTGAGCCAGCACACATCTATCATCCCGGGGCCTCATTGCGCAAGGCAATTCGGGTATTGATTTCCCATTGGCAAAATATGTATCGCGTTAGCGTAGAAAATCATGCCCGTGGTGTTCCTTACCTTAGCCTGAAGGAAGGATGGAGCATTTATAAAAAAGTGAGAGCACTTAAGTCCACCTCCTTATGATTTATGCACAGGTATTTATCATCGGGTTAATTTTTAGCTTTCTCGGCTCTATTCCTCCCGGCACGCTAAATGTGTGTGTGCTTCAGTTGGGGATTGAAAAAAAAATTGCTGCGGCTTTACGATTTGCGTTAGCAGTCTCTATTATTGAATATCCCTACACCTGGATTGCCGTTCAATTTGAATATTGGATTACCTCCTCACTGGTAGTGACGGAAAATTTTCAACTCATCACAGCAATCGTTATGACGGTGCTGGGAGTTTTTATGTTATGGACAGCACGAAAGCCTTCTACATTTTCGGTGCGCTTCAATGAAAGTGGTTTTAGACGTGGGATGATTTTAAGCATCTTGAATCCAATGGCTATTCCCTTTTGGGTGGGCATTACTGCTTATCTGAAGGCACAAGGGTGGATTGATTTATCCACCACTGGATTGCTACACACGTATGTGCTGGGTACTGCCGTTGGGGCAATGCTTTTGCTGACGCTCTTTACCTTCATGGCCGTTCGGCTGGCGCCTTATGTGCAGCACAATCGATTTATTAAAATTATTCCCGGACTGACGTTGCTCGTTTTAGGAATATATGCCTTTGGAAGGTATCTACTTTAGGTTCAAATAGGGATATTAAAGAATTTTAAGAATATCGTCTCTTAAGATGGGGATATCTTTGATGACAATTTTCCAGACTAGATTATCATCTACAGAGTCATAAGCATGAATAACCCGATTACGGAAAGAGATGATCTGTTTGGCATTATTCAATGGATATTTTTCATTCACCTTCAAAATTCGACTAACCGCTTCACCGATGATCTCCAACTCTCTTTCAACGGCACGCTTCACTGTTGGATTTGCCTGGTACCATGTAAAATCTCTTTTCCCACCTAAATGATAATCAATGCCATCTATACTCATTAGAATATCCGTCAATGATTTTCTGATGGGATCATTCATAAAGGGGTACTTTGGTTTCGTTCATTTCCTTTATGAAATAGGGGTTCTTCAAGGAAGGTTCAGTTACCAAATCTACCGATCGTTGGAGGAGAACTTCTAATTGATCGACAAGATCAAAATAAAGCTCTCCATATTCTACCGGGTCTATATTGTCTTCGAAAGCGATGAGCAAATCAATATCACTGTCAATGGTAAACAAACCATTTACCGTTGAACCGAAAGCGTAAGCCCTCTTTACCTTGTGTGACTTTAAAAGCCTAACAACCTGGGGCAAATTTGATTTTAAAACTTCATTCATACCGGACAAGTTATAAAATTCCCTGTCAATTTAAATCCCTAATAGCGTCATTTATACCTCCAGCAATCCACCAGATGATCATTCACTAAACCGCAGGCCTGCATATGGGCATAGATCACCGTGGAGCCTACAAACTTAAACCCGCGCCCGATCAAATCTTTACTTAACGCATCCGACTCTTTGGTGGTAGCGGGAATTTGTCTCATGGCCTTCCATCGATTGACGATCGGCTTGCCCTTGACGAAACTCCAGATATATGCATCAAAGCTGCCAAACTCTTTCTGTACTTCTAAAAATCGTTTTGCATTATTAACCGTAGCATACACTTTAAGCCGATTGCGGACGATACCCGGATCGAGTAAAATCTTTTCAAGCTTCTTTTCCGTAAAGCGTGCTACCTTCACAGGATCAAATTCGGCAAAGGCTTTGCGATAACCCTCTCTCTTTTTTAAAATCATCGACCAACTTAATCCTGCTTGCGCACCTTCCAATATCAAAAACTCAAAATGAATTCGATCATCATGCACGGGCACACCCCACTCTTTGTCATGATACTGGATGTACTGCTCAAACTTAAGGCACCAGGGGCAACGAAATTTCTCCTCCATACTTTTGATGTTTAATTGGATGACGCAATCTGCTTTCATCCAAGATACACGATTGGCAGAAAAAAGTGTACCTTCATTGCAGAAAAAAATGAAGCGATTAATACTTTTAGGTTTAGCTTTTTGCATCACCCCCATCGCTGTCTTATATAGCCAGGGTAGGGAAGTGGCCCCCCTTCGTTTCTCGTCTATTTTGGCTCCGCAAATTTATGGCCCGGGGTTTATTAAAGGTGACCGAACTGTAAACTATCAACCTAAAAGTGTGATTCTTCAAAACTCCAGTTCAGCGACACATCGGGGTGAGTCTTATTACATGGGTACGATGACTACTCAATCTTACAATCAGGGGAAACTGGGAACGTTTTATTACTGGGATGTGCAAGGCAACTTGCGCGAATCCAAATTCTTTCTGGATATTGCAGGGAAAAATAAGCGAGGACTTAAACTGGTTTTCCCAAGACGATAATGAACTGATCTAAAAAAGCGTGTATGAAAAATAAAATAGTATTGCCTTTCCTTCTTTTGATTGCCTCTTCTTCTTTGGCGCAAATTGACTTTGATAAAAAACTTAAAGACATGGGTATAGAATTATTCCCTCCCTCAAAGCCCATGGGAAGTTATGTGAAAGCTGTGCGCACAGGCAATTTACTTTACCTGGCAGGCAGTGGCCCTTCCCGAGCCGATGGAACTAACATTATTGGCAAAGTAGGAAGAGAGTTAACACTGGAACAAGGCGTTGATGCCGCTCGTCAGGCAGGAATCTCAATTCTTTCAACACTGAAAGCGGAATTGGGAGATCTTAATAAAGTAAAACGCGTGGTGAAAGTTCTGGGGATGGTTAACTGCACTGAAAACTTTTACGATCAGCCTAAAGTGATGAATGGATTTTCCGATCTGATGGTTGCTGTCTTTGGAGATAAAGGAAAACACGCCCGCTCAGCTGTAGGTATGTACGCATTACCTTCTAATATAGCCGTAGAGGTGGAGATCATCGTTGAAATTGTTGATTAGCCAATACCAATGGTCAATGGACCATGGTCTATAGGCCATAGACCGTTACTCCTTCATCCATTCATACAAGTGATAATGTTCTCCATTCATGCCTAATTTTTCATAGGTACGTTGCGCAGATTTATTGGCTTTGTTGACATAGAGACGAATTCCATGTAAACTGGGATCTCCATTGACTAAGTCCTGAATGTGATTGTAGAGTTTTTTGTAAACGCCCTGCCCGCGAAATTTCTCTGAGACATAGACAGATTGAATCCACAAAACAGTCCCATCGCGCCATTCGCTAAACTCATAGGTGGTAGAAAGGCATCCTGCAATTTCATCCTGTACTTCGGCTATATAAAACCTCCCTTTGCCCGGATCTCTTAATAAATGGTGAACACCCTGGGTTAGTTCCTGCAGATCAAGAGTAAGGTTTTCAGTTTCTATGGCCAGCTTCAACTGAAAGTCAATGAGCCAGGGGATGTCTTTAAGAGAAGCTTCACGAATGATCATGCTATTTTGTTTAATGAAAAGCTTGTCAGTGCTTGACAAAGATAAGTTTTCCCGGTAAGATCTCACCCATTCTGGTGGGGCAGATGGCATCAACACTTTGCAAAGCGCTTCAAATCTCCATAATACTACCCATGTACTATTTATACCAAAAGGAAAAGAATTCAGTGCCGGGCCTTGATTAAAATTGCAGAGGCAAACCATTAGGAAGTTAATGGTTACATAAGTAGGTGCATAAAGATATACTACACAGAAGTAAAGAACAAGAACTGGTTGTTTGAGGAGCGATTAAATTCTTAACAATAGTAACGGTCATAAAATAGCAAGGAATGAACGGATTCCAACCGCAAGAGCAAGATTCAAAGACCTCCCTTCAGTTGGGGTTACTTTATTTCTCCTATTTGCTGGTGATGGTAGATGGCGAGGTAGATCTACGCGAAAAGGCAGCCATCGATAAAATCAAAGAAAAGGAAAACATACCGGATTGGATCTTCGATGACTTCGAAGAAAGCATTGCATCACTTACAGAGCAACAGATTTTCAAGAAAGGAGTAGAGATGATGAATCGTTGTTCGGATGCGGATAAGCTGAAGGCCTTTGTGCAGCTCTACCTTTTAACTGAAATTGATGATAAGGTTCATCGCAAGGAAGTACGTTTTCTATTGTACTCTTTGAAAGCCACGAACGTTCCTTTTGAAGAGGTGGAACTAAGGGCGAAAGCAGAAACTACAGCTGTCGTGAAGCGTTAGTGGATTTAAAACTCAACTTGGAACTCTTAGTACGCCCCAACTACCAATCCAAAAGAGTTATTACCCCGATTCCTCACCATGGGCTTGGGTAGATTTGACTTTACATTTTTTTAAGAAGATGCTCTCTAGGGAGGTATGTTTACATTTTCTTTTAACGCAGTATTAAATTAAAATTTCTTTTGTTATGGGTGGGTTTGGAGCGCTAAGTGCAATGAACGATTCTCTTAAAAAGAATCGTGAGCTCTTAAAGGCTAATAAAAAGCGACCCTTTGAGAGGCCAAGATACTATCCCAAAAGCAGCAGCAATCTTCTTCAGGATTCAAAAAAACTATCCGAAGAAGATCGAATCAAGCTTATCAATGCAACCTGGCAATCGAATAGGAGCGAAGTCCGGAAACAAATTTTTGTGTTGTTCGTATCGTTTGTTTTGGTTAGTATATTGGTTCTCGCATTTCTATCGCGGTGGTAGAGATGTGTTTCTTTCTTTTACGTGCCTAGTTCTTGTTGATCGCCTGACCAACAAGTCTTGCTATCAGCTTTCCAGTGCTGTCAGGTCTTCCGGCCTGACACTTGCTTCATCTCAAAGGAATTCCTCCGCTTCTGTTGTGTTCTTCTTCACCGAAGTAGCCAATATACCCCATAACGCTTTATTTGAGGTGACCATTTGAGAGTTTACCTTGTCAGCATTTTCCTGTATAACGACAAGTGAAATTTACCATGAAAATACTTTTACACATAGGCTTCTCTATCGGATTGGCAATCACTGCCAGTGCGCAAAATAAAGTGGTAACTTCACAGGATAACAAACAACCCGTAACGGATATGAATGAAGCAATCAGCAGTAATGAGGTAAGACAGAAACTAATCTTTGCCCAGCAAAAGACAAAAGAATTGTTTGATGTGGTAGAGAAGCGTGGACTCATCGTTGCGGGGAAGTCTGAAAGTGAACTAAGCGCAGAAATAGTTAAGTTGGCGAAAGAACTCCTTGGGATGGAAGAGCATTGGCATAAGAAAATTGTGAGGGCCGGTGTGAACACGCTTCAGCCGTATAGTGCCAATCCGCCTGATCGTATCATTCAAAAAGATGACATTGTATTTTTAGACTTCGGGCCAAATTTTGAAGGGTGGGAGACAGACCTGGGAAGAACGTATGTGATTGGCAACAATCCTTTAAAACTGAAAATGAAAAGCGATGTAGAAGCTGCGTGGCATGAAGCGAATGCCTGGT
The DNA here is from genome assembly GCA_031382175.1 of Bacteroidia bacterium. Lineage (GTDB taxonomy): Bacteria > Bacteroidota > Bacteroidia > Cytophagales > Cyclobacteriaceae > ELB16-189. The sequence goes on along the minus strand of JANMYO010000077.1, from coordinate 197,736 downwards.
ATGCTAAACAAAGCAATCTTACCGGGGCAGAGTTTTTCAACTACGTTGTTGATCTTGCTAAACGCTATGGTTATGAATTTGGAGGAGATATAGCAGGCCACATTATTGGTCGCTATCCACACGAACAACCCAACCCCATGGATTTGAGTTTGGATGCTCATCCGGACAATCACGTAAGCATACTTTCCCTAGACAAACAGGGAAACAAAAGGCATTGGATGCTGGAAATTCAATTTGTGGATAGAAAAAATGGAATTGGTAGCTTCTACGAGCAGTTGCTGGATTAACGGCCTAGTGTTCCAAATATTTCTTTAGTAAGTCTGTTGTAACGATAGTTGCAAATTCGTGATTCAAACTTGCCAGTGTTGTTTCGTGAATCAACTCAGCAGAAAAATTTTGTCCATCAAGTCCCTTTTTATTAAAGGTTGCTGTAGCATCTGAAACAAGATAGGTATCATAGCCAAAATTTCCAGCCATTCTTGTAGTCGTTGAAACACAATGGTCAGTTGTTAAACCCACAATAACAAGTTTAGAAATTTTGGACTTGTCAAGCGTATCTTTCAAGTTCGTTCCAATGAAAGCACTATTCACATTCTTTTTGATTACAATTTCTCCCTCTATGGGCTTTGTGATTTCTTTAAATTCATTTCCTGCGTTTGATTCATGAAGCGGAGAGTTGGGATTCGAGGAGCAATGTTGAATATGAAATACAGGAAGGCTATTTTGTCGCCAAATCTTTAAAAGAGCACTTGCATTATCCTCTGCATTGGGATTATTTCTTTGCCCACCCCAATATTCCAAATTATCAAAGCCCTTTTGAAGGTCAATCAATAATAGTGCTGGTCTATCTGTTTTTGAAATCATATCATTCATGGATGAATTTCTATTCATTTACTTATCCAAAGTCAAATAGTATCATTGTCACCCTGAGCTTGTCGAAGGGTAACAAGGGGCGATTGGATAACTTAACCTTTGATCTAATTACTCGTTAGTCAGTCTTCGAGGGCCTCAGTCTTCGACACGCTCAGACTGACAAAGAGGCATTCTTAGTACACTTCAACTACCAACCCAAAAGAGTCATTAACCCGATTCCTCATCATGGGCATGGGCCGATCTAACTTTACATTAGGAGTTGTCTCCACGACCGTAAAAGTTTGCCCACCAATAGGTGGATTTTTTGGATCGAATGAAATACCCTCTGTATTGGCGATTACTTCTTGCGGAAAAAAGTAAATCCGGGTGCCAACGGATACATTCCCTGAGATACTTATTTGATCGGTGTAGCGCACGGAGACCTGTTCAATCCTTCCGTTGTGTTCCGGTACAAATGCACGGGGATTGTCACCGTTTCTATTTGAGATCGAACTAGCCGCGGTCGTTGTCACTGCCATGGATTGCGTTGCCACTGGTACTTCATCGCCAACTTTAATGGTTGCCCATTGTGCACTCCACCAACCGAGGTCGATGGGTCCGGCTTCCAAATATCCTTGCTGGTTATTTAAGGCGATCTCGGGTTTCCAACGGTTGCGAATTCTATAGAAGGAAGTTCCGGCTACGGGCTCAAGTGCCCATTGCGCACTCCACCAGCCAGGTTGAATACCACCGCATTCAATAGGGCCATTTTGTATGTGAAGAAATTCATTTTTCCACCTGTTTTTAATCTGATAATATCCATCTACCGGTTCAAAAATCCATTGTGCACTCCACCACTCCGGCTGAATGGCACTCGCTGCGGGGTTAGGCTGCTGTACGTGAATAAATTCCCCGACTTTCCAGCGATTTTGAAGTTGAAAAAAATCCTGAGCAGGGGATGAAATAATACCAATGAACAGAATAACAATCGTGCTTAGAAATTTAATGCGCATGGAATTCGGGGTTATACGAATTGATTTGACAAAGGGCTAAATGTATAAATTTTTTTAGTAACCCCTTTGCAACTTCCATGCCGACCCGAGGCATATTGTCTATCGAATCACTGGACGAATCCAATGACACATCCAACCTAAAATACTACCCCACCTTTAGGGAATTTTCACTTTTAACGGCAAATAGGTCTTGTAATTTATTGCCCCACCTTTTACAATTCGGTAACTTAACTGTCGTTATGAAAGATAGCATGAGTGAAGAATTTATTGGATTAAAATGGAACAGCGTATGACACTTAAAATCAGACTTGCCCTTATTAAAAGACTTGTTGCTCTCGGAACGCTCATCATGTGCACCGTGTGGCTGCTGTCTTAATTTCTATCGCTAATTGTTGATTGGCTTTAATGACCTTCATCGTATATTGATAGCGCATACACGCAAGTTAAGCTTGTATGGCATTCGGAAGGAAAAGCTTATCAATCCTCCAGGAAGCCTTTCACCTGCCAGCGACCCTCCACTTTGCGTATCAGCAAGATAAACATGCGGGTAGAGATAAAATCAGGAGAACTGGTGCCTGGCTTTCGCTCATAGCCCAGAAAATAAAACTCTGCATCGGTGATGTTATAATGAGCCGGCAATGATGCTCCGGCCTTTGCTTCCACTTCGGCTCGCGACAGTAACATCGTTTGATAGGTAGCCACATAATCTTCAAATGTTTTGTTTTGATCCTTCACCGCCCGGATTACCGACTCACATATTTTTGAACGTGAATCTTCCGTGAGGTTCACCACTCCTTTAAACGTAAAGATCTCGTCAGGCATAGCTTGTTGCAGCACCGAACAATCTTGCGCAAAATAAGAACGTACCAATTGCATTGAAAAATCAAGAGCTTCTTTTTTCAGACCACCATTAGTAGGCTTTACAGGAGTGGTAGCCTTGGCATATTTCCAAGTACCGTTTTTATTAAGAATCACCTTCTTGCCGTCTTTGGTAGTGGCTTCTATCTGGGCATAAATGGAAGAAGAGAGTATTAAAAGAAGTACGATCAATAGAAATTTCATCGAAGCAGTTTTAAATGATGAGTAAGATAAAAATAATATTCTAACAGGGGGTACGATAATCAGCAGACCAATAATCAGTTGTTTATAGACTGGCGGATGAGATAAACTGAATTTCGTAAACTATTCTGCATCAAGTCACTCAAAATAGTGTTATTTTACCTGCATAGAAATTCAGCCTGTTAACCAATTATCTATGCAACGAAGAAAGTTTTTCAAATTAGGTGCAGCCGGATTGCTCACCACAGCAGCTGCTCCGTATGCTTTTGCAGAACAAAAGAAATCTATCAATTATTTAAAGGATGCACCTGAAGTCATCGTAGTGGGAGCGGGAATATTTGGACTGTGGTCAGCCTTTTATATGCAGCAACTGGGGGCAAAGGTAACGTTGCTGGATGCCTATGGTGCAGGAAATTCGCGCAGTAGCTCTGGAGGTGAGTCGCGCATCATTCGGTCGGAATATGGAGATCAATTGATGTACTCGCGATGGAACAACAAGGCACACGACATGTTGATCGGATGGGAAAAAGAATGGGGGCATAAACTTGTGTACTCCACCGGGCGTCTTACGTTGGGCGATGGAAAATACAAGGCCAGTGCATTGAAGGCACAGAAAACACTTGAGCCATTAGGTGTAAAATCAGAAGTACTTACTCATGACGAATTAAACTATCGATGGCCGCAAATTAACCTGGAAGGAATTGAAGCTGGTTTATTTTTTCCAGGTGGGGCGGGAGGTAGTACGGTGTTGGCAAGACAAACGTGTCATGCCGTAGCTGATGCGTTTGTGAAAGGGGGAGGCAAACTAAAAATCGCCAAAGCCATGCCCGGTAGCAAATCTTCAGCAGGTCTTCAGTTTATTGACATCGGTAATGGCGAAACACTGAAGGCAGAAAAATACATCTTTGCTTGCGGTCCATGGATGGCCAAGGTTTTCCCCGAGATCTTTGAAAAGAAACTTCAGGTCTTTCGAAGAGATGTCTTCTTCATTGGTTCACGATCGGGTGATGACCGTTATGCCTACCCAAAGTTTCCCGTATGGGCATTTGAAAGCGATTATGGTATGCCCGACTTGTTGGGACAGGGATTAAAAATAGCACCTTACCCTGACTTCAACTCCATCGATCCGGATACCGATGAGCGGATGGTGAATCCCTACGAAGCCAAGCGCGTGCGCGATTTTGTAAACTACCGGTTTCCCGGCTTACGCGATCAACCCATCGTGGGTACGCGTGTGTGTCAGTTGACCTTTAGTATTGACGAGCACTTCATCATAGACAAGCATCCGGACCTTAACAATGTTTGGTTTGTGGGAGCTGGATCGGGTCATGGATTTAAACACGGCCCTGCCTTAGGTGAGTACGTAGCCAATAGAATATTAAAAGGTACCGAGGACAAAGAATATGATGATGCATTTAAGTTGAAGACTGATACCTTTTGAAACCAATATACTTAACTCTAATCTTCAAAATCATCAGGTGCGCAGGTCTTAATGAACTGGCCTTACACATAATAACTATACGTCAATTGCGAGCCTGCCTTGCCGGTAGGCAGGTTCCTATGCTGGATGTGTGCTGGCGCGAAGCAATCCCATAATTTTGGGGATCGCTTCGTACCTCCCGCCTCCTCTGCGGGTACTCGCGAAAACGTATGATTATTAGTTTCGCGTAACATCAGTTAATTAGTTGGTCATAGATAATCTTCCCGTCAAAAACCGTCAACACAATTTTCGCTTCGTGAATTTTCATAGGGTCGATTGAAAACAGATCGTCAGAAAAAACAATCACATCCGCTAAGTAGCCAGGCTCAAGTAATCCCTTTTTCTCTTCTTCATAAGAAGAGTATGCCCCTGCGTAAGTGTATGCTTTCAATGCCTGATCGATTCGAATCTTTTGTTTTGGTACCCAGCCCCCTTCGGGATAGCCCGAGGGATTCCTACGATTCACAGCTACATGAATGCCACGAATGGGATTGATGCTGATGGCTGCAGGCCAATCGCTGCTGTACACCAGATGGCCTCCGCTCTTTAAGATGGAGTTCCAGGCAAAAGAATAAGGCAAGCGTTCTTTGCCAATGGCTTTTTCCCACACGGCAATAGTGGCCGGGTCAGCGTGGATGGGCTCCATGCTTGGCATAATCCCCGATTTTTTAAAACGAGGTAAATCTTCTGGTGAGATAGTTTCAATGTGCTCAATACGATGGCGTCTGTTTGCTGATTTATTTTCTGCCATTGCCTTCTCGTAAGCATTCAATGCCTCTCGCACACCGAGGTCACCGATAGCATGCGTATAGATTCTAAAGCCTTTTTGATCCAGAATTTTCACAAGCTCCTGATATTTCGAAACCGTCATACTTAGTGAACCGACAGCATCTTTTGCGTGGGGAGCAGCATCTTCATACGCTTTGAGCATAGCAGCAGAGTGTGACTCGATTACTCCATCCAACATAAACTTAACGGCATCTGCACGAAGGAAAGGATTGCCTGATCCGATGCTATCTTTAATAATTGTATAGCGCTCAATTTGCTTGATGGTTGTTTTATCATCCACGGAAAAGGCGGCAGCATAGCGCATCGTTAGCTCACCACTGTTGAGCAGCTCTTTAAATAAGGCCACTTCTGTTTCAGTGCCATCGGCATTTTGAGCCGTGGTAATGCCTAATGACGCTGCCAGTGCCAACCCTTTGCGCAATGCATTTAGTTTGTCCTGATAAGAAGGCGGAGGGACAAAATCACCCACTAATGACATGGCATCTTCTTTTAATGCTCCGGTGGGTACACCGTTTTTATCTTTTACGAGTTCTCCGAAGCCATCAAATTTGGTTGAAGAGGTAATGCCTGCAAGTGAAAGTGCTTTCTTGTTCGCATAGGCGCTATGGCCGTCATAGGCTTTGATAAAAACCGGCTTGTCAATATCCAGCGCTTTCATCGTAATGTGATTGGGAAGCCCAGATTGAAAAAAAGTGTATTGCCAACCTCTTCCCGTTATCCACTCTTTCTTTGGATTTTGTTGAATGAAAGTCAACGTGTTTGCAATCGCTTCTTCCAGCGACTGTGTACTGGAAAGCTCTACCTCCGATAAGCCCATTGAACCGCCCAGGAAATGAATGTGCGCGTCATTAAAGCCAGCGGTCACGAGCCTGCCATGAAGGTCAATAATTTTTGTTTTCTTACCCGCCAATGCCAAAATGGATTCTGTTGTGCCCGTGTGTGTGATGGTGTTGTCAGTAATGGCCAATGCCTGAACAAATGAAACAGAATCTCTTCCCGTCCAGATATGTCCGTTGGTCAGGATAAGTGTTGGGCTGCTTTCATTAACAGAGTCTGAGCAGGAGCTGAGGAATAGAAAACACAAAAACAAGATGAAAACCCTGGAGTAAGTAAGGTTCATGCGATGAATATTTTTTTTTCAGGAAGATAAGTAAAATCGCAAAAAACTATAGAGCAATGCCTTTTTCGATCTTTCCAGGGTAGAAGTCTTAATTTTTGATCACTACCCTCCAAATATTTTTGTCGCTTAAAGTATCCTAAATCTCGACTAGCCCAAATACAGTGGAGTAAAATCTATTTGCACATTTAGTTTTACTTGATCACCTGTACCCGCTGATTAATTGGGTAGATCCACTCAACACCGCGTTCCGTCACGATAGCATCATCCTCTAACGGGATACGTAATTTCTTTCCGCCCCATTCGGGCATAGGTGTGTAGGCGAATAGTTCGATGGAAAATAAATTGCTCGGCTTAACGATGTAGGTAAGTTGAAGAGGGTTGAAGAAGGCGATAGAAGGCCCTGTTCCATGTCCCCAATCGCCCACGGAATGACAGCCAATAATAACATCGGTCTTATCGTCTGTACCGGGCTTGTTAAATTCAATAGGTGAAAAACCAGCTCCTTGCAATGCCTTATAAACATTGATTTCGTTTTGTTTGGCAGTACTACCGGGTTTGATCGTACTCACTACAATCTGTCTTACTTTCACGGCCTGCTCAAAGGCATGCTGAATACTCTTAGGCACTTCTTTCTCTCCTTCTTTCAATACATAGGCCATGCGTTTCATGTCGGTATAAAAATTCATCAGCCCAACTCCCCAGTCAAGCATAAGAATATCTCCGCGTTGGATAATACGATCGGTAGAGGTAGCTTCAATTCCGTTAGGCCCAGTCACATAAATCGATGGCATACCAAAGGAAGATTGTAAATTATTTTTAAATAACTGTTCCTTCATCCACCAGGCAACATCTTCGAGTGTGGTGATGCCCGGTGTGATTACTTCATTCGATAGTGCCCGTTCTGCAATCTGATAAGAATAATCTCCGGCTTCTGCGAAAACAGCTATTTCACTAGCTACATGTCGCGACCTGAAATCGGAGAATAACTTTTCAGCAGAGACAAAGCGTGTTTCGTATTTGCTTCCAAGAATTTCCGCAAGCTGCTGTCGACCGGTATACGATAAACCATCGGCACCTCCTATATCTTTGGACATGTTAAGACCAATTCGCTTGGGGTCTCGCTTGGCAACAAACTCTTTTAATTCAGATTCTGCTCCGAAGTAGTCATACGCTTTTGTTTCTTCCAGCAAATAGCCATCGATACCCAGAACAGTTCGTTCTATGCGTGGCTTACCCGTATCGGTAAAAATGTAATAGCCTGTGTGCCCCACATAACCTTCGCCCATCTCAGCATAAAGAGGGTCAAAGTTTCCTTCGCGGTTCATGATGATCCACATGTCGATCTTATTCTCGCGCATTACTTCCGGTAGTATCAAATCATACTTATCGAGGCGGATCTGATTCGTTTTCCTCCATCTTCTCATGGATTCCTGGGAATAGAGATTGATGAGAATGAGTGCCGCGCAGAGTGTGAGGATTATCTTTTTCATATCGTCAAAAATAAATGAGTAAGCAGATCAAGTTTACCACAAAGAAGTTGCAGGCACAACCTAAATTTGATGAATCAATTCACAAAGTTTTTAACAAGACCAGCCCATGAGGTTAACTCTTGTTAAAGACAACTTTAAAGATTGTTCCTTTGTTCACCTCACTTTCTACTGCAATTGTTGAAATTATTATAACCTCTGCCATCCTTCATTCAGTTTTAGTAAATTTAAGCTCCGAAAAGGAATTAACTAAAATCCGCTATGAAGTTCATTCAGCTAATCATTATTACCTCATTATTTTTTGTTACGGCCTGTCAGGAAAGAAAGGCCGAAGAATCACGGATTGAAAAACCCATTGACAGTCTCTTTAAAGACTATTATACGTTTAAAAAACGGATCAATCCACTCGAAGCCACTAAGGCCGGCTTTAATGAATACAATGATCAGTTGGCGAACTATATTTCAACACCCTATAAAAAGGATCTGATTAATAATTATACACAGTTTCTTAACCAATTGAAAAAATATGACTCTACGATGGTCACGCCATCGCAATGGATGAGTATGCGCGTGATGGCCTGGGACTGCGCTATAAAAAGGGAAGGCCTGACGAATGCAATTGCCACCATTGCTTCCCCCATGTTTGACATGCCTACGTTTGAACTTTTTCCCTTAATGCAAATTCAGTCATTGCATTTGTATTTTTCTCAGTTGGCAAGCGGAAACAGTCTACAACCTTTCCATACGATCAAGGATTATGACAATTGGCTGAAACGCGTGGACGCTTACTTGCCATTTTTGGATACCTGCATGGCCAGAATGAATCTAGGCATAGCCAGGGGTGTTGTGCTTCCCAAGGTGCTGATCAAAAAAATGATTCCACAGCTGGATGGATTTATTCAGACCCCCGTTCAAAAACATTTATTCTTTTCTCCCATCTTATTAATGCCCAATGATTTTCCTGAAGACGAAAAAAAACGATTGACAGATGCTTATGCTAAAATGATTAGCACAAAGTTGATTCCCAAGTATAAAACGCTTCAAGATTATTTAACCAATACGTACCTGCCAACAGGAAGACTAACATCGGGTATTGGTGCTGTGCCCAATGGCCTTGAAACCTTCAACTATCTCATTCGATATCATACTACCACTACGCTGACCGCTCCCGAAATACATGAGCTTGGAAAAAGTGAAGTAGCTCGCATTCGTGGTGAAATGGGAAAAGTGAAAAATGAGATTGGCTTTAAAGGGAACATCAACGCCTTCTTTGATCAGGTGCGCACGAGCAAAGAGCAGATGCCGTTTAGCAAACCCGAACAAGTCATTGCTAATTTTAATGCCATCCGGAAAAAAATTAATGTCAGACTGACCGATGTGTTTGATATCAAGCCCAAGGCAGGATTTGAAGTACACCGCACAGAATCCTTTCGTGAGGCATCCGCCAGTGCTGAATATCTTCCTGGAAGTAAAGATGGATCGCGTGCCGGGGTTTTCTATGTCCCTATTCCAGATGTAAAATCGTATAATAAATTTACGGATGAGGCACTTTTCCTGCACGAAGCTATTCCGGGGCATCACTATCAGCTTTCCTTGCAACAGGAGAATAAAGAGTTGCCAGAGTTCCTTCATCCGGAAAGCATGAGTGTGTTTGTGGAAGGCTGGGCACTATATGCAGAGTCCTTGGGAAAAGAACTTGGACTGTACGAAGATCCTTACCAATATTTTGGCATGTTGAGTATGGAAATGCACAGGGCGATTCGGCTAGTGTTGGAGACAGGTATACATACCATGGGTTGGACCCGCGAACAGGCCATTCAATACTCTTTAGACAATGAAGCAGAATCAGAAGATAAAATAATAGTAGAGGTGGAACGCTATATGGCAACACCGGGTGCTGCCTTATGTTATAAAATTGGGCAACTCAAAATCAGAGAACTACGCACACGCGCAGAACTAGCATTGGGCGATAAGTTTTCCGTGAAGGAATTTCACAATCAAGTATTGAATTCGGGTAGTTTGCCGCTGGTTCTTTTGGAGGAGAAAATTGATCGTTGGATTAGACAGGAGAAAGCTAAGGCAAAGTAGCTTACCTATTCAGTTTATGCTTTGAATTATTTTTAAACTTTTTCGTTTCCTTTCGAGTTAGTAGGCTAGCCTAACCCAACTATATCATCATGAACACAGCGATTAAATCCGTCAAGCCCCTGGGCTTCCCGTGGCAAACACAAGACCCTTTTCTTTTCTGTGTACATCATGAAGATTTTTATCCCAGAGGAAATGAAAAGATGGGGCCTGCATCAACACTCAAGGGACGCAACATTGGGCAGGATTTTGCGCCTGATCAAGCCTGGAGAATGTATCATGGCGAAGAAGTACCCGGCTTTCCTGCTCATCCACATCGGGGCTTCGAAACAGTAACCATTGTCACGAAGGGTCTTGTTGATCATTCTGATTCCCTTGGTGCGGCCGGACGTTTTGGTTTTGGCGATGTGCAATGGATGACAGCAGGTAAAGGTGTGCAGCATTGTGAAATGTTTCCGTTAATCGAAAAAGATAAAGAGAACCCACTGGAGCTTTTTCAAATTTGGCTCAATTTACCCAAGGCCAAAAAATTTGCTTCGCCACACTTTGCCATGCTCTGGCACGATACCATTCCGGAAGTTGTGTCCACTGACATAAATGGTCTAACCACAAAAGTGCGTTTGATCGCGGGACAATTGCAGCACGCCAAAGCACCGCTCTCTGCACCCGATTCGTGGGCGGCTGATCCCAGCAACGAAGTTGCTATCTGGACTATTAGATTGGAGGCTGGTGCGCAATGGAAGTTGCCACCGGCTTCGGGCAAAGTGAATCGCTCGTTATACTTCTACAGCGGAGCCTCCATTCAAATTGCTTCAAAAGATTTCACTTCTCATCAAGCCATTGAACTTCATGCTGACCAGGAAGTAGATATAAAAAATGGCGAGGTTGAGAGTCACCTGTTGCTACTACAAGGGAATCCCATCAATGAACCGATAGCGCAATACGGACCGTTCGTGATGAACACACAAGCGGAGATACAACAAGCAATGAATGAGTTTCAACAAACTGAATTTGGTGGATGGCCCTGGCCTAGCCATGAACATGTTCATCCCAGAGAGAAAAGCCGATTTGCCAAATACCCTGATGGAGCTGAGGAAGTGAGACCTTAAGTTGGCTTAAGGCTCTGTCAGCGGTAGAATCCGATGAAATTCCTTACTATTTTTTCCCTCTAATTTGATTTTCTGGAGGATCTATCCCAAAAAAGTAATCCAATCTGATAGCCGGTTTGAATAGCCCCACTCGTTGTCAAACCAAACCATCAAACGAAGATGCTGGCCATTGGTAACACGGGTGAGCGTACCATCAATAATGCCAGAATGCGGATTGCCTAAAACATCTGAGGATACAATGGGATCAAACGTGATTGAGATGATATTCTTAAGTTCTTTCTGTGAAGATTTTTCAAATAGGGAATTTACTTCACTGAAGTGGGTACGTTCTTCAACCATAATCGAAATATCGGCTAACGCTCCGCAGGGAACCGGAACACGCGTAGACATTGATTCTATTTTTCCCTCAAGGGTTGGAAAAATATTTTCAAGGACTGCCTTGATGTTTACTTCAAATGGGATAATAGACTGTGCTGCAGCCCGGCCTCTGCGAAATCCTTTATAGGGACTGTCCAATAACTCCTGCCGGGTAGTATACCCCTGAATTATGTTCATGTGTGCTGATCGGATGCCCCACTTTTGCAGGACTACTTCCAGTATGGGAGCTACACAATTAATTGTACAATCACCCGGTGATACAATTTTTGTTTGCTGATTGACGATGTGATGATTTACACCCCATATCGTGGAAGGAATATCTTTACCATAAGTAGATAACAGAACCCGGGCTGCACCATGCGAAAGATGAAGAGACGCTTCAGAAGAATGAGTAAATAGCCCGGTTGCTTCTACAACCGTATCGATGGAATGTTCTCGCCAGGGAAGAGAGGTGATATTCGATTCTTGAGAATAATACACCTCGTGATTATTGATTAGAAATCCACGATCAGTTGAATGAATATCGTGCAGTAAATTGCCTCTGTTTGAATCATACTTAAGAAGGTAAATTAAATTTTCCTTCGACATTACATCGTTTACGGCAATCAAATTTTGAAGTGCATTTTTTTGAAGCAGGACGCGAAACAGATTGCGACCAATTCTTCCCATCCCATTGATGGCTAATCTACATTTGGGGTTGATGATTTCACTCATCTTGTAAGTAATTTCCTTGATTAAAAAGCATTAGACAAAGATAGCGGATATACAATGGAAAAATTTTCCATGACAAGCATTGAGATAAAATTCTTTATCTTCACACAGACTCACGTCAATTATTTAACTAAAAACTACTTTTATGACACCCGCTTCCAAATCCTTATACTACTTTGGTTTGTATCTGCTCATCTTAGGCATTTCGCTCACGGTTTTTCCAAACGTGCTGCTCTCCGTGTTTCAAATAGCTGAAACGACTGAAGTATGGATTCGTGTTTTGGGCGCTGTGACCTTCAGCATAGGCCTATATTATGTTTTCATGGCACCTTCCAATAACATACTTTTTCTGACGCTGTCTGTTTATGTACGTGCCTCCATCTTGCTATGGTTTATTGTCTTTGTGCTGATCGGTTGGGCCCCAACACAACTTATTTTGTTTGGTCTGGTGGATATGACGGGTGCGATCTGGACCTATACTGCATTGCGCAAATAATTTTCTCCCTACCCTATTCACGATCCTACAACGAGGTAAGATTTAAGAAATCTAGAGATCACCAAAAGAGGTTGTCATTGAAATTGGGTACCTTACAAATATGTTGCCTGGTAAGATCTTCATTTATTTACTTCTTAGTCTTTTGCTTACCGCCACGTTTGCTAATGCGCAGAAGGATTCATTAGTGGCAAGATCATTTCGCACACATGATCTAAATGACAGGCACTCGCTTTTCATGGAAAATGAAAGCCGCCCACTTCCTGCTAAAGGAGAACAAACCTATTCCATCACGATAACCGTCACTGATATTCGCAATAAAAATGGTGTTATTCGTTTCAAGTTTTACGATGATGCTACACCTTTCCCGGATGATAAAGGGTTTTTACGTATAGTCGTCCCAAAATCCGAAATTATAGACAATACTTTTACGGCTACCTACTATGGATTCACCTCCCAAAGCATGGGCATTGCGTTGCAAGACGATGAGAACAATAATTGGAAACTGGACCTTGGATGGTTTTTCCCTAAAGAAGGCCATGCTTTTTCAGATTATTATCATACTTCTTTGCGAAGACCAGTATACTCCGATTTTAGATTTTTACTTCTGGGAGACAAGAAAGTAATTATGAAGATGAAGTACTATTAGTAAATGATGTTACGCAAAACAATAAATGACTTAATTGTTTGCGTAACAGCGCTAGCAGGAATGATATTTTATCTGCAAACTTTATAACCAGCCCGATCGCTTGAAGCGGATGTAGAGGGCGACACAAGATCCAAACGTTATGATCATGATGACAGGGTAACCCAAAGGCCACTCTAGCTCTGGCATATACTTAAAATTCATACCATAGACTCCTGCCACCATCGTTGGTATTCCTATAATTGCTGCCCAACCTGCAAATTTTTTTGCAACCTCATTCTGCGAGATAGAAATAAGGGATAAGTTGGCTTCCAGTGCAGTGGATAACAGGTCGCGTGAATTGTCGACCATTTCATTGATGCGAATGGCGTGATCATAAACATCACGAAAGTAAGGACGGGTTTCTTCTTCGATCACCTTAAGGTCAAACCGCATCAACCGGTTACAAATGTCAATCAAGGGTGAAACCGATCGCTTGACATCCAGCAATTGGTGTTTGAGATGGTAGATTTGCCCGGTGGTCTCTCGTCTGAATTTTTCATCGAAGATCGTTTCCTCTAAATTCTCGAGTTCTTCCGCAAGAGCATCAATCACAGGGAAATACTGATCCACGATAGTATCCATGACTGCATAGAGGGCAAACCCGGGGCCTTTTTGCAACAAGTGAGGTGTACTTTCACAGCGTGCGCGAACTTCCGTGTAGGCCAGTGAGGATCCATGACGAACCGTAATGATAAAATTTCTACCGACAAAGAAGTGAGTCTCTCCCAAATCAATTTGTTTTTGATTCATCTGAATCGTACGCAGTGCAATGAAAAGTGTATCCCCGTACGCTTCAATCTTTGGTCTCTGATGAGCCCGATGGGTGTCTTCAATAGCCAGGTCGTGCAGGCCAAATTCCTTTTGAATTTTTGCAAGCATCTCCACGCTTGGTTCGTGAAGGCCGATCCAAACAAATTTGTCAGATTGTTTCAGGACTTCTTTAATTCCATCAATCTCTATATTGGCGACTCTGCGTCCTTCACAATACGCTACACAGTTAACAACGGTATTTTCTTCCATAACATTATCATGTTACTGACTCACGAATACGATTCAATTTACAAAAGTTTATGTATTATGACTCCCCAACTCTTCACCTCTTGTGAGGTGATAGGATTATTGTAATCTGCCATTTGATAGACAGTGCGGAGAATGATCCTTTGGGATCCATTTCAAATTGTCACTTCAAACCTCACCCCATCCAAGCTTGTGCGATAGAGGAGTTTGTTTTCCCCTCTCCGATCGGAGAGGGGAGCTACTCAATCAGTGAAAGCATCGCCATTAGATGGGGAGAGGTGTTGAAATGCCAAATGGGTTTTGATTTATTGAGTCGCGACATTTTGAAATGCACCCATCATTTGCAGACGGGCCAGGTATTATTAAATTTATATAAAGTTTATTCTTGGCTCAATGGTTGTTTTACGATGAAAAGAACTTTAAATACACTCAGATGACATCGCGGAGAAAATTTATTAAAACAGCAGGACTGTTTAGCGGACTAACAGCAATTCCTATGCTGAGCAATGGTTTTTCCGGTCATCGTACTGCTTCATCCGAGGATTTTCGCGCAGCTGTTGATGAAGATGAACTATTTATGATGATCAGGAAACAACTCTTGATTCCGGAGAATCGCATTTATTTGAACACGGGCAGCTTAGGGCCAAGTCCTCTTCCGGTAATTGAGGCATTAAATCTTTTCACGCGTCAATTAGAAATGAATCCTGTCTCAGAAAATTGGGGCGCGCTTGGGGATCAGATGGAGCTGGTGCGGAAAAAGGTTGCCGATTTCATTAACGCAGAAGTTGAAGAAATAATACTAACACGAAACACAACTGAGGGACTCAATTTAATTGGCCAATCGTTGGATCTGAAGAAGGATGATGAAATATTAACCACCACTCTGGAACACGGAGGCGGGGAGGTTGGACTGGAATTTCTGGAACGAACAAAAGGAGCGGTAATCCGAAAGCTGGAACTTCCTATGCCCACCAGAAGCGTGGATGAAATAATAAGCGCGGTGGGAGAAGCGATCACCGAAAAAACCAAACTGGTAATGTTAAGTCATGTGAATACGGTCACTGGTCTGCTCATGCCATTTGCCGAGGTAGCAAGGCTCACAAAACCAAAAGGCATATACCTGGTTGCCGATGGAGCTCAGGCGCCTGGTCTTACAAAAGTAAATGTCAAGGCATTAGAAGTGGATGCCTATGCTGCGAGCGGTCACAAATGGTTAATGGGCCCTAAGGAAACCGGTTTTTTATATTTGAATAAGAAATCTAAAGACAAGATACATCCGGTTTTTACATCATCCGGTTTTGCAGCCTACTCAAAATCATCGGGGACTCGCAATGTGGCCACCATCATCGGATTGGGAGTTGCGATAGATTGGCATACTGCAATAGGCATGGAGAAAATAGAAAGACGATGTCTTGAGATTAGAAACTATTGCCTGAATGAATTGAAAAAACTTAGTGGATTGAAAATAATCAGCCCGGAGCTTGAATCTTTATCGACAGGTATTGTGAGTTTTACATTGACTTCAAAAACCAATACAGATATCTATTCCAAATTAAAAGATCAGGAGATCATTGTAAAAGTTCTAACACAGCACAATGCAATACGCATCTCCTGCCACATGTTCATTTTAAAGACTGAGATTGATAAATTTATTAAGACATTAAAATTCTTACTCTAAGCGCTACTCTTTTGCAGCGTGCTCATGAGAGCCATACAGAATCCCGATTCCAATTGAATCAATTTCTTACTCCAATATCATCAACAATAATTACTCCGCGAGGGGTACGATCAAATATAAAACGGATATACTTAATATTTTTTAAAGACTTTGAAGCACTTTCAAATCTCGCTCTGGGGATTTCGAACGTTTCGAATGCTGGCTCCCAGGTGCTGCCATAGTTTTTCTGAAGCAGGTCTAGCTTTTCAAACTGAACCTTGAGGCGGGGAGCAAGTTTCTTGACGGAGTTTAGTTCTACCTGTACTTGTTGCCCAAGGCTATCTTCCAGTTGAATAGTGAAATTGACCGCTATCTCTTTTTCGTCCTTTTTTTTGGTTTCGCTCTTTTCATTTTTAAGTTCTGATGGATCTCCCTGAGCCATAGAAATAAAAAGAGCATTGATAGCACTTAATTCAATCGACTTCAAAAAAGATAGATGGTATTGAGGCTTTTGCTTCGTTGAATCTTGTGTGGTATCCCATCCCAATACAACGGCATTGTTTCCCTGAGTGTCTTCATCCCTGAACTGCAGTGTTTCTTCGCGCCAAACTTTTAGTTGCTCACCGAGAAGTAATACATCTTTCGTTGATCCTGAAGTTAAGTCAATATCTTCCTCGAAGTTGGCGATTAATTGAGTTTTTGAATCTGCATAGGTATTGAGTAGGAGTGCTTTGGGCAGCCAGTCGGCTGCAGAAGATGCATTCTTAAAAACACTCAGGTAGGCTAAGTCTTTATGTAATACCACTTCCGCGAACGCAGAAACATAAACCTTTGCAATTTGCTGTTGTTCTTCTAATGGAATTAATGGTTTGATATTGAGAAGCCAACTGTTGGGAGGGCCTGCATCTATTCTGCCCCATACGGAATTGAATTGTCCGTGATTGGCACGGTGTATATACAATCCTGATTTAAAATGAAATGAACTGTCTGTGAATTTAACGCGTTGATATTGCCGAAATCCAAAGAAGCTTGCCTCATCGGTATCATACGATCCATGCAATGATAAAAAATTAATGTTCTTCAGGTTTATTCTTCGCCTATATCGCTTATCTATTTGAGCAATAGTTACTACTCCCTTAATGCCAAAATGAAAATCAAATTTCACATTGGCGTCATCCGGAAAATAATCCAGGTTGTTATAGTGAGCAGCAATAGGAGCAGCCTCACCACCGCGACTGTGTCCGGCCAGGATTACATTTTCAATATCTGCTTTATTGTAAAAAGCACTTGATGGATCGGCACTCCAATTATTCCAGAGTTCTACATGCTTGAGCAGTAACCACGCCCGGGCGGGCATCTCTTTACCCATAAAATCTCCTGACCAGGTGGCATTCAAAAAATTTTCATCAACACTTACCATGATAAAGCCACGACTGGCAAGAAGCTCTCCCAAATAAGCATAGCCGGGATCAGAAAATTCTTCCATACCATGATTACCATGAACAATGAAAACAATTGGGAATTTTCCATCTCCTTGTGGCATCCACACTCTTCCATTGAGAGGAAATTCCTTGACACCGAATCCCCAAAATCGCTCGCGCCATTTTGCTGTTGATCCTTTCCACTCCGGCAACAGGAGTGAAGCATTTACAGACGGAGTCTTGTGGGTTATCCCTTTACCGAATTCATCTCTTCTGTGATCAGTGCCACTTCCATACGTAAAGTAAGAAAATGAGTAAGCTCCTTTTTCTCCCGGATTCTTAATTCCTTTGGTAGAAAGCAATGAGATAGGTGTACGATCAAATTCCAAGGGATAGGGATCATTTCCATCCTGGCTTAAGAAGTAAATAAAACCTCCAAGAACAACAGTTGAAATTAAAATGGAAATGCGGTGAAGCCATAATGACGTTGACGCTCGTTTAATCAATACCCATGAGGAACCGAAAAGAAATACAAGGCAAAACATCACCATCAGAATGCCTGAATAAAAAAGAATATCAGCAAACCTGAATCGAATTTCCCTTGCAACAAGAATAGTGATCAACGCACCGGATATCAGCGAAAACACAAAAGAGGGAGTTCTTAAAATACCCTTATGCAGCCATGCCATGAGGAGTCTGCAAATCCAAAAAATCAAAATCCCAAGAAGCAGCATAGCAAGCCCAATCAGTACTTTGGGAATCCCAGTCTGAAAGAAAAATCCTGAAAGAAATGCGATGGTACCCACAAGTAATAGCAAGCCCGAAAAAGCCCCTGTCCAGAACGTTGTAAATAATGATTGATCTTTCGGCAGTTGAATTAATTGAATCAGCTTTTTAAAATAGGCTCTCATAGTGCAGATTAATAAGGTTAAGATACCAATTCTTAGTTGTAAATAATGAATGATCAATATGAGCGGAGATGCAGTAGGATAGATTGCTGTTTCTTTGATTCAGAAAATATTTTCTGTTAAATCTTCAGTAAGTTTGAGTTGAAATGTTCGTATAAAGAGAGTCCACAAATTGAATCCCCATGAATTTTGAAACAAGTGCAGTGCATGCAGGCCATGTAGAAGATCAACATGCCGGATCAGTAATTAATCCTATTTATTTGTCTACTACTTTCGAGCGGGATGAAGAAGGAAATGTAGCTCCCAAAGGATTTACCTATTCTCGACTTGCCAATCCCAACAGAAGTGGATTGGAAACGAAACTGGCTGTGCTGGAAGCAGGTGCCGAAGCAATGGCTTTTTCCTCTGGAATGGCGGCTACGATGGCCGTATGTCATGCTTTGCTGGGCCCGAATACCCATGTTATTATTTCAGACGATTGCTACCATGGGGTTTCGCACCTGATTAAAAAAATGTATGCACGCTGGGGAATAACCTATTCTGAAGTGGACATGACGTATCCGGAAAATGTAGGTAATGCTATCAAAGCCAACACAAAACTGATATTGATGGAAACACCATCGAATCCTCTATTAAAAATTGCGGATATCGAAGCAATTTGTGCTATCGCCAAAACAAAAAAAGTAGCCGTGGCTTGCGACAATACCTGGGCCACACCGTACATTATACAACCTCTTACCCTCGGGGCGGATTATGTTATTCATTCTTCTACCAAATATTTTGGGGGACACTCTGACGTAATTGGTGGATGTGTCATTGTGAAAGAGAAAAACACTATTTCAGAAAGCCTTCGCGAGTATCAGACTATCGGTGGAGTAGTCCCTTCTCCGTTTGATTGTTGGTTATTGGATCGGAGTATAGCTACACTTCCTTTGCGCATGACGGCCCAGTGTAAAAGTGCCAGCGCAATTGCACACTACCTCAACACCCATTCAAAGATTGAACGAGTTTACTATCCGGAGCTAACAACTCATGTAAATCATGAAGTGGCGAAAAGACAAATGAAAGGAGTTTATGGAGGAATGCTGTCTGTGCAAGTGAAAGGCGGAAGAAAAGAGGCCATGGATTTTGCTAATCATCTTTCTGTTTTTAAACATGCTACCAGTCTGGGCGGAGTAGAAAGTTTGATTGAACATCGTCTGACATCGGAGGGAGACAATCCAAAAAGTCCTGATAATTTATTACGATTGTCAATTGGTATTGAGCACATTGATGATCTTTTAAAGGATATTAAACAGGCTCTTGAATAGTGTACGACAGAACGCTGCTCAATACTCTTTAAACAAATCTTGCCACCTCTTCCACCAGTTCTTTGGATTTTAAATTATGTCCGAGTCCTGTAGTGGTAATTAATTTTGAATTTTTCCAGGCTTCGTTAATAGCAATCGCGTTTTTATAGGGAGCTTCTTTGTCTTCTGTGTCGTGAATAATCAGTCCATTTAAGTTTAATGTCTTAGCAAAATCCTTCATCTGAAAATAGGAGGGCGGATGGCCGATGGTCTGTATAAATTGAGCGGTGATCAAGCCTATCGCTTTTTGTGAAAGCCCTAGCATGTACTGATAGTAGTTGAAAAAATGTTCTACTTCACCGGGAGCAGCCATTACCACCATTTTTGAAACTTGTAAATGAGGCAAGCGATGTAAAGTGTAAACCGAAGCAAACCCACCAAAGGAGTGGGTGAGTATCGCATGAAACGATTTTTGCTCGGCAATAAATTGTTCGATCAATCCACTGTAGTGAGGCAAATTCAAAAAATCACCTTCCGACAATCCATGCCCCGGGGCATCGAGCGAGTAAATGGAAAATTCTTCTTTTGATAGTCGATTGATCACATATCGCCACCAATAACTATGGCTCTGCCACCCGTGAAGCAACAATACTTTCTTCGCACCTTTCCCCCAACGATAGGCTTGCACTTTCTTGCCGGCATAATCAATTATAAATTTTTCATGAGCCTGATTTAAAAATTCCAATTGATGAGGCTTCATCCTGATCCTTCGCGGCCAGCAAAATAACTCGAATCCTTTCTTGCCTGCATACGCTGGAGCAATCAATGCCAGCGTGTTCAAATAAAAACCGATTGAGCGAATGAATATCTTGTTCATGAAATTGTATTAATAGTAATAAATCAAAGGGTGATGTCTTCAATCATCTCTTCCAAATGTTTGATGACGATGAGGATATCATGATTCGTTTTCGAAAGTTTGCTCATCATAATGGCCCCTTCCAAACTGGCAATGATTACCGTAGCATAATAGTCTTTATCAATGTCTTTTTTGAGTTGCCCAAATTTGATACCGTTAGATAAGATTATAACAATGGATTCCTTTAGCACCTCCAAGATGGTATGAGCTTTTTTTCGCAGGTGCGGACTGTTGTCATCTGCCTCAATGGCCACGTTCAACAACGGACAACCTCCCTTAATGGGCGATTTTGTAACATACGATTCAAAAAAATAGACGATGCTTTTAAGTTTGTCACCTGCCGTTTTCCTTTCCTTGATCTGTACTCGCAGCTTCTCGAACATAATCCCCATCAAGTAAACAAGAGATTGTTCTTCCAGCTTCTCTTTGTTTTTAAAATGTCGGTAGATAGCTCCTTTGGTATAACCGGTAGCCTCAGTGATGTTACTGATCGAAGTGGCCTTATAGCCCTGCAAATTGAAAAGACTTCCGGCATGATGCAAAATGGCCCCTCTGGTTTCGTTTGGATTGCGCATGGCACAAAGATACCGATCGGTATCTAAATAAAAAATAGGCCAAAGAACGTGTGATGAATTTTTTGTGCAGTCTTCTTCCTCGGTATGTGTCCTCACAGACCGAAAATAAAACAAGATGGTTTGTGAGGACACAAACCATGTGAAAGTGTTTATAAAAGAATCAACGAACTCCCTTATTCGCTCTTATCATCTCAGGGTATCCTTGACCGGACCCTAATGCAATCACTGCCATGGTGATTCGTTTTGTTTTCGTGGAGATTGTTTTTGCGCTTTCAATCCATTTGCTAAAATAAGCCTGATGTGACTTGGGTAGTGTTTTGAAAAAATCGTAGGCCCGTGGATCATCTTTTAAGCATTTTACAAAATCACTGGAAAGTGTAAGCGGCCTCTCGTCTAATTCGATCTTTACCTTTAATGCATCTCCTTCCTTTTTACCAATGGCTTTGCGCATCGTACCGTTAAGAGGAAGAATAAAATTTCCTTCACCCATTGGCAATAATGCTGTCTTATTAATAGCGTACTGATCCAACTGACCTTTAATCCGGAAGGAAACTTTACAGCTGGGGTTCAGTTGCTTTGCCTGCGTGTGGCTGATTTCTATGTAGCTCCAGCCGGTCTTTTCGCCCTTCTTATCAAATTTTAATATTTTGGTGGAGAAAGTGATCATGAGAATTGCCTACATCAAATTTTAAAATTTCCAGTCTTTCGAACTTGTGTTCTTGTGTAAAATAATCGTTGACCTTGCGAGGAATCATTTCTACAATGAGGAATGATTAACAAGGCTATAAGTAAGATTTCTCCCTACGGTCGAAAAGCCATAACAAAATCACTTAAAATATTTTGGTCTGCGCATATGATAGGCAGTAACCGTTTGCATCCACTGCGCCATGGCAATTAATTTACCTTCCTGAAATAAATTACCAATCAGAATTACACTCATCGGATGCCCCTTTTCATCTAGCCCAATCGGCAATGCCATAGAGGGATGCCCTGTAAGGTTGGTGATGAGCAACTGTCGTGTGGTGGTGTCAGAAGGAACGATGAGCACATCTATATTCTGAAAGAGCGAATCCATTTTGTTCATCAAAACTTGCCGGTGTCGGTTGGCCTGAATGTACTCTACGGCAGGAATAAATCGTGCCTGGCGTAAAAAGTTGGCACGTGAGTCGCGATTTTGCTCTGATAGCAAGTTCTCTCTTCCTGAGATAACCAACTCATCAAAGAAAGCCCCTGACTCTGCACGAATGATAATGTCAAGGCCTTTGAAGGGAATCCCTTTTGTTGGAAGTTCTGCTTCAGTCACTGTCAATCCTTTTTGCCTTAGCAATTCCAAATAAATCTTCAGCTGTTTACCGTAATACGAACTATCTTTTTTCAATATTGATTTTTCGAAACTTACCCGAAGATGAAGTGGGTCATGCATTTTTGAATCAAGCAAGGGAGCATCAATAACGGTAAGATCTTTTCCATCGCTTCCCATAATTGTTTCCAATACAATAGCGCAATCTGTCGCATTTCTCCCGATAGGCCCAGGCTTATCCATACTCCAGGACAAGGTCATTGCTCCATAGCGGCTTACCCGACCATACGTTGGGCGTAAGCCGGTAACGCCACAACGAGCAGATGGCGCTATTATAGAACCTAATGTTTCTGTTCCAATGGCAAAGGGAACAAGACCTGCTGCCACCGCAGCACCCGGCCCGGCAGAAGAACCGCTGGCTCCTTGCTTTAAGTCCCAGGGATTTTTTGTCTTGCCTCCAAACCAAACATCACCACGTGCCAACTCTCCCGATACTAATTTGGCCACCAATACTGCACCTGCCTCTTCCAACCGTTTCACGACTGTAGCATCATAATCGAATGACTGTTCTTTATAGGGCGCAGCTCCCCAGGTAGTTCTTGTTCCCCGGACGGTGAATAAATCTTTTAGTCCATACGGAATTCCATGCAAGACTCCACGATACTTTCCTTTGGCAATTTCTTCATCTGCTTTTTTGGCTTGTCGAATGGCGATGTCCTGAGTTATACTGATTACGCTCTTTAGTGTATCGTCATATTTTTTTATCCGGGCTAAAAAAAATTCAGTCAAGGCAAGCGAAGTGATCTTTTTTGATTGAATCAGGCTGGCAAGATCGGTGATGGAGTAAAAAGCCAGCTCCTGAAGTGTGTCTGGAAGTTGGATGGCTGGGTCTATTCTCCAGTCAATAGCTTGATGAGACGAAGTTCCGCTTTTATGAAAATTGGTATGAAACTGAAAAGCAGGACTGATTTCATTATCAAGCGAAAATTTTCGCATCTCCTCATATCCTTTAAGGTTGTTGTGAAGATATCGGGTCAGGGTATCAATCTGCTTTCCCGAAAAATTAATTCCAATTACCTTTTGAGCACTGCGAATGTCCTTTGCAGAGAAGAGATCTTTTTTGGCCGCTATAAATCCTGACGTGAAGCCTAGAACAAGAACAAGGACAATGATGTGTATTTTTTTCACGATGAGCGATTGGAACGAGTTATCTTTTTCCTACGGCTTCATTGAGCATCGACTTATCTCCGGTCATTTCCCAATAGATGAGTGAAACAGGAATTATTCCCATTCTATTGAACGCATCCATAAACTCTTTAAGAATGAAGTTGCCTTCGTGCTGGCGCGCATATTCGGCAATCAGTTTATCAATATCGAGTTTGCCAATAACATAGCTGGTTTCATAACCCGGCTGTTGTAAATAGAATTGCTCTTCATGTTGAATCGTGCTGCCATCCGCTGGCATCAATCCCCAGGGCACCCATTTCGATGCAAACTTAGTAGCACCGTCAAAATCCAATTCCAATCCATGTTGTTTCAAACCGGCAAGACCACGAGCAGCTCGTTGTGCAAGCATGATGTAGACCAATTCTTTAGCACGAGGTCTATTTTCGAGCATCCCTGCATTCATGATCAACTCTTCCATAGCTGTGGCCATGCCTTCAGCACGACCATCAAAAACATTACTGAGCAGGGGAGTATTTCGGATAGGGCTTTCATAAGGTTCTTCGCGGTTACGTGCCAAATCAATCCAATGGTTGAAGTGCGCGCGCATGGGCATAGGATCGCGATAATCTACTTCGTCAAAAAATCCTCGGATGCCATCATTTTGTACAAAGGGTCTGATCTGAGCCAGCAGGGCCGGCTTCATGTAAGACTTCATGGTATAAAACTCTTCCTTGTCCATAAACGACAGGTAATCATCGGTAGCTTTTAAGAGCATCTCCTGATAATCTTTCGCATTATCTTTCTTCGCCAACTCGGGAAGTTTACGATTGCGATGTTCTGCGAATCGCAATGCACTGTGCGCCCGTGCAAGCTCCCGCTCCATTAATACTTTTTCATCTTCATAGGAATAAGGCATTAGGTGCACATTGTGGAGATTCCATGTATAATTTTCTTTACCAACGCCTGAGGTTCCTGTTTTGGAAGAAGCTTTTTCTGCTGCCCAGTCGGCAAATTGGTTTGACGCATCGATTGCTTCCTTGGCTGCTTTGGCCAAATCAGGAAATTGAGCCTCTACCTTAGAAGCAAAGGACTTGAGGTCATCGTTTTGCTCACGAATACTTCTCACGCCTGTTACCCATATATCCTTGGCATTGCCGGTCAAATTTATTTTAGCCTGATCAAAAACAACTTGGGCTTTGCGTAGACGAGAAGCGATTACGCTTGCCGTTGAATCATTCAATGGCCACGCATAATCGGGCAACTCAACTCTTCCGTAAACATGTGGCCCTTCCCGCAAAGGTGTGTCAGGCAATGATGGATAGAACCAAACATAAAAAGCAGGATCATTCTCCCATGGCTTCTTCACGCGAAGTTCGAAATCCAATCCATTCATCTCAGCCCACACCAAATACCAATCCACCTGATGTTTGATTGGCCACTGAGTAGTATCAAAAGCATTCAATTGCGCTTGCCAGTCCGGTAGCTCTTCCTTCTGTTTCTGAATCGCAGTAGAAGAATAGTCGGGCACACCATCTTTTAATTCAGGGGATTCAAACTCGCGCCACGCTTTAAAGAAGGCAACCAGTTCATCATATGAATTGGATTTCTTTACTTCCTTCTTGGGAGGTGGGCTGCTGCACATCGATACGAGTAGTAATAAACTAACAGCACTTATAAATCGAATAAGTTTTTGAGGTATCATAAAGGAGAGATTTGACATTGTTTAAAACTAATTAAAATTTCTGAACGAAAATCTCCGTCTGTCAAATTGATTTTACCGATTGATGCTTGTCATTTTGTGCAAGCCAGTTATTACAGTAATTTCAGGATTCTATTTGCTAATTATAATAGAACGCTATGAAAAAACTTATCTGCTTTTTAATTCTGACCATCGGCAATTATTCAATTCCGTTAGCCGCCCAAACAAAAAGTTTATTCAATGGGAAAGACCTGGAAGGATGGCACATTGATGTACCGGCAATGGATACAGTTCAAGGCTTGAGAAATCCTTTCATCATTCGGAATGGTATGTTGGTTAGTCTGGGAACTCCCGAAGGTCATCTTATTACCGATAAGTCCTTTCAAAATTATCGACTTGAGATAGAGTATCGTTTTGCCGGCCCTCCTGGGAATTGCGGAGTTCTTGTTCACGCCTCTACGCCTCGCGCGCTATACAAAATGTTTCCGAAGTCCATAGAAGCGCAGATGTATTATGAAAACGCAGGCGACTTCTGGTGTATTGTAGAAGATATTATAGTGCCGGATATGGAGAAGAGACGTGGCCCAAAAGAAGAGTGGGGAATAACGGAAGGCAAAAAAAGAAGAGTGTTGAATCTTACTGACGGTTCTGAAAAACCTATTGGAGAATGGAACAACATGACAATTGAATGTTTAAAAAATACCATCACGGTTTGGGTCAATGGTGACCTTGTTAATCAAGGTGAGTGCACGGCTGCTAAAGGGCAAATAGCGTTGCAGGCAGAAGGAGCCAAGGTGGAATTTCGAAAAGTTTTACTGACATCAATCAAGAAACAAAAAAAATAAAAATTGCCTTTCAAATTCAAGACTTAAACAAATGAAAAGAATTAGAACCGTTCTCATTGGTCTGGGAACGGTAAATCGCGGTGTCCTCACTATTCTCATTAATCAAAAGCAAAAGATACAGAACACTTATGGCCTTGAATTAATTATTGTGGGTGTGGCTGATTCGTCTGGAGTTGCCATAAATGCGAATGGCTTTGATTACCAAGAGTTGATTCAACTTAAAAATCAAAAGAGACATGTTAGTGAGCTAAACGGACATCTGCCTGAAGTACCAGTAGAAAACATAAGCGATCATATCGAAGCTGAGTTACTAATTGAAAGTTCTCCCGGAAATCTTAAAACCGGTCAACCCGGCTTGCAAGTAGCTCGCAAGGCACTTCGAAAGGGATGGTCTGTTGTATTAGCCAACAAAGCTCCACTTGTTTTTGGTTTTGATGACCTTCATCAGCTTGCCAAAATCCATGGTGGCAGCTTAGCCTATAGCGCCACTGTATGCGGAGGTCTACCGGTTATCAATATGCTTCAGCGTGATTTAAAGCTGACTACCTTAATAAGTTTGAAAGGCATTTTTAACGCTACCACTAATTATATTCTCAAAGAATTGGAAAACGGAAATTCCATTGAAAATGCTATTAAAGAAGCACAACAAATAGGGGCAGCAGAAGCTGATCCTTCTCATGATGTCAACGGACATGATACAGCCAATAAACTATTCATCATCATGAAATCATTCACAGATTTTGTGGGTGCTATCACTGACATCCATGTTGAGGGAATTCAAAATATAACTTCGCGACAAGTGTTGGAGGCAATAGAGACAGAACACAAAATAAAATTACTGGCGATCGCTGAAAAGATTAATAATCAATGGGTGTTATCTGTCAAACCTACAGTAGTGGAAGCCAAATCATTCTTGGGCACGTGTGATGGCTGGGAAATGGGAATTGAGCTAAAGACAGACTTGTATGAAAATATTTCTATGAAAAATTATGAGGCCGATCCTTTGGGCACTTCAGCGGCTGTGCTGCGCGATGTGCTAGAGATGATCATAGCAAAAAAATTACGAATATAATTAATTACTGATGTTCGTAAAACTAATAATCTTCCGTTATCGCGAGTACCTGCGAAGGAAGCGGGTGGGGCGAAGCGATCCCCAATATCATGGGATTGCTTCGCCCCATCACACATCCAACGCTGGCACTCGCAATGTCGCATAGTTATGTTGCGTAACATTAGTTAATTCCTTATCCCTTGAAGAGTTTACTAAGAAATCCTTTTTTCTTTGTGTTAAGCGAATCCAATGCAGTGCGCAATCTGACCAATGAAGCTGAGTCTTTAATGATGTAATCTTCGGCCCCCAATGCCATTGCCTTAGCACGCACGACATCATCATTGAGTGATGTATAGTAGACTACAGGGATAGAAGCATGGTTTTTCTTCAATTCCTTAAGATAGTCTAAACCGGTTTTGTCAGATTTATTAGAAAAAAAATGATCCAAAACAATTGCAAACGGCTTGTCTTTGAGGTGAGCAAACATGTCTTTCGGATCAGTAAATGTTTTGACAACATAATTGCCTAACAGTTCTTCAAAATGATGCTGGAGCATTTTCTGCTGAACCAGATCATCCTCAACAATAAAAACTAATTTATTCATACTGGATTTTACTTCAACGGAGACCATAAAGTTATTATTTTTTTAAAGAAGTTGAACATAAAATATCCCGATCCTTTTCTTGGGTCAGGAAGCAAAGAAGTGTGTATTTTTAAATCAAATTGCAACGATGGCAACTTCAATTCCTAAGACAGAAATGCTGATGTCAGAATTACTATTCACCGCCTCCAGAAGTGGTGGCCCCGGTGGACAGAATGTCAATAAAGTTAATTCTAAGGTTACCTTGAAATGGGATGTGGTTCATTCTGTTTTATTGGATGAAGATCAGCAAAGGATAATTCTGGGAAAGCTTGCTTCGAGACTGACGAAGGAGGGAATTCTGATTCTTACTGCCCAGGACAAACGCTCCCAATTGCAAAATAAAGAAGAAGTGATTTTCAAGTTGAATCAACTTCTGCTGAAGGCCTTTACTCCAAAGAAAATAAGAAAAAAGACGAAGCCGGGTAAAGCAGCACATCAGGCCCGCATCAAAGACAAAAAACAGAGATCGGAAAAGAAACAGTGGAGGCAGAAGCTCTGAAATGAAAAATAATATTCCTTGGAAATCAAGACTTGAACAACGATAAAACTTTTGCGGGAAATAATTATCTCTTCCAGGTGTCCTTTCGACCATAGGTAGAAATCTTGCGATGACGTTTAGCATTCTGTTGCAAGAAGGATTTCTCGCAAGCTCAAGACTGCCTGGCACAAAGTTCTCGCGCTCGAAAAGACGAACAGCAGACTAATGCCTTAGTATGTCTAAGACCACACAGAACTTGAAATTGTGTGGTTATCACAAGAACGTATTGCCTATGAGTATAATTTGTTATTTTTAACAATTGTCCCTCACATTAACTCTTCAACACATGAAAAAAATCTTGACCTTCTCCTTCTTGCTACTGTTCACTGCAACAGCCGCGCTTGCTCAAACTGACCAGGCAAAAAAAGAACCAACGCCAATACCGGAAGGAGAAATTTCAACTACCAAACAAAGCGTAAAAATTAATGGAGCACTGATTGATTTAACTGCCAAGGCTGGAACAGTTCAATTGAGAGATGAAAACAACAAACCCATTGCGTTGTTTGGATTCACCAGCTACACACGTGATGGAATTTTTCCTAAGCGACCAATAGTATTTGCCTATAATGGTGGCCCAGGGTCATCTTCCTTTTGGCTTCACATGGGCGTACTCGGCCCAAAAAGAATTGTTGTCAATGACCCATCGTTTACCCCGGCTGCTCCATATCAAATTGTCAATAATGATTTTTCTATGCTCGACATTGCCGATCTGGTGATGATCGACCCTATTGGTACCGGACTCAGTGTGCCCATTGGTGAAGCCAAGTTTGAAAACTTTTGGGGCGTAGATCAGGACATTCGAAGCATCAGTCTTTTTATTACACAATATTTGATTGACAACGGCCGGTTAAACTCGCCTAAGTACCTGCTGGGTGAAAGCTACGGCACCTTCAGAAATGCAGGAGTAATGAATAATCTATTGGAGCAGGGTATTGCGATGAATGGAGTAATCATGGTGAGCGCAGTGTTTGACTTAAGAACACTATTGTTTCCACCGAATGATGACCTCCCTTACATCGTTCACTTCCCAACTTATGCTGCTACTGCGTGGTATCACAATAAAGTAACAAATAAGCCGGCCAGTCTTGAAACCTTTCTTACTTCCGTGAGAGCCTTTACGCAGAATGAGTATACACCTGCCTTATTTAAAGGAGATCAACTTTCTAGTCAGGAAAGGACAGCAATGGCAGGTAAGCTCGCTTCATATTCCGGGGTAAGTGCTGAATACTGGTTGAGGGCAAGTCTTCGTGTTCAAGCCGATGAGTTTTATACCGAACTATTAAGAGGTGAAGGTAATATTGCAGGGCGATTAGACTCGAGGTTTAAGGGAATAAATCAGGATTTATTAAGTCAGTCGGGAGACTATGATCCACAAAGCACTTCCATCTCTCCGGCTTACATCACAGGCTTCCTCAACTACTTCCACAACGACCTGAAAGTGAATAAGAAATTGACCTATACCGTTACGGCTGGCAGAAGAGAGGGATTCAAATGGGATTGGAATCATAAAGGAAATTTACGTTGGGGCACTTCCGCGGCCATTAGCACGGGCAGTGATATGGCTCAAGCCTTAACGAGAGATCCAAACATGAAAGTCTTGATCTTAAACGGCTACTATGATGTCGCCACGGTATTCTACGGAGTAGAACATACCATCGATCATCTTGATTTACCTAAAAATATAAAGGACAATATCATTATGAAATACTATGAAGCGGGGCACATGATGTACACCCATCAACCTTCGCTTGAAAAATTCAAGAAAGATGTTTCTGAATTTATTTTATCAACCTCAAAATAGTGGCAACACTAAAACGAGAGCAGACACTGGGTGAAGAAATAGCGAATAGCGTTAGCCACGGAGTTGGTTTCCTTGGAGCCGTTGCAGTTACACCAATACTCATCATTGCAGCACAGCGGGCTGGAACAGCCGCTATTGTTGGTGCAAGTATTTTTGGAGCTACGATGATGGTATTGTACCTCGCTTCTACATTGTACCACGCTTTTCCACAGAGCCGAACGAAACGAGTTTTTAAGATTCTTGACCACGGTGCAATCTTTTTACTAATCGCAGGCACGTATACTCCTTTTACTCTGGGCATATTGAAAGGAACCTGGGGTTGGCTGCTCTTTGGTATCGTTTGGGGTCTCGCGATTTTGGGGGTTGTGTTAAAGTCGGTTGGAGGCGCAGGAACCAGCAAGCTTTCTACCGGACTTTATCTGGCGATGGGCTGGCTGGCGGTGCTGGCGGTAAAGCCGCTGTGGCAGAACATGCCTGCATGGGGTTTGTTTTGGTTATTGGCAGGTGGACTTATGTATTCAGCAGGAGTTTTATTTTTCGTAGCGGAGAGAATTCGCTATAGTCATTTCGTTTGGCACCTGTTTGTGATGGCGGGAACAGCGTGCCATGTAGTAGCTGTGCTGTTGTATGCCTATTAGTTAAGTAAATAATGTTACGCAAAACTAATAATCTTCCGTTATCGCGAGTGCCTGCGAAGGAAGCGGGTGGCACGAAGCGATCCCAATATAATGGGATTGCTTCAAGTAACTGGCCTTACGCAAAACTAATAATTGCATGTCATTTCGAAGGAGGCACGACTGAGAAATCTACTTACTTATGGCAAATAAATTGGTAGATTTCTCGCTCACGCTCGAAATGACGTTGATTATTTTGCGTAAAATCACTTAAGTAACAGCAAAATAAGAATTTTAAAAACGGAGATGAATCAACAACAAACCACGAATTTATGAAAGCCTATATTATTGTTGATGTAAAAATCACAAACCCGACTTTGTATGAAGGCTACCGGAAGTTAACGCCACCTTCGTTGGAAGCTTTTGAAGGAAGATTTATTGTTCGTGGTGGAGCTACCGAAACGCTTGAGGGTGATTGGCAACCCGGGCGTATTGTGGTAGTGGAGTTTCCTTCCATGGAGCGGGCCAAGGCCTGGTGGTCATCGGATGGCTATGCTCCTGCCAAAGCAATCCGGCAAGCAGCTTCTATTACAAAAATGATAGTAGTGGAGGGAGTTTAGATGGGGTGTATATGGCCGCAAGTTGTGGGGCATAATTTTTTAAAACGTGACACTTGAACAACTAAATATCAAATACAGTCTTGTCGATAGACAAAAGCATTTTGAGATAATCGATTTCTTTGATGCAAATTCTCTTATTATTCAGAATCTTGATGAAAATAAGGACACTGATACCCTAACCACTAAAATGTGTATCCTTTCAGATTTTGCCTATGCATTAGCTCAAAGCGGACAAAGCACGAAGGCAATTCCTTTTCTTAAAGATTCAATAAAACTCCAGGAACAACACCCAACCTTTATTGACAACAAAAATAAATCGAAGAATTATGAATCTCTTCTTTTCGAGTTGGGGCGGGCATTTCATCAAACAAAAAATATTGATGACTCTATAATGGTATTTGAGAGATTAATCCACCTTGCACCGGACAATGAAGGATACAAAACATGGATACTCGGAACTCGAAACCATAAAAGAAACAGAATAATAAGATTTCTATACCTTTCTTTTACGATATGGCTTTTTATCGGTGTATTATTTTTAAAGCAATTTCCAAGTCCGATTGACTTAATCTATAAATTGTTAGGATTGACTCTTTTTGCTGTTTGGACAGCATTAGAGATTATAAACTTTTTGACAAAAAGAAAGTACGCGAGAAAAAATTACGCTCCACAACACAAGATATAATGCATTTGCCTTTTTGTCTATTTTTAGTGGTAAGGCAAACGACTTATAGCTAAACGTTAATCAGAATTGCCCCACCCAATTAAAAAGGCCCGGAAAAGAGTTTTAATAACAAAAAAACCTCCGGCCTTATTGCCGGAGGTTTTTCTTTTTAGTTGCTCTGCGCCTTATTTGAAATTCAACGTCAATTCGCTTGTTAGTTTTGGATTGTAAGGAGTCAAAGCATCCAGTCTTGGAGTAAGTGCATCCCAATCCGCTCCCGGTGACACTCCTCCAGAAATGAATCCTATTTTCTTGCTAAAATATCCGGGTGCTGCAGTTTCTTTAAGATAGCCCGCTACCAGCGCTGGATCAATTCCGGGCCATACTGTATTGATTTCATTCATGAATACGTTTTTAATGGAATACTCTTTCAACAATACGTTGTGATCGGAATTGTCTAATAAGCTGGGAGGCAATCCTACTTCGGCTACGCCAATATCTTTCACTTCATTCCCTGAGGCTACGAAAGCCCAATCGAAACCTTTATCACCTGAAATGAATATGGCGTTGGGATGATTGCTGTTTCCGTATACATCCACCACATCTCCTTTTTTACCCGCAAACATGTGTAGTGTGCTGATTGAATAAGGATCGTTTAAGGGATTTTCAAGGGGAAGGCCTGCTACCCGTACTTCCATCTGCGCATCATACAAAGTTGATCCACCTTCGCTATAGTCTATTCTAACTATAGCATCCTTTGCATTGGCATGTTCGATGCGATCACAGTTGTAGAGTTTAATGATGGCGATACCTTTGGCAAGACCGGATTTGTTCCAAAATATCTGCAGGGCCTTTCCTCCATCGGTCTGGCCTTCGGAGTCTGCATCAGTTATCGTAAGTTGGTAGTCCCATGCCTGGTTCTCAAAGGTGACATTCGATTCGACCACTAAATTTTTAGTACGATTATCGTCATCGCTTGTATACGTAAGGCTCTTAACTCTGTCGATTTTATATTTTCGAATTCCTTCAATGAATTCTTCTACGATCTTAGCAGAACCTTCTCCTACTGCGATGAACGTACCCAAGTTTTGATAAATGTCATTGCCTTTCAGGCTATCCCCTTTAGTTCTGCCTGATGTTCTTCCATTAGTTAAACTATTGTTGCTAAGGGAAGATGGAATGTCTACCGTGATGGAATTTGGAAGAATATCTTCCTGTGGAGTAACATCTGGATTGTTCTCACAAGAAAATAGTCCGATAGAAAGCGCCAGCCCAACGATTGAGACAAGTAAGTTGTGTTTCAAGGTGTTCATTTTTTTAAGTTTTAGTTTTTGTGTTTCGGTTTTGTTTTCGAAGGGAGTCTAGAACTCGCCCTTCGTACTTAAAACACAAGACTTTGCCCTTACCCTTATATGTGTCAGGAAAGTTTTTTTTGGCTAATCTGGCCTATTTTAAGGCTTTTCAATGATAAAGGTGGTATCAGAAACTACGGTGGAAACGGCAAAAAAGCCGATAGCGCCTTCGCTGAGGTTGGTGGTTGCATTAGCCCGCTGCACATCAAAGACGCCACCTCTCCATTCTGTTTCGGATAGTACCGAACGAAGAAAACTTCGATAGGCAGGGCTTACTGAATATTTCTTTCGAATGATAGTCGAGTTGAGAGGAAAAGTGAAGTCTGCCTGTTTGGGTTTATAAATTTCGTTGACGTCCAGAGTTTTTAAATCGTAGAACACAATTTTTCCCTCACAGTTTGTTCCGGAGATACAGGAAGGGGTGTTACTCCAGGAGATGCTATGATCCACAAAATTTGGATCTTGCCCGGCATCGCTTAATACAAGATGATATTGATCATTAATTTTATCATAATTCAAAGTCTGAAGTGGCTCAACAGGAACAGGGCTGTCTTGCGCTACATATTCTTTGCCCTGGTATTGAATGGATAGTGTATACGTTTTTCCAAAGACGGCCCGCATTTCTTCTGTAAAATAATTGCCAGACCCAGCCGGAGATTCTGTAACCAGATATTCCGTGCTCTCTTCCTTAATTTTAAGAACAGCACCAGATACGGGAGAACGACTACCATTCTGAGAGGTATAGGGAAACGAAAGGGAGATTCGGTGGTTAATTTTTTCATTTGTAATGATTCCTTCCACTACCAGCAAGTCGGAGCTTTCAATGTATAATGGGCGTTGAACCACTTCTTCGCATGCCATCAGCGTGAGATAAATGAACAGCAGTGATATTACTTTTTTTATCATCGCCATTTAAAATTATAAGAGACTGAAGGAGAGAACCGGAATAAATAGAACTGAGATGTTACGCGGGTCACATCCAACAGATCGGATGGAATTTTAAAGGAACCATCGGGTTCTTGAATTTTATTATAATTCACAAAGACCGGATTTTTTCTTGCATAAAAATTATAAACTGAAATGGAAAGGCTATGCTTAAATTTGTTCTCCGGATTTTTATTCAGACGTAGTGTAGCCGATAGATCAAGACGATGATAGTCAGGAAGCCTGTCATTATTTTTTTGTCCATAGATTGGAACTTCCAGACCATTGTAAGAGTAGAAACTGGTAGGAGATGAGAATGGAGTGCCTGTAGAATAGCTCCAGTTCATACCAAGATTCCAACGCAAATTAAAATCATAAGCAAGAACAAAATTGATTTGATGTGGCCGATCATAAAACGCATTAAAGGGCTTCCCTTGGTTAAGGTCATTGAATTTTTGCTGTGTGCGGGAATAGGAATATCCTGTCCATCCCCGCAAGCGACCTGCATCCTTTTTCAACTGAAGTTCAATTCCATAGGCTTCTGTTGACCCAAAGCGAAGTTCGCTCTCTAGTATAGGATTGAGTAATGTTTCCGCATGCGATTCATAATCGATTTGATGAGTCAATTTTTTGTAAAATGTTTCTGCTACCAGGGAAGTGCCCCATCGCTGCAATGACCTGTAATAGCCCAGGGTAAATTGATTAGCTGCTTCTGGTTTAATATTGATACTGCTGGGCAGCCACACTTCCAACGAGGTGAACGGGCTAATTGAATTACTTACAAGATGAATGTTTTGAATGTTACGAGAGAAACTTGTTTTCAAGGAAGACCTTTCGCTTAATAGATAGCGCAGGGTAACTCGAGGTTCAATGTTTACATATTTTTTATACTGTTCACCTTTTTTGTAGTACAGTGTGTCAATGGGATTTCGATTTTCATCAAAAACGAATTCAAAGGATTCTCCGATGTTGGACCAGGCTGATAAGCGAATCCCATAATTGAGCCCCCAACGATTATTAAGGGTGAGCTCATGATTTGCATAAAGCACAAGCTCTGATGAATTTCTCACCGAAAGAACAGGGACTGACGGAAGCGGTGAAATCGATTCAAGATTGCCTGGATTTATTGAGTACCCATTGATACTCAATCCAAAAGTCAATTCACTTTGAGGGTTAATAAAGTAACTGAAATCAGTTTTTATATTGAGATTGGAAATGTGTGAATTCCATCGGGTTCCGTTCGCAACATCGGTGTATAGAAAATAGTCATAGCTGCTCCCGGCAAGGGTTGTGTTAAGAAACAACCGATCACTGACCAAATGATTCCAACGGAATGTAGCAGCTGTATTCTTCCAGGTAATTCCATTGTTGTTTCCAAAATAATTATCTCCACTGGTGTAGAGTGAGAAGAAAATGTGGTTCTTCGGATTGAGTCTAAAGTTCAACTTGCCCGTCAAATCATAAAAGTTGAATTGCGAGATATCCTTGTTAATAGCCTGGGCTATCCATTTTAAACGGGAAACCCGCGCTGACACCAGAAAGGAACTGGCATCTTTACGAATCGGTCCTTCAACACCTATTTTGGTTGACACCAAGCCAATATTTCCCCACACTTGCCGATGCTGATCATTTCCTTTTTTTGTGCGAACGCTTAAGACGGAAGAAAGCCTGCCTCCAAGTGATGCTGGCATATCTCCTTTATATAAAGTAATATCATTGACCACATCTGGAATGATGGTAGAAAATAAACCCAGCAAGTGACTGGGATTATAAACAGGAGCGTCATCAATAAGAATAAGATTCTGATCGCGATTACCACCACGTACTGAATAGAAAGTAGATCCTTCAGAATGCATTTTTATCCCCGGTATGGATTCCATTGATTTCACCACATCTGTTTCTCCGAACAAGGCTGGGCGCTGCTCCACCGCAACAGGTCGTAACTTCATCACATTGGCCTGAATCTCTCGTGGAAGATCTTCAGAAGTACCATTGACAACAACCTCTTCAAGAACAGGCGGGTCTTCCATCAGCAAAACATCTTCTTTCAGGGAAGCAGAAAGGTCTATTGTTTTGGTAAACTGGGTATACCCGATAAATGAACATTCAACGGAATAGTTTCCTTTTGGCAAAGTGATTGAATAAAATCCAAAGGCATTCGTACTGACTCCTGTTCCCTGTTGCCTGATCATGACGGTGGCTCCTATGAGGGCTTCACCACTTTGTCCATCTTTGATGTATCCGCTCAGGGTTACATTCTCAGTTTTCTTTTCCGGTTTTAGAATAATTTGATTCTCGACAAAACTGTAGCTTAGATCAAACTGAGAAGATAGATCGGTAAGGATTTGGGTAAGACTCTTATCGGTACAACTATAGGTTACTTTTTGAGCGACTTCAATTCGTTTGGGATTGTAGGAAAAAACTACACCACTCTTTTTAGCTATTTCTTTCAGCAACTCCTCAAGAGATTTCTCGCGAACATCAACAGAGAGGACTATTTCCGGTAATTTTTTTTGCGCTGATGCACTGAACCCTGAGAAGAAAAGAATGCCACTGAGGTAAAGTAAACTTCTGAACCGGAAAAGAAATGTTAACATCCTGCACTGACGATTTCTATTCGATTGCCATTGATTTTATAAGTGAGATTAAGGGTGGTCTTTAAAACATTCAGCACGGATTCTAAGGTTTGGTGATCAAAGGATACCGTGACAATACAGGAGGGAGAAATTTCCGTGGCTAGACTAATATTAGCCTGGTAGGTCTTATTTAGAGTCTCTATGACTGACCGTAAATTCGTTCCTTCAAAAACCATCTTTTGCGTGTTCCAGGAAAGAAAGTTAATATCTTCATTGACGCTACTATTCATCTGCTGCGTTGCCAAGGAGTAGACACCTTTTTCACCTGCATGAAGTGTTACCTCCAGTTTTTTCTCAGGAGCTGAGAATTTTACCACGCCAGTTGCCACAATTACCTCAACAGCAGCAAGTTCATCATAACCTTGCACATTAAATGAGGTTCCCAATACTTCTATCTCTGTTTTGTTGACCGAAATGATAAAGGGCTTTTGAGGATTTCGTTCCACTTCAAAAAAGGCTTCTCCCTCTAGTGTTACTTTTCTATTTGTTTCTCCAAACGAAGGAGCATAGGTCAATGACGAGTTTTTATTTAAGATTACCTTAGACCCGTCCGGAAGGGGTACTGTAAGGGTATTCTCTGATGTCAGAAACTGCACCTCCTGATTTTTTGAAATAAAATAATTGATCACGAGACCTGAAGCAATGAGTAATAATAGTGTAGCTGCAATTCGAATCCAGTTACTGGAATATCTCAGAGATGTTATTGATCGAACCTTTGTCTCCTTTTTGGAAACCGTACTAACAAAACGATTCCACTCGTGATTAACATCGACATTTAGATCTGAAGAATTGACTTTCTGATAGTGCGCAGTCCCCATCTCAAACACCTTCTTTATTTTTTGATAATGAAGTTCATTCTCTGGTCGAAGGGCAACCCAGGCTTCAACCTGTTTTGTCTCCTCAACTGAAGCTTCTCCTGAAAGATGTTTTGTTATTAATTCGTCCATCACCAATTATAGATACTATTGTTCATACACTTTGTTTCATAACACCTGAAATCCGATTTACCCTTATCTCCAAAATATAAAAAATAGAGTAAGAAATTCGCCTAACCTTTCTCTTAAAACACTCAATGCCTTCGACATTTGCCCTTCCACGGTTTTAACGGAAATTCCCATTTTATCAGCAATCTGAGCATATTTAAGACCTTCCTTTCGATTTAATTCGAAGACCTCCCTGCATTTTTCGGGAAGCGATTGAATGGCTGCTTCTATTTCTCGTTCTAACTCCAAAGTAACCAATGGATCATTTGTATCTGCCAAATGCTCCTCGGGCACATTGTTAAAAGCTACTTGTTTTTTCCGATCACGTATATAATTAAGACCGCGGTTTCTCACACCGGTGTATAAATAACTTTGGTAATTTGTGTCGTCTGGAAGAGTGCTTAGCTTTTCCCATAACCCTACAAAAACATCATGAACCAATCCTTTAGCCTCATCCAAATCTCCGGTGTATTTCATGGCGAAGCCACAAAGAGGCTTGAATAAATCCTTAAAGAGGCGTTCGAAAGTAATTAGATTTTTCTCTGTCAAGGTTATTGCCGGACCTGATTGATGAGTAGTCAAAGCAGAATCCAAGTTAAAGATATTACTATAGTGCTGTACTTTAGAATTTCAATAGCTCTTTAAGCATTTTTTTTAATTGTGGATAGGAAGGTATATTTGTCATTCCGTAAAAATTTGTTGAAGCAAAAAGTATGAGACTCGGGCAATTGGCAAGAAAGTTGGCATTAAGACCAGCTGAAGTTGTAGGATTTCTTGCAAAGAATAGCATTCAGATAGAAGAGGGATCAAATACCAGGATTGAAGATGATCATGTTTCCCTCATCATGAGACATTTTGCTCCAGAGCGAATGGCCGAAATGACCGCTGAGCTTGCTGCTGAAAAAAATACTCCTGTCGCAGAAGCAATTTCTATCCCCCAACCAGTAAATGAAGAAGTTAAGGTAGAGGGTATACAGTCTATGATTGCCGATATTCCTTTAGCCAATCAAGAGCCTGTTAAAGAGTTAATCAAAGCACCCAAAGTTGAATTATCCGGTTTGAAAGTGTTGGGGAAGATTGAACTTCCTGAACCGAAAAAGAAAGAGCCTCTTCTTGTAGAGTCAGGAGCAACTGAAGATAATCCAATCCCTTCGGAAGAACCTAAAAAACAAGAACCCAGAAAGTCATTTACTCCCCGAAGAGAAAGGAGTGAACCAAGACCGTTGAAAAATCCAATTGCCCTGCAACGCGAGCGTGAAGCAATGGAGGCAGAAAAGAAAAGACGTGCTAATGCTGAACGTGAAAAGGAAAAGCGCACGCAGAACTACTTGAAGAAAGTAAAAACGCCTACTCCTACCAAGGCTTTAAAAATTATGAATGATCAGGTGGAGGAGATTGTGGAAGAGAAAGTAGAGGCTCCTAAAACCTGGCTGGGGAAATTTATCAGATGGATGAATACCTAGATTTGTAATAAGTCAATCTTTTTAGATGCAAACTAAAGAATGTCCTTCGTGTGCGATGGACATAGATGAGAAGAGTAAAGTATGCCCGATTTGTGGCTATGAATTTACCGGTTATAGTGCTACCGTTAAGTGGACAGCACTCTTGTTAATCATTATATTTCTATTGTCTTTGATATTCTACGTCTTGCGGTAGCCTTTTCTTTTCCCAAAAGCTGAAGTGATAACTAGTTGACCTTTATCAGCTCTACCTCAAAAATTAATGTTGAGTGTGGGGGTATCTGACCGCCTGCACCGCGTTCTCCGTAAGCCAGGTCGGAAGGAATGACCAGCATCCATTTATCACCTTCATGCATGAGTTGCAACGCCTCTGTCCATCCGGCAATGACCTGGTTTACGCCAAAATTAGCAGGCTGTCCCCGTTCAACAGAACTATCGAATACGGTACCGTTAATTAATCTCCCGGTGTAATGAACTGTCACATTGTTGGCGGCTGTCGGCATTTTGCCAGTTCCTTTTGTAAGCACTTTATATTGTAATCCACTGGAGGTTACAGTAACTCCTTCTTTGGATTTATTTTCATTACAAAACTTAACTCCTTCTTCTTTCATTTTGGCTGTTTTTTTCTCCATGGCCTTCATCATATAAGGCTGCACGATCGTCATCGCCTCTTGTTCAGATACTTTTAACGGACGACCCAGCAAGGCATCTTTTATACCACTGTTCAGCGATTCCAGATCAAGAGAATCTCCACCTTGCGTTTTCAAATTAGAGGCCATCAGCACGCCAAGGCCATAGCTTACTTTTTTATGTTCTGAGTCGATCATAATCTCTTTCGGTTTTTTCATTTCCTCGATATTGATCTTCAATTGATTTACTTCTGCCTGCAATTCCTTTTTAGATTGTGCAAACACAACTGAACCTGTCATTAGGATAAGACTCAAAATAGTTAATCGCATAGTAACTTTTGATTATTAAGTCGCAAAGAAAGTAAAAAGCAAATGAATTTACGGCAATTGGATTACTGTAAAGAGGATTTTTTGCATTAAATCAAACCCCAAACTGCTTTAAGTGATGATCAAGATGATAAATCACAAGGATGTTCCATCTTTCTCTTGTCACTGTTCCGAAATAAGCATGAGGAGCGAAAATGAAATCTTTGTCTGATTTTGAAAACTCCATGATTAGATCTTTCAATAGTTGCCTGTCCTTTTCAAAATCAACGGATGGAGTTCCTTCGCCTTCTACCTGTCCAAACCCGGGCGGGGTTGGTACAATTTTTCCTGCTTTTGCCAAAGCCATAATTTCAGCAGCACTTCTAGTTCCGTACGCTGTCGGTTTTTTTGTCCCCAGCGCCATACGGATTCCATCAGCACAGTGACAAATCATTTGACTCACATTCATTTTACCCCAAACAGCTTTTTGGTCAATCTTCAGATTGTCTATTCGCTGATAGAGAGTACGTATTTGATCTTCATTCATTGCTATTTCTTTTTGAGAATATTCTAGCCAAAAAAATTACTAATACTACCAACCCAATTGATAATAATGGTGTCTTAGCTACGTTCAAACAATTCATTCTATAGGGATTCGAATAAAATTAGCGGAAAAGTATTTGGGTCACTAATGAGTGATGAGCTATCAAGAGAACCATACCTTAAAATGGGTGAGTAATTTAGCATCCCTATTTATGAATTCAACTTTAGTAAACTATCTTGGTGTATTATTAAGAATAAGGATGAGGGACTTCAAAAAGTATTATCTGATTTCGGCACAGCCGGAAGAATTATTCCTCGCCTTAACTAACCCAGCCACATTGCAATTATGGACCGGTGAATCCGCGGAAATGTCAACAGAACCCGGATCAGAGTTTTCGCTATGGGAAGGAAGTATCGTGGGCAAAAACCTTGAATTCGAGTCCGGAAAGAAGATAGTACAGCAATGGTACTTTGGCAATCAGGAAGAACAATCTATCGTTTCTATTGTATTGCATTCTCATAAACAAGGTACTTCTGTAGAGCTTCGCCACACCAACATCCCTGATGAAGCGTATGAGGATATTGTAGAAGGCTGGAACGAAGCCTATTTTAGATCTCTTCAGGATTTCTATGAGGAATGATCAGTAGACTTTAAGTATAACTTTAACTCTTTTAGACCCGGTTGGCAAGAGCTGCTTACCTTTTCTGCAATCTTGTCATAAATATTACCTCACTATTGTATTTGTATGAATTGCAGCCTTACTGCTTGAACCACAAGGCTTTATTTTTCGTTATTTGTATTGTCAACCACTACGACACATGAAACATTCACCGAAACTGGCTATCCTTCAAAGCCTGGATGCGATGGATCACACGCAGATGAATGAAGTACTTTCCTACATCAAAGGAATCCTTCAACTGAAGCGTCCCAACGACCACCAGAGTTTTAAGCGTGAAGCCCTGAAGGAAATCCGACAGGCCTTACGTAAGGACAAAAGTAAAGGCTTCCAACTTACTGCTTAAGTTATCCCACTTAAGCTCAACAGGTGCTTTTTAGTACTTGGCAGAA
The DNA here is from genome assembly GCA_031382175.1 of Bacteroidia bacterium. GTDB lineage: Bacteria > Bacteroidota > Bacteroidia > Cytophagales > Cyclobacteriaceae > ELB16-189. Next base: position 155,845 of record JANMYO010000077.1, on the reverse strand, counting down.
CACTGACCCCCAAAATATCCAAGATTACTTTTGCGTTACTGAATAGTGACGGTAATGCTCAGTTGTATTTCACGTAATGCTCCCACTTCTCAATCACTTCCACAAAATCATTGGGGAGTTCTGAATCAAAACGAAGAGTTTCTTTTGTGATGGGATGAATGAACCCGAGCGTTTTTGCATGCAATGCCTGTCTCGGTATTATTTTAAAACAATTTTCTACAAACTGTTTGTACTTGGAGAACATTGTTCCTTTTACCACTTCACTGCCACCATACATGGCATCGTTAAAAAGTGGATGTCCCAGGTGCTTCATGTGTGCACGAATCTGATGAGTACGACCCGTTTCAAGCTTGCACTCAATCAACGAGATGTAGCGCAATGGCTTAAGAAGTTTATAATGAGTAATTGCCTTACGGCCCATGTCTCCTTTTGGAAAAGCTACAGTAAGTCTCCTGTCTTTTGGACTCCTTCCAACATTAACATCAATTGTTCCTTCAGGAGGATTGGGCTCACCCCAGGCCAATGCCCAGTACGTTCGTTCAATGGTATGATCAAAAAATTGTTTTGCTAATTTGGTAAGCGCGACTTCTGTTTTTGCAATGACTAATAATCCCGAGGTGTCTTTGTCGATGCGATGCACCAGTCCCGGCCTGCCTTCATTGCCCGGCATTTGCGGAAGCTGTTGAAAATGGTAGGCTAACGCATTGACGAGTGTGCCGCTCCAGTTTTGATAGGCAGGATGAACCACCATACCTGCTGGTTTATTGATAATAAGCAGGTACTCATCTTCAAAAACAATGTTAAGTGGAATATTTTCCGGTTTTACTTCTGTATCGCGTGGCGGTTCTGGTAATGAAATCGTGATGATATCATTGGGTCTGATTTTATAATTAGGCTTTGTATCCAAATCATTCACCTTGACGAATCCTTCGTGTATTCCATTCTGGATTTTGGTGCGCGTTACATTGGGCAGGCGATCCATTAAGAATTTATCGATACGAACCTGGCTTTGTTTTGCATCCGCTACAATCCGATGATGCTCAAAAAGCTCATCGTCCTGTTCTTCTACGTCTTCTATTTCCTCGTTTTTCACGCGGTAAAGGTAGGCAGAAGACCGCAGTAAGAAGCTATCAAAAGCCGTTCAGCTAGTCGATTTCATAGTTAATTGTTTAAAGGAAAGGCGAGAAGGCACCTTTAAACCTTTTGCCTTAACGGGTTGTTAATCATATTACATGATCTCAACTGAAGACATACGGAAAAAAATACTGGAGATGGCGCAGGAAGGTAAAGAAAAAAGAGCCGTTCACCTTACTGAGGTTGCGCGTGAGTTAAGTTCCAAGAACTGGAAAAATTCGATGGCTCAGGTTAAACTTGTGGCTGATGCGTTGGTGAAAGAAGGGAAAATAGTCTCCATCCAAAAAGGAGAGTCATTCGAAATCCTATAAGTACCCGAAAGCCAATTTTGTGAGAGGTTAAAGTCAGTACAATCCTACAAAAGAGGACCCCCTATTTTTTGCTAGGAAAATAATATTGAACTATTCATCTTGCGCGCGTTAATTTTTACCTAATGCGATTCATTTGTTTGGCTTTAATTGCCCTGGTGGGATGTGCTAAATCGAATGAGGAATTATTCAAAAAAGGAGAACCTCTTGGTAAGGTTTCGAAGAAGCTGGAAGAAGCTTCCGGATTAGCCGCCAGCTTCAACAATCCAGGATACTTCTGGACCATCAACGACAGCGGAAACCCTGCTGAAGTTTTTTTGATCGATGATCATGCTAACATAAAATTAGTCTGCCAACTCACCAAGGCCACCAATCGCGACTGGGAAGAAATACGCATTGGTTCAGACAATGGCAAACACTATCTGTACGTGGCGGATATTGGAGATAACAAGGCAGAGTATGATCTAAAATTTATCTATCGATTTGAGGAACCCTTATTCCAGAAACGCAAAAAGATAGCCATCAATGACATTGATACACTTATTATTAAAATGCCTGATGGCAAGCGCGATACTGAATCGGTGATGATTGATCCGTTAACACAAGACCTCTACATGCTCTCCAAAAGAGAGGATTCAATTAGTTTATACCTAAAACGATATCCATTTTTAAAGGACACTTTGGTGTTTGATAAGGTACTTAAAATGCCATTTCACAATATTGTTTCTGGTGATATCTCAGCAGACGGTCAGGAAATTCTACTTAAAACTTATGATAAAATATTTTATTGGAAAAAATCTGGAGAAGCAAGCATCTCTGAACTACTAGCCAAAGAGCCTATTGAACTACCTTATAAGCCTGAAAAACAAGGGGAGGCCATCGCCTGGGCGTCTGATGGGTCAGGTTTCTATACCCTGAGCGAAAGCCCGAAAGAAGAATGGGCTCAGTTAATGTTTTATAAGAGAAAATGAATTATTAAGAGGCACGATCCATTAAGTTAAGCACAAACTTTTTCAGTTCACCCCTCCTATCTGCTGAAATTTCCAGTTGATCAAGTGAACTTAGTCCCTTTTGAAAGTAACTATTAATTTTATTGGTCGTAATCTTTTCAATGTGAAGCTTATCAAAGAGGGCAGTCATCGCTTTTACTTTTTTTCGTTTGTCAAACTTTTTGGTCTCCAGCCATTTTTTCAGTTCAACTTTTTCTTTGTCTTTTGCTTTCTCCAATGCTTTTATGAGCAAAAATGTCTTTTTATTAGAAATGATATCTCCTCCTACCTGCTTACCAAATTTCTTTTGATCGCCATAGACGTCCAACAAGTCATCCTTCAATTGAAAGCCGATTCCAATATTTACACCAAATTGATACAGCGCTAATCGATCCGCTAAAGAAGCTTCCGCCAGGATAGCACCAAGTTCTAAACTAAATCCAATTAGAACGGCTGTCTTTTGACGAATCATGTTGATGTATTGCGCCTCTGTTACTTTCTCTTTGCTTTCAAATTCCATGTCCCATTGCTGACCTTCGCACACTTCGGTAGCGCATTCATTAAACTCAAGAAGCACCTCTTTAAGCATGGGTCCCTCTAAATTCAAAAACAGGTCATATACTTTTACCTGCATCACGTCACCAGATAGAATGGCGGTATTAACATTCCATTTTTCGTGAACAGTAGGATTGCCTCTGCGTAAAGGCGCATTGTCCATGATATCGTCATGTAGAAGGGTAAAGTTGTGAAAGGTTTCTACCGCGGTAGCGAAAGGGACAATACGTTTAACATCCTCTTTATAGATGGAATAGGAAAGAAGCGTCAGCAAGGGCCTGAGTCTTTTGCCTCCCAGCCCCATGATATACCGAAGCGGTTCGTAAAGTGATTTGGGTTGTTGACCAAATTTTTGCTTTCGAATTTCGGATTCAATTAATCGCCTGTATGTTTCAATCATTGTGCTACTCAAATACTAAATCAATCAATCGCCTGTCCACATCTGTTTTCTTAATCCGTACGGTCACCTCATCTCCTAAACGGTATACCTTTTTTCTTCTGCGACCAATGACGCGATAGTTCTTCTCATCATACTCGTAGAAGTCATCTTTCAAATCGGCAAGCCGTACCATGCCTTCACATTTAGTCTCAATAATTTCAATAAAAATACCAAAATCCATAACACCCGAAATAATTCCCTGAAAAGGTTTGTCTTCGGCCATGCTCATAAATTCTACTTGTTTGTATTTTATAGAAGCCCGTTCTGCATCAGCGGCTCTCTTTTCACGTTCCGAAGAGTGAATACATTTTTCTTCGTAGTCTTTTTTAATAACAGGATTCCCCTGATCAAGATAGTGCTGGAGCAGGCGATGAACCATCATATCAGGATACCTGCGAATGGGGGAGGTAAAGTGGGTGTAGTGATCAAAGGCAAGTCCGAAATGTCCTTTGGCCTCCGTTGTATATTTTGCTTTTGCCATGGTACGCACGGCCAATGACTGCAGTACATTTTGTTCAGGTTTTCCCTCAATCTCATCGAGTAGTCGATTGAGAGATCGGGAAATGGAACTCCCCTCAACGTTGATCTTATGACCAAATTGGGTAGCAAACGCTGCAAAGTCAGCTACTTTTACAGGGTTTGGGAAATCGTGTGTGCGATATACAAATGTATTTTTCTCGCCTCCCTTTTTCAGTTTGTAAATATGTGTGGCCACAGATCGGTTTGCCAATAACATAAACTCTTCTATAAGTTTATGGGCATCCTTCCTGATTTTAGGGACTACGGCTAGCGGTTTCCCCTTTTCATCCAGCTTAAATTTTACCTCTGTCGTTTCAAAATTAACTGCACCCCTGACAAAACGCTCTTTTCTTAATTTAAAGTGCAAGTCGTTCAGAATTTTTAATTCCTCTGCAAACTTACCTACACCCGACTCAATTACTTCTTGTGCGGCTTCATAGGAAAAGCGGTGATCAGAATAGATAATCGTTCTCCCAAACCATTCCTTAATTACCTGGGCCTTGTGGTCCATTTCGAAAACCGCGGCAAAGGTTAATTTATCTTCATGTGCGCGTAGCGAGCATAATTCATTGGAAAGTCTTTCTGGCAACATCGGCACCGTACGATCTACCAAATAAACAGACGTAGCCCGGTCAAAAGCATCGTCATCTAACGAGGTGCCGGGAACAACATAATGTGTAACATCAGCGATGTGCACACCGATCTCATAATTTCCATTTTCCAGTTTGCGAAAAGAGATGGCATCATCAAAATCTTTTGCGTCTTCGGGGTCGATAGTAAACGTAAGCACCTTACGAAAGTCCCAACGTCTTTTTATTTCTTCAATGGTAATTCCATCTTCTATTTTTTTTGCTTCGTTCAATACTTTTTCAGAAAACCGAAATGGTAAATCAAACTCGGCCATGATGGAGTGAATCTCTGCCTCGTTTTCACCTGTCTTACCTAAAATCTCAACTACTTTAGCTTCCGGGCTTTTATCGCCATCGCCCCATTTACTGACCTCAAAGACAACTTTGTCATTGGTTTTAGCGCCCTTTGTGTTTTCAGGATAAATAAAAAAATCCTGATAGATTTTTTTAAAGTCAGGGATCACAAAAGCATAGTTGGCAGAAGCCTCAAGGCGACCCACGAAGCGTGTGCGATTGCGTTTGATGATGTCAATTACTTTTCCCTCCCGGTTCTTTCCTGATTTTTTTGAGGAGACAGCCACGGCCACTGTATCACCATGTAACGCTGAACCTAGATCTCGTGTTTGAATATAAATGTCATTATCTTCTTCACCCGTTGTTACATAGGCAAATTTTGGATTGACATGGTCGACAATTCCTGTAACCGATGCTGAGGAGACTGTTCGTTTACTTTTATAACTTCCGTTGCTGAGTTGTTCTACCTGACCTTCTTCCTCCAGTCCATCAAGAATTTTGTACAACTCTTCAATCATTGATTTTTTCTTGAGGCCGAGTTTTTTTACGAGTTGTTGAACACTATAAGCTTTTCCGGACACCTCTTCGAGTAAGGTCATCAACGATGAATATATACCACCTTTCTCTTTTTTGGTTTTTTTCTCTTTTTCTTTTTTAAATTTCTTTTTGCTCATAAATTATTTATTTCTTTTTGACGTGTGTCAAAAGTATCAAGTTTATCAAGATTGATTTTTGATTAGTCGGTTGTGCTTTGATAAGAATTTGTGAATGGAGTTGTTATCAGAGACCCTTCGTCCGCTAATTATTGGTGAAGTGACTAGGCAGAAAAAAATTGTATCGGCCTGATGGCACCTACCTCTAATTTAACTCATAAAAATACTCAAAAATTCTCAGTTTGAGTAGAGGATGTTCTGCTCAGCAATAAGGTTCATGCCTTTCATCTTTAAATACAACTGCGCTACAGCAAGCACATCCCCAAGACAATACTGCGCAATCTTCGTAAGATCTTTTTCTTTGTAATAGACTTCATTCACCTTACTTCCATCCATCTGACCTTTGCTTGAGGGGATGTCAAAAATGGTGGAAAGAAGATCAAGAGATGTGTAGTGTTTGTAGTCGCCAAATTTCCATAATTCCATAGTATCCAGGTGGGGAATGTCCCACGGTTTTTTTCCAGCCATAGTAAGAACAGATGGAAGCGCAACTCCGTTTACAAGCATCCTTCGACACAAGTAGGGGAAGTCAAACTCTTTTCCATTATGCGCACAAAGCTTAAGAGAAGGATTCATTTTCTCAGTGTGAGTTCTAAATTCATTGAGCAGTTTTTTTTCATCGTGGTCGAAAAGGGATTTGAGCTTAATGGTCAGCTCTCCATTCACATTTTCTGCAAACATGCCAATACCAATAACAATTATTTTACCGAATTCCGCGTAAATGCCTGCTCGCTCATGAAACACCTCTTCATCGGTTTGTCCTTCTTCACGCTGTTTAAGAAATCCAACCTTGCGAGCCCATTGTGCCTTTAAACGTTCGTCAAGCGAATTGTAATCATTCGAGCAGGCAACGGTTTCAATGTCCAGAAATAGAATATCGCGGAGATCGGAATTCATTCAATAGCAGGTTAACGAAATGAGGTGATTTAGATTTTTCATTTTATCTCAGGAGTGCAGCACTCCTTCCCTTTCCAATTCTTTAATAAAGATCACATTTTTTTCACAAATCGTATCGGGCACAAATAAGAAACGCTTGTCATAAATCTGAGATCCGATATAGTAACTCACCCAATATTCATTGTTGAGATGAAATACAGATGAATCTATAGGTTCAATGAGCGTGGAGCCATTGGCAGGAACGGTCTCCAGAAAATGGCGAAGTATAGAGGTCTTCTGTTTTTCCCCTTCCTTTTCTCCATATCCTTTGCTGGCTACTAAGGTGTTCTCGATGGGGAATTCGTTATTGTTGATCAGATAAACCTTCCATTCTTCCAGACCCTTTATTCCCTCCTTTACAATGGCTAAGGTAACGTTCCTCACTTCGGGTACTTGAATATCTTTTATCATAGGTTTATCTCTTAAAGTTTTCTGCCATCACCTTTTCTGCAGGCTTGCCTTGAGGCGTAAAATCAATCTCAGCCATTCTTCGTGGTCCGTGGGGATACCATTTCCAAAAGTAAGCGCCTTCCAGCCAGGGTTTACTCCAGGCAGTCTTAAAAAAAGCACGATAACAGTTGGCTTGGGCTTCATCTGAAATTTGCGTGGTAGAATTTTCCTCCGGCCAGGTCCATGGTTCGATGCCGGCTTTTTTATCGCTTCGATAGCCAATCTCAGTGAACAACACAGGTTTATTATATAGTTTTTGAATGCGTTCGATGCTCATCAAAGGTTGATCCCAACCCCTTTGCAGTTGCTCTAAAGAATGACTCTCATCTTTTGTTAATGAAAAGTAAGCTTGGATACCAATATAATCGAGCGCGTCCCAGAAATTGATCTGTTCATACTCTTCGTGAAAATTAGCCGCATACGTAAGCTTTCCTTCATACACGGATTTTATTTTAGTAATAATACTTCGCCATTCTTTTTCTTTGTGAATGGTTTGATGCAGCTCGGTACCGATGCAAAGTATTTCAATTTTGTTCTTCTCAGCCAGTTCGGCATAGTGAACAATAAACTTTTCATAATTGCTAAACCAAGTTCGCCAGGCAGAATCACTTTTCATTGCAATATCACCCGGCCATCCTTTTCCCACCCAGATGTGAGGCTTAAGCAATGTTTTGATTCCCGATTTTTTAGCAAGCTCCGTTGTCTTTGTTATCCCTAAATCAGATTCACCCCACCACACTCTGTCAGATGAAAAATTGGTGACTAATGCAGAGGTATTGGCATCGCGCTGAAAGGCAAATGGAGTTTGGGAAATCCAATTAACATTACACTTAACGAGCGCAGCTATTTCCTTAGTGGTGACTACTTCGCGACCGCCAACCCAACAAACGCCTTTTTGTTTTTCACTTGCATTACTCTTGACAGAAGGATAATGCACCCCAAAGGCTGATGCAAGAAGTGCAAAAACGTAAAAAACTATTATTTTCACCTTCCTAATGTACAAGAGTCATTTCAAAAATAGAAGCAATCTTTTCTTTTAAAATGAGTTTCACCTGCGTCATGTCCGTTTTATGGTTCAATTCTTTTTCAAGAGAAGTCACGGCTTTGTCTTCAATGCCACAGGGAACAATGTAATTGAAGTAATCCAGATTAGGATTTACATTAAATGCCAGGCCATGCAACGCAACCCAGCGGCTGGTCTTAACGCCTAGCGCACAAATTTTTCGTGCATTCTTTTTATTTTCTGTACCTAGCCATACACCGGTCAGTCCCGAAATTCTGCCCGACTCGATTTTAAATTCATGGAGTGTTTGGATTACCGATTCTTCTAATAAACGCATGTACTTATGAATGTCTGTAAAAAAATTTTCGAGATCGATGACGGGATAGACTACCAATTGCCCCGGGCCATGATAGGTAATATCACCGCCACGGTTAATCGGATAATAAGAAGCATGGATGGTATGTAGGTTTTCTTTTTTTACTAATAAGTTCTTTTCATCACCGCTTTTACCCAACGTAAATACATGAGGATGTTCACAGAAGAGCAGATAGTTGTTCGTTGCTTGTTGTTCGTTGTTCGGAATACTTCTGTTTTCAGCTTTGACAGCAAGAATTTGATTGAAGAGATTGGTTTGATAGTCCCAGGCTTCTTTATAATCAATTAACCCTAAGTCGATGAACTTCGTTTCGCGATTGATGATCTGGTTCACGTTAGTTTTGCCAGTTCATCTTTTAAAAAGACAATAGCATCAACCGGATCGGGATCAATTTGATTTTCTTTAGCAACATAGTAACTGATCCAGTCCGTCAGGTGAATTAAATAATAGTATTGTTCCAGTAAGGAGGCTCCTTCAGCAACAATATCAACGATGTGAGTTGATCGCTTTTCAAAAATCTCGCGGCAGATTTCCATACGTTTCTCCACACGCTCATGATCATGGTCAGAGTATAAATAAATTACCTGTGATTGTTGAAGAATACTTTCCGGGAAACGCCAACCCACAATTTCATTATGATTCATTTCCGGAAAGGTGTTCACATGAGCCATTTGTTTCGCATTTTCATTCAACTGATTCTGAAAGCGAACAGCCATAGCATGCAGTCGACCATCACAATAAATGATGGGAAGCTTTCCTTTTATTTTTTTAGCGATCAATTCCGCTTCTGCTTGAATTGCTTTTTCACCACGATCGAGATATTCGATCGAGTTTTCTGTTTCTTTTATAAAAGCAGCTCCGATCAGGTTGGTGTGATATAGAGCAGCTAAAAGAGAAACCATCATGTATCCAATTTGCGCACGAGGACTTGGTGATCCTGCCGGCACCTGGATATAAAATAAGTTGTATTCCTTAGCCAACTCCAACATTTTGCCGCCAGAAGTAATGCAAATAATGTGAGCTCTTTTGAGCATTGCCTTATTGACCGCTGCCAGGGTTTCTTCTGTATCTCCGCTATAGGAACAAGCGATAAAAAGTGTATGCGGGCTTACAAATTGTGGGATATTGTATCCTTTACAAACCGTAACCGGAATGGGGATTCGTCCAAACGTTAGAGATTCTACTAAATTCGCACCTATTCCAGAGCCTCCCATTCCCGTCATAAGCACATTTCGGATATCACTACCAGGTCTCACTAAATCTACAGCTTGTCCTATCTTCAACGCATCTGCCAGTTGCCGGGTAAACCCTTCGATTAGTTTCTTCATCGATCTTTTTAACTTAAGGCATCAAAGGTAGGCCCATGAGTGATAAAATCAAAAGAGGCAATGAAGGGGAGCAGCTCGCAGCCGACTTTCTGCTGAGAAAGGGTTTTGAGATAGTCGAACGCAACTATAGACATAAACATTCCGAAATCGATGTAATTGCTCGTATGGGCAACTTACTGGTTTTTGTAGAAGTGAAAACACGAAGTTCATCGGACTTCGGCCATCCGGAAGAATTTGTTGATTCAAAAAAAAGAAAAAAAATTTTAGAAGGAGCTGATCACTATTTGCATGAAACGAACTGGCAGGGGAATGTTCGTTATGATATTGTCTCAATAAACCTAAACAGTGGAGGCCCGGAAGTAGTACATATTGAAGATGCTTTTTATTAGCCTTTTGTGCTGGAATAAACTTCTTTGCCTTTACTATCCCATTCTCGTTTAATGAATGGCTTTATTTCTTTTTCAAAAGGCTCTCTCGGGTAGGCAATGATTCGCTTACGCTTTCCATCCGGATAATTTTCCAGCCAATCATTTACTTTTTTATTCCATTGATACTCTCCGACTACTGCCACTTTTCCATTTTCATGGAATAGATAATAGTAGCCTTCACGCTCGCCAAACTCAATGGGAATAATCTCTTTCACTTTTTTCCGCTCGACCGGATCATAGTAAGTAACGATGGATTCTTTTGGCCACCCCTTGTAGTATTTCTCTTTGTCGTCCAGGAGGTTTTCACGATTGTACCGCATCCAACGCCCATGCTTGGTGCCTTTGTAATAAATCCCTTCTTCTAATACGATTTCGCCTTGCATTTTTTTGTAGGGTCCATGCAGAAGCACGCCTTTTTTTGGATCAAAGCTTGATGTCTTCCGTATTTCCCTACGTGTAAAATCGTACCAGTAGATATCCCGGGCAAAAGAGTTAGGCTTGTCAGGGGTTTTGAGATAGTAAAATAGTTCTACCGTGATTTTATCTCCAAACCCTTTGCGGGTAAATCCTTTTTTAGTCTTAATGCCGTAAAAAACTTTCTTCTTAGGTTTTTTCTTTTTGGTGACGATGGGATCTTCAACCTTTTCGTCAAGTTCTAACAGCGTGAATGGCTTATCAGTGTCAAAGGTGAACTGTCCCTCCTGTATGCGCGGTTCGCTCGCCTGGCCAAAGAGATAGCCAGGTAGAAGGAAGCAAATAACGACCAGAACCTTTTTCATGAGATAAAATGAAGAAACGAATTTAAGCAAAAAATATTTTTGAGGTATGGAAACTTTTTTGATAAAATGGTGGTCAATCTAACAACCAATTCTCAAACCGATAAAGTAAATCAATTTGCAAAAGGGTAAATGATAAAGGCGCCTTGAGGGCGCCTTTATCTATTTTTATGAACTACCCTGCCTAGCCTACCAATTCAATGCTTCGCTTGATGAAGCTCGTAAGATCAGCGCCTGTTAGCATATTTTGAGATAGCAAGGCAAGATCATAGGCCTGCTTTGCCAGTTTTATTTTCTGCTCTTCTGTTTCGGCTTTAATTATCCTCTGCATGATGCCATGATTGCCATTGATGGTGACATTGTAGCTATCAGGCATGTTGCCCATAAAAGACATTCCACCACCACCTGTGCGAGCCATGTCCTTCATTCTGCGCATCCATTCGCTCATGGTAACAACTACTGGTAAATCACCGGGTGACATAGACTCCACGGCCAGCGTCATGTTTTTGTTGCTAATGGCTTTTTCAAAAATGCTCTTTACCTGCTCTTCTTCCTCTTTGCTCAATACGCTGTCTACCTTTTCATCTTTCAGAATGAGCTTGTCGATGGTATCACTATCTACTCGTTTGATTTGGGTTTTCTCAAACTTCTGTTCAATGTTGCTAATGAAATGACTATCCAGCGGACCGTCTAATTCCAAAACATCGTATGCCTTATCCTTGGCTGACTGGATAAAAGAATCTTGCTTACCGGCATCAGATGTGTACAGGTACACGACTTGCTTTTCCTTGTCCGTTTGATTGGGAGTAACTTTCTCTTTGTACTCGTCAAAGGTAAAGTAGCTCTTGTCTACATTTTTTAATAAGGCAAAATCTTTAGCTTTTTCATAGAACTTCTCATCGCTGATCATTCCGTACTTTACGAAGATGTTGATGTCATCCCATTTCTTTTCAAATTCTTTGCGATCTTTTTTAAACATCTCCTGGAGCTTATCAGCAACTTTTTTGGTGATATGCTGACTTATTTTCTTCACGTTCGCATCGCTCTGTAAATAGCTGCGCGACACGTTGAGGGGAATATCGGGGGAATCCAACACACCATGAAGCATCATTAAAAAATCAGGGACAACATCCTTCACTTCATCAGTAATAAATACCTGACGTGAATAAAGTTGAATCTTGTTTTTCTGCAATTCGAAATCATTTTTCACCTTAGGGAAGTAAAGAATTCCGGTGAGGTTAAAAGGATAGTCAACATTCAGATGAATCCAGAATAAAGGATCTTCGGTGAAGGGATACAGTTCTTTGTAAAACTTTAAATAATCTTCGTCCTTAAGTTCTTTGGGAGCTTTTGCCCAGAGTGGAGCAGGATTATTAATGATCCGGTCAACAGTAATCGATTTGTGTTTTGGCTTTCCGTCTTTATCCACGCCATCTTCTACACTCTCTTCCTTAGTGCCAAATTTGATTTCTACAGGAAGGAACTTGCAGTACTTTTCGAGTATTCCCTTTAGTCTGTATTCATCCAAAAACTCTTCAGAGTCTTTGCTGATGTGAAGAATGACGTCCGTGCCGCGTGCTTCTTTTTTGGTTGCTGAAAGCTCAAACTCTGTTGAGCCATCGCATTCCCATTTCGCGCCTTCTTCCGATTGATACGAGCGTGAAATAATTTCTACATCATCGGCCACCATGAAGGCAGAATAGAAGCCCAATCCGAATTTTCCGATGATATCTTTTGCATCTCCTTTATCCTTGAATTTTTCAACAAACTCAGTAGCTCCTGAAAAAGCAATCTGGTTGATGTACTTCTTCATCTCTTCACTGGTCATTCCGATTCCTTTATCGCTGACAGTGATCGTCTTCTTCTTTTTATCAAAACTCACTTCGATTTTGAGGTCGCCCAATTCTTCTTTGAATTCTCCGATAGATGCCAGTTTTTTTAATTTTTGAGTTGCATCTACTGCGTTACTCACCAATTCCCGCAAAAAGATTTCGTGATCGGAGTAGAGGAATTTTTTGATGATCGGGAATATGTTCTCGGTATGAATGGAGATGTTGCCTTTTTCTTTAACGACTGCCATAATGATATAATTTTAGGATAATTCGACTTTGACCGGAGTTCCCAAAATCTATTCCAGCCTTCAAAAATGACAGGTTGGCAGAAAAAAGGAGAGTCCATAGGGGATATGAAGCTCTTTAAGATTTCGTTTTTAATGTGCTAATCCGCCAATGCTACCGTAGTCGCCTGATTGGCCAGCTCAATCTCCTCACCATCGCGGTTAAGGAATTTAAACTCCGTGATGGCTAAAGAAGAATCTTTCACCAGCGCTACCCAACTCTTGTGTTTGAAATACCACTTCATGCGCAAAGAAATTATTCCCTTTGTGTAAAAAGCATAAAGGAATGGGTGAAGCGCAAGTACAAGATGCTTTTCATTTTGCTTGACAAAAAGATGCTCTATATTCTTTTCAATCTGATCTGTTACCAGAATAGATGCCATTATTTTGCCGGTGCCATTACACGTAGGACAAACTTCCTTGGTGGCAATGTTCATCTGAGGGCGAACACGCTCACGCGTAATTTGCATCAATCCAAATTTTGAAAGGGGCAACACAGTGTGTCGGGATCGATCGCTAGCATTCATCTCATCATTCATGGTATTGTAGATGAGTTTCTTGCTATCCGCACTCCGCATATCTATGAAGTCCACCACAATGATGCCACCCATATCGCGAAGGCGGAGCTGACGGGCTACTTCTTTTGCCGCCTCTACGTTAACAGAAAGCGCTGTCGTTTCCTGACTCGTTTCACGGTTGGATTTGTTTCCGCTGTTAACATCAATCACGTGCAATGCTTCGGTATGCTCAATGATAAGATATCCTCCACCCCTAAGGCTTACTGTCTGACCAAAAGCAGATTTGATTTGTTTCTCTATTCCGAAATGCTCGAAAATTTTCGCTTTGCCGGTATAGAGTTTTACAATTTTCTCTTTGTCGGGAGCATTGCTGCGGATATAACTTTTTACATCTTCAAAAATCTTCTTATCATCGACCTGAATGTTATCGAAGGATTCATTGAGTAAATCGCGAAGAATAGAAGAAGTCTTACTGATTTCACCGATGATTTTCTCATTAGAATTTGCATTGACTAAACGCGTCATTCCTTCTTCCCAGGTCTTCACGAGGTTGCGAAGGTCTTTGTCCAACTCGGCTACTTCTTTTCCTTCGGCTACTGTCCGTATGATAACACCGAAGTTTTCAGGTTTAATAGATTGAATTAAGCGAAGCAAGCGCTTCCGCTCTTCGTTGCTGGTGATCTTTTTAGATACACTGACAGACGAAGCAAATGGCACCAGCACCAGGTATCGCCCGGGGATGGATAATTCACAAGATAGTCGCGGCCCTTTTGTCGAGATCGGTTCTTTTACAACCTGAACCGGTACAAGCTGGCTTTTTGAAAGCTGTTGGGCAATTTTCCCATGCTTATCAATGTCTTTTTCGGAGTGGAATTTATCCAGCTTGCCTCCAGTGATCTTTTTCGCGCGAACAAGTTTGGTGAACTTCTGTAATGAGCCGAACTGAGGTCCGAGATCCAGATAGTGAAGGAACGCATCCTTTTCATACCCGATGTCGATAAATGCTGCGTTCAGCCCCTGGACTACCTTTTTAACAGTGCCCAGGTAAATATCACCAACTACAAACTTGCTTCCTTCCGTTTCTTCATGGAATTCGGCTAATGTCTTGTCCTTGAGAAGAGCTATGCGACATCCTTGCTGTGTTGCACTAATGATGAGTTCGTTACTCAAGATTGATAGGATGTCAAAAAATAATAACTAGGACTAAAATGAAGGAGTAACCCTTACGGTACTAACCGTGGATTACTTCTTCTTATGGCGATTCTTTCTCAAACGCTTTTTGCGCTTGTGCGTGGCCATTTTGTGTTTCTTTCTTTTCTTACCGCTTGGCATAATACGTTTTATTAAATGCTTAATCTTATTTCAAATCGTTCAGATACGAGTCAGCCGTAGCTTGTACAGACGGATCGCTATCCAATTGTTTTACTTTCTCAAACTGGGCTTTGGCTTTGGCTTTGTCCCCGCTGTTCATATACGCTACTCCCAATAACAATTGCCCTTGAATATGCTTTGGATTCACCGCAATCAATTGCTCCAGCCGCTCAATTGCCCTGTCGAACTGCCTGGATTGAATTGAAAGCATGCCCATGTTAAAGAGTGCCAATTCGTTTTCAGGATCTTCTGTCAATACTTCACGCAGCATCATTATCCCCTGCATGGGTGAAGTTGAGCTTATGTAGGTCATTGCCATTTTTGTCTTTACTTCGAGGTTTTTAGGCTCGGCTTCCAGCACTTTGGCAAAAAAACTTCGTGTCTTTTCGGCTAAGGCTTTCTGCTTCTCTGCCTCCATGGCAAAAGTGAAAGCGTCATAGTAATTGTTTCCTGCCTTCAGGAAAGCTTCCTTGGTGTTAAAGAACGTTGCTGCTTCTTCGGCAAACCAGGCGGCACTGTCAAACTTGCCAGCTTCCCGATACAGGTTTGCTAAAGAGTCGGCAAAGATAACATTTTTTTCATTTCGCGAACCGGATAAGTAACGGGCCTTCAAGTTGTTAATCTTTATCGCAATTTCCTTGCTCGAGGTGTTGTGTGGGTCAGTAGTTTTTTTCACGGCAACGGAATCTGAGGCTACTCCAGACTCCAACTGACTATCATTTTCTACTACGGCTTTGGGAAGGAGAAAAAGCAATGCGATGGCGACAATGCTGACGATAACTAAAATAATCCGGGTTCTTAGCATTAACTAGCCGACAAGTCATCGGCCCATTGAAGAATTGACTAATTTTTTTCCGCCATCTGCTTTACTTTATCACTGTTCTTAATCTTGTTGACAAAGATTTTGGCAGGCTTGAAGCTGGGGATGTAATGTTCATCAATGACGATGGCCGTATTACGGGAAATATTGCGGGCAATTTTCTTTTTCCTCTTTTTGTTAATAAAACTTCCGAATCCGCGGATATAAATATTCTGTCCGCTGGACATGGATGTTTTAACAATGCTGAAGAAAGCTTCAACAGAAGCAGAAACATCAGCTTTGTCGATTCCTGTTTTTTCAGCGATTTGATTGATTACGTCTGCCTTCGTCACGGTGATTATTTTTAAATGTCTTGATTTTTCAGGAGGGCAAATTTAAACGCAGAATGTTCAAACGCAAAATGAATTCTTTGATAATCACGATGATGGGTACGAAAATGCGATGAACCTGAACAAGGTGTTTGATATTAATTCAATTTTTAGACCTTCACGAACAGAATTTAAGCGGTTCTCTCCCAAAATGAATAAATCAGCTTTTAGTAAAAAAATAATTGAATGGTATAAGGAAAATAAGAGAGATCTTCCCTGGCGAGATACAAAAGACCCTTATCCGATCTGGCTTTCAGAAATTATTCTTCAACAAACCCGTGTGGCGCAAGGCCTCCCTTATTTTAAACGATTTATTGAAGACTTTCCAACGATTCACAAGCTCGCAACAGCAAAAGAACAAGATGTGTTGCGACTTTGGCAAGGATTAGGATATTATACACGTGCCCGAAATCTCCATCGCTGTGCTAAAGTAATTGTGAAAGACTACCACGGAAATTTTCCGGATAATTTCCTGAATCTTCAAAAGCTACCGGGTATCGGAGCCTATACTGCCGCGGCTATTGCATCCTTTGCATTTCTGGAGCCCGTGGCCGTGGTGGATGGAAATGTATTTCGTGTTTTGTCCAGGGTTTTTGGAATGGAACATGACATTGCTTCACCGGAAGGCAAAGATCGTTTTTCGAAGAAGGCGAATGAATTGATTTCTCAGGAGTATCCTGATTTGTTTAATCAGGCGATCATGGAGTTCGGGGCAACGCATTGCTTGCCAAAGAACCCCAAGTGTGGAGAATGCATTTTCGAAAAATCATGTGTTGCACTGGCGAGAGAATGGCAGGACAGGCTGCCGATAAAAGAGAAGAAAATTAAAATACGCAAAAGATATTTTTATTATCTGGTCATCGAACAAAACAAGAAAGTGATGATGAGAAAAAGAGAAGGTAAGGATATCTGGAAGGGGCTTTATGATTTTCCGTTGATTGAAACAAAGCGACCTCAAAAAATTGAATTGATTGTGGGGCAAGCAGATGTCCTTTCCGGATTCAAGCAAAAATTTGAATTTCATAGCAGTTCCACTACCTATCGACATGTCCTTTCACATCAAATCTTACTTGCAAAATTTATTTTTATAACGTTGAAGGCAAAACATTCTAAAAATATTGATTTAAAAAAAGATAGCATGAGGTTCTACTCCAGAGCAGCCATGCATAAACTGCCAAAACCAATTCTGGTCAATCGCTTTTTGCTGGAATCGGGTATTTTATAGGTGACCCGAAAATTTGGTATTTTTGTAACCCACTTAAATCCTATCTACAGGAAAGGTGCTGATATCAGTGAGTATCGAAAGAAATCAACTTAATTATCAAAGCATATGTCAGGCGTAAATAAAGTTATTTTAGTAGGTCGTTTGGGCAAAGATCCCGAAGTAAGAAATCTTGAAAATGGAGCATCTGTAGCCAATTTTACGATGGCCACCTCGGAAAGCTATAAAGATAAAACTACCGGTGATCGCAAGGAAGTCACGGAATGGCACAACATTGTATTATGGAGAGGCCTTGCAGACATTGCTGCGAAATACCTTCACAAAGGAGACATGGTCTACATCGAAGGGAAACTTCGCACCAGGTCTTGGGAAAAGGAGGGAGTAACCCGTTACACTACGGAGATCGTTGGAGATAATATGACCATGCTCAGTACGAAACCTGGCGGTGGAGGTGGTGATTACTCGAAGAGCACGAGTAGCCCTGAGGTGAATACCAGCGCTCCACGACCTACGGCAGATCACACTTCAGACGACCTGCCCTTTTAACCTGTGGATCTTTTAACTTCGTTGGACGAACCTCCCAGTCAGTTTTTTTTGACCGAAATTATTTCGGCAGGGCCAAACTATTTTTACATTTTTAGTTTTGTAGCGATAGCCGTGCTATTGTTTATGTCGGGAATGATCTCCGCATCGGAAGTTGCGTTCTTTTCCTTGCGGGCCGATGACCTCGAAGAGTGCCGCGAATCGGATGACCAGAGTTCTAAAAACATCATTGACTTATTGAGAAAGCCGAGGCAATTACTGGCCACCATTCTCATCATGAATAATTTTGTGAATGTTGGAGTGGTGACCATTTCTACTTTTTTGATGTGGGACATGGCAGGCACGCATAAGCCTGCCGAGATTATAGTAGGGTTCGTGACCTTCGGGGCCACCTTTGCCATTACTTTTTTTGGTGAGATTATTCCGAAAGTATACGCTACGCAGCGCAACATGGTTATTGCCCGCTTGATGGGCGGTACGTGGAAATTTCTTGAAAGTATTTGCAAGCCTATTTCATGGCCGTTGCTCAACATGAGCAATCTCATTGAGCGGAGGTTTAAGAAAAAAGGCTATAGCTCTACCGTGGAGGAGTTGAACCATGCCTTGGAACTGACCACCGGCAATAATGAAACTACGGCCGAGGAGAAAGATATACTTAAAGGAATTGTAAACTTTGGGACGCTCACCGTGCGGCAAGTAATGAAATCCAGAACCGATGTCTCCGCTGTAGATGTAGAGTTGAATTTCAAAGAGCTGATGGAGCAGGTAAATGGATCAGGATTCTCCAGAATTCCTGTCTACCGTGAGTCGCTTGATACCATTGAAGGTGTGTTGTATACGAAAGACTTACTTCCTCATCTGGACGAAGGCGAACAGTTCAAATGGCAGAAGCTTTTGCGGAAAGGACTTTTTGTTCCCGAATCGAAGCGACTGGATTCTTTATTAAAGGATTTTCAGAGCAAACGTGTACATATGGCCGTAGTCGTAGATGAATACGGTGGAACATCGGGAGTCATTACGCTGGAGGATCTTATTGAAGAAATTATAGGAGAGATCAACGATGAGTTTGATGAAGTAAATCAGAATTACCAAAAGATTGACGATCGTAATTTTGTGTTTGAGGGCAAAACTTCCCTTCATGATTTATACAAAGCACTGGACGTTGAATCTTCTGTGTTTGACGAAGTTCGTGGCGAAAGCGAATCTTTGGGAGGATTAATTCTTGAATTGCATGGCGCTTTGCCGGTGGTGGATGAACAAATTACTCACGATCATTTTGTGTTTACCATTTTGGCGGTAGACCAAAAGCGTATTAAAAAAGTGAAAGTGACGCTGTTGGATAAGGCGGAAGAAGATGAAGGAGATTAAACGAACTTCCTTTTTTTTCTGCTTGTCGCTGATTCTTTTTGCAAGCTGTACGCATGATTTTCAGCCGAAGCCCAAAGGCTACAACCGACTGATATTGCCTCCAATCGAATATCAGATTACCCCTGATTCATTGCCTTACCGCTTTGAGTATTCCACTCATGCCAAACTATTAAAAGATACCTCCTGGATTCATGAGCGCCATTGGATAGAAATTTATTACCCTGAATTGAAGGCGAATATTCATCTTACGTACAAGAGAGTTCAAAACAAAAATTCGCTGTTGAAAGAATTTATGGACGATGCTTACAACCTTACCGCGAAACATCAGATCAAAGCGTATGCGATTGATGAAATGATCACAAAAACGCCAAGCGGAAAAACGGCTGTTATTGCGGAGATTGAGGGTGAGGTGCCCAGCCAGTTTCAATTCACGATGACCGATTCTTCACAAAACTTTTTGCGCGGAGCGCTCTACTTCAATACCCGTGTTCAGAATGACTCCCTCAAGCCCGCTATTGATTACATGAAAAAAGATGCTATGCATCTGATCAATACGTTGGAGTGGAAGAACAATTAGTTGATTTGATAATTGCCTAGCTTGACCTTACTCATAACCATACGTCATTTGCGAGCACCTGAGTCGGATGTGCGCTGGAGCGAAGCAATCCCATCGATTTTGGGATCGCTTCGCACCGCCCGCTTCCTTAACAGACGCTCGCGATAACGGTAGATTATTAGTTTTGCGTAACATCAGATATTAACCCATTGGCTAATTTTTTTGACACCTCACTTGAATTTTTAAAAGGCGTAGGCCCGCAGCGAGCCGCGCTCCTCCAGAAAGAGCTTCGGATGTTTACGTTTGGAGATCTTATCCAGCACTTTCCGTTTCGCCACGAAGACCGAACCAAATTTTATTTTATAAACGAAGTGAATGAGGCCATGCCCTATGTGCAGGTGAAGGGTAAGATCGTAAAGATGGAGCTCATCGGTGGAGGCTTTAAGAAACGACTGGTCGGACAATTAAAAGATGCTACCGGAGAACTTGAGTTGGTGTGGTTTCAGGGAATCACCTGGACAGTGGATAAAATAAAACCAGGGATTGACTATGTGGTTTTTGGAAAACCCAACCGCTACGGCAAAAAGATTTCAATAGCACATCCTGAAGTTGACCCTGTGAGCGAGAAGAGCGAACGAGGAGGATTTTTGCAACCCATCTATCCCATCACCGAGAAGTTGCGTGCGCGTCATTTAGATAGCAAGTTCATCGCTAAACTTCAGCACGAAATTTTGAAAGTAGCACAAAACCATATTCGTGAAACACTGCCGGAGGCTTTACTGAAAAATCAAAAATTGATTTCAAAAAAAGAAGCACTGCTTCAGATTCATTTTCCGCAAAGTCATCAATCACTAGAGGCTGCACAACATCGGCTGAAGTTTGAAGAACTGTTTTATATACAGCTTCGCTTGCTCAAGCTGAAACTGGTGCGTCAGGAAAAATTCAAAGGGCAGATTTTTAATGATACTTCTATTCTCACTCAATTTTATAAGGAACACTTGCCTTTCCAACTAACGGAAGCTCAGAAAAAAGTGGTGCGGGAGATTTATGCAGACCTGAAGTCGGGCAAACAAATGAACCGCTTGTTGCAAGGCGATGTGGGCAGCGGTAAAACGATTGTTGCTTTTATCTGCATCTTGATTTGTATTGGCAGCGGAACGCAAGCGACCTTAATGGCGCCTACCGAAATACTGGCACAGCAACATTATGCCAATTTGAAAAAATACGCTGATAAAATGAATGTGAGCATTGCCTTGCTCACCGGCTCAACCAAAAAGAAAGATCGCAAAGCGCTACACGAAGCATTGGAGAATGGAACGTTGAAATTATTGATTGGCACACATGCTTTGCTGGAAGAAGGCGTGAAGTTTCAAAAACTTGGACTCGCCATCATTGATGAACAGCATCGCTTCGGTGTGGCGCAGCGCTCCCGGTTGTGGCTAAAAAATAAAGACCTGCCCCCCCATGTATTGGTCATGACGGCTACACCCATTCCGCGCACGCTGGCGATGACACTCTATGGTGATCTCGAAATTTCAGTAATCGATGAATTGCCCAAAGGCAGAAAGCCGATCAAGACTACCCATCGTTTTGATTCAAATCGATTGGTGGTGAATGGATTTATTAAAACACAAATCGCTGAGGGGCGCCAGATTTATATCGTCTATCCGCTCATTGAAGAATCCGCGAAACTCGATCTCAAACATTTAATGGATGGCTATGAAAGTATTGCGCGTGCTTTTCCCGATGTGGCCATTAGCATACTGCACGGCAAGATGAAAACGGAAGCCAAGGATTTTGAAATGGCGCGTTTTGTAAAAGGAGAAACAAAGATCATGGTGGCCACTACCGTGATTGAAGTGGGCGTGGACGTACCCAATGCATCGGTCATGGTGATTGAAAGTGCGGAGCGTTTTGGTTTATCGCAGTTACATCAACTCCGCGGCCGTGTGGGAAGAGGGGCCGATCAATCGTATTGCATACTCATCAGTAGTTTTAAACTCAGCGCGGAATCCAAAGTGCGCCTGGATACAATGGTGCGGACCAACAATGGATTTGAAATAGCGGAGACTGATTTGAAATTGCGGGGCCCTGGTGATCTGATGGGCACGCAACAAAGCGGAGCCCTGGATCTTTTAATTGCCGACCTTGGCAAAGACGGTGAGCTATTAAAAACAGCACGAGAAGTGGCCATTGAAATTCTTGACAAAGACCCTGAACTTAAAACTGCTGAAAATGCAGTGATCAAAAAACAGGTGGAAGCCGCTAAAAACTCTGCTGTGAACTGGAGTCGGATTAGCTGAAGTTTTAGAGAGGCTTTTTTATGGAAACCCCTTGTAAAAAGCACCCCGAACATCAACAGCGGCAGCTGTAATAGATCCATCTTGCTCTAGAAACAATCCTATCCGGTAATTGCCTGATCTAATTCGAAATGTGTTTTTGTGCCCTTTCAATTTCTTTATAGAACCAACCGCAGAAAGTAATGGTGCATCTTTTACTTCCTGAAGTACTTTGGTTATTTGCAACCTAATACGTTTATCTGAAATTTTATCAAACTGCTTTTCAAACTGATTGGTAAATCGAAGTCTCATTTTAAACCAAGCTTCTTCATTACCTTTTTTGTGTCGGCATAGCCGCTTAACTTACCTTTTACAATGGCTTTTGCCAATGAGTCGTCTTCTACTTCTTCAATAAGCTGGACGGAATCTGTTTTATCAGCAATGAGCCTAAGCATGGCCAAAACACTTTTGCCTTCTTTGCTTTTTTCGTTCACCGTAATGGAGTATGTCATGTGTGCAATTTATGCAAATTCGGAAAATTATGTGCCGATAACCACTATTTCTAATGGATTTGAAATAGCAGAGAGCTGCTGAAAATGCAGGGATCAAAAGACAGGTCGAAGCTGCTAAAAACTCTGCTGTGGACTGGAGTCGGATTAGCTGACCCTGTTTTTTATCTAACCACGTATCACCCAAAAAACTAAAGTGATTGAACAGTGCTTATAACCCGATTGGGTGAGTAGGCTTGGGTGATTTTTTTGCGGTAGGGATCGATTACTTCTTTGAGAGTCAGAGCATTTAAAGAAGTGCTTGCATTAGGTTTTTGTGGCCCATTCCTATATTTTTATAAATGGTTCTAACCCAATTTGGGGGCTAAATGATAGTCACTTCATACCCTTTTTTGCTCGCATCAATTTCGGACTATTAAAAACTAACTATGAGAAGACGTTTACTTGTTGTCCTCTTTTTACTGACATCCCTTGCCGGTTTCTCACAAGGAACCAACTGGACCAGCCTCAATGGGCCCTATGGTGGTAACCTTCGGGACTTAGTGAAACACCCCAATGGAAATATTTTTGCCCTTGTGTATAACGTTCCCGGAATATTCCGATCCACGGACAGTGGAACCACCTGGACGGTTGTTGAATTACCTGCTAATGATCCCTATATCAATGACATTGAAATTGATGCCAGTGGGAAAATTTATGCCATAGCGTATTCTATTTTATATGCCAGCACCGATTTAGGTGTGAATTGGATCACGTTAAACAGTAGTACAGGTTTTAACAATGCATCTCAGATAAGAAAGACCGGCACTAATACGCTTTATGTGTTGGCGTATACTGATTTAAATGGATATCAGGCTGTATTTAAATCAACAAACGATGGTGCATCATTCACCCAACCGTATACCAACACAGGCAATACTAACCCCATTAATGATATAGCCATTGATGGTGCTGGGGATGTATTACTCAGGGTAGCAGCATTAGGAATCATAAGGTCGGCCGGAGGCACAGGAACTTATACGCAGATAACCACGGGAGGAATCACAACACCTGGATATGCCAATCCTCCAAACGATCATGGACTGATTGTGGATGCAGCCGGTACCATCTTTGCCATTTTTAACGACAATGTTTTTAAATCTATCACCAATGGAGTCAGTTGGACTGTAATCGCAAGACCGGGCACAGAGACTACTTTTTCAAGTGCAGTGATTGCAGCTAGTCCTACAGGGACTTCCCTCTTTATATATACGAATGGCCACACCTACTTTTCAGCCAGTAGTGGTGGGATAGGTACCTGGAGTCCATCTGTAAATTTAAGTAGTGTCCATTGCCTACTGGCAATAAGTACAACCAGTGTCTTGGCAGGGACCGGTAGTGGGATAAATGTTTCGACTAACAGCGGAGGATCCTGGCAAGCCTCAAACAACGGTCTTGCCGGAATCCAGTTCAATGACATGGTCTATCATAACAACAGTACATGGGTAGTTGCGCCAAACTTAGGACTTTTCACTTCACCCGACCAGGGAACTAACTGGACTGAAAGTACTTCTCCGGAAATGATGAATTATAGCAATACTAATTTACTGCTGTTGGCCAATAACCACATTCTTGCTTTTAATGGCGGATGTGATGTTTCCATCGATGGCGGAACCGTGTGGACAAACCTTACTGTTCCGGGTGGAGGATTAATGGAAGGATATACCTATGACGGCACAACCATTTATGCGCGCAGTGGAAATACATTTTATAAGTCTATTAATGAAGGAGTCAGTTGGGGAAGCGCTCTTGCCATCACGGGCCTGCCATCAGGCTCCATTTATAAATATGCAGTAGCCTCAAATTCAATTTTTGTTTTCCTGAATAATTCTAGTACTCTTCAATTTGAGTTATGGAAAATTTCAATCACTACATTGGCCGCTACCAAAATTATCGGACTTTCATTTAATGGCACTCAGACGTATGGTCTCGGAAAGGTGATATGGGCAAAAGGTAACAAAGTATATTTCTATTCAAAAGCCATTGGGGGAAACGTCTATCAACTATCAACTTCCACCGATGACGGAGTAACCTGGACCACGCAACCCGTGCCACTTTCTAATCGATTTATTATAGCCAATAATGGATACCTGACTCTGAGTAATTCCGGTAACAGCTTTTACTTTTCACGAGATGATGGGGCCAATTGGGTGAATCTGTCCTTTAACTATTCTTCCTCCGACTTTATTGAACCTAGCCAGGCCGTCATCGATACCCAGGGATATTTATACGTGTTGCTGGATAACAAGGGCCTTCTTAAAAGTGCTAAGCCTATTGTGCTGCCCAATTCGCCAACCAATCTTACCAACGAGGGCTATAGTCACAACCGGGTATCATTAAAGTGGGAAGACAATTCTACCAATGAAAAATATTTTGTTATTGAGCGGTCGGTTGGTAACAATCTTCAATATGACAGTGTGGGCATTAAAGATGTGTCGACCCTGCAGACCATAAACAAGGCTTCCATTCAACAGACAAGCTTAACGCCCAATACTACTTACTATTTCAGGGTGAAGGCGGTCAACGATGCCGGTGAAAGCATTTATTCCAACGAGGTTATCGTAACGACTCTGACAAAATGTGCGGCAGCTATTCCGGACAATCGGAGTTGGAGTTCCATTCTCCTGAACCAGAGTGGCAGGGGAACATTTCCCAATCCTAATGTTGGCATTCGATACCTGGGCAACGGTGAATACTCCATTACTGATTTTACAGGTGGTCTTTATGGTGCTGTTCCGGTTATTTTTTCCGGTGCGACAGCGATGCCGGGTTTCTTTACAGAGAACTGCGGAGTAACACACTTGTATTCTGGAACACATAGTGGTTCTACCTCCAGAATACTAAGCAATGGTACCAGCACGTTTGATCCCGGCACCAATACGCTAACCCTGAAATGGCAGACCGATCCTCGCTGGTACCTCTCTCCGAACAATCCCATCTTCTCAGAAACGACCGTCCTCACACTAAATACAATTGATCCTGCTCCTGCAGCACCTACAAGTGTTAATGCATCCGTTCTGGACGATACGGGTATTCAGGTACAATGGGCGGCAGGCAATTATCAGAAGGTGTACACCGTAGAGCGGGCGCTTGATGCTGGATTCACAATAGGATTTGCACCTGTCGGTACTGTCAACTATCCTACTCTGACAATTGTTGATAGAACCATTCCATTCGGCAATAACATTACCTACTTCTACCGGGTGAGAGCTGCCAATGGAAACCCTACACCCTTGGGCTCATCTAACACCGCTCCAGTTTCTGTAATTTTTAAGAAGCCTTACTTCACTCCTATCACCACTATTCCAACCACGTTAGACATTGCCATTAGCCGGGTTTCTTCCGCCTTCATTGATTTTAATAACGATGGACTCGAAGATTTATACATGGCCTCCAATGGAAACATTGAACCGAGTTTTCTCATGCGCAATAATGGGAGTGGCTCATTTGATAAAGTATTAACGAATCTGCCCCCCGGAACATTTATCAACAGCAGTTGGGCGGATTTTAACAATGACGGAAATATTGACCTCGGAGGAACCCGGCAGGATAACAGCACCGGGCAGGCGCAGGTTGAAATATTTTCCGGCAATGGAGATGGTACCTTTACTAAAGTGAGCGGACTGCCAGCCTATGAATACTATTTTTCAGGCACCTTCACCTGGTTGGATTACAATGAGGACGGTAAGCTTGACTTATTATTTCCACTGATCTCGTTGGTGAGTTCAGTCAACAATACCTATAATGTGACGTTGCATGTTTTGCGAAATGATGGCGCGAATGGGTTTACCGACCTGATCCTACTGGACCTAGGAGTGGGTACTGGAGTTTTCATTAATGATGTAAAGCCTGCTGACTATGACAATGATGGTGACCAGGATTTATTGTTGGTGGGTTTTGATTCAGGAGGTCCGGGCAAAAATTCCCGTATGCTGGTCAATGATGGAGCCGGTAATTTTTCTACGGTAGCCGTTCCCGCCTTAAACATTAATGGAACAATAGATGCCTACGCAGCTTCCTGGGGTGATACAGATAATGATGGTGATCTGGATCTTTTCATTGCCTATTACGGATCGGCCAATGCCCTGTTCAAAAACAATGGCAATGGAACGTTCACCTACATGAGTGCTGATCCAGTATCAAACACAGTTTCCAACACGTATGGAGGTTGCTTTGGTGATATTGACAATGATGGAGATATGGATTTGTTCGTTAGCAACCAATCGGCAACGGTTACGGACATCCAATTTTTATATACCAATGATGGTTTGGGAAATTTCACGCAAGTTAGTGGTGAGTTTGCCACCAACTACTTTCGCAATAATCTCACAGCAGCCTTTGGAGATTACGACAAAGATGGTTTTTTGGATCTGGCCACTGCCTTTCCTGATAAGAACAATACCATCTTAAAGAATAATAAAAAAATCACCACGGCTGGTAACTGGTCGCAGATAAAACTGATCGGCACCGTTTCCAATAAATCGGCCATTGGGGCACGTGTATCATTAACCGCAGCAGGCAAAACCGGTACGCGGGAAATTCAATCCAACACAGGGGCTGCTTATAACGCACAAAATAGTTTGATCGCGCACTTTGGTTTAGGCAATGCAGCGTCTATCAACAGCATTACGGTTTCCTGGCCTTCGGGTATTGTGCAAACCATTAATGCGCCCCCGATAAATCAAATTTTAACCATCGCAGAAGACAATACAGGACCTGTGATCAGTACATTGTCTCCCGCCAATGCTACCATTAGTGTTGCGGTTAATAGTAATCTGGAGATCACCTTAACAGATGCAGCCTCACCCATTTCCGCAGTAGCAGGCAAAAACATTCTGATCTACTTGTCGAGTAATCTTATCACTCCGGTTCAGACCATTGATGTTAATACACTAGTACAGGTAGGAAACAAATTCACGCTTGATCTACCGGCTGATCTTCTGTACCTGACCGGATACTCTGTAGCCATTGAAGCCGGGGCCTTCAAAGATATTTATGGAAATACCAGCCTTGCGTTAGCGACATCAAGCTGGTCGTTTACTACGATCGATAACATTCCTCCACTGATTGCCTTCACTTCTGTACCCACGGTTGACAAAGGATTTGCAAGTCCACATACATTTAGTGCAACCGTAATGGATAATAGCGGCACCGTTGCAAGCGCAACGATGTCTTACCGGAAAATTTCGAGTAAAACCTTTGCTGATCTTAGCGGAACGTTTAACACCACTACGCAAAAATGGGATTTCCCGGTGCAGTCTTCCTTCTTTGATGAGACGGGCATCAATTATTATTTTACTGCAAAAGATGGAAGTAACAATATCACCCGGCTCCCGGCAACAACGGGCAAATATTTTGTAACCCGTATAAGTTATCCTGCATCCAGTCCGCCAACGTTAGCTTTAGTAAAAGGTAACGGTGCTATTTCGGGGTATCAAATCATTTCCATTCCCTGGGAGATTTCTAACAAGGACATAGCCGCGAATTTTGATGAACTAGGTTCAGGCGATAAAAAGAAGTATCGGTTCCTTCGCTATCATGAAACACCTTCACCGGGTTGGGATGAATATCCGGGCACACTGAGTTCTTTTGCCAGAGGTGAAGGTTATTTTATTAATCTAAGAGAAGTGGATAACATTACTTTACTGAATGGTGAATCACCTAAAGAAAATCGTGACACACTGTTCACGCTCGCTCTGAAAAAGGGATGGAATGAAATTGGCAATCCTTACCTAACCGCCATTCAATGGAATGATATTTTGGCATACAATGCAATCACCAGCGGTGTGAGTAAGCTTACTTTATTTGGGGGCACTGCCTATAACCTTGCACCCGATCCGGGCGTGATCGAACCCTATAAAGGAGGGTTTGTCCAGGCAGACAATGATGTTGCTAATTTGAAAATTCCATTCCAGGGACAAACCAGTGGCGGGAGAATTATTCAACACAATTTCTCCAAAGAAATCAGCATGGACTCATGGGAGGTCAACTTCTTGTTGCAGCAAAGTGATCTGGAATTTAGAATGGGATCAATCGGCATGAATCCGGATGCCAATGCCGGTAAAGATATTTTTGATATGGTCGTGCCTCCACCACTTTTTGAGGACCGTATCGAAATGAGTGTAGCACACCCTGAACACTTTATGAAACGCTTCGCACGCGATGTGGTGTCTACACAAAAGGAATTTATGTGGGAGTTTACAATTGATGCCAGTCTGGATGCCGCCTCTCTACTCTCCTGGGACAATTCTGAATTTGGCGTCAGCTCAAAAGAACTGTACCTCTTTGACGTGACGTTGCAGAAAGCGATTGACATGCGTGAAGAGATTGCTTACTCTTTTAATCCGATGGAGTCCAAAAAGTTCAGGATCTATTTCGGAGAGAATTTGAAAGGCAAAATTAAGCCGGATAAAATTTTACTGGGCAAAGCATTTCCTAATCCTTCCACAGGAGTTTCTGTGATCCCCTTCACGTTGCCTGAGCATAGTAGCAGTTACCAGGTGCGAATGGAAGTGTTTAATATGCTTGGTCAAAAGGTAGGTACGCTTGTTGAAGGTCAGTTTAAACCCGGATTTTATAGCACCGAGTGGAATACCACGGAGGCAAATTTGAATAACGGACTTTATACCTATCGTCTTGTGGTTTCAGGACAAAACCTGAAGGATGTACAAAGCGGAAAAATTATTTTAATGAAATGAGAACGACTATAATCAAATCAACTATGAAACATCTCTTACTGTCTTTCTTGTTGCTGACAAGCCTTGGTGCGATCGGCCAGAAAGCGTCAATCAAAAAGATTGAGCTAGCCGGAGAGAAAGTGATAGTATACTATGATCTGGAGGATAATAATCCTAACAACGAATACCAGATCAACCTATACGCCTCCAAGGACAAATTCTCTGCTCCGCTGACGAAAGTAAAAGGCGATGTGGGAGGGGAAGTTAAGCCCGGCAACGGCAGGAGACTGGAATGGAACCTCTTGCAGGAATATGGAGGCTATAAGGGGAAGCTCTCGCTTGAAATTCGTGGGAAAGTATTTGTTCCGTTTGTTAAGCTTAAAAACTTCGATACCAATAAAGTCTATAAGCGCGGAAAAAACTATGATGTGGCCTGGCGGCCGGGCAATACAAATCCCATTCACATTGAATTATATAAAGGCTCACAGCGCGTGAGCGGAGAATTAAATCACCCCAATAATGGAGCCTATTCCATGTCGGTAGGTTCGAAAGTAAAACCAGGCAAGGATTATCGTTTGAAAATAACGGACTCAAAAAAGGCAGACGAAATTATCTATTCAGATTATTTTCAGGTAAAACCAAAGCTTCCCCTTTTGGCCAAACTTATTCCGGCATTGGCAGTTGTAGGGGGGATTGCATTTTTGGCGAGTGGAAGTGGGGGAGAGAAAGCGGCTGACACCGTGGTGGAAGACATAAAGGACCCACCCTTACCAGGGGGTAATTAATGATGATAAGGTTTGTAGTAGAGATTTAGAAAAATACGGATCGAAAAAATTGGTTTGAAAAATTAAAATTGAAGAACGATGAAAGCGCCAATTAAAATCACCTTTTCACTGCTACTGGTTATGAGTATCATTTCTGTGATGAAGGCTCAGAATGTGACCAGTCGGTCTAGCGAATTTGAGGTAGACTTCAGCGATCCAAATAAACTGGTAACGACAACTGTACCGGTGATCAATTGGACTCTTCCTATTCCGGAAACAAGTTATGTTCAAGACTCTAAGTTCAAGATCAAATTTCTGGTGGAGAGTCCAAGTCCGTTAAAGAGTGTGACGATCAACATTAAACAAACTATTGAAACGGCAAGCCGTGGTTCAATGGCCATCCAACCCAAAGAAGGAGAGACACTTCATACAGCAATTGAAAAAAGTCTGATGTTGATGGAAGGTGACAATGTGGTGGAGATTATAGCTGAAAATAATGAAGGGGTAAAAACATCAAGTTGGAGAAAAGTGGTTGTGGGTGCTACTTCGCTTGCGGATGCCAGCAAATTGGAGCGCACTGACTATGGTCTGGTGTTCGCTACTGATAACTATGATAACTGGAGTGATCTGGTCAATCCGGTATTTGATTCACGCACCATCTCGGAGGAATTGAAAAAGACCTACAAATTTAAAGTAGAGGTTGTAGAGAATGCCACGCAAGCTGAAGTCTTGAAAAAACTTCGTGAATATGGCGAAAAGCAGTACCAGCCGCTGGATCAACTGTTTATATTCTTTGCAGGTCATGGTACTTATGATCAGACTTTTGGCGAAGGTTTTGTGGTGACCAGAGAATCGATGCTCAACGATGAAGGTAAAACGACTTACCTCTCCCACAACAGATTGCGTTCTATTATAAATAACATTCCCTGTGAACATATTTTCCTGGCGATGGACGTTTGCTTTGGCGGAACATTTGATGCAGCACTTGCCTCTGCCCGAGGTCAAGATGATGAAGTGTACAAAGAACAATCGCAGGCAGAGTTTCTTACCCGTAAGCTCCTTTATAAAACCCGCAAGTACCTGACATCAGGGGGAAAAACGTATGTGTCAGATGGCATCGCAGGCCAGCACTCGCCATTTGCTAAAAGTTTTCTGGAAGCTCTTGCGTCACAAGGAGGCAAAGATGGTATTCTCACCATTCAGGAGATATATAGTTTTGTAGAGAAATTGAAAAATCCACCCCGCTTAGGAGACTTTGGTGACAATGCTCCCGGAAGTGACTTTTTGTTTTTGGTGAAGTAGAATAGCTACGCACAACGCTGAGGTATGCAACACCTAGAGGCGGGAATAACTTCCCGTCTTTTTTATGCCTTATAATCTCTTGAAATTTTATATCTTGAATGTTCCTTTTTGAGATATTATGAAACTGAAGTTGGTTCTTATTTGTCTGTTGGCTTTTTTATCGGGTGCTCAGGCTCAAAATGGCAATTATTTTCTCTCTCATTATTCCCCCTCCAGCGAAAATATCAACTACCTCAGCTTTCAAATTGCTCAGGATGACAAAGGGGTATTGTATTTCGCTAATAAGACCGGAGTGGTGGAGTTTGATGGACGCAACTGGAGTGTGGCTTCAACACCAGGCGCAGTTTTTACCATTACAGTACCAGGAGGAGAAGTTTTTGTTGGAGGAGTTAAGGGATTTGGCTGGCTACGGTGGAATGAAAACAATCAGCGCGCCTACCAATCT
The DNA here is from genome assembly GCA_031382175.1 of Bacteroidia bacterium. GTDB lineage: Bacteria > Bacteroidota > Bacteroidia > Cytophagales > Cyclobacteriaceae > ELB16-189. Next base: position 124,071 of record JANMYO010000077.1, on the reverse strand, counting down.
CTTTCCGATCAACATCCGGAAGCAGCCAATATTTTTTCTTCTCAGGTAAGCAAAGACAAGGTTTTTTTCATCAATGAGGATTATCTATTTGCCGTCAACATCGCTTCAGGCCAGGTTGAAGCCAGTATCAAAGTGACTGCATCTCAGAAGGCGTTTACAGGGTTATTTCAAATAGGTGGAAATGTTTATGTAGAAACGGAAGGCGCTCCGCTTTCAAAACTAGATCAAAACAAATTTGTTGCGCCTTCCTTTGCCTTACCGACACCAAGAGATGTATTATTCACCTCTACATTACCGAACAGCAACAAAGTATTGATTGGCGATGAGGCCGGGCGTTTATTTTTAACCTATGGTGAAAGTGCGGTTCGAGAGATTCAGCTTAAAGATAAATCATACCTGAATAACAACGTTATCGTAAACGGCACATGGGTAAATGAATCGCTGATTGCCATTGGAACCTTGCGTGGAGGAGTATTTTTTTTCAATCCTGAAACAGGAGATACTGGAGAAATTACCAACTACTACACTGGCCTGCCTGACAATGAAGTATTTGCGTTGCACACCGATTCGAATCTCGGAGTGTGGGTAGCCCATAACTATGGATTTACGCGCATTGCGCCATTTCTTCCCTTCCGTAGTTTTGATCACTATCCAGGTCTTCAAGGGAATTTGCTTTGCGTCCAATCTTTTCAGGGGCAAGTATATGTAGGAACTACCTTAGGTTTGTTTCGCTTGACAAAGGAAGAGGTTTATCGGGATGAAGTTATTTTTGAAGTGGTGCAAAATGGAAATGTCACTGCAGAAGAATTGCCCGCAGAATCGAAGCAAAGGAAAGGGCGCGTCTTTTCGTTGCTCAAGAAGAAAAGAAAAAGGATCGCAGAAGTAGAAATCGAATCCTCGACAACACAAAAGAAAAATAAGTCCAGGATAGTTCAGAAAAAAACCAAGCGTGCGCTCATTGCACTTAATCACGCGTATAAAAAAATTGATGGAGTTGAAGGGAAGATTTCTCAAATGCAGCAAGCCGAGGGCAAATTGATTGCCAGCGGGCGAGGTGGTGTATATGAAGTAGAGGGATTAAAGGCGACTACAATTATTAATGAACCCGTTAGAGCAATTTTTCTATCACCATCCCTCAATCAATTGATTGTTGGAACCCTGAGTGAAGAGATAAGGACATTTACCGATACCGGAAAGGGTTGGAGTGAAACACATCAATTGGATACGATCAGTGATTTCATCAGCCACATGTTTGAAGATAAGCTTCAAAACCTGTGGCTCTGTGGTCGCAATAAAATCCATAAGATAGAAACAATAGACAATGAGATAACTGACATTGTTGATGTTCCTTTTTCAAATCCATCCATGGATGAAACGGTAGGGATTGCCTATGGAACGGAAGTTTATATTGCCACCTCGGGAGTTTTTAATCGGTACGATGGCCGCCAGAACAAATTGGTTCGGTACGATTCACTGCCGAGTCCAAAAAAATATTTTGCCTCTGCCGGTAATTTTTGGTTTTATGATGAACATCGCTGGCGGACAGTAGATCCAAGGCTGCAAGCAGCACTTAAATTGGAGTGGCTGAGTCTCTTTTCCGACATTCGGTTTTTGGCTCCGGCAGAAAAAGGTGGTCTTTGGATCATCACCGCAGCTAATGAATTGTATAAGTTTTCTAGTAATAACATACTGGCTGAAAATAAGGACTATCCTTTGTTTTTGCGTGAAGTGCGCGGGGAGCAAACAAAATTGGCCCCGGCAAAAGCAATACAGGTGAGTCAATTGGAAAGCTCACTCAATTTTGAATTTATCCAACCCGATTATGTGAGTTTGCAGGCACTGGAGTACCGCTATCAGGTAAAAGGACTCACTCAAAACTGGTCAGTCTGGTCACCCAGCAATAATAAAGTCAATTTCTCTTATCTCCCTCCCGGGGACTATCAATTAGAAATCCAGTCAAAAAATTTGATGGGAAAAATTTCAGAAGTGGAGCTCATTAAGTTGGAGGTGACGCCACCCTACTGGAAGCAACCGTGGTTTTATGCCAGCGAATTTATCTTTTTTAGCGTGCTCGTATTTTTATCAATGAAGCTTGGCGCAGCTAATTCACGATATCGATACCTGAGTAGTCTTCTTTCTTTATTGACGGTCATTTTATTAATTCAGTTTATTCAAACGGTGGTGGCTTCGCTGATTACCCTTAAGAGTTCACCGGTCATCGAATTTTTTATTCAGGTATTCATTGCCCTGCTTATCTTGCCGATTGAAAGCTATTTAAGGAAGTTCATGCTTCGTACCGCTGCGAAGAAATTTGAATAAATGAAGGTTAATCAAAGCATGAATATTTTAACTAACTTCACTTACTCAATTTTAAGCAAATGAAAAATATAGTTGCTCTATTAATATCAGCTTTATGCCTTTTGGCCTGTGAGTTAAAGCAAAAAAAAGAAGATAAACTCGGTGCTAATCCCGCGATGGAAGGATTTGACTGGGAAGGATCGGATCCGGCTGCCATTGAATTGGCGGATAGCATTATGGTAGCTATGGGCGGAAGACAAAATTGGGATAAAACACGGTATATCACCTGGGATTTCTTTGACGTGCGGCATTTGGTGTGGGATAAAATGACTGGCCGCGTTCGTATAGAAAGTTTTGATGATGGCAGAACCTATTTGATCAACATCAATACAGATACAGGGCGAGTCATGCGCAGAGACGGTGAGATAACTCAGCCCGATACGGTTAAAAAGTACGTAGGATTTGGAAAGAGCATCTGGATCAACGACTCGTATTGGTTGGTGATGCCTTTTAAATTAAAAGACTCTGGTGTTACGTTAAAATATTTAGGCGCTGACACTATAACGAGTACAAAAAAATACAATGTGCTTGAACTTACTTTCAAAGAGGTAGGAGATACTCCTCAGAATAAGTATAGACTTTACGTAGACATCAAAACGAAACTGGTGATGCTGTGGGCCTATTACCCCGATGCGACTCAAGCAGAACCGAAATGGGTTCGGCCCTGGGATACTTATCAAAAATATGGAGACATTCTCATATCAGCCGATCGGAGCGATGGTAAAGGACCTTGGGGTGTGAAAGTTCAAGACACGATGCCGGATTCGGTGTTTACTAAATTTTAGCAATCCTCTAACCGATCAGAATTATGTTACTCAATCTTGAAACTGTTCCTCACTTTTACAAGAATTATGTAAAACAGATTGAAGAAACGGATTTGATCCAGGCGCTGCGTATATCAGGTCACCGCACATTGGAGCTGGTGCATTTTATTAAAGAAGAGAAAGCAGACTATCGCTATGCCGATGGGAAATGGAGCATACGTGAACTGCTTTGTCATATCATTGATGCCGAGCGCATTTTTGCTTATCGTGCCTTGCGCTTTGCCCGCAACGACAAGACAAATCTGGCACCTTTTGAAGAAAACGATTATGCGTCTCAGGCGAATGCTTCCGGAAGAAGTTTAAAAAAGATTGCAGACGAGATGGCGCACTTGCGTGTTTCTACCATCGATATGTTTGACGGATTTACTCCCGAGATGCTTATCCGCAAGGGCAGCGCCAATGGAAATGAATTGCCAGTTGTTGTGCTTGGATTTATTATTGCAGGGCACGAAACCCATCACCGAAAGATTTTGATGGAACGCTATCTCAGCGCAAAATGAAATGAGGAGGTCTGTCAATGCACTACTACTGATTGGCCTGGGTTTTTATGCATGCTCTCCGCAAGTCACTATTCGCAAACAGCTTGTTTCTACCGAAAAAAAATTAAAGGATCATATCGGGTTTATGCTCTATGACCCAGCTACCAAAAAGTCGTTGGTAGAGTACAAGGCTGAACATTATTTCACACCGGCCTCAAATATAAAAATCTTCACCTTTTATACAGGGTTGGAAATTTTGGGAGATTCTATCCCAGCGCTGAAATATGTTGAACAAAATGACTCCCTTATTTTCTGGGGATTGGGAGACCCCTCCTTTCTTTACAGCAACACAACGAATAATAGTAAGGTCATTGATTTTTTAGGAAGCCGGCCACAAAAAGTTTTCTTTTCTCAATCCAACTTCAACACCGACCGCTTGGGACCCGGCTGGGCCTGGGAAGATTATAACTACTCATTTTCTCCTGAGCGTTCACCCTTTCCCATATATGGGAACTGCATGAAGTTGAAAGTAGATGACAATGAGAAATTAGTGATTTCACCAACTTATTTTTCGAAGCACCTCGTGTCAGGAGATAGTGCTAAACAGGCGCAGACAAAAGTAGAACGGGAAATGGATTCTAATCAAGTGACATTCTTTCCTGGAAGACTATCACCTTTGACTAAATCCTGGGAAATTCCATTTCGCTATAGCGCAGACCTACTCGTAGAACTTTTATCAGATACATTAATGAAAACTGTTGAAGAAACTGACTTTGCGAGTCAATACTCAGCGAAATCTCTTTATAGTGTGCCTGCCGACAGTCTATACAAAGTAATGATGTATGAAAGCGACAATCTGATTGCCGAACAATTATTGATGATGTGCGCAGCCGTAGTGAGCGACACATTGAAGCCGGAGATTGCCATTCGGTATATGAAGGAAAATTTTCTGGCCGACCTTCCCGATGACATCACATGGGTGGATGGATCAGGACTCTCCCGTTATAATTTAGTTACGCCCCGAGTAATGGTTGCGTTGTGGAGTAAAATTCAGGGGAAAGTGCCACAAGAGAGACTTTTCAAGTTACTGGCAACAGGAGGGAAGAGTGGTACGCTAAAGAATTGGTACACCGCAGAGTCTCCCTATATTTTTGCGAAGACAGGGACGTTAGCGAATAATCATAATTTGAGTGGCTTTATAATTACACGCAAAGGACGAGTTTTAATTTTTAGCTTTATGAATAATAATTTCATTGCTTCCGTCAAAGAGGTGAGGGGATCAATGCAGAAAGTTTTAATGACCATAAGAGACAACTATTGATGATAACGAATAACTACTTTGTTAAAAAATGGAGAACGTCCAAGAAGATTAGTTGGGCGCTCACCTTCTTGCTGATAGCATCTGTTTCTCTCACGAATAAACTTCAGGGGCAGGCTATGGATAGTCTGGCCATAAAAATTGGCCAGATGATTTTGATTGGAATGCCCAAGGCCGAAGTTGACTCAGCCGTACTGCACGAGGTGGCAACCGGTAAAGCGGGGGCGATTATTCTATTTGAAAAAAATATTCCTAAAACAAACTCGTATGCCGGCCTAAAAAAAATGATTTGGACCTACCAGAAGGCAGCACCTATTCCCTTGTTTGTTTCAATTGATCAGGAAGGAGGAAAAGTAAACAGACTGAAGGAAAAATATGGATTCCCCCGCTCGATTACCGCGGCAGCGAGCGGAAAAGCGAAGACATTGGATTCTGTACGATTTTATGCGGGCTCAACGGCCACCACGCTGGCAGGTCTTGGGTTTAATGTAAACTTTGCTCCTTGTGTCGATCTGGCAGTCAATCCCGACAATACCGTCATTGTAAAAGTAGAGCGATCATTCTCTGCGAATGAAGATACAGTAACAATGATGGCACGAGAATATGTGAGAGAACATCATAAAGCTGGAGTGATTACTTCCCTGAAACATTTTCCTGGTCACGGCAGCTCCAAAGAAGATACTCATTTTGGTGTGGCCGATGTGACGAACACCTGGAGTGAGCGTGAACTTAAACCTTACCAATCTCTATTGGCCTTGGGTGAGGTAGATGCGGTAATGACGTCCCATATCGTCAATAAAAATCTGGATAAGAGTGGTTTGCCAGGAACGTTGTCAAAGGAAATTATTGATGGCGTACTTCGAAAAAGATTGGGATTTCAGGGCGTAGTTTTTTCAGATGACATGCAGATGTATGCCATTACCAAACAATACGGAATGGAGGAGTCAATCCGTTTGGCGATTAATGCCGGGGTAGACATACTCTGTTTTTCAAACAATATCCAGGGCAGTGAACAACGAACGGTAGATAAAGTGCATGCAACGATTAGAGGCTTTGTAGAGAGCGGGCAGATTTCAAAAGCAAGAATTGATGAATCGTTCAGACGAATTATGAAATTGAAAAAGCAATTGATGAATACAGCCAGTGACTATAGAATGGAACTGAGCAAAGTCCGGCTGGAAAATTCACAATATAAAAATGCAGTTGCACTAAATCTAGCTGAAATGAAGAGGTTGACAGAGGAGCTTGAGAAGGGTAAGAAAAAGAAGCGAAAGCGGGATAAGAAATAATTGGCTATGGAAAATAGTATAGAGAAGATTAAAACTAATGGCGACCTTAACCGAGCCCGAAGAATAGCACTGGTATTGGGAATCTGTTTTGTTATTACTTTGATAAGTATGGTTTATGCTTTAGTACAGCAGACAGAAGTAAAGAGACAGGAGCGATTAGTTAATCAACTTCAGGAGGAGGTGCTTAAACTTCGCATTCAGGTCGCTCAGGTACAAAAGTTGGCGCAGGAACAAATGGTACTGGCTAGTAAAAGCGCAGAAGAGGCGTTCGCGCAAAAGCTTGCGGTGGATGTTGTGAATAATCAATTACAAATCGCTTTGAAGGAGTCCTATAGGCAAAAGCTACAAGCAGAAAAGAACTATCAAAAATCAAAAAAGTAGTATGAGTTCGCCCTATTCCATATTAGCAACGCAACAAGTACAAGTTCCCATTATCATCAGCGTTCCTCATTGTGGGACTCAATTTCCAACAGAGTTAAAAGATCAATACAAGGAAGAGTTGACTAAAGCACCAGATGACACGGACTGGTTTGTCGACTGGCTTTATGATTTTGCTCCGGCCATGGGCATTACCATGATCACTGCCAACTACAGTCGGTGGGTAATTGACCTTAACCGCGACCCCGAAAGCAAGCCACTCTATACCGATGGAAGAATCATTACCGGACTTTGCCCGACTACCAATTTTTTAGGAGAATCTATTTATCGTGACAATCGCAAAGAAATTGATCCGATGGAGATTAAGAGAAGGCTTGATCTTTATTACTGGCCCTATCATCAAAAACTCCGTGAGCTTTTAGAAAAAACAAAAAATGAATTTGGTAAAGTTCTGCTCTGGGATTGTCATTCTATTCGTCAGTTCGTCCCGACAATTCACAAGGAAAAATTTCCGGATTTAATCTTGGGTGATGCCGATGGGACTTCAGCGTCTCCGGGCTTAATTGAGACTACACTTAATTCTCTGGAAGCATCAGGCTGCCAGGTTAGTCATAACTATCCCTTCAAAGGAGGCTACATTACCCGACACAATGGAAGGCCGGGTGATAACTTTCATGCCTTGCAACTAGAGATGACAAAGGTGAATTACATGGATGATGCGGAGATGAAGTATGATAACGCAAGGGCAGAGAAGATGAGATTGATTTTGGAAAAGGTTTTTGAGAGGCTGATTGAACATTTGGATTGAGAATTGATTTAAGACAAGTCAAAATACTTTATTTCGTTTATGAATAAGCCATTTGTATTTGTTTTAATGCCATTTGCCAAGGAGTATAACAAGATCTATAACAATGCCATAAAAGCTGCTTGCGAGTCTAGGGAAATTGAGATGTATTGCGAAAGAGTAGACAAACAAATTTTCGAAGAGAGAATTCTTGATCGAATTTATAATCAGATAAATAAAGCTGATTATATCATTGCTGATTTAAGCGGTAAAAATGCAAATGTATTTTATGAGGTAGGGTACGCCCATGCTCTAAATAAGAAGGTTATTTTATTGATAAATGACACTAAAGATATACCGTTTGATCTGAAACATCATCCTCATATTGTTTACGGGAATAAGATTCAACTCTTGAAGAATGGCTTAATTTCAAAATTGAAATGGTATAAAGCTAACCCGAATCGGAAAAGTGAACCCAATTTTGAAGCTATTAAGTTTTATGTTGATGGACAAAAGGTTGAGAAAGATAGGCAAATTCAGCCTGAGTGTAAATTCAATTTTACAGGGAGTGAATTACATTTTGATCTTGACATTCAAAATCAATCAGAATCAATTTTCTCTGAAAATGGTGAGGTTTGGTTGGAGGTCATTTCAAGTGAATTTAAAAAGGGTGAAAGAGACGTTCTATTGCCAGATAATAGTTCAGGAGTTCAATATTTTGGTGGTACACTAAAAAAAATACTCCCTAAATGTTGGGATAAGGTGGTATTTAACCTTTTTGCCAAAAACCCAATTCGGGAGTTATTAGTTCATGTAAATCTAAAAGTCTACACAGATTTAAGCCCGATTTCAATTCCTTTTGTCATTAAGCTAAAATATAGTCCAATAGGACTGAAAATAGTTTGATGAGATTCGACTGAATTCTAAGTCTATAGAGTGTTCTATTAGACACATTCTAATTGTTGATTTAAATCTTATGAAATACTTCAAATTCAATTCCCTTCTTCAAAAAGACACCTGGCTGACTCCAGCTTATGTAGGAGTTGATGAGCGTGGAACCGTTAACTATTTATCAGATCAGGCACCGCAGGAAGGCGTTGCGCTTGAGGCCGTTCAGGGTTTTGCGTTACCCGGTTTTCAAAATTCACATTCTCATGCCTTTCAATATGCAATGGCGGGATTGGCCGAGATTCATCCCTCCGGAATTGATGATGATTTTTGGAGCTGGCGCGAAGCCATGTATCAATGCGCCCTCACGGTTGATCCCGATCAGGCAGAAGCCATAGCGGCTATTTTGTATGGCGAAATGCTGCGGCATGGATATACACATGTAGCTGAGTTTCACTATCTCCATCATGATAAAGACGGGAAACCTTACAGCAACCTTGCTGAAATGGGAGCAAGGATGGTGGCTGCTGCCAAGACAGCAGGCATTAAGATTACGCTCGTTCCGGTATTTTATCAGAAGGGAGGATTTGGTTTAGATCCACAGTCACGGCAAAAAAGATTTATTTCAAAAACGATTGGCGATTATTTCAAACTTTTTGAGGCTTCAAAAGAAGTTGTTAAAAATCAAGGACATGCGAAGCTGGGATTTTGTGTGCATTCCTTGCGTGCCGTTAATTTGAAAGATGTTATTGAAACTTTTCATCAAGGGCCAAAAGAATTGCCGTTTCACATTCACGTAGCAGAGCAAAAGAAGGAAGTTACGGATTGCATCAATCACTGCGGTAAACGACCCATGCAATGGATGCTTGACAACCTTCCATTAGATAATCGGTTTCACCTGGTGCATTCCACACATTTGGATGATGAGGAATTGAATAAGCTGGCAGCTTCGAAAGCCAATGTTGTCTTATGTCCATCCACCGAAGGAAACCTGGGCGATGGAATTTTCCGAATGCGGGAATATGTGAAACTCGGAGGACATTGGTCGATTGGTACAGACAGTCATATTGGTATCAATCCTCTCGAAGAGTTTCGAATGATTGATTATCGCCAGCGCCTCGTAAGTAATTTCAGAAATACATTTGAAGGTGATGCTGCCAGGTATTTAATAAATGAAGAAATCGCATCGGGCAGAAAAGCCATGGGAAACAAGTTCACCGATCATTTTGCCATTGGTCAACCTTTTGACGCCATTGTGTACAATGCCCAATCGCACCTACTTGCGGATACTTCTGAAAAAAGCAGACTCGCCACCATTCTCTTTACTTCCGACTCCAGTCGTAACCTCGGCACGATTATCAACGGACAGTGGGTTGTAAAAAATCAACACCACATCAATGGAAGAAAGTTGAAGGATGATTTCGCGAAAGCGATGAAAGAACTGAAGAACAGGTAATCGGTATGTGGTAATCGGTCTCTTATCCTGACCGACTACTGATCGCCAACCACTGATTACCGGTTTGCCATTCACATAATTTCGTTTGAAATGCGATGGGTTTTAGAGATATTTCAAGTCTCTAAACTCAATCTTATGCGAAAATTAATTTCCTTCTCCCTTTGCGGGATGCTGGCATTCTCTTTTACAGTATATGGCCAAAAGAATAAATCAAAATCTGAACCTGCAGTGCAGGCATCCGGCTTTGATGCGGCAAAATATAAAGGACTTAAATGGCGTAATATCGGTCCCTTCCGTGGAGGTCGGGCAAATGCAATTTCTGGCGTTATCGGAAATGATAATCTCTACTATGTCGGTTATACAGGAGGAGGACTTGGTAAAACGGAAGATGCGGGCATTACCTGGAAAAATATCTCAGATGGCTTTTTCAAAGTTGGCTCAATAGGAGAGATCGCAGTATGCGAATCGGATCCCAATGTTATTTACGTTGGCACCGGTGAACACGCGGTGCGTGGGGTAATGACTTCTTACGGTGATGGGGTTTACAAATCCACTGATGCCGGCAAGACCTGGAAAAATATAGGGTTGGAAAAGACACGTCACATTTCTGAGATCGCTATTCATCCGGGTAATTCGGATATCGTTTTAGTGGGAGCTCAAGGCCCTGTTCATGGGCCGAGTTCCGATCGCGGTGTTTACAAATCTATTGATGGAGGTACTACGTGGAAGAAGACATTGTATGTTGATGAGAATACCGGTGTTTCTGCGCTCAGCATGGACATGACAAATCCCCGTATTATTTATGCAGCTACCTGGCAGCACAGGAGATATCCCTGGAAAGTGGAAAGTGGCGGAACAGGTTGTGCCATTTGGAAATCTACCGATGGAGGAGAGACCTGGAATAAAATAATTGAAGGTCTTCCAAAAGAGTTAGGGAAAATAGGAGTTTCCGTTTCACGTGCTAATCCCAGTAAAGTTTATGCTATTGTTGAAGCGGAGAAATCGAAAGCCGGTCTCTATCGCTCGGATGATGGAGGCAAGAAATGGAACTTGATGTCTAATGACAATACGATAACAGCTCGTTCCTGGTATTACATGGAAGTATTTGCCGATCCTATCAATGAGGATGTTGTTTATGTACTCAACGCTCCAATGACGCGATCTATTGATGGAGGGAAAACATTTTCATCATTAAGAGTGGGTCATGGAGATACACACGATTTATGGATTAATCCAAAAAGCGCTGTAAATATGGCTTTGGCTGATGATGGCGGAGGCGAAATCAGTTTTAATACGGGGCGTTCATGGTCTACTCTTGGCAACCAGGCTACGGCCCAGTTTTATAGAGTCAATGTGGACAATCGTTTTCCCTATTGGGTGTATGGCGGACAACAGGATAATACATCGGTAGCGATTGCCAGTCGTAACGGTAGTTTTGGAATTACGGATAAAGATTGGTTCAACGGCCCGGGATGTGAGAGCGCCTATATCGCTTTCAATGATCCTGCGAATCCCGAGCTTCTCTATGGTGGATGTTATCAAGGCCAGATAGAGGTACTGGATACACGTACCAGTGAGGCTAAAGATTTGCAGGAATATCCTGCTACCAACCTTGCCTTCGACCCAAAGAAAATGAAGTACCGCTTCAATTGGAATGCGCCCTTGATCAACTCACCGCATGATGCAAAGACCATGTATCATGCTGCCAACAAACTATTTAAAACTACCAACGGAGGTATGAGTTGGCAAGTCATCAGCCCCGATCTTACCCGTAATGATACCACGAAGCAGGGAACCAGTGGAGGCCCCATCACCAATGAAGGAGCGGGAGGCGAAAACTACAACACGATTTATTATGTGATAGAATCACCTCTCGAAAAAGATGTGATCTATACCGGAAGTGATTGTGGTCTTGTGCATCTTACTAAGGATGGAGGCAAAACATGGAGCAATGTGACACCCGCTGGTTTGCCGGAAGCGCTCATTCATTCCATTGAAGTTTCTACACATGATAAGGGAACGGTTTATATATCTGCTTCGCGCTATAAGTTTAATGATTATTCCAACATGGCGTATAAATCCATGGACTATGGAAAGACCTGGACAAAGACCGGCAATGGAATTGAGACAGATGATTTTATCAAAGTAATCCGTGAGGATAAGAAAGTAAAAGATCTTTTGTATGCGGGAGCTGAGCGCGCCTTTTATGTTTCTTACAATGGAGGCACAAGCTGGAACAAATTACAACTCAATCTTCCTGTAGTTCCCGTAACGGATTTAATTATCAAGGAGAATGATCTGGTGGCTTCAACTGCGGGGCGTGCATTTTGGATTTTAGATGATCTGGGTGCTATTCAGCAATCCAAAGGAGATTTTGGAAGTGCCACGGTAAAACTGTATCAACCCAAGCCAACCTGGAGGTATTCTTCTGTTTCGATACCCGAATACCTTGGGGACATTCCTGGTCTTGGTCGTAATCCCATGAATGGTGTTATCCTGGATTATTATCTGAAAGAAAAAGCAGATACAAATAAAGTGACCCTTGTCATTTCAGATATGAGAGGCAACGTAATACGTAAGTATAACAACAAGAAGGACGAAACCTTCAAACCTTATCCCGGTGGTCCTTCGGCACCGGCAACCATTCCAGCAGAAGCAGGTGTAAATCGTTTTGCCTGGGACTTTCGCACCGAATCGTTACCGGGCGTACAGGGAGTTTTTGTCATGGGAGATTATAGTGGTCATCGTGTTGCTCCCGGAAAATATAAGGCATCCGTTACGTACAAAGGCCAAACTTCAGAAACTGAATTTGAAATCATTCAGGATCCTAAGCTAAACGCTACTACTGCTGATTGGACAGCCCAACAGGAGTTCCTCAATCAGACGGCTGTAGGATTTGAAGAAGTACATAAATCGGTGAATGAAATGCGCAAAGTGAAAAAGCAAATAGAAACCTACAATGAGGTGATGAAAAACAATACCGATGCAAAAGACATTTTGAATTCTGGCAAAGAGCTGATCAAAAAAATAGAAAAGTGGGAATCGAATTTGATTGAGCCCCGCTCTAAGAATTTTCAGGATGTGATTAATTTTCCGAACAAACTCAACGCAGAGTTTCTTCAACTAAGATCAACAACAGACACTCATGATCCCCGTTTAACCCAGGGCGCCCGCGATCGTTTTCAGGATGTGCAGGCCGATTGGCAGAAGTATAAGACTCAATACAATGACCTGATTCAAAAAGATGTAAGCAACTACAATAAGCTGTTTAAAGAAAAAGGATTACCTGCATTGATGACCGAAACGAAAGAAGTACTAATCAACAATTGATTTAAATTTTGCAGACAGGACCGCCTTTTTATTTAAAAAAAGAGCCTAACATACTCTGGGCAATGGATTCCTTGAAGTGGTGGCTTTATGGTTTTGTTACCTTTTTGATTGAAATCGAATAAAACAGTATATTGGTATGTGAGAGATCACATTTCCTAGAAATTCGCTAGACAAAAATCAAAAACACCATGAAACTAATTCATTTAACCTTTCGCTCCCTTGCTGCGGTGTGCCTGGCCTTTATGCTTTCATCTGCATCTTGTAGTCTGTTAGACAAATTAGATGATGTTAATTTTGACGTGGATCTGGAACACACCTTTATTATCAATGCATCTCCCACTGATCCATTGTCCTATGCAGATGTCAATGAATTTGATCCGACCGACAATGCTGATTTTAATAAGTACAAAAGCAAAGTGAAAGAGGTTACCATTAAGAGTGTAGAATATACAGTTACCAATTATGTAGGAGACCCCTCAATTACCTTCAGCAATGGAAAAGGATCTTTTTTCACTGTTGGGACATCCTCTACTGCTTTGGCATCTGCAGGTATTGACATTCAGAATATTTCAGCTGTTCAGGGTGTGACGAAAACATTGGATTATACAGTTCAGGGATTGGAAGCCATCGGCAACGAAATTGAACAATTGCGAGCCGTCAAGTTTGAAGTTTCAGGGAATGTCTCTCAAGTTCCTGTTGCCTTCAATGTTCTGGTCAAAATTAGAATGACTATTAAGGCGGACGCATTATAATCGTTCTAATAAAATTGAATACTGAATTGGGCCCTTAACAGGCCCTTTTTTTAACTGATTCGTACAGGGTTTGCCCAAAAACCAGGATGAGTTACAATTGACAAACGAATGCTGCTGATAATAAAATTGATGTGATGTAGAAAATATTGGCTAGAGCACTAAAATCAACCCGCCTGTATAAAAACCCATTGACCTTTCCTGAATATTTGATAACATCATGCAGTTTATTTATAAGACTATCATGAGAAAATCAATTCTACTATTATTTATTGTTCTGTCCTTCGTGGGCAATGCTCAAAAGAAATCAGCATCAGCGCAGCCTTCAACCTTGGCTTTCGATCAATCACTCTACTCCGGCATACGCTGGCGCGAGTTAGGTCCGTTCCGAGGTGGGAGATCATGCACGGTTACAGGCATTCGTGGTAATCCGAATGTGTATTACTTCGGTGGTGTCGGTGGCGGTGTTTGGAAAAGTTATGATGCAGGGCAGACCTGGGAGAATCTTACTGACAATTATTTTGGTGGAACTATCGGAGCGGTTGCTGTGGCGGAAAGTGATCCTAATGTTGTCTATGCAGGCGAAGGTGAGCAAACAGTAAGGAGCAATGTTTCATCAGGATGGGGTGTTTGGAAATCTACGGATGCAGGAAAAAGTTGGAAACACATTGGCTTGCGCGATTCTCGTCATATCAGCCGTATTCGCATTCATCCAAAAAATCCCGATGTAGTTTATGTAGCCGCCATGGGGGATCTGTGGAAATCATCGGACATGCGTGGTGTATATCGAAGCAAAGACGGAGGGCTTACCTGGGAGCGGATATTATTTGCCAGCAAAGATGCAGGGGCTGGGGATCTTGTTTTTGATCCGAATAATCCTCGCATACTTTATGCGGCTACCTGGAACATTCGTAGAAATGGATACCGAATGGATAGCGGTGGACCCGATTCAAAGCTTTGGAAGAGTGTAGATGGAGGAGATACCTGGGAAAATCTCTCTGACAAGCCTGGGATGCCGAAAAGGGTCAATGGAATCATAGGTGTTACGGTTTCCCCAAAAAATTCAAATCGGGTGTGGGCTTCTATTGAAAATCAGGAAGGAGGCGTATATCGTTCGGATGATGCCGGAAAAACATGGTCGCGTATCAATCAAGACAGAGCCTTGCTTCAACGTGCCTGGTATTACTGTCGAATCTACGCGGATACACAAAATGAAGACATCATTTATAATATGAATGTGAGTTATGGTGTGTCTAAAGACGGAGGCAAAACCTTTGTGTTGAAAGATGCGCCCCATGGTGATCACCATGACTTATGGATAGATCCTGACAATAATCAGCGCATGATCATTGCCGATGACGGTGGAGCACAGGTTTCCAATGATGGTGGAAATAGTTGGACTACGTATCACAATCAACCGACAGCACAGTTCTATCGCGTGACTACAGACAATCATTTTCCTTATCGAATCTATGGAGCCCAACAAGATAACACCAGTGTGAGAATAGAACATCGTACTTCGGGTAACTCCATTACAGAACGGGATTGGCTTGCCCTTTCAATTGGAGAGAGTGCTCACCTCGCTCCTGATCCGCTCAACAATGACATTATTTATGGAAGTGATTACAAAGGATATATGTCCATGCAGAATTTAGTTACGGGTCAGGAGCGCTCTTCTAATGTCTGGCCATTTTTACCGGCCGGCTCAGGAGCCGAAGTGATGAAGTATAGATTCAATTGGAATTATCCAATCTGCTATAGCCCTCACAATCCAAAGAAATTGTATGCCGGTTCTAATCATCTCCATGCTACTTACAATGGAGGAGAAAGCTGGGAAGAAATAAGCCCCGATCTCACACGAAATGAACCTGAAACTATTAAATCCTCCGGAGGGCCTATCACACAAGACAATACAGGAGCTGAATATTATGCGAACCTCTTCGTGATCATGGAGTCTCCTTATACAAAAGACGAAATATGGGTTGGCTCAGACGATGGACTTCTTCATGTAACTACCGATGCCGGAAAAAACTGGAAGAACGTCACACCACCCATGTCTCCCAAATACAACATGATGAATTGTATTGATGTCAATCCATTTGTGAAAGGAGGTGCCTATGTAGTAGCCACTTCTTATAAATTTGGCGACACTACCCCCTATATCTATAAGACCACAGACTTTGGAAAGAGTTGGTCTGTGATTACTAGTGGAATTCCTAAGGAAGAGTTCGTTCGTACGGTCAGGGCAGATCCTAAACGACAAGGCTTACTTTATGCAGGCACGGAAAAAGGAATGTGGATTTCATTTGACGATGGTGCGAGCTGGAATAAGTTTCAACTCAACTTACCTCCTGTGCCTATTCATGATTTGGCGGTGAAGAATGATAATCTTATTGCAGCTACCCATGGTCGTAGTTTCTGGATCATCGATGATTTAACGCCACTCCATCAGCTTTCGAAGGAAATGATAGATAAGGAGTTTGATCTTTTTCAGCCAATGCCAAGCTACCGGATGGCTTCTAGAGAAGGGTATAGTGATGTGGATAGAAAATTGGAAGGTGAAAATCATCCGGGTGGTGTTATGGTTCAATACTTTATTAAAAATGTTGACGATAAAAGTGATATCAAAATTGATATACTTGAAATGAATGGAGGGCTGATTAAATCATTTACCAATAAGGCAAAAGAGAAAGGGGATCAGTTAATTGTTAAAACAGGAGGCAATCGTTTTGTTTGGAACATGCGTCATCCGGGCTATAAAACCTTCCCGGGCATGGTGTATTATGGTTCGCCTAATGCGGGACCTAAAGCAGTTCCCGGGAAATATAAAGTGAGACTTACCGTAAAGGGGCAAAGCAAAGAACAGGAATTTGAAATTTTGAAGGATCCAAGAATTGAAACCACTCCGGAAGAGTTCAGAGCACAGTTTGACTTTTTAATGAAAGTACGTGACAAAGTCAGCGAGGCAAATCAGGGTGTGATTGAAATCAGAAAGATTAAGGATGATCTAGGCTATGTCAAAAACAAAATTGGAACAGAGCCCCAATACAAAGATTTGAATGATGCGGTGAAAAAATTTGAAGATGACCTGACAGTTATCGAAAACAATATTCATCAGACTAAAAATAAAAGTGTTCAGGATCCGCTTAATTATGGAATCAAGCTAAACAACCAGCTGGCTTTTCTGATGGGAGAACAAGGCATGGGGGACTTTAAACCCAACAAGCAAGCGGAGGAAGTGAGAACTGACCTGTCAAAAAAAATTGACGGTGAACTACAAAAACTAAGAAACCTTATTGATATCAATGTTGAGCATCTTAATAAGATGATTAAAGACAATGGCATTGAAATGGTGATGGTCAAAGACGATCCAAAGAAAATATGATTCTTCAAATTATTAAATCAAATTTCATGAAACATTATAAATTCGTCTTTATCATATTACTCTTCATCTCTTCTTCATTTTCGCTGCTGGCGCAAGAGAAGAAAGACACCAAGCCTACAGCAGAAGAACTCATTGAACCACCCTTGTCTAAAACAACGGGGAAAGTAATGATTGGTGGTAAGCTGGTGTCTTATACAGCAACAACAGGCTACCTGATTTTGCGCGAAGAAAATGGCAAACCCAGAGGTAAAATATTTTTTGTTTACTACCAAAGAGATGGCATCACAGATCCTTCTTCAAGACCAATAACTTATACTTTCAATGGAGGTCCGGGTTCTGCTTCGGTATGGCTGCACATGGGCGGACTCGGGCCAAAACGAATTGAGATGACTGAATTTGGCGGCCCTACGAAGCCCCCCTACCGGGTTATCGACAATGAGTATTCATGGTTGGACGAAACGGATTTGGTATTTATTGATCCTGTCATGACAGGCTATAGTCGGCCAGCAGAGGGTGTTGAGAAAAAAGAGTTTACCGGCTTTGTAGAAGACATTGAGTCTGTAGGACAATTTATCTACCTCGCTACCTCCCGTTTTGAACGATGGAACTCACCTAAGTTTTTGGCTGGTGAAAGCTATGGCACAACAAGGGCCACCGGCCTTTCGGGTCATTTGCAAGATCGTTATGGCATGTATTTGAATGGAGTTGTTTTGATTTCATCTGTACTGAATTTTCAAACCACTCGCTTCGGAAAGGGAAATGACTTTCCCTACCTGCTTTTTGTGCCCACCTATGCGGCTATCGCCTGGTATCATAAAGAGGCAGGAACGGAGTACAAAGAGATAAAACCTTTTCTGGCGGAAGTAGAAAAATTTGTCATGGGAGAATATAGTAGTGCATTAATGAAGGGAGATAAACTTAGTCCTGCAGAAAATCAATTGGTGGTCGATAAGTTGAATAAGTTTACAGGAATTGATAAAGGCTACATCCAACAAGCCAACCTAAGAATTGACATTGGTCGCTTTGTAAAGCAACTCAGACGTGATGATGGCAAAACGGTAGGCCGCCTTGATGGACGCTTTACCGGTATTGATTATGATGATGCGGGAGAGAATTATGAATTTGATCCCAGCAACATTGCCATCACCGGCCCCTTCAGTATGGCGATCAATGACTATGTAAGGAGAACGCTAAAATATACGAATGACATTCCCTATGAGGTACTGGGCAATCGGGTGCAACCCTGGAATTATAGTAATGTGCAGAATCAATATTTGAATACATCTGAGACCTTGCGACAGGCGATGCACAAGAACAGGGATTTAAAGGTGCTTATCTGTAATGGTTATTACGATCTCGCTACTCCGTATTTTGCAACAGACTACACCGTTAACCACATGTATTTAGATCCAAGCCTGCGAGGAAATATTTCACAAACCTTTTATGAAGCAGGGCACATGATGTACATCCATTTGCCTTCTATGCAGCAGATGAAGAAAGATGTTGCGGAATTTTATCAGAATAGTTTGAAAAAATAACGTGAACTTGTTGGAAGAAATGAGGCCGTCTTACTTAGACAGCCTCTTCTTTTTAGTTTTAATCAATTTATTTTTCCCACTTCCAGTCTCCTGCAATGATGAGTGGTTCTTTCAGATTGTTATCAATCATGAATTTTTTAGTGGTCTCACTATCCATCTTTTTAGCGGGAAGTTTTTCGGCATTGGCTAATCCATAAAGTACCATGGTTCCAAAGCGGGCTGTGTTCTTCAGGTGTTCTTCATTCACCAGGTTGAAATCATCACAGTCAGAATGATAGCAACGATAGATGGAGCGGTCAAGATTGCTGTGCATGGAAAGAACCGGTACGCCTTCTAACATGAACGGCTGATGATCACTATGTAATCCGGATCTGTTGCTGAATGTATTTTTAAAAAGGGTATCAATCTTTTGAATTTCTGCTCCTAAGGATTTAAAGAAAATGCTGTCCTCTAGCTGCCCTCCGGCATTAAGGCCAACCGGATTGCCCGTCATATCACAATTCATCATATACTTCACCTTTTCAATTGAGCCATCCTGGGTGGCTTTATCAACCATATATCGCGATCCTAAGAGGCCTTGCTCTTCGCCCATAAACATCACAAACTGAATGGTGCGTTTGGGAGTAAGTTTATTGGCTTTAAACGCACGGGCCATGTCAAGTATGGAGAATGAACCTATTCCATTGTCAATGGCACCTGTTGCCAAATCCCAGGAGTCGAGGTGACCACCGATGATAATTTTCTCATCGGGAAGTTCTGACCCTTTTAATGTAGCAATGACATTTCGCGCTTTGATCATGTCACTATGGTTGGTCATAGAAATGGAAGCTTGCACTTTTTTAGTTTTCAACTTTTCCTTCAGTGCCATCCCATCCTCTTTTCCGATACAGACTGCGGGAATAGTAATCAATTCTCCCGTTACTGAAGCGGTGCCCGTAAGGAGTACTCCGCCATCCACCTGATTTAAAATAATAACTCCTTTTGCACCATACTTAATAGCAATAGCAGTCTTTTCACTACGGTGGAGGTTGTTTAGTCCTGGCTTACTTCCTTCGAGAATATCAATATAGATAAGGGCAATCTTATCTTTAGCAGCAGTTGGCCGGGAGACGTAATCTTCTTCAAGACCATTTCCGAAATCAACAACTTCGCCTGTTATTTCCGAGGCAATCGGTGAGTGCCCAAGCGTGACGGCCTTAACAACGGTTCCATCAACAGTCACTTTGATATCTCCTCTCGACCAGGCCTCTACTTCAAACTCCTGATAGCTGACATCTTCGAATCTGTATTCCTTGAATTTATTGTAGGTGTATTCTTCCGCCTTATGACCATTTTCTGATCCTGTCAATCGGTGGCCAATGGTGGAGGTCTCTTCTTTAAGTGTCGCATAGGCTTTTGAATTCTGAAGTACCTCCTGATTGATACGTTGAAATGTCTCCGGAAGTGTCTCTGTTTTTTTGCACGCAACAAGAGCACTTAGGCAAACGCAGAATAAACTGATCTTAGTAATAATGGTTTTCATGATAAGTGTTTAGAGGATCAAAACTAAGTATTCCACAAATGATCTGAATGGCGATTTATACAAACGGCTGATTTAACTGCCAGATCTTAAATGACCTAAGGCCATAGAAGGAATACAAATGAGAAGGCAAACTGCCATCCCTATGCTACCCCAATACAGATAGGCTATTATTGCCAGTAAAGAATAGTAAATGGGAAAAGCAAAAATTCCAAAGCCGAACTTAACAGAGGCAACAAAAACGGGATCTTTAACTCCTTTCTTAATTTTCTTCCACAGCATTAACGGAAGAAAGTTTATGATCATAGAGAATAACTCAATCGGTTTAAAAATCCAATGACTCCCGGATTTTTTATCCGTGCTTACGGCCACAGTCTCACCTTTTTCAATTTTGACAATTCGTAAATTGGTTTCGATCGGATCAAGGTAGTTGGGCCTGGTAGCTTCAAGTTTTTGAATAATCTCTTCATATCGCCCAATGTCTTCAATATGGGTAGTTAGTTTTTTCATGCATTCGCTAATGTCGTTGCGCAAGCGAAGGGCTTCCGATGGCAAGGGTTCCTTAAAATAATCATTGGCCAAAATCGGGGTTCCATAGTAGATACTCACACTGCTGCGGAAAGATTGATGCGCTGAGAAATTCAACCCTACCGGAACGATATTAATTTTAAGGTCAGGGTATTTTTGCAG
Source organism: Bacteroidia bacterium (assembly GCA_031382175.1). Taxonomy (GTDB): domain Bacteria; phylum Bacteroidota; class Bacteroidia; order Cytophagales; family Cyclobacteriaceae; genus ELB16-189. Next base: position 103,086 of record JANMYO010000077.1, on the reverse strand, counting down.
GGCTTCAAAGGGCAGTCTTGTAAACCCTTTACTTAATGGCCTTATTCTGCGTTGGTGGCCATGATTCCCCTCAGGAAAAATTGCCACTGCTTCATTTTTTATAAAAACCTGACTGCAGGAATCAAATGTTTTTTGGTTTTCTCCTAATGATTGCCAGCCATCTCGCACACGGTAGATGGGCAACATTTTAAAAGTTGTTAGCAGCCAGCGGACAAAGGGTTTCTTAAAAAGGTCAGCTCTTGTGAGAAAGTAAGTAATATGAGGATTGAAGCACGCAATCACCAGTGCATCAAGAAGCGCATTCTGGTGATTAGCAACTAAAATAACAGGCCCTGATGGAATATTATCTGTGCCGTGGATAGCGATTTTTTTAAAATAGTAATACAAGCCCCATTTCACATGGTTGCGTAGGAAATTATACCATAGCCACAGAATCATTTAACGAACCTGGATTGATGATGATGTATAAGACCAATAGGTGGCAAGCGTGAGACCTGAGACCACATGCCAGATGCCCCACCAGGCAGCAATGATGGCCATGCCTCCAAGGCCATCAAAAAAACTAAAGATTAAAAACAATCCGAGGCCAGAGTTTTGAATGCCCGTTTCAATGGCGATGGTTTTTTGATCTGCAAAGTTAAGTCCGCTCCATCGAGCCAGGAAAAATCCTGATGAGAGAGCAATGAGGTTGTGCAGAAAAACAATCCCGATCACCAACCCAATGTGATTCATAAAATTGTCCAGGTTATTAGATAAGGCAATAAGAACAAAGGCAATGAATACAATAATAGAAACCGGCTTTAGCCACCGTGAAATAATAGATGCAAACGTAGGCCAATAGTGAGCTGCAATCATGCCTAAGACAAGAGGAATACCTGCCAGTAGAATAATAGTCTCCAACATATCCCAGGCATTGAGGCTCACCTCTCTTAAAAGATTTGCTGTAGGTGGATAAAGACTACCCCAAAGTTGTAAGTTCAATGGTGTCATGAAAATGGCGAGTACTGTGCCAAAGGCAGTCAGGCTCACGGACAAGGCTGTATTGCCTTTTGCCATGTGTGTCATAAAGTTGGAGATATTTCCTCCCGGGCATGCCGCTACCATTATCATTCCCAGCGCCACACTTGGCTGTGGTTCTATGATCCATACTAAACAAAATGTGAGCATGGGTAAGGCTACAAACTGGGAGAGAATTCCAACAGCTGCAACTTTGGGTGTTTGTAGCAGTCGCTTAAAATCGTCCACTTTTAATTCCAGCGCCACACCAAACATGATCAACGCAAGAATAATATTCAACATCCAAAGCGAGTCCTGATTGAAATTGAGTTTGAGGTTATCTACTGACATGAGTGCGCTGTTATCGGTAATCGGTGTTTAGTTATCGGTAATCGTTCCTACTGTTTACCACTTTTCTCTTTAGTCAAATCAGTAAACATACTATTGAAAACAGAAAGTATCAGACTGAAAGCAAGTGCCCACCAAAAGTCATCTACATTAAAGCCCGGGACAAAGTAGTCCACAATAAGAATAATGATGGCATTGATTACCAGAAGAAAAAGTCCAAGGGTAACCACAGTTAGGGGAATCGTAAAAATAATGAGGATGGGTTTTACGATCACATTGGCGATGGAAAGTACCACCGCCACCAGCAAGGCATACCCATAATTTTCAACATGAACACCGGGGAGAAGATAGGCCGTTAATAAAACTGCCAGACCCGTCAGCAGAAACCGAATTATTCCGTTCATTGTAGAGAATTTCGTTCAATTTCTACTTTTAACTCCAAAAGTCAAATTCTAATTTTGAGGTCCGATGTACGCGATTGTTGATATAGAGACCACGGGAGGGTATGCAGATTATCATCGTATAACCGAAATCGCGATTTATCATCATGATGGGATACGAATCACCGACAAGTTTCAAACCCTGATCAACCCCGGTCGCAACATTCCGTATTTTATTACAGGCCTAACGGGCATCACTACGAACATGATCAAGGATGCTCCTCCTTTTGAAGAAGTTTCGAAAGAGATATTCTCGTGGCTGGAGGGTCACATCTTTGTGGCGCATAACGCGCACTTTGATTACAGCTTTCTTAAAAAAGAGTTTGAAGCGCAAGGAATAAATTGGCAGTCTAAAAAACTTTGTACGGTAAGACTAAGCCGAAAAATTATTCCAGGCTTGCGATCTTATAGTTTGGGGAGATTGGCAGAAAGCCTGGGCGTGCGAATTCCTGATCGGCATCGGGCAGGGGGTGATGCTCAGGCCACGGCAAAAATTTTTGATATCCTGCTCAAGCGTGATAACGCTGGGGTGATCGCTAAAGCACTTAAGCGCAATTCAGGAGAAACAATTTTACCACCTAACCTTCCCAAAGAAGAGTTTGACAAATTACCCGCTAAAGCCGGTGTTTATTATTTTCAGGATGCGCGGGGCAATATTATTTATGTAGGCAAGGCTAATAATATTAAGAAACGCATTACAGGTCATTTTACAGGTGATGCACGAGAATGGAACCGTTCCAATATTCGTAATGAAATTCATACTATCAACTTTGAACTGACTGGGAACGAACTCATCGCGCTGATTTTAGAATCACAGGAGATCAGAAGATTATGGCCAAAGTATAATCTTGCCCAGAAATATAAAACACAAGAGTGGGGAATCTATGACTATGAAGATCGAACCGGGTGCCTGAGATTTTGTGTCAATGAGGTGAGCCGAGGCACACGACCGTTGATCACGTTTAGTTCAAAGGGAGATGCCTGGAGTTTTATGTGGGAGAAAGTGCGTGAGTTTGAGCTATGTCCAAAGCTCAGCGGACTTCAGCTTGCCAAAGGCCTTTGCTTTAGTCATCAGTCGGGCACGTGTAAGGGAGCTTGTATGGGTATTGAATCGGTGAAGAAGTATAATAAGAAAGTACAGAAGGCGGTGGACTCATTTTTTGAAAAAGGAAATTCTGTAGCCATCATCGGGCAAGGGCGGAAGATGGACGAAAGTTCTTTAGTGTTGGTAGAAAATGGCAATTATCTTGGCTTTGGCTTCTTTGACAAGAGTGAAAGCATTGCTGACCTGGAGTCGGCCAAGAACTACATCAAGATCAGCAAAGACAATCGGGTCGTTCAGAATCTGGTGAACTCGTATCTACTCAACCCTAAGGGCGGAGAAGTGGTGGTGTTCTAGCCTTACTTTCTCACAATAGAAATTTGGTTGCAAGTTTTCAGACTGCGACAACAAGCCTGTGACCTGAAGCCTTCTTTTAATTCCGTTCGTCACAATTTTTAAACCGATTTCTTTAATATTGTGCTTAATAATGAATTGAGCATCTCCAAAAAACACCTTATACCCTTCTTCCCGATAGCTATCGGGAGAGAAGGGTGAGGGGTTGAGGTCTATAAGGACAAGGTTTTTTGAGATGCACTAAATATTAACGTTTTAGAATTATGGCATTTGCAGGCACCACCGAATTACATCAGGAACACAGACGAAAGATCAGTCAGGTTTTTAGTGAAGTTGCTAAAGTTGTAGTCGGTCAGGATTACATGGTCAACCGACTCTTGGCGGGTTTATTTACAAACGGCCATATCTTGCTGGAGGGTGTACCGGGTTTGGCAAAAACGCTTACCATCAGTACCCTGGCAAGAGTGCTGCACCTTGATTTTCAGCGTATCCAATTCACGCCTGATTTGTTGCCGGCTGATTTAGTTGGTACGATGATTTATAATCAGAAAGAAGGAAAATTTGAGGTGAAGAAAGGGCCCATTTTCGCGAATATTATTTTAGCGGATGAGATCAACCGCTCTCCGGCAAAAGTGCAATCTGCCTTGCTCGAGGCGATGCAGGAGAAGCAAGTAACCATTGGAGAAACCACCTTTACCTTAGACAAACCCTTCCTTGTACTCGCTACACAAAACCCTGTCGATCAGGAAGGGACCTATTCATTGCCCGAAGCGCAGGTAGACCGGTTCATGATGAAGGTGTTTGTGAGTTATCCTACGAAGGATGAAGAGCTGGAAATCATGCGCAGGATTTCAAACATGCAATTCAATTTCGAAGTCAACACGGTACTTACTAAAGAAGATATTTTTGAAATCAGAGGTGAAGTTAACAAAGTGAAAATTTCGGAATCGCTCGAAAAATATATTATCGAACTGGTTTCTTCTACCCGCAAGCCAAAGGAATACAAACTGGATCATGAAGCACAATATATTCAATTTGGCGCTTCACCACGCGCCAGTATTAACCTGAACCTGGCTTCTAAAGCGATGGCCTATTTTGATGGTCGTGATTACGTATTGCCGGAAGACATCAAAGAAGTAGCACTGGATGTAATGAATCACCGCATACTCCTCAACTATGAAGCCGAGGCCGACAATGTCAAAACCTCAGACATTATTAAGACGATTCTTAGTAAAATTCCGATCAACAAGTAAAATCCTCCTGTCAGCTTGAGCCTGTCGAAAGCGATTGGAGTACACTATTCAGGTTTCGACAAACTCAACCTGACAACGAAGAGGATCTTTTAGTCAGCACTACACCTTAAATGTCTCCTTGATTTGGTACTTTTTTAAATTAACCAAACTTTACGTTCGTTACCTCTACTTCACCGTAATGTTATTTGGCATCGGGCCGTAACAACCTCATTTTCACTTTCATGATTCTGTTAAAGAGATTAAGTTTTAGCCTTCTTGAACATTTCTCCTGACTTGTTTAGGCCTCACCTTAACAATTTCGTAACAATCAAGAGCTACATGAGTAACATGCCCGAGCCACCTTTGTGGCAAATTAAAAGGTATGTCTAGAACTATTTATTTAACACTTATCCTTCTCGCTGTTATCGGTGTCAATTCCCTAGCTCAAAACGGCACTATTGCCGGGCAGGTGGTTGATGTAAAAACCAACGAAGCCATTATTGGGGCTAACGTAGTTATCCAGGGAACAACCGTAGGAGCGGCAACAGATCTGGACGGTAACTTCCTAATAAATAATGTCAAACCTGGTTCCTATATCATGGTTGTGTCTTTTGTAACGTATAAAACTCAAACCATCCCCGATGTAGCGGTTGAAAGTGGAAGTAAGACTTCTTTACAAATAACGCTGGCCGAAGATATTTCAGAACTTCAGGAAGTTGTAGTAACGGCAAAGAAGGAGATTGCCACTGATATGAATTTGCTTCAGGCTATCAAAGACAGCAAATTAGTGGTGAGTGGAATTTCATCAGAGCAGATTACCAAATTGCCGGATCGTGACGCTGCTCAAGTGATGCAGCGCGTGCCAGGTGTTACCATTGTGGATAACCGATTTGTTATGGTTCGTGGTTTACCTGAGCGTTACAATCAGGTAATGATCAATGGAGTGATTGCACCCAATACAGAGATTGATCGAAGGTCGTTTTCTTTTGATCTGATTCCAGCTGGAACCGTTGATCAAATGCTGATTTACAAATCAGCAACAGCCGAATTGCCCGGAGATTTTGGAGGAGGAGTAATTCAAATGATAACGAAGAACCCAACGTATGATGAGTTTACAACCGTTGGTTTAAATTTTGGTTACCGAACGAATACAACATTTAAAGACTTTAATTCTTCTGAAGGTAGCCCTACTGATTTTCTGGGATTTGATAATGGTTTTCGTGATTTACCTGCCGGTTTTCCAACCACCGCGTCATTAAAATCCTCTCCCCGGAATTCGGGTCTCAGAGAGCGGGCTGGGAAATCATTAACTAATAATTTTGCTACACGAACGCGCAATACACCGATGGATTTCGGTTTTAATTTTGCGACATCACAGAACTTTAATTTTGGAAAAGTAAAAGCAAGTAACCTTACCTCGTTAGCCTACTCCAATAGCTATCAACATTATCAATCGGACTTCTTGCGTTACAATTCGTTTGATGCAACCTCGGCCGTTAAGCGTTTTCAATACGTTGATAATTTTACCAGCAATGATACACGGGTTAATATCATGCACAACTGGCTTTTTAGTTTTAATGACCGCAATAGAATTGAATTCAAAAATTTATTTGTTCAATTAGGCGAAAATGAAAACACGATCCGAAAAGGTAATGATTTTATCCAACGCCCAACCCAGAATTCTGTTAACTATGCCTATCATTTTTTAAGCCGCACGATTTATTCCGGACAGTTGGATGGAACGCATACGCTGGGGGATGGTTCATCAAAATTGAATTGGGTAGTGGGCCTTAATTACATCAAGCGCAATGAGCCCGACTACAGAAGATTTCGCACGAATCGGGATATTGCTTTGGAAGGAACCGAAGCTCCTTATACTATGCAATTGCCGCCCAGCGGAAACCTGTTTGAGACCGGACGATTTTGGTCGGAGTTGAAGGATCAGGGAGTCTCTAATGGGTTAAACTTTGAAAAGAAATTTGGTGGAGACAATGAAAAACGTAGCCCCACACTCAAGGCCGGTTACTACGCAGAGTATAAGACACGCTCCTATAACGCACGCTATATAAATTATTTATACCCTGGATTTTCTGACCAGGCGATTGGCCAACAGTTAAGTATGCTTCCATTGGATCAGATATTTGCTCCCGTAAATATTAAATCAAAAGATGGTTTCGTTATTGAGGAGGGAACACAACCCCAGGATGCGTATGAAGGAACCAATCTTCTGACTGCTGGGTATGTCAGCGCAGCATTACCCTTGGGAAAATTTGATGTGTCCATTGGATTCCGAGGTGAATACAACATTCAAAAATTAACCGCAACCACCAATAGCGGTAAAGTAAATGTTGACAATCCCATCTTTGCGGCACTTCCATCATTGAATGTAGCCTACAATTTAAGCGATCGTTCATTGGTTCGTACTGCTTATAGCCGCACGGTAAACAGACCGGAGTTCAGAGAGTTGGCGCCTTTCCTTTACTATCAGTTTGAGTATGAGGCGGCCATTTTTGGAAGCCCCAACTTGAAGACAGCTTTTATTGATAATATTGACCTTCGTTATGAAATATTTCCGAACCCCGGAGAACTTTTAAGTGTCGGAGTCTTTTACAAATCGATCCAGAACCCTATCGAACAATACCTTCAGATTACTACAGAGTCACCTCAATTCTTTTACGGAAACGCAGTGAAGGCTACAGACGTTGGTGTTGAATTAGAATTTAGAAAATCATTGGCAAGCCTGGGAGTATCCAAACTACTAAGAAACACGTCCTTCAATTTAAATACAGCCCTCATTAAAAGCACTGTAGATATTGGTACCATCGCCTCCAATCAATTGCAAAACAGACCCCTGCAGGGACAATCTCCTTACATCATCAACTTTGGTCTTTATTACAATGATGAACTAACAGGTCTGTCGCTAAACACGGCATATAACATCTTCGGTCCCCGAATCTTCTCGGTGGGCGATAAAGTGTTTCCCTCCTGGTTTGAGTTGGAACGCCATTCGCTTGATTTTCAAATTGCAAAAAAATGGGGAAAGCAGCGATTTGAAACCAAGTTAAATGTTCAAAATGCGTTGAACTCAGCGTATCGCATTTATCAGGACAACAACAGTGACAACAAAATTGAAAAACAGGAGGCCTTGATTCAGCGATATAAAACAGGCACTCTTTTTACGCTCGGCTTATCCTGGAGGTTCAACAAGAATAGCTAGCCTATAAAATCCTTTTCTGGCAAGTCTGCTATCCCTAACGATAGCAGATTTTTCTATTTATTAACAAACCGTGGAGATCATAACATTGGCGTAATGAATTGTTAATCGGGTTTTCACCACCGTCCAAAGGACTAGCCCTAATTTTGAGGCTTAAATCTTATAATTGCATGAAAAAATTTATTCAACTAACAATTCTTTTTGCAGCCATTGCTACCCTCGCGGTATTGCAAAGTTGCAAGGATGAGGAAAAAATTCAGCCTGCTCCCTCGGTCACCGTTGATCCGACATCGGCATCAAATATACCAGGCGCTAAAGTGACTGCCAATATCATAGTGAACGCTCCCAACGGAGGGAAGATTTTAGTGTCTTATGTTTCCGGGGTGGAAGCTGAGTCATTTGATATTGCCGGAGAAGTAGACTTTACAAAGGCTTATGAATATACCGTTCCGACTACCGCCATTGTTGGTTCGAAAATCATTATCTCTTTTCAAGCAATTGACAATAAAGACTATCCGTCAGCAGTGGCTAACTTCGTAGTTACCGTTGGAAGCCCGATAGTAGAATTGACGGGTAACTTAACTACCCAATCGCTGGATGCCTCCAAACCGTATTTATTAAAAGGCCAGGTATTTGTTCCCAGCGGAGTGACCTTAACTATTCCTGAAGGCACTGTGATAAAAGGAGATAAGGCAACTAAGGCAGCGTTAATAGTACAGCCTGGTGGAACGCTGATTGCCAATGGATCGGCCGCTAAGCCTATTGTATTCACGTCAGCTCAAAATATAGGCGAACGCGACCGTGGTGACTGGGGTGGAGTACTAATCTTAGGTAACGCCTGGGTGAATCAGACCGCGCTTCCTGCTATCGAGGGCATTACCCCTTCTCAGACGTATGGAAATATTACCAGTCCCACAACCAATGCGACAGACAATTCAGGATCACTTAATTATGTTCGCATTGAATATGCGGGTGTAGAATTAACACCCAACAACGAGACGAATAGTTTGACCATGGGAGGTGTAGGGAGCGGTACAACGATTGACTATGTACAAGTTTCCTTTGGTGGAGATGATGGATTTGAGTGGTTTGGTGGAAGTGTGAATGCAAAACATTTGGTTTCTCACTCTACGTGGGACGATGACTTCGATACGGACTTTGGCTGGGCAGGTAATGTGCAATGGGCTTTGGCGGTAAGAAACCCTTTCTTTGCCGATCAATCAGGTTCTGCATCATTTGAAAGCGACAATCAAGCTAATGCTAATGATACACCCAGCGGTTCAGCAGGATATACAAGAGGAGTATTTTCTAATGTAACGGTTCTTGGCCCAAGAGATTATCTCGTTGGAACTGAATCAAACCTTAACAACCCAAGGCCCATCAGCGGAAATTATTTTCAGGCTCTCCATATCCGCAGAAGAACAGCTCTGTCAATTTTTAATTCTTTCATTTCGGGCTTCCCTATTGGTTTGAGAATGGATGATGATGCAACCATTACCAATTTTACGCAAGGTTCACCATTAGGATTTTTACAGAACAATGTAATCTTTACTCCCCGGACGGCTAATACTTCTTCCGGATCATTAGCGGCTAATTATGCAACAAGTTCTACTACACCAGATGCAGCTACCGCCCTTACTAATGTTACAACGTATTGGACAACAAATAACATTACCGAAGCGAATACAGGATTTTTGACAAATGGGTCCACTAAAATACCTACTTGGGGTGTTTCGGTTGATGCACCTGTTGCCGGAGTTATTGTGCCACCCTACGCTACGTATGGCATCAATTTGGATTTATTCTTTGCGAAGTACACGGCAGCAACGTATCCAAGCAATCCTAATTTTGCCGTGTCAAGTGGAAGCTTAACAGGTCAAACTGCAGGAACTCTCTTTGCAAACACAAAGCTAACTGGAGGTTTCTTTGATACTACATTAACTTATAAAGGTGCCTTCGGCTCTACGGATTGGACTGACACATGGTCAGAATTTCAACCTCAGAGTAAGGCCTATTAATGATTTGGAATTTTTAAAGAGAGGCTTACCATTTTTGGTGAGCCTTTCTTTTTTTATAGCTTCGTGAACTTATGAAAAGACTGATTTTATTAATTTTTATTGGCGTAGGTTTTTGTAGCTGTAACTCGCAAAAAGACTACCATGCGGATACACACCTTTCTGTTATGGATAAGGATAAAGTGATGACCGCGGTGATTCGTTATTTGGCAAAACCACCGGAGGGCTATGAAACTGAGCGGTTTGATAAAAAGCACGATGACTACTATATGGACGTAGCGGGACGACATAAAATTATTAACTATTACATTGATTCAAAGGGAGTAAATTATTTTCTCATCAGTAGACCGGCTCCGAGTTTAGCGGAGAAGCGAGTGGCAACAGGAGGGAAAGCAACGTTTGATAAGGATTTTAATTTGATTGAATACGAGGAGATCTTCCGTACCTGGAAAATGAAGGAAGAGGAACTTAATAAGAAAGGCCTTTTTTTATTTGATCTGATGGTGAAGGGTCAATCCTTAGAGCCCTATCAAATGCCTAACTCAAAGGAGGAATATATTGAGTTCCCAGATCAACGAACTTATTATGATAAGTCTTCTCGATCCTGGAAGGTTAGGTAAACTTAATTAACTTTCCGTTGTCGCTCTTGATGGAGTAGTTTTATTTTTTTGATTTGGAGAGTAGCTTCTGCCAAAGAGTCTTGGGCTTTTTTATTGTTTACCAGTTTTATTTTAAGCGAGCTATTTTCAAGTTTGTTCGTTTCCAGTGATTTATCCAGTTGTATTTTTTCCTGTTCGTTGTTACTGAGCTGAATCGTCATGTCTTTTTGTTGATTGGAGAACCGAAGCTTTTGTTTATCCACGGCATCGAGCGCTTGCTGGGCTTCGTCAATCTGCACTTGAATTTTATCGCGGTAATACTTTACGCCAAAGCGGTAGATACCCTTTTCCAGTTCGTTGTTTATTCGGTTTACGTTGCTCTTTTCCCATTCAGCGGGTTTGATGCCGAGCCATACCGTAGTTTTTTCATCCGTGCCTTTAAGTATGGAGTAGATAATTCCTTTGGAGAAAACCAGTCCATTGAATACAGGCTCTGAAATGGTTACCGGATCAACGCTTTGCCTCACCTTGCCAATATCCTTTAGAAATTTAATCCAGGCGTCATTCACTTCATCCTTTTTCCCTTCCAGTTCGGTGGTATAACCCTCCACCGATTCATCTTTAACTTTTTGTGATTGAGAAGTTACCGTTACCTTTTGTGCCTGAAGGGAGGCCGAAGCCAGAAAGCAGAGTACCAATACCTTAAACTTATTCATCATAGGTCATGTTAGATTGACAATCAAAGTTACTAATTATCCAAATGGCTAAAAATATATTAATTACCGGAGCTTCGGGTCTTGTGGGTTCGCAGCTTACGGAGCTTCTCTTGCAAAAGGGCTACCACGTTTCGCACGTTGGTCGCACCAAACGAACCGGCAAAGTACCAAGCTCTGTTTGGAATGTGGATAAAGGAACGATTGATATGGATGCTTTTCAATGTGTTGACACGATCATCCATTTGGCGGGTGCAGGTGTGGCTGATAAACGATGGACAGCTTCACGAAAAAAGGAAATTTCAACTAGCCGGATAAAATCTACGAGATTAATTTTTGAAACCCTTAAAAAAGAAGCTCATCAGGTCAAGTCACTTATTTCTGCTTCAGCCATTGGCTTTTATGGTTTCACAACGGGTGAAGAGGTTTTCACGGAGGACAGTAAGCCCGGTACTGATTTTCTTGCACAGGCAACGCAGCAATGGGAAGAAGAAGTCGAGACGATAAGTTCTTTAGGAATTCGTGTGGTCAAACTGAGAATAGGTATTGTGCTAAGCGACAAGGGTGGAGCACTGCCGGCTATGGCAACGCCCATTCGATTTGGAGTTGGTGCCCCGCTCGGCACGGGTAAACAGTATTTATCATGGATTCACCTGAAAGATCTCTGCGCCATGTTTCTGAAGGCAGTAGAAGTTGAGACGATGAAGGGAGCTTACAATGCAGTAGGTCCTGAGTGGGTCACCAATCAGGAGATGACAAAATCAATCGCCAGTGTTTTAAGACGACCTTTATGGCTTCCGCCTATTCCCACGTTGGTGATGAGAATTATTATTGGTGAAATGGCGGATATTGTTGTCAATGGCAGCAAAATATCTTCAACGAAAATTCAAGAGACAGGATTTAAATTTCAGTTTACAGAGTTAACCTCTGCATTGGATGATTTATTAAAGAAATGATTTATGCGGCGGTGTTTTCTATTTTGTTTTACCTTTCATTTTATATCTTGGATGCGAAAATTTGATACGTTATGAAGGCTAAAAAGAAAAAAGCAGACGATACCCAGACCATTGAATCAATGGAAGAGGAACATCGCATTCGCAAAGCGTTTAAGGACAAAGACTGGGCGGAAATCAAAAGCTCTGACTCATGGGTAATCTTTAAGGTGATGAGTGAGTTTGTCGAAGGGTTTGACAAGCTCGCGAAAATAGGCCCTTGTGTTACTATTTTCGGATCAGCGCGTGTGAAATCTAATCATCCCTATTACAAAATGGCCGATGAAATTGCTTATCAGTTGGTGCAGCACGGCTATGGAGTAGTTACCGGTGGAGGACCAGGTATTATGGAAGCAGGCAACCGCGGAGCAAGACGGGCCGGAGGCAAATCGGTTGGTCTCAATATTTATTTACCTCACGAACAGAAAGGCAATCCCTATATAGACGCTGATAAACTTATCACCTTTGATTATTTCTTTGTTCGTAAGGTGATGTTTGTCAAATATTCTCAGGGTTTTATAGTTATGCCCGGTGGCTTTGGTACGATTGACGAACTGAGCGAAGCATTGACGTTGATTCAAACGAAAAAAATCGGCCGGTTTCCCATTGTACTGGTGGGAAAGAAATTCTGGGGAGGGATGATTGACTGGATTAAAAAGGTACTGGTGACGGAGGCCATGATTCACGAAGATGATCTCGAACTTTTTAATATCGTAGATACTCCGGAAGATGCAGTAAAAGTGATCGATGACTTTTATGCCAAGTATTTATTGTCACCCAATTTTTAATAGGTTGAATATACGCTCCCTGATCCACAAAATTTGGGCTAAAAACATTCTTGTTTTGAAGGAAATCCTACTGAACAGAATTTTCGTAAATAGTCCATATTGTCGCAAAGCTGCCAAAAAATACAGTCGTCATTTTGCTAACTTGTCCCCTTAATTAAAGCCCATGGAAACCACATATTATAACCCCGAAGACCTCAAAAAATTTAGCACCATTGGAGAGTGGGATAAGAACCTGGCCGATAAGTATTTCTCTTACTACGGAGATGTATTTAAAGAAGGAGATCTTACTGCGCGTGAAAAATCATTGATTGCGCTGGCTGTTGCTCATACGGTTCAATGCCCATACTGTATTGATGCCTATACCCAGGACTCACTGGAAAAAGGAGCTACTGAAAAGGGAATGATGGAAGCCATTCATGTTGCTGCCGCCATTCGCAGTGGTGCCACCCTCGTCCATGGAGTGATGATGATGAATAAGGCCAAGAAACTTTCCATGTAGAATTCGTTGCTCGTTTTTCGGAGTTGGTTATTCGACTGTAACTTTCGAACAACGAATAACCAGCAACAATCAACTAAATGATAAAGAGTTTACACGCCCGCCACCATCAATTAGCCAATCAAGAGCGCCAGGTAGAATTCCTTCAAAACGGAATTTTTAAATCCGGAAAGCTTCCTACGTTCAAGCAAAAAATTGAGTCGCTCGGGCATTTTCCTTTAAAGCCTGGTAAGATTGAAATCTTTCAGGTGAACATTGGCTACATGTGCAACCAGGTGTGCAAGCATTGCCATGTGGATGCAGGGCCTGATCGCAAAGAGATCATGACACGCGATACCATGCAGGTCTGCCTTGATGTTTTAGAAAGAACAAAAATCAAAACATTGGATATCACGGGGGGTGCTCCGGAAATGAATCCGGACTTCCGCTGGTTTGTAAGCGAGGCGTATAAGCGAGGCGTAAAGGAAATTATTGTCCGCTCTAACCTTACGATCATTACGGCTAATCCAAAGTATCACGACTTGCCTGAATTCTTCAAAGAAAACAACGTTCGTGTATGTTCCTCTTTACCCTTCTATAGTGCCGATAAAACAGATCGGCAGCGGGGCGAAGGTGTGTTCAAAGATTCTATCAATGGCTTACAGATGTTGAATAAAATTGGCTATGGAAGGGAAGGCAGTGGATTGATTTTGGATTTGGTTTATAATCCTACTGGCGCTTTTCTGCCCGGAGATCAAAGGCAATTAGAACGCGATTTTAAAAAGGAGTTGAAATCTCATTTTGATATTGACTTCAATAGTTTATTTACGATTACCAATATTCCCATCAGTCGCTTTCTTGATTTTTTAATTGAGTCGGGAAATTATGAAGACTATATGGAGAAGTTGATCAATGCCTTTAATCCGGGTGCAGTGAGCGGAGTTATGTGTCGTAATACAGTTTCTATTGACTGGCAGGGTAACTTGTACGATTGTGATTTCAATCAGATGCTTGGCTTAAAGACGGAGCAATCTGCCGGGCAACACGTCAGCACTTTTGATATTTCAAAATTAGAGCAACGGGAGATTGTCATCGGCCAACATTGCTTTGCCTGTACTGCCGGGGCGGGATCAAGCTGTCAAGGCGCTACTGCCTGATTTATTTTCAAAGTCACCCGCTCAACAACGAACAACGACTAACCAACAACGAGTTTATGCTCAATCAAATCAACGAAGCCGCCTACTACATTCAGAAACAAGGTGTAACCGAACCTGAAATTGGAGTGATCCTCGGGACAGGTCTGGGAAATCGTTTTGTGGAGGAAATCAAAAACCCGATCGTCATCAACTATAACTCCATTCCGCACTTTCCTATTTCTACGGTGGAGTTTCATAAAGGCAAATTGATTTATGGTACGGTCAAAGGAAAGAAAGTCCTCGCCATGCAAGGCCGCTTCCACTACTATGAAGGCTACAGTATGGAGCAAATCACATTGCCTGTACGTGTGATGAAAATGCTGGGATTAAAATACCTCCTTATCTCCAACGCAGCAGGCAATATGAATTTGAAATGGAAGAAAGGGCAGCTCATGCTTATCAATGATCATATTAATTTACAGCCCGATAATCCGCTTCGCGGACAAAACATTGAAAAACTGGGCTCCCGCTTTCCGGATATGAGTCAGCCGTATTCCCATAAGCTGAACAAAAAGTTAATTACCATCGCCAAAAAGAAAAAAATAAAATTGAATGTAGGCGTATATGTGGGTGTGATGGGTCCCAATCTGGAGACGCGTGCTGAGTACCGGTTTCTTCGTCAAATTGGTGCTGATGCCGTAGGCATGAGCACGGTACCGGAGGTAATTGTAGCCAATCATGCCGGCCTTCCGTGCTGTGCCATTTCCGTACTGACAGATGATTGCGATCCGGATAATTTAAAACCTGCTGTGATTTCCGAAATCATAGCAATAGCAGGAAAGGCAGAGGCAAAGCTGACAGACCTTTATGTTAGCCTGATCAATCAATTGTAATTCAGAGCAACCTTTCCGAAACATCGGGCGTCTAACCTCAGAAATCAGACGCTTATGAAATCAATACTATCTATTTTCTTCTTTATCATGGCTTTTTCCACCTTTGGCCAAAACAAGGAAGGCAACTTCCATCTTGATCAGGAATACAAAATCAGCCCCATGGGTACGATCAAGTTAAAGTCTTCCGATGGCAAAGTGTACATCACAGGATCAAAGCGCACCAACGCGCATGTTAAGATTGATCGCGAGGTGGTCACCAAAGGGCTTACTTTCGGACATGAAGAGTTCAGTGTGGACGTTACGGAGAACAGCGGGGATCTGGAAATCCGCGAGCTTTCCAACAGCGTCTCCGTGGGAATGATCGGGTACCGCAGTGAGAAATACACCATCCACATTGAAGCACCGGAAGGAATGAGTTTATTGGTGAAGGGAGATGACGGAGATTATTGGATTAAAAATATTAATGGCGCCATTTCGCTGGACGTGGATGATGGAGATATAGAATTAGCTCAATGTTCCGGCAGCAAGTTTGATTTCAGGCTGGACGATGGAGAGATTACCATGGATGAAGGCAACGGCAGTCTTGACATTGATGCAGACGATGCCGATGTGGAAATTAAAAATGCAACCTTCACTACCGTTCATGCCAATGTGGACGATGGCGATTTGATCATTGAAACTTCTCTGGCAGATAACGGCACCTATTTCATTGATGCACAAGATGGATTGGTATCAATGGCCATTACCAAAGGCGGTGGAAAGTTTGATGTTCGCCATGACGATGCACGGGTGATTACCGAAGGGGATTTTAAGATTGTGGAAGACACTGAAGACCGCACACGCCTTACGCTGGCCAGCGGTGAAGCCAACGTTGATATTCGAGCTGATGATGCAAGAGTGAGATTGATGAAGAGGTAAGAAGTGCTTTCTTTGGTTCGTGTCCCACGAAACAACTTTAAAAAATCGGTTATGTTACGTAAAACTAATAATCCTTCCGTTATCGCGAGCATCCGGGAAGGAAGTGGGAGCGCGAAGCGATCCCCCAAATTATGGGATTGATTCCCCCGATAGCAATCGGGGTCGCAATTGTCGTATGGTATTTTGTTTAGGGCCCGTTAAATAATTATCATTTACCCTCAAAGCATTCCCTTAATCCACCCGCCATCCACCGGCAGAGATACACCTGTAATGTAGCTTGCTCTTTCACTCGCTAAGAAAGTTACTGCGGCAGCAAATTCTTCTGGTTTGCCAAAACGGCCTAAGGGGATTTCACCGGTAACGGAAGCAACCGAAGGATTGCCTTCAATGAGTTTTGTAAGACGTGCCGTTTGTGTGTAACCCGGTAAAACATTGTTGACAGTAATATTATATTCACCTAACTCAGCAGCCAATGTTTTCATCAGGCCCACCACAGAAGTGCGCACTGCGTTGGAAAGAATCAGGTTATTGACGGGCTGTTTCACAGAGATAGAGGTAATAGAAATGATGCGGCCCCATTTACGTTCTTTCATTCCTGGCAGAAATCCTCTGATCAGACCTACGGCACTGCCAACCAATTGCCGGAAGGCTTTATCCCAATCTTCTTCACTAAAGGCTTCAAATTTTCCGGCAGGTGGTCCGCCCGAATTGGTAACAAGAATATCCACTCTGCCAAATTCCTTAAGAGCCGCATCAATCATTCGCGTTCTGTCTTTAGCGATTGATAAGTCTCCTGTCAGAGAGAGTGCCCTTGCGCCCAGTGCCTTAATCTCTGCCTCTGTAGTTTTAAGTGTCGCAGTATTTCTTCCGCAGATGATAACGCTTGCGCCTTCTTGTGCGAGTTCCAGAGCCACACTTTTTCCAAGTCCCTCACTCGAGGCAGCTACAAAAGCTACTTTATTTTTTAGTCCCAGGTCCATTACTTTCGGAGGTAATGATCCGAACCATCCAGCCAATCCTGCCGCGGAGGTGCCCAGGTATCAATCTCTTCCACATCACCAATCATCAATGCTTCATGCGGCAGGTTAGAGGGTATGACAATAACATCTCCCGGATGTAAGTCCATCGTCTGCTCTTTATTGGCCCCGAACCAAAAGCGCATTTTGCCGGAGACCACCTGGGTGACTTGTTCATGAACATGGTTGTGTAGCGGCACTAAAAAACCGTCTTTGAAATTCATGCGTGCAATCATCAGTTTTTCACCGGAGACGATTTTCCGTTTCATCGATGGGTTTACTTCTTCGGAAGGAACATTGTTCCAGTTTAATTTTTCAAGCATGATAGTCTGGTTAGTAATGAAAATTTATTTAAGGACATCTCTAAAAACTTTGTCATGTTGAGCTTGTCGAAACATATTTCCTAGTATGGATTCTCTAAATCGACTTCGACAGGCTCAGTCTGACACTACAGTTTTTAGAGGTGCCCTTAAGTATGCCAGCCGTCAAGACACTTTCAAGGGTATCAGACGCCTGTGTTTCACACATCACAAATTCCTATGGCTTGTTTTAAGGAAGCTAGTTTGCCCGGTCTCTTAGGGATAAACTCCTGCGCCACAAATCCGGTGAAACCTGTTTTTACAATTGCCTGCATAATCGCAGGATAGAATAGTTCCTGGGTCTCATCAATCTCATTGCGACCCGGTACGCCACCGGTATGAAAGTGCGCGATGTACTTGATGTATTTAGCAAGAGTGGCAATCACATCTCCCTCCATGATCTGCATGTGATAAATATCGTAGAGAAGTTTGAAATTGGGAGAGCCAATCTTTTCACAAAGTTGTACGCCCCATTCCGTATGATCACATTGATAATCCTTGTGATCAACTTTGCTATTGAGTAATTCCATGGCCACCGTGATATTGTGCTTAGCGGCAATCTTCAATACAGGTTCAAGTCCTTTTGCGCAGTTTTCAAGCCCTTGTGCATAGGTTAATCCATTGGCGTTGCCACTAAAGCAAATAACATTCTTCAAGCCGGCATCGGCTGCCTTGGGTATGTTAGTGGCGTAATCTTTTAGCAACTGTGCGTGAAGAGATACATCATTGAATCCTTTTGCCAGTCCCAGATCATTGGCGTACGCCATGGCACAGGTAAGGCCATGTTTTTGAGCAACCGCCCACTCATCCGGTTTCAACAGATCGATGGACTTCAGTCCAATTTCTTTTGCTGCTTTGGCAAGGTCATCTAAGGGAATAGAAGAATAGCACCATTGGCAAACGGAATGATTAATGTTGTTTTTCAATTCAGGCGAAAGTGTATTCATAGCCTGTGCAATTTCAGGTAAAGCAAAGACAGTTGCTGTCCCCGCTGCCATTTTTTTTAAGGCCTGCTTTCTATTCATTTTAAATTTGATAAAAACTTAGTTATCATCCTGAGGCTGTCGAAGGGTGACAGGTGATTATTTCTCGTTTCTATAAACCGTTCCATCCTTCATCACAAACATCACCTTCCGCACATCTGAAATTGTGGTTGCAGGATTTCCGGTAACGATTAGCAAATCGGCCTTCAATCCTTCTTTAAGAAATCCAACTTGATTTTCTAAACGGAAAGCGCGTGAGTTAACACTCGTTGCGGCTTTCAAAACCTCCATAGGTTTCATGCCATACTCCACCATCAACTCCATCTCCAACGCATTTTCTCCATGCGGGTAAACACCCACATCACCCCCCATTCCAATCGCTACTCCGGATTCAATCGCTTCTTTAAAACTTTTTTTCTTGTTCGTAACATTAGCAGGTTCCTGTGTTTTGCCTTTCTGCCAGCCGCGATATTGGGAGATCACATCGACTGCAGAAATGGTAGGAATATAGGTGACATTGTGTTCTTTCATCAGTTTCCCCAATTCCACATCAATAAAATCTCCATGCTCAATCGTCACTGCCCCACCAAGCACGGCTCGCTTAATGGCTTCTTTGGATTTGGCATGACAGACCATGAAGCGTCCGCTACTCTTAGTTACCTCGTTGATTAGTTTTAATTCATCTAATGTAAAGGATGGTTGATCTTCACCGTTGATGCCCCATCGGTAGTCGGCATAGATTTTAATGAAATCAGCTCCTTTGCCAATCTGATCGCGCACCACGCGAATGAGATCATTGCCATCGGCAGGCTCTGCACCCAGCATAATCTCCTGATCGAGATCATAACCTTTTGGGCCGTAGGATCCTGTAGAAACAATGGCACGTCCTGCCACCATCAATCGTGGGCCAGGAATAATACCTTCATTAATCGCACGCTTCAGTGCCACATCGGAATAGCCCGCTCCTTCTGTTCCAAGGTCACGAGCTGAGGTGAAGCCGGCCATCAATGTGTTTTTTGCATGGACTGTTGCCCGTGCTGTTCTATACGAATCGGTTTCTTTCAGCACCTGAGTATCCCAGTCGGTGATGTTGTACGGGTAAAGCAGCAAGTGAGAGTGACCTTCAATTAATCCGGGAAGCAGCGTAGAATTAGGTTTGCTGATTTTAATGGCTCCCGCGGGTTCTTTTATTTTATCCTTTGGCCCTGCGGCAATGATTTTATCATTCTCAACGATCACAGCCCATCCCTCGTGCATGACTTCGCCATCGAATACACGATCGGCTGTTATGTAATACCGGGTTGGCGATTGGGAATATGAATTAAATGAGATAACAAAAATCAGGAGAAGAATAGTGCTAAATTTCATAGTGGAATAGGTTTAGAATCAAAAGATAAATGAAAAGGACTGGCTTTACAATGAAAAACCCCTCAACGGTAATTGAAGGGTTTTGAATATTTAAATACAGAGGCTTTAGATCGCCTTTAAGGCAGCGTCATAATTAGGCTCCTGGCCAATTTTCGGGACAAGTTCTGTATGTTTCACTTTCCCCTGCTTATCAATGACAACAATTGCTCGTGCACAGAGTCCTTTGAATCCTCCATCAATCAATTCCACGCCATAGGTTTTAGAGAATCCTTCATTTCTAAAGTCACTTACGGTAACAACCTTGTCTATTCCTTCTGCGCCACAGAAACGCTTTAAAGCAAAGGGAAGGTCTTTGGATACACATAGCACTACTGTATCAGTTAACGAAGCAGCGCGCTTATTGAACTCTCGCACCGAAGTGGCACAGGTGCTGGTATCAACACTTGGGAAAATATTGAGAACAATATTTTTGCCTGAGTAGTCTTTGTAATGGGCCGGTTTAAGGTCACTGGTGACTAACGTAAAATCAGGAGCAGTTGAGCCAACTTTGGGAAGGTCTCCATTGGTATTCACGGGGTTGGAACCGAGAAAAGTTTGAGCCATAGTATTATAAATTTGGTTTACTGTAAAACAGAGAAAGAAGCAATAAGTTCAACGCTACCTCAGTCGATCGGAATCCTTAATTAATTTATCATCTCTCCTGATGAAACGAATGGCAAGCCAGTTACAGGTGACCGCCACGAAAGGCAGATAAAGACCCAGACCATACTTCCAGTCTGTGCTGAATTCTTTGGAAAACTGATTGGCAAAGACCACGGAGCTAATCATGACTCCTGCCAAGATCAACGAGTTTAATGTGCCAAGCTTTACCTGAGCCACCCTATTCTTATACCGTTGAATCTCCATCACCGCCAGGGTAATGGCAGCTACCATTAAAATAGCTGTGGCAGAATAGGGAAAATAAGCAGAGACACGCTGACCGTTTTCTTTGACAGTATAATGCAGTGGATACAACTCATGAGAAATGCCACTAGAACTATCCACATGAACCCAAATGGGCATGAAAATGGCAACCGCCAGGCTTAATATCACTAAACCGAGAAACACCGACTGAATTCTTTGCCACATAGATGGGTTGATTTAACTTGCGCAAAAGTAAAAATTTTAATTGACACCTCTCCCCAACAAAATGACTGTGCGTAGCTCAATTTTTTTTGCCCCTCTCCAACGGAGAGGGGAACTGATGCATAGCCATACGGGCAGGCGTTTGGATGGGGTGAGGTTATAAACTATGAGATCTGCTTATATCATTGATATCCTCAGAACACCCATTGGAAAATTTGGCGGAACGCTTGCTTCAGTTCGCCCCGATGATCTGGCGGCACATGTTATCGGGAAGTTGGTTGAGCGAAATGCAGACATAGATCCAACGCTGATCGAAGATGTAATTTTTGGTGCCGCGAATCAGGCCGGTGAAGATAATCGTAATGTCGCGAGGATGGGGTTACTATTGGCTGGATTGCCCACAGAAATAGGAGGGGTTACGGTAAATCGTCTTTGTGCTTCGGGGCTCCAAGCGATAATGGATGCAGCACGAGCAATTAGTGCCGGGGATGGAGAAGTCTATCTTGCCGGAGGCGTTGAAAGTATGAGTCGGGCGCCTTTTGTTATGGGCAAAGCGGAAGAATCCTTTTCTCGCAAAGCAGAAATTTTCGATACGACTATTGGTTGGCGGTTTATCAATTCTAAACTGTCTAAACTGTATCATCCCTATTCCATGGGTGAAACCGCTGAGAATGTAGCTGAGAAATGGAAGATCAGTCGACAAGAACAGGATGCGTTTGCTTTTAACTCACAACAGAAATATTCAAAGGCAGATGCATCGGGAAGATTTAAAGAAGAAATGGTTTCCATCCCCATTTCGAAAGGGAAAGAAATTATTCAATTTGATAAGGACGAGTATCCACGCGAAACCTCGCTTGATAAATTGGCAGCGCTAAAGCCAGCCTTTAAGGAAAACGGAACAGTGACGGCCGGCAATTCCTCAGGTATTAATGATGGTGCTGCGGCAAGTCTGATTGCAAATGAAGATGTCGTGAAGCGTCTTAATCTAAAACCAATGGCTCGTATTGTTTCGATGGCGATTGCAGGTGTAAATCCTGCATATATGGGCGTTGGGCCAGTGCCCGCAGTTAAGAAAGCCTTGCAGCGTGCAGGTTTAATAATGAATGACATCGGATTGATTGAATTAAATGAGGCTTTCGCATCTCAGTCCTTAGCATGTATTCACGATCTGAAGATGGATCCCACAATAGTCAATGTCAATGGTGGCGCGATTGCTATCGGCCATCCTCTCGGTTGCAGTGGCGTGCGTATCAGCGCAACGCTTCTCCACGAAATGAAAAAAAGAAAGAAGAAGTACGGATTAGCAACCATGTGCATTGGTGTGGGGCAAGGAGCGGCAGTGATTTACGAGGCAATCCAGGAGTAAGAAATAAGGAGTAAGTAAGAATCATATTTCTGCATTTTTATGGAACCATCACGGAGCTTTAGGAATTTAATCGTCTGGCAAAAATCACATCAGTTTGTTTTAGGAATTTATGATTACTCAAGAAAATTTCCCAAAGAAGAAACCTATGGCTTAACATCTCAATTTAGAAGGGCTGCTATCTCCATTGCCGCGAATATTTCTGAAGGGTATGTTAAGCGCACAAAGCCTGATAAGATCAGGATGCTAAACATAGCACAAGGATCTCTGGAGGAGTGCAGATATTACCTCATCCTTTCAAATGATTTGGGCTATGGTGAAAATGAATCAACAAGTAAAATAGCTGAAGAGATCAGCAAACTTCTTAATGCATACATTGGTTCAATTGAAAGGAGCAAATAATTATGACCGGATTCTTACTCCTACCTTCTTACTCCTTTCCTAATGCGTTTCTTTTTTGAAATCAGTTATAACGGAGCAAACTACCATGGTTGGCAAAATCAATTGAATGCCATTGGTGTGCAACATATTGTGGAAGATGCCTTAAGTAAATTGCTTCGTGAGAAAATTGATATTGTCGCCAGTGGAAGAACCGATGCCGGTGTGCATTGCCTTCAGCAATTTTTTCATTTGGATACTGAAAAGGAATTTGACAAAGCCCCTTTCCTGATTCGACTCAACTCTTTTCTTCCCAAAGACATTGCACTAGCGGATATAAGATCCGTGAAACCGGAAGCACATGCTCGTTATGATGCACGCGAAAGAGCTTATGAGTACAAAATAACAAGGGTAAAAGACCCATTTCTTAATGGTTTTGCATTTTATTTCTTTCGAGACCTGGATGTTCCATCCATGAATAAGGCATCTGCGTTACTGATTGGAATGCATGACTTTCAGTGTTTTAGTAAAGTAAAGACAGACGTAAACCATTTTGATTGTGATATAAAGAGGGCACAATGGAATCAAAAAGGTGATTTACTGGTTTTCTCGATTGTCGCCAATCGTTTTCTTCGTGGCATGGTGAGAGCTATCGTGGGAACTTTGCTTGATGTAGGTACAGAAAAAATTACAGTTCAGGATTTTGAAAAAATTATTCATAGTAAAGACAGAAAGAGAGCAGGCATGAATGTTCCTCCGGAGGGATTATATTTAAAGAGTGTAAAGTATTCAAAATCAGTATTCTTATAAGAATGAAGGGGCGAAGCCATGGAAAAAGAAAAAGTAAGTAGTGGGAATATCATCGACTTAAGTGTCGTTAAACGAATTTTAGAATTTGTAAGGCCCTATAAAGGCAGATTCTATTTATTGATTTTCCTCACCTTGTTGTTAGGAATACTGACTCCTCTTAGACCGCTGCTGATTCAATACACCTTAGATAAACACGTTGCTGTGGGTAACTATTGGGGCATGGTGAATATCATGCTGCTCATTTTATTCTTGCTGGTGCTGGGCTCAGTAGTTCAATACATTCATACGTACATTTCAGGAAGGATTGGGCAGTTTGTAATTCGCGATATCCGCATCAAGTTGTACGAACACTTGGTTAATCTTCGGCTTAAGTTTTTCGATAAGACTCCAATAGGTCGCCTGGTCACACGTACAATTTCTGATGTAGAAACGTTGGCGGATGTTTTCAGTGAAGGATTGGCTGCTATGGCAGGAGACCTCCTTCAAATTGTATTTATTTTGGTTTTCATGTTCTTCACGGATTGGCGCCTGGCGCTGGTAAGCTTATCAACTATTCCGCTCATGCTGTTGGCGACCTATATTTTCAAGGAAAAAATAAAAGTTGCTTTTAATGATGTCCGCAATGCTGTCTCAAACCTCAATTCGTTTGTGCAAGAACATATTACCGGAATGAACATTGTTCAGATTTTTGGTAGTGAAAAACGGGAATTTGAAAAATTCAGAACAATCAATCAAGAGCATAAGGACTCCAATTTGAAATCGGTTCTCTACTACTCCATTTACTTTCCGGTGGCTGAGATTATTGCAGCCATGGGTATCGGTTTACTCGTTTGGTATGGAGCGAAAGGAGTGATTAACCAAGCGGAGACAGGAATCACAGTTGGAACGATGATGGCGTTCATCATGTACATTCAAATGTTCTTTCGGCCTATCCGCATGATTGCGGATCGTTATAATACCCTTCAGATGGGTATTGTCAGCTCTTCGAGAATTATTAATCTATTGGATGACAAGGAGCATGTGATGGAGAACGGCCACTATCAGCCTGAAGCAGTTCGGGGTGAAGTGAGTTTTGAACATGTTTGGTTTGCTTATAATGATTCAGCCTATGTGCTAAAGGATATTAATCTGGAAATCAAACCCGGGGAGACCATTGCCCTGGTGGGTGCCACGGGTGCCGGGAAATCATCGATCATCAATTTACTCAACCGTTTTTATGAAATAAATCGTGGTGTTATAAAAATTGATGGAGTAGATGTTAAAGAATTTGATCTGATCAGCCTGCGCAAAAATATTGGCATTGTTCTTCAGGATGTTTTTCTTTTTTCGGATACAATCAAATATAATATTTCTCTGGGTGCTCCTGAGGTAACGGATGAAATGATCATGCACGCAGCCGACCTGGTGGGCGCGACTAAATTTATTGAACGACTCCCTGGAGGGCTTAATTATAATGTAATGGAACGCGGAGCTACGCTCTCGGTTGGTCAGCGACAATTGTTATCTTTTATAAGGGCAATGGTCTATGATCCTCGAATTTTAATTCTGGATGAAGCCACTTCTTCAGTAGATAGCGAAACAGAAGAGATGATTCAGCAAGCAATCGGGAAAATGATGATGAACCGCACTAGCATTGTGATTGCTCACCGTCTTTCCACTATTCAAAAGGCGGATAAAATTATCGTTTTGGACAAGGGCGAGATCAAGGAAATTGGTCGTCATGAAGAGCTTTTGGGTACGGAAGGACATTACGCTCAACTTCACAAAATGCAATACAAAGAAGTTGTTTGACGATTGACCTCCAATTTCGACCACTTATCCAGAGATAAGGGCAAAAAAGCTATATTTGCTCTAATGCGCTTGGTAAAACCCCTCCTCGTATTGATGACCCTGTCCCTTGGTGCGATGCCGGCTTGTGCTCAAACGAAAAGTGTAGTGAGCGGTCGCTATCGTGTCCCTAATGTTACACGCAGTAAGGCATTGATTATGTGTCCCATTTTTGTGGAAAGTAAATATCCTTACCAGGGCATAGGATTTAAATTTGGAGATCCGTTCGCACTTTCCTATAAATTTTATCCTAGTAAAAACTGGGCCTTTGCAGCGGATGCGGGCAAGGCCGCCAGCGGTCTATACAATAAGTATTATCGTTCGGCATTCAACCAATATCTTCCCGATAGTTTAGGGAAAGATCAAAGCATTAAGTACCTGGCACACAAAGCTCTTTTTGATTGGACATTAGAGGCTAAATTTCTTTATCAATGGGATGCGGAAAAAATTTCGAAAGGGCTTCAGTTTTATACAGGCCTGGGCTGGCAGTGGAGAAGTACTTCTCTGGAGTATGATTATTTATTTTTGGAGGATGTAAGCGATCCAAATAATTTGGGTGAATTTGGTAAGTTCACTGAAAGCCGATTTACCTATGGGCCGGTGGTGGTAGTTGGATTTGAGTACTCTTATTTTACACTTCCACTATCAGCATTTATAGAGATAGAGTGGTTTACCGATGCACTCTTAGATCCAGGCTATAAACGGTTTCAGGGTGGTGTAGGTCTCAGGTATATATTTTAGAAAATTACTAACTTCCCCTAGTTAGTTATTTCATCCGTTTGCATTTGTTTCTCGTACAGCTCATAGTAAACTCCCTTACTGGCCAGCAAACTCTCGTGGGTTCCCTCCTCTACCATAACCCCATCATTCAACACAATAATTTTATTGGCAAGTTTTGCGGAAGATACCCGGTGAGAAATAATTATACTTGTTCGGCCTTGCATGATTTTTTTCATGCTGTTAAGAATTGTATTTTCCGTTTTTGTATCAACGGCCGAAAGGGCATCGTCCAGCATTAAAATTTTTGGCGCCCGGACAATAGCACGGGCAATCGACACACGTTGCTTCTGGCCGCCCGAAAGTGTAATGCCTCGCTCTCCTACGCGAGTTTGAAATCCATTAGGGAAGTCTATAATGTTTTCATAAACATCTGCATCTTTTGCCGCCTGCTGAATTAATTCGTCATTAGGTTCGGTTAGTCCGAAGGCAATATTATTGTAAATAGTGTCACTAAATAAAAAAACGTCTTGCGGAACTGCTCCGATCTGGCTGCGAAGACTTACCAGATCATAATGTTTGATGGAGATATCATCAATCAACACATCACCTGTGGTTACATCGTAGAGCCTTCCAATAAGGCTGGAAATTGTACTTTTTCCAGATCCTGTAGTTCCGATAATTGCCATTGAATCTCCGGGATGGACTTCAAAAGAAATGTTTTTTAATGCCTTAACTCCTGTATCCGGATAGGTAAATGAAACGTTTTTGAATTGAATCTTTCCCTCAAGCGTGCGTGATAAATTCTTTTCTGAAACAATGTCCGTCCTTGTTTCAAGGAATTCATTGATTCGTTTTTGAGAAGCCTCCGCACGTTGCACCAAACTACTCGTCCAGCCAAGTGAAGCAACAGGCCATGTCAGCATATTGACATAAATTATAAACTCGGCAATGTTTCCGAAGGTGAGGGTACCGTTGATAACCTCTACACTTCCTGCATAGACGGTAAGAATGGTGCTAAGTCCTATTAACCCTGTCATTAAAGGGAAAAATAAGGACTGCACGCGGGTGAGTCGTAAGGAATGACGCTTGTAGATATCACTTTCTTTGGTAAAACCCTTCACGGATTCGCGCTCACGCGTGAATGATTTCAAAACACGAATTCCTGAAAAGGCTTCCTGAACAAAGGTGCTGAGACGTGATTGGCTCTCCTGGATTTCTTCAGATCTTCTTTCAATGATGTTATTCACATAGTAGATGCTAAAAGAAAGAAAAGGCAATGGGATAAGAGCGTACCAGGTCAGCTTGGTGCTAATGCTAAACATAATCGGAATGAGCATTAAAAATAAAGTAATCAACTGCAAACCATACATGATAGAAGGGCCGAGATACATTCGCACTCGTCCAACATCTTCGGAGATTCTGTTCATCAAATCTCCGGTATTGTTTTTACGATAAAAGCTAAGTGGTAAGGTTTGATAATGTTCAAAAATTTCGTTCTTCAAATCGTATTCAATAAGCCGACTCATCACAATTAGGGTCTGACGAACGAAGTACAGAAAGATACCCCGTAGCAGTGCCATCACGAGAATGAGAACCGCATAAATCAGGATTCCCTTTGCGAAAACGTTAAAAAAGTCTTGCTGTACTTTTACATTTTCCAATGAATGATAAACCCGTATATTATCAACGACAAGGTCGATAGAGTACCTCACCAGCGGGGCCGGAACAATCTGAAAGATGTTTGAAATGATAACAAAGAGCAGCCCCAACAGCAAATGCCACTTATATTTAATCAGGTATTTATTGAGATACTGAAGTTCCTTCATGAAGATAAAATGTGTACAACGCTGTAAAAACGAAAGCCCGCTCGTTTAGTTCATCGCAAGCAAAGCTGTAAAAGTAATCACCGAATGTTAAAATCCTTGTGGCCTCTCGTTTTTCTAATCATTCCTCGTAATTTGCGGTTTCATTAAGAACGTTCTTTAAGACTATGCTCAACAGACGCACCCTCCGCATCAAAATCATGCAAAGCCTATTTGCTTTTGAGCAATGTAAAGAAGCTAATTATCAACTTGCCCTGGACCAGATTGAGGAACATTTTCAACCCAATCTTAATTCTATGGAATTTCAAGATAAAGAACTTCTGAAGGGCCAACGTAAAATGGCCCGGCAACTCCTGGAGAAGAAGTTTAGCAAAGGCGAAAGTATGGATAGCGATGATGCAAAAGTCAATGCTGCCGTCAAAGAAGGTCTTTCCGCGTATCACAAAAGTGTCAAGAAAGACAACACGTTCTTCAGCAGGAATATGGTGCTTGAAGTTGAGAAATTAAATGATCTTTATTTGTCCGTGCTTGGGCTTTTGATATCGCTGGCAGATAGTGCCTTGACGGATAAAAAAGCAGATTTTAAGAACTTCATCCAAAATGCAGGTATTCAATCGCTAAGAGAAAATCAGGAGTTAGCGAAGGCCCTGCTTAAAACCAACGGCAATTGGAGCACCCGACAGAATCTGGTAAAGGATTGGTTTCGGGAAATTGTGAAGTCAGATGAAGAATTCCGAAAATTTAACGAAGTAAAGTCGCCCTCTCTGGAGGATCAGAAATCCATTCTGAAGCACCTTATCCGTAAAGTTATTTTAGGTAAGACCGTTATCAATGACTATTTCGAAGAAGAAGACATGCGATGGGCTGAGGACAAGGAGATTGTAAAAAGCCTGGCCGAGAAAACTATTAAATCACTAAGCGAGGAGGGAAAAGTAGAAATACAGAAGCTCTCCTTGGATTGGGATGATGATCGTGAATTCATGAAAACGCTTTTTCATGGAGCCGTGGATCTCGATGAAAAGCATAAAGAGTTAATTTCACAAAACACTAAAAATTGGGAAGTCGATCGCTTGCCACTCACCGACCGGGTCATTTTGGAAATGGCAATGGCAGAGCTCATACAGTTTCCTAATATTCCTGTAAAAGTGAGTATCAATGAATACATTGAACTGGCGAAACATTACAGCACGCCCAAAAGCCGGCAGTTCATCAACGGTATTTTGGATGTCATCGCCAAGGAATTACAGGCTTCAGGGGCACTTAAAAAAAGCGGAAGAGGGTTAATTGATAATAAGTAATTTTACCGGAAACCTTATCTTTGTCTTCCCTAAACGATGGAGCTATGAGTAAAAAAGGAAGTAATGCTTTAATGGCTTTTTTGGCAGGTGCAGCAGCAGGTGCCATCCTTGGGATTTTATACGCCCCGGACAAAGGCACCGTTACCCGTGAGAAGCTTTCTTTCCGGCTTGATAAGTACAAGAAAATGCTGGAGGAGTTCCTAGATGATTTAGTTACCGGAAAAGAAACTCCGTTGACCTCGGAGGCAAAATCGCAAGGACAAAAGGTAGTTTCTGAAGCAAAAAATAAAGCAGAGCGATTATTGGAAGACGTAGACGAGCTTTTGGCGCAGATGCGTGGCGACAAAAAGAGTTAATAATATGTTAAAAAAGCCTGACCTAATTGCATTTAGTTGATTTGGCCTCTAATTTTGAATTTACTTTTACCTATACCTATGAATTAAGTCAATATAACAGAAAAGTTTATGAAAACAGGATATCGAATCGTGATGAGTATAGTCTTCGTGGCAACGATCCTAGGCTGCCGTGACCGTGCCTCAGAAAAAAGAATTGCAGAGTTGGAGAGCCGCCTGGCACAGATGGAAACCAATAAGCCCACTGCCGCGACAGCAACAACGGCCAGCCCAACGGCCACTCCAACCGTAGCAGAGGAGAAACCGGAAGGTCCTCTTCCTGTAGCCGAATTTGAAAGGACAGATCATGATTTTGGTACTGTCAATGAAGGGCAGAAGGTGAGTTATACCTACAAAATCAAAAATAATGGTGAAGCTCCTCTTATCATCCAGAATGCCGCACCATCATGCGGCTGTACCGTTCCGGATTGGAGCAAAGAGCCAATCCCGGTGGGTGGATCAGGCTTTGTAAAGGCTGAATTCGACACGAACGGAAAAACAGGAATTCAAAATAAGACCATCACCGTTACGGCAAACACCTGGCCTAAAGTGACTACCCTTCGCTTTAAGGCAATGGTTACGCCCAAGCCCGATGGTGCTAACGGACCGGTGAAATAGTAATTTATTAACCATTCAATATCATCCCAAGTCAGCTGCTGACTTGGGATGTTTATTTTAAATACAATAACTTGCGGGCCTAAATTTCAAAACATATGTATTCTATTTTGTTACAAGCACAACAAGGGAGCGGATGGAGCTCAATGATTTTCATGGTAGCCATTGTGGTGGTGTTTTATTTTTTCATGATCCGCCCCCAACAGAAGAAAGCAAAGGATCAGAAAAAATTTATTGAGGAAGTAAAAAAGGGAGATGAAGTGGTAACCATTGGTGGAATGTATGGTCGCGTTGCTGAAATTGAAGGGGATACATTCATTCTTGAGGTAGAGCGTGGTGGAAGAATCAAAATGACCAAGTCCTCTATTTCCATGGAATCGACAAAAGCGATTAACGCGGTGAAGAAATAATTAGTTTTAAAAATGTGAACCTCTTTAGGGTTTTCGTCAACCTCTTTAAGTTTAACCGCACCAACTGGAAGGCCGTGGCGCTTTGCTTTTTAGCAGCCACGGTCTTTTGGTTTTTTAATGCTATCAATAAGGAATACTCAACGAATGTGCGATTCCCCCTCCACTTTGAGTTCAATAATGAAAAATTTATTCAGGCAAAGGCCTTGCCTCTGGAGGTCAATATCAATGTAAAAGGCAATGGCTGGGATTTGCTTCGCAGCGGCAGTTATGGACTCAAGCGACCCAGTCTCGTGATTCCATTGGAGCGTCCTGCTGAAGTAAAGAAGATCGTGTGTAGCACTTTGCCACCTCTCTTGGCAAGTCAGCTAGGCAGGTTGCAAATCAACTATGTGGTTACCGACACACTTTTTCTTGAAATCGAGTCAAAAGATGCCCATAAGTTTAAAGCAACCATTAACGAGAAATCAATTTCTTACAAAGAAGGTTATGGGAGAATTGGTCCTATCGTGATTCTTCCGGATTCTGTTCATCTGGAGGGCCCCAAGAGCCTTCTTCATGACCTGCCGGATTCTATACTACTAACCTATTCAGGAAAAAAAATTAGTGGAAATTTCAGAGAATCAATTGAAGTGATTACCAATAGTGAAATGATTAAACGAGATCCACCCGTGGTGGAGGTGATGTTTGATGTGGGTCAGGTAATTCTGATCAGCCGAAAAGTTAAGTTGGATATTGCCAAGCCTTCTTTTGGTCAAATGAGTTTAAGTAGTGACAGTGTCTCTTATCAAGTCCGGATACCCAAAGATCGGGCGAACGATTTTCAACAGCAGGTAATTACTGCTTCGGTTGATTTGCGAAACGCCAAGAAGGGAACAATGAACGTTCGCCCTCTATGGAAGGGCTTCCCACCGTACGCACAATTACTTCGTGCCGACTCCGTTGATGTAAAGCTCTTTTAATGCCTTTTTAATGAGAAGACCACTTCAGATAGGGATAACAGGTGGAATTGGGTCGGGAAAAACTCTGATTTGTAAAATTTTTCAATCGTTGGGTACTCCCATATATGATGCAGATAGCCGAGCGAAAATTTTAATGACCACTGACGGAATACTAGTCGAACAAATCAAAAAAGAATTCGGAACGTTGAGTTATAATGAGGATGGAAGCCTCAATAGAAAATACCTGGGCCAAATAGCATTTGATCAAAAACTGAAACTAGAAAGATTAAACCAGTTGGTTCATCCACGGGTGGCGGAGGATTATGAGGGGTGGGTAAGCACACATCAGAATTCTCCTTACTTAATTAAAGAAGCCGCATTGCTTTTTGAATCAGGATCGTATAAAGGGTTAGATAAAATTATTATTGTTTCCGCCTCAGAAAAAATCCGAATGAAGCGTGTTTTGCAAAGAGATACTCACCGGACCGAAAGGGATGTGGAAAACATCTTTGGGAATCAACTGCCTGAGGATGAAAAATTGCAACGTGCCAACTTCGTAATTATCAATGACGAAAGCCGCCTGGTGATTCCTCAAGTGCTAGAACTACATGAGCGGTTCTCTTCATTGAACTAAATTCATCTTTTTTTTATTAACGAGTAGAATGAAAAAGAACATTATTATCGGCATCGTAATTACGGCCATCGTTTTTTTATTGGCGTTGCCGAAGCTTAAGCTTTGGCAGGATACAAAACAGGAGGGTGCCGCTACGGCCCAGGCTGGTGGTCAACGTGGAGGCAAGCTCTCTGTGGAGGCCATCATAATTAAGCCCTCTAAGCTTGACAATAAGCTCACGGTTACTGGCTCAGTACAGGCTAATGAGTCCCTGGAATTAAAGAGTGAAGGATCAGGAAAAATAACAGGTCTCTTTTTTAAGGAAGGCAAACAAGTTAAAAAAAATGAGTTGCTCCTTCAGATCAATGACGAAGAAATCCGGGCTCAGTTGCAAAAGCAGAAGTATAATAAGAAACTCAATGAAGACAATGAATTTCGTCAGCGCAAGCTATTAGAAAAAGATGCGATCAGTCAGGAAGAGTATGACAATGCATTAAATCGACTCAACACTACACAAGCAGACATCAGGCTTCTTGAAGCACAATTGGAAAAGACAAAAGTCAAAGCCCCTTTTGATGGAGTCATCGGTTTACGGTATATAAGCGATGGCGCTTATATCTCTCCCAACACATCAATTGCAACCTTGTACAACATCTCTCCTGCAAAGATTGAGTTTGCTGTACCAGGAAGATACAGTACGCAAGTAACTGCAGGGAAACGTATACTTTTCACGATTGAGAATGATCTTAAAGTATATGAAGGTGAGGTGTATGCCATTGAGCCACGCATCGACCCGGAAACGCGGACATTAAAAATAAGGGCGTTGGCCGATAACTCAACCGGGGCTTTACTCCCTGGTCAGTTTGTTAAAGTAGAAGTCATTCTGGAGTCGACAGAAAATGCTATTCTCGTGCCAACCGAGGCAGTGATTCCGGAGCAGGGAGGCAAAAAAGTCTATATCGCAGAAAACGGTAAGGCCAAAGAAGTTAAGATTGAAACAGGGCTGCGATTGGAGCGAGTGCTTGAAGTTCTTTCAGGATTAAAGGCGAATGATACGGTGATTACGACTGGGATTCTTCAGATGAGACCAGGGTTGGATATTGAGGTCATTGCTATAAAAGGAGATACCATAAGATTGAAGTGACAGCTAAATAACAGATGAATTATGGCAAGTCTTTCTACGATTAGTATCAATAGACCCGTATTGGCGATTGTCATGTCACTAGTGATTATTTTGTTTGGGTTTATTGGTTTTTCTTTTTTGGGTGTTCGTGAGTTCCCCAGTGTCGATCCTCCGGTGGTTACTGTATCCACCAACTATATCGGTGCAAATGCCGATGTCATGGAGTCTCAGATTACCGAGCCGCTGGAAGATGCCGTTAATGGAATAGCCGGTATACGTACACTTACTTCAGTAAGTAGAGAAGGCAGAAGCAGCCTTACGGTGGAGTTTGAGTTGGGTGTTAATATTGAAGCGGCAGCTAATGATGTTCGGGATAAAGTTTCTGGCGCCCTCAGCAGATTACCGCAAGATGTTGACCCACCTGTTGTAGAGAAAGCCGATGCAGACTCAAGTCCCATTATCTTTTTAACAGTTAAAAGTGATAAGCGAAATCTCCTGGAGATATCCCGAATCGCGGAACTCTATTTCAAAGAAAGAATCCAAACTATTCCCGGTGTAAGCTCAGTTCAAATTTGGGGACAGCGAAGATATTCTATGCGACTGTGGATGGATCCAATTAAGCTGGCTTCCTTGAAATTAGCCCCTTCAGATGTACTGCAGGCTCTCAATCGTGAGAATGTGGAACTTCCTTCTGGCAGGGTAGAAGGACAAAACACAGAACTTACGGTGCGCACAATGGGTCGCCTGAGTACAGAAGATGATTTCAACAATCTGATCATAAAAGAGAACGGTGATAATGTTGTACGGTTATCTGATATAGGATATGCAAGATTGGGAGCTGAAAATGAACGAACCATACTTCGGAGAGATGGTGTGCCCGGAGCAGCCATTGCTATCGTAGCCCAGCCCGGTGCCAATAATATTGACATTGCAGATCGGCTTTACAAAAAGCTTGATCAGATTCAGCGAGACCTTCCACCGGATGTTACCTATCAAATGAGTTATGATTCGACTCGGTATATTCGTTCATCCATTGCCGAAGTGCAGGAAACCATTATCATCGCTTTCTGTCTTGTGCTTTCTATCATTTTCATTTTCCTAAGAGATTGGAGAACCACCTTGATTCCCGTAGCGACAATTCCAATATCATTGATCGGTGCGTTCTTTGTGATGTACTTACTGGGCTTCACGATCAACGTCCTTACGTTGTTGGGTATTGTGTTGGCGATTGGACTTGTGGTAGATGATGCGATTGTGGTGTTGGAAAATATTTATGTAAAAGTTGAGGAGGGGGAAGAGCCGCTCGAAGCAGCAAAGAAAGGCTCATCAGAAATATACTTTGCGGTTATTTCAACTACGGTTTCTGTAGTAGCTGTGTTTCTACCCGTTATTTTCTTGCAAGGGCTTACGGGTCGGTTGTTCCGTGAGTTTGGCCTTGTGGTGGCTAGTGCAGTCGCTATTTCAGCATTTGTATCGCTTACGCTCACGCCTATGATGAGTTCTAAACTTCTTAAAAGAAGAGCCGTTCAGCCCTGGCTTTATCGGAAGACCGAACCATTTTTTACCTGGCTTACGGCAAGCTATGCAGAGGCACTTCATGGTTTTATGAAGAGGAGGTGGCTGGCTTTTGTGATCATCATTTTATCTGGAGTATTGATCTATTTTTTAGGGACGTCAATTCCTTCTGAGCTCGCACCTTTAGAAGATCGCAGTGAATTCCGTTTGCAAGCTCAGGCTTCAGAAGGGGCAACGTTTGAATACATGGATGGTTATGTACGTGAGTTAACAGATTTTATTATCGAGGAAGTGCCGGAACGGGCAGGTCTGGTAAGTGTAACCGCTCCCGGCTTTGGGGGGTCAGGAGTAAATTCCGGATTTGTTCGCGTCATCCTTCAGGACGCTTCACAGCGAGACAGGACACAGCAGCAAATTGTTGACGATGTGACGGTGAAATCCAAAAAATTCAGCGGGGTAAGAACCTTTATCTCTCAAGCTCAAACCATAGGTGACAGGAGGGGGGGATTTCCGGTTCAATTTGTGATACAAGCAGCAGACATTGATAAACTTAAAAAAGTGTTGCCTCAGTTTATGGTTAAAGCCGCGGCCAGCCCCAAGTTCGCATTCGTAGATTTGGATTTGAAATTCAACAAGCCGGAGATTGAAATTTCGATTGATCGTGATAAGGCCCGCAACCTTGGTGTAAATGTTTTTGACATCGCACAAACGCTTCAGCTTGGATTAAGCGGTACCCGGTTTGGCAATTATATTATGGATGGCAAACAATATCAAATCATAGGACAAGTGGAACGTGGAGATAGAAATGAGCCTACTGACTTGAAGACCTTGTACGTTAAAAATAAACGGGGCGAATTAATTCAGCTTGATAATCTTGTCACCATGGCAGAACAGAGCAGCCCTCCCCAGCTTTATCGTTTCAATAGATATTCATCTGCCAAAGTGCAGGCTCAGTTGGCAAAAGGTGTTGCGCTTGGTGAGGGGATAAAAGAAATGGAAAGAATTGGTACCGAGGTTCTGGATGAAAGCTATACGACAAGTCTGGACGGAGCATCCCGGGAATTCACAGAAAGCTCCTCCAGTATTTACTATGCTTTCCTTATCGCTTTAGCGATTATCTATTTGGTCCTGGCGGGTCAGTTTGAGAGTTTTAAGGATCCGTTGGTTATTATGTTCACGGTACCGCTTGCCTTGGCAGGCGCACTGATCTCACTTTGGTATTTCAATCAAACGTTGAATGTATTTAGTCAGATTGGAATCATTATGCTTATTGGTCTGGT
This sequence comes from Bacteroidia bacterium, assembly GCA_031382175.1. GTDB lineage: Bacteria > Bacteroidota > Bacteroidia > Cytophagales > Cyclobacteriaceae > ELB16-189. Next base: position 66,975 of record JANMYO010000077.1, on the reverse strand, counting down.
GACCAAGAATGGCATTTTGATTGTGGAATTTGCCAACCAGCGGAAAGAGCAAGGGAAGAAAATGATGGACGCGGTAATGGAGGCTGCAGAGTCGCGTTTTCGCCCGATTCTAATGACCAGTTTGTCAACCAGTCTTGGTATTCTTCCTATCGCATTAGCATTAGGAGCTGGCTCAGAAAGTCGTGTGTCAATGGGAATTGGAGTTATCGGTGGAATGATGTTCGCCACCATCCTTACTTTGTTTGTCATTCCTGCTATTTATACCTATTTCAGCAGAGAGCATGAAGTCACGAGTAAAGCGTAACCAATTTAAGTACTGAAATGAAATCTCGCCTTATCGCTATGCATCGTCTATTGATAACTATTCTCTTCATATCTATCGCCTCGTTGACAAAAGCGCAAGACACCTTGAGCTTAGCTCATGCTGTGGCGATTGGCTTAAACAATAATTTTAATGTTCAAATCGGGCAACTTAACATCGAGATAGCCCGCAATAACAATACCTGGGGACAGGCGGGCTTACTACCCACCATTAATCTTACTCCCACTTTTAATAATAGTATTGTTCAACGCAAGCCTGCCAATCCATTTGCCGTTCCGGGGCGTAGTATTTCTGACAATATTCTCGGCCAATTGGATGCTCAATTTGTTCTCTTTGATGGATTTTCTGTGAGACTCAATAAGCAACGACTGGAGCAATTGGAAGAATTGAGCTATGGCAATGCTGCGTTTGTTTTAGAGAATACCGTTCAGTCCGTGATCCTTGGCTATTACACTACACTCCTGGAAAAGAAACGCCTTCAGATTTTGAAGATCAACTTGGCCTTTTCGAAAGAAAGATATGATTATGTTAAGCTGCGTAAAGATTTGGGAAGCGCCATCACTTTTGATGTGTTGCAGGAACAAAATAATTACCTCACCGATTCCGCCAATGTATTACAGCAGCAGATCAGAGTGAAAAATGCCTTTCGCAGCCTTAATCTTTTGATTAATGAGCCCCTTGCCAACGAATATAAATTAACGGACTCTCTCCAATACGAAAGTGAATTGTATAATTATGAAGACCTGAGAGCCAAAATGGTCAGCTCCAATACAAATCTTCAGAATCAATACATTAATCAGGAAATTCTACGGAACAATACTCGAAACCAACAATCCAACAGCTATCCGGCTATCACATTAAACCTTGGAGGTACTGGGAGCTTAGATCAACTCAATGCAAAGTTTCGCCCAATAGAAAACGGCACTCCTGTGAAGAACACAACTGGCTATGTTAATGATGATCCGAATCAACCCGTGATCAGTACTAGTTTTGCTCCTGAATACAGTACAAAAACGGGAAATTCATATGGGGGCTATGCTAATGTGGGTATGCGATGGACCCTTTTCAATGGAGGCCAGATCAAACGCGCCATTGAAACGGCACAGGTGCAGGAAAAGATCGGACAATTGACAACTGATCAGCTTAAGCTTTCAGTGGAAAATGATCTGTTAAATAATTTCGATTTATATAACCTTAGAAGACAGCTCGTTCAGATTACAGAAACGAAATTGAATGCGGCAGAGTTGAACATTAGGCTCGCTAATGAACGATATAAAAACGGAACGCTGAGTGCAATTGATTTAAGAATAGTTCAGGAAAACTATCGGAATTCGGCCCTTGAAAACTTTCAGGCTATCTATAGCAGCATCGCCAGCAGAATTGATCTAATTCGCCTCACGGGAGGACTGGTGGACAAGAAGAAACTAAGGGAAGAAAAATAGTTCTTAGTTGGAAGCAGCTTCAACGGCATCCTTCATCGTTACCCAAAAGTTGTTATAGCCTTCTCCAATCTGCAAACCTAATTGACCTAGCGACAGCATTTCAAGAATAGCAAGAAAGTTAAAAATCAATGCTACCCGGGTGGGTGTTTTTTCCAGCAGTTCTGAAAAAGCAAGTCTTGGCTTTGTCACCAATTCATTAAGGATGTATTCCTTTTGACCTTCAACCGTATATGGATATTGAATGATCTGATGTACAGGTCGGTTCTTTTCCTCTTCTTGACGCCTTAATACCTTTTCAAATACTGTTAGGAGTTTAAAAAGATCAACATCCTGAAGTTCTGCCTCTACGTTGGTGCTTTCAGCCAGTTGTCTTAATTCCTTGAGAATATTTCCTCGCTTTTCCTTTTGCAACTCCACTTCTTCCAACTTGTGAAATTGATCGATAACAGATTTGTACTTCTTATACTCAAGCAAATGTCGGATAAGTTCTTCACGGGGATCAATCTCGTTGCCCTGCTCGTCAAGTTGTGGCCGGGGCAAAAGCATCTTGGACTTGATTCGCATCAGTGTTGCCGCTACGAGAATAAATTCGCTGGCAACATCGACATTAAGTGTTTCCAGATGACGGATGTAATCCAGAAAATCAGTAGTGATTTTAAAAATGGGGATGTCATAGATATCCAACTCATCGCGCTCAATAAAGAACAAAAGAAGATCAAATGGACCTTCAAATAAAGCAAGCTTAATCTCGTAGTTTTCCTGTGTCATAATTCAGGGGCGAAATTAACTACGATTTATGGATTTTCAGGACGGGGGAAGGTAATTATATAAGGCCTGGTGGGATAGGTGAATTGGGGCTGTAAATCCAAAAATCCTTATTTTTGCATAAATCAATCGTTAATGGGTAAAAACACTTACTTTAATTGAGCGTTTAGTACTCAAAAGGAAACGACTAGCCAGCAAATGCTCATTACGCCCGGAAAGATTTTAGCCCAAATAGAGAGTCCAGCGGATCTGAAAAAATTAGATCAGGCGCAGTTGGTGCAACTCTGTGAAGAACTCCGGCACTTCATCATTGACAATGTATCTGTTTATGGCGGTCATTTTGGAGCCAGCCTTGGCGTGGTCGAACTTACTGTTGCTCTTCATTATGTCTTTAATACACCCACCGACCAATTAGTGTGGGATGTAGGTCATCAGGCCTATGGTCATAAAATTCTTACAGGACGCAGGGATAATTTTTATACCAATAGAGTGTACAAAGGTCTTTCGGGATTTCCCAAAAGGAAAGAAAGTCCTTACGACACATTTGGTGTAGGCCATTCCTCCACTTCCGTATCGGCAGCATTAGGTATGGCGGTCGCTTCAAAATATATGGGCTTGGAGGATAAACAGCACATCGCTGTGATTGGTGATGGAGCACTGACCGGTGGTATGGCCTTCGAAGGGTTGAATCATGCCGGGGTTTCTGATACTAACCTGCTCATTATTCTCAATGACAACTGCATGTCCATTGATCCCAATGTAGGAGCATTGAAAGATTACCTCACTGACATCACTACTTCAAGGACGTATAATAAGTTGAAGGATGATGTGTGGAACTTGTTGGGCAAGCTTTCCATGTTTGGTAAGAGTGCACAGGAAATTGTATCCAAAGTTGAGAATGGAATAAAAGCAACATTGTTAAGTCAGAGTAATTTATTTGAATCACTTAATCTTCGCTACTTTGGCCCGGTGGATGGCCATGATGTGGATCATCTGGTGGCGGTGCTTAACGATCTTAAAAATATCAAGGGGCCTAAAATTCTTCATTGTGTAACTACCAAAGGCAAGGGTTATGGTCCTGCGGAGAAAGGCAACGCGACTACCTGGCATGCCCCCGGCACTTTTGATAAAATCAGCGGAGAGATTCATAAGAAAGTGTACGACAAACCTCAGGCGCCAAAATATCAGGATGTCTTCGGTCATACGCTGGTGGAATTAGCAAAAGCTAATGATAAAATTATTGGCATAACCCCGGCTATGCCATCGGGCTCTTCACTTAATATTATGATGAAGGAAATGCCAACAAGGGCATTTGATGTGGGGATTGCTGAGCAACATGCTGTAACCTTTTCGGCAGGCTTAGCAACGCAAGGGCTAATTCCATTTTGTAATATCTATAGCTCCTTTATGCAGCGAGCTTATGATCAGGTAGTACATGATGTATGTATTCAGAATCTGCCAGTAAACTTTTGTCTTGATAGGGCAGGCTTTGCAGGAGCAGATGGTCCAACTCATCATGGAGCCTATGATATGGCTTACTTCCGTTGTTTGCCCAATATGATTGTAGCGGCTCCAATGAACGAATCAGAGTTAAGAAATTTAATGTACACGGCTCAGCTCCCGAGAAAAGAGCAGGCGTTCTCCATCCGCTATCCCCGAGGTCAGGGTGTTATGCCCAACTGGAAGACTCCTTTTGAAGAGATTGAAATCGGTACAGGGCGTACAATTGTTGAAGGAGAAGATTTGGCTATCCTTACCATTGGCCACATCGGTAACTATGCTGTTGAAGTTTGTGAGAAATTGGCAAAACAAGGAATCAATATCGGGCATTACGACCTCCGATTTGTTAAGCCTTTAGATGCGAGTCTCCTTCATGAAATTTTTTCAAAATACAAGAAAATCATTACGGTTGAAGACGGTTGTATTCAAGGAGGATTTGGAAGCGCCATTCTTGAATTTATGGCTGACCATCATTATTCAGCTGAAGTAAGAAGACTGGGTATTCCAGATAAGATTATTGAACATGGTGAGCAACTTGAACTTCATCATGAGTCTGGTTTTGATGTTCAAGGAATAGAGAAGGCAGTTCTTGCCGTGCTGGAAACGGTTTCAAAGTAGCCGTCATGGGCGAAATACATTTCAAAGAAAGAGGAAAAGGATTCCCCCTTATTCTTATTCACGGATTTTGCGAAACCAATGAAATATGGGATTCATTTGCAGAAAGACTTTCCAGTGATTTTCGGGTAATTACTCCAGACTTACCTGGTTTTGGAAAAAGTCCGCTCCCCAATAAAAGGATTTCTTTAATTGGTGTTGCGACAACACTTAACAATTGGCTTCACCAAATTAAGATTCGCGAATGCCTTGTTATTGGACATTCGTTGGGTGGCTATGTGACATTGTCTATGGTGGCACAAGAACCTGTATTGATTGCTGGTTTTGGATTATTTCACTCGACAGCATTTCCAGATTCAGAGGAAAAAAAACAGAACCGAAATAAGGTTTTTGATTTTGTAGACAAAAATGGTGTGCTCCCATTTGTGGACACATTTGTGCCCGGATTATTTTATAGACAGGACAACCTTTTTATTGAAAAAGTACACTCCATTGCCTCACAAACCCGAAAGGAGACACTGATGGCATACACCTTGGCTATGCGAGACAGACCTGATAGCACCTCATTATTAACAAGCTACGAGGGAGCCAGCTTCTTTCTTGCAGGGAAATACGATTCACTCATTCCGTGTTCTATCATCGAAGAGCAATCTCGAATAAGTCGAAGGAGTGTGCTTCAAATACTAGAGAATTCTGGTCACATGGGCATGTTTGAGGATGTGGAAACTGCCTATAAAGCGGTTCAAAGTTTCGGATTTGAGGTGGAGAACCGAGCTATAAACCATTAAATTATTACCTAAAAAGTGCATAATTGTAACAGTTTTACATATATTTGAATTTGTCAGACGCGGATTAGTCTGGTAGTTTATTATCTTTGTTAGCCTTAAAAAAACGCTAAAATAACACCATCATGGAGGACGAAATATTAGACCCACACAAGTATGACTCCTGGAACAGCCTAGCTGCTAACATGGCCTACCTTTGCTGGGCGGCTGGTATCCTTATTGTTCTTGGCTATCTGGTAAAGCTTTCAACGACAAGTGATAGCAAGGCTAGATATGATTTTATTAACAAGAATGAAATCAAGGTTTTATGGATTGCCTCCCTTGTGCTTATTGTTGGCGGGTGTTTTTATGCTAACTCAACCATTATAGAACTTAGCGCACTATGGATATTTGTGAGACTCTTCGTCACCTCCATGATGGGGATGATCGTTGCATTGATTATTCAAAACCTATTGAAGTTTTACTATCCTTTCTTTATCGAGAAGAGATTAAAAGTTCTTCGCTATAAGCCACGAATTTCTCCTAAAACTGGCAAGCCAATGAAATTGCTGAGTGAAGAAGAAGAAGATGCTTACCTCGATGAAGGAATGCAAGCCGAAGAAAATGTATTCTCTGTTGACTATGACGTTTGGAAGGATGAAGAAACAGGATATATCAAGATTGAGAAATATTCAGGCCATTTACATGCCATCCAGTGCCCTGAATGTAACTACCAGACTTTCAAAGTTGTGAAGGAAGAAATTATCAGAGCCCCTTCAGCCACAGAAGAGGGTGAGCTATTAAAGCATTACCAGTGCGGGTATTGTGGCTATAAGGCAAAGAAAACTGTCTTGTTAAAACAATCGGCAAAAATTCAAGAATCTGCCACTGCGGCTGCTTAAGAAATTCCTTTTTAGAACAAAGATAATAAGGCCTCCAAACGAGGCCTTTTTTTATTCGCTTTTTGAAGCAAGTTCGTGCGGAAGCTTGATCTGATCTGAATAGAATTTCATTCTTGTGTGAGAGGAATCAAGTAGATCAATTTTTTCAATGGCAGCGAGCTTATGATTTACGAAGACCTCTACGTAAGAATCTCCTAAAAGGTAAAGATTCACTTTGTACCTGTAGTAGCGTATGGCCATAATGAACGTTCCATGTTCATAGAGGGTTTGTATTTTTTCAGAGACAGAACAACGACTCAATGCTTTCCATGAGATCATAATTAAAGATAAGAAAAAATGAAATTGTTGTCGCTATTGAATTAAGGATAAAAAAGTATTAAACTTTTTTATCCAATTGATTCTGCTAAAGATATTTTGCGAAAAAGAGAGTTGAGGTTTACATAACCTTCCGCAAAGAAAGAATGAAAAGGAAAAGCCCCCAATTTTGAGGGCTTTAGGGTGAATGACGGGGCTCGAACCCGCGACCTCCAGAATCACAATCTAGCATTCTAACCAACTGAACTACATCCACCGTTTACAGGACTGCAAAGTTAGGCAGCCCTGCGCAATTTGCAAAAACGATTTAAACTCATTTAGAGATTGAAATGCAGACGCTTACCAAGGATGTTGTCATTGAACTTGCCCTCTTCAAAGGCCAAATGACCTGAAACAAGTGTATGCGTAACTGAAGATTGAAAAGTATTTCCTTCAAATGGGGACCAACCACATTTAGCCAAAATAGTGGTCTTTTCCACTTTCCATGATTTATTCAAATCAACCAAAACCAGATCTGCGTAATAACCTTCGCGGATATACCCTCTTTTATCTATACGAAATAGAATAGCAGGGTTGTGGCTCATCTTTTCAGCAATTTTTTCGAGGCTAATTTTCTTTTGGTGATACAATTCGAGCATAGCAACTAAACTATGCTGAATCAATGGACCCCCGGAGGGAGCGTTGAAATAAGTTGTTATTTTCTCCTCCAACGTATGTGGAGCATGATCGGTAGCAATCACATCGATCCGATCTTCAAGTACAGCTTTTAGAATAGCTTCCTGGTCAACCTTAGTCTTAATGGCAGGATTCCATTTAATCAACGTACCTAATCGGTCATAATCCTGATCATTGAACCAGAGGTGGTGAATACAGGCTTCAGCTGTAATTTTCTTTTGGTGCAGGGGCAGCTTATTTTCAAAGAGTCCGGTTTCTCTAGCGGTAGATATGTGCAAAATGTGAAGTCGTGTACCGTGTTTTTTCGCCAGCGAAATAGCAAAGGAAGAGGATTTGTAACAGGCTTCTTCGCTACGGACTAAAGGATGAAAACGAATTGGCATATCCTCCCCATATTTTGCCTTAAAGTCAATTAGATTTTTTCTTATAGTTGGTTCGTCTTCGCAATGAGTAGCAATTAAAGCGGGGAATCTTGAGTAGAAGCCCTCCAATACTTTCGGATCATCAACCAGTAAATTTCCGGTAGAAGAGCCCATAAAAATTTTAAGACCGCAAACTTGGGTGATATTCGTTTTTAAAACTTCCTCAAGATTATCATTTGAGGCCCCCATAAAGAAGGAGTAATTGGCGAGAGAAGTTCGCGCTGCTATTTGGTACTTGTCTTCAAGAAGGGCCTGCGTAAAAGCAGGGGGCGATGTGTTTGGCATTTCCATAAAACTGGTGACACCACCGGCTACTGCTGTCCTTGATTCAGTAAAGATCGTTGCCTTATGTGTTAGCCCCGGTTCGCGGAAATGAACCTGATCATCGATTGCACCCGGGAAGAGGAATTTTCCTTTTGCATCAAGTACTTGAGTTGCGTTGATCGATTGTAGGTTCTTTCCAATTTTTTCGATGTATTGACCTTTCACAAAAACATCTGCTTCGTAGACCTTACCTTCGTTTACTATCTTCGCGTTCAGAATCAGAATTGAGCTCATTGAAGTAAAGATAAAACAGAATTCCGTGCCTTTAGAAAATCCATCCAATCCCTGGGAAGCTTTTAAGCTTAACAAGCAACTGCTCAATGCAATAGAAGAGGCCGGATTTGCAGTTCCGACTGAGATTCAGCAAAAAAGTATTCCACTGATCATGGGGGGTCAGGAGGTAATAGGCATAGCTCAAACAGGAACCGGAAAGACGGCAGCTTATCTTATTCCTATCCTAATGAAAGTGAAATTTGCACAAGGCAAAGAGCCTCGGGCATTGATTTTAGGCCCTACAAAAGAACTGGTGGTTCAATTGGCGGAGCATGCAAAGATTTTGGCCAAATACACTGACTTAAGGATTGCCTGTATTTACGGAGGTGTTGGAACCAAATCTCAGATTGAAAATCTTGAGCAAGGCGTTGATATTCTGTTTGCCACAGCCGGGAGATTTATGGAGTTATATCTAAAAAACGAGATCCCTGTTAAGCAGATCAAAACACTTGTGCTGGATGAAGCTGACCGATTGATGGATATGGGATTTATGCATCAGCTTAGAAAGATATTTGAAGTGATTCCCTCCAAGCGGCAGAATTTACTGTTTTCGGCTACTTTTTCAGCCAAAGTAGAGAAGCTTTCACAAGATTTTCTGGAGTTTCCTATCAAGATTGAAGTTTCACCGCAAGCCACTGCGGCCAAGCAGGTGGAGCAGGAACTTTATCACGTTCCTAATTTAAAAACGAAAATTAATTTTCTGGAGTACCTCTTACAAGATACTGAGCGATTTAATCGAGTGATGATATTTACACGAACAAAGGAGTCTGCGAACAATGTGTTCAAATACCTGGAGCGTAAAGCCTATGGGCCGGTGCGTGTAGTGCACTCCAATAAAGGACAGAATACAAGAATCAACGCTATTAATGATTTCAAAGAAGGAAAGATCAGAATTCTTGTTTCCACGGATGTTTCTGCCCGGGGCATTGATGTTGTTAAAGTATCGCATGTGATCAACTTTGATGTCCCCAATTTTTACGAAGACTATATTCATCGGATTGGCCGGACTGGAAGAGCATTCCAGGAAGGGAAAGCCATTACACTCGTTACGCGGGCGGAAGAGTATCATATCGAAAAAATTGAAAAACTAATTCGCGAGAAAATACCCGTAAAGTCATTGCCCCAGGAAGTGACAATAGAGAAGACTCCTTTTGAGGAATCCCAGCTCATGGCCATGGAAATCGATCGGCAGAAACGATGGGAAGACCCTGACTTTAAGGGAGCATTCCATGAGCGTAAGGCAAAATAAAAAACGCCTTCAGTAAGGCGTTTTATCTAAAGAATAAATTCTTTCTATCCGTTCATTGAACTTAAGAACTCCTGGTTGTTACGAGTTCCTTTCATTTTGCTAAGCAGAAACTCCATGGCTTCGATTGAATTCATATCGTTCATGTATTTGCGTAAGATCCAAACGCGCGCCAATTCATCTTCTTTCATCAATAGGTCTTCACGTCTCGTTCCTGAGGCAGGCACATCAATAGAAGGATAAACACGTTTGTTGGAAAGTTTGCGATCGAGTTGAAGTTCCATGTTACCGGTTCCTTTAAATTCTTCAAAGATAACCTCATCCATCTTAGAGCCGGTATCAATCAAAGCCGTAGCGATAATGGTCAATGAACCACCGTTTTCAACATTGCGTGCTGCACCGAAGAAACGCTTGGGTTTGTGAAGCGCATTGGCATCCACACCACCGGAAAGAATTTTTCCGGAAGAAGGGACCACCGTGTTATACGCTCTCGCTAATCGGGTGATAGAATCCAACAAGATCACCACATCATGTCCGCACTCTACCATGCGCTTTGCTTTTTCCAATACAATGCTTGCCACTTTAACATGGCGGTCTGCTTGTTCGTCAAAAGTCGAGGCAATTACTTCAGCTTTCACGCTACGAGCCATATCCGTTACTTCTTCAGGACGCTCGTCAATGAGTAAAACAATCAAATAAACCTCAGGATGATTTTCTGCAATGGCATTGGCGATCTGTTTCAGCAATACAGTCTTACCTGTCTTGGGCTGTGCTACAATCATACCACGCTGACCTTTTCCGATAGGAGCAAAAAGATCCAAGATACGTGTAGACATGTTGTCCGGAGTCGTACTCAGTTTTAATTTCTCTTCCGGGAACAGCGGTGTCAGGTATTCAAAGGCAACACGGTCACGGATTTCTTCCGTAGTTTTTCCATTAACGCTTTCTACTTTTAAGAGGGCGAAATATTTTTCACCTTCTTTCGGTGGGCGAATCTGTCCTTTTACAGTATCACCTGTTCTTAATCCAAATAATTTGATCTGCGAAGGAGAAACATAAATATCATCCGGGCTGGCGAGGTAGTTATAATCGGAAGAACGCAGAAAGCCATAACCATCTTGCATAATTTCGAGAACACCTTCGTTGGTGACAGCTCCGTCAAATTCTTTAATGGCATTTTCTCGCCTTGGCATCTGACCCCGGTTGTTATCGGGGTCGCGCATTTCAGGGCGTTCTTCTCTTGCCTGATTTTCATCGCGCATATCACTCACTTCACGTGCAGGTGCGGTTGAGCTGGGTGCTGGTACTTCTGCAGGCTCTTCAAAGCGAGGCATGCTGCTTTCCAAATCTACGTCCAGAGATTGCAACATTTCGTCCGATGATTCTTCCTTTTCGGGTTTAACGGCTGCCGGAGGAGCGACATTCTCGCGTCTCCGAGGGCGCATCTTGCGTTCTGCATCTGGGCTTGGTGCCGATTTCTTGGGAGCTTCTTCTTTGAGCGACTGTTCGTCCAGTATTTTGTAAATAAGTTCTTGCTTACCGAGTTTCTTGGCGTTTTTTACACCCATTTCTTCGGCCATGTCTTTTAATTCAGACAATAGTTTGACATTCAGGTCGTCAATTGTGTGCATGCAGATTTGTAAAAAGATTGGTTAAAAAGATTACTAATTAAGATCAGATCGTTAGGGAAAAAGCTTTTCAGAACGGTGTCTGAAATATGAAATAAATTGATTTCTAAAATTTGAAAACGTGTAAAGTACTTGGGTTTATCTATTCAGAGGGCCTGGGAAGGCCGAATTGACTCTGCAAGTATAGCCCAAAATTGATTATTAACAAACCAACAGCGAAAAAAATGTGCTGTGGGTTCAGTAATTTTGGCGACTTAAAACGGTATTCATGTTACAAATCCATGTGGTGCGAGAAGATCGCGACAAGATTATTCAAGGCCTAAAGAAAAGAAGGTTGAAGGATGCTGAAGTCTTGATTGATAAGGCGATAGCCCTTGATCAGAAGCGAAGAGAGACGCAAAGACATAACGATGATATATTATCCCAGGCGAATAACCTGGCCAAAGAAATTGGTGCCTTGATGAAGACAGGCGAAAAAGAAAAGGCGGAAGAGATCAAAACCAAAACCGCTTTGTTGAAAAAAACGTCAGGTGATTTAACGGCAGAACTTTCTACAGTGGAAGCAGAGCTTTTGCAGCTACTTTATTTAATCCCCAATGTTCCTGCCGAGCGTGTACCTGAGGGTGGAGGAGCAGATGGCAATATTAATGTTTATGAACATGGCGCCTTGCCAGCCTTAGGTGTGGCTGCACTGCCTCATTGGGAGTTAATTAAAAAATACGACATCATTGATTTTGAATTGGGGACTAAAATAGCCGGAGCAGGCTTCCCTGTTTACAAAGGCAAAGGAGCAAAGCTTCAAAGAGCATTGATTAACTTTTTTCTCAACGAGGCGGACAAGGCAGGCTACACCGAAATTCAACCACCGATTCTTGTCAATGAAGCTTCAGGCTATGGCACCGGTCAGCTTCCCGATAAGGAAGGACAGATGTATCATGATACTGCGGATAATCTTTACCTGATTCCTACAGCTGAGGTTCCCATTACCAACCTGTATCGCGATGTCATGGTAAACGAAGATGAATTGCCAATTAAAAACGCTGGCTATACTCCCTGCTTCAGACGAGAGGCAGGCAGCTGGGGTGCTCACGTACGGGGATTGAATCGCCTTCATCAATTTGATAAAGTGGAGATCGTGCAGATTTGTAAACCGGAAGATTCTTACCACATTCTGGAAGAGATGTGTCTTCATGTGCAAGGCTTGTTGGAAAAATTGGAACTGCCCTACCGAAAACTCTTACTTTGTGGAGGTGATATGGGTTTCAATTCAGCCATGACTTTTGACATGGAAGTATATTCAGGTGCCCAGCAGCGCTGGCTAGAAGTGAGTTCGGTCTCAAACTTTGAAACTTTTCAGGCCAATCGGTTGAAGCTGCGGTATAAAAGCAAAGAAGGGAAAACGCAACTACTACATACATTAAACGGAAGTGCTTTAGCACTACCAAGAATAGTGGCAGCCATTTTGGAGAATAATCAGGTGATGGAAGGAATTAAAATACCAAAAGTGCTGGTGCCCTATGCGGGGTTTGAAATGATTAAATAATGAGTGAAATTCCATACATAGGAATTGCTTATGGGCTAATTGGAATTTTTTTATTTCGATTCAGGAATCAACATCAGAATCTTATTAATACAATAAGCATTCTGATAATGATCATTTTTTCTATCGAATTATTTTTCTTTAATAACAATGAGATGTTAGGAAAGATAATCTGGGCAATTACAGGTTTAGGACTTGTTGTTGCTTATTACTTTCGACTAAAGTCGAAATCAAAACGAGAAGTCATAGATTATTTGAAATTAGTTGGAGTCGCTTTGATTGCCATATATCCAATTAATTTTTACACCTATGATTATTATTTAAATAGGTGGGATATTTTGATAGCAATTGCTCGCCTAATTTTACCAATGATATTGACGATTTTTATATATGATAGATACATCTTAAAGCCAGAGAGAATGAAAACGAAATTCATTTTAATATTAGTATTTCAATTGCTAGTGATATTAGTTTCTTTCACATATGCACTTGTTCAACAGACAGAGGCAAAGAGAATGGAGCGAGGGGCTGTGGAAAACGCTACTCAGGCTGAAAAAAATGCGGAAGAAGCAAGGCGAATTGCCATCGAGTTGGAAAACTGTCGGAATAAATAATCTTGGATCGTTACCTCATCTCACTGATCCATTTTCTGATCAATTCAGCACCCTCTTCATGAACTAATTTCCTCCCAAGCTCGGGCATCATAATGCCGGGATGTGTGGATTCAATCCGATATTGCAGAATAGATTCATCGGGCTTGCCGGGCACGATGCCAAACAGTCTGCCACCAGAACCCTTGCCGGCTGCAATAGGAGCCTTACCAACACCTAAAACATTTGACTCACTGACATCGGCCATCAGGTGAAGACCGCTTGTTTTTGCGGCACCATCCGGTCGGTGGCAATGAGCGCAATTGATTTCAAGCCAGGCCCGAGCGCGTTTATCTAATGGCTCACCTTTGTTTTCGTAAGCCGCCAATTTTGGTATTTTATCTGTTAAGGGAATTTCATTTAACATTTCTGCTTCTGCCCATTCCACCAATTGATTTTTTGAATGAGATTGAAGAGCACCGTTGAGTTGCCTTGCGGAGGGGCCAATCGGCATAACCTTATCACCTTTCAGGTGGCAGCCTTTGCACTGGTTCGCATTGGGGATAGAATAATTCAACTGACGTTTTTCTCCGTTGTAATGGATCCATTCAACTTCTGTATTTTTTCCAGCGATGGAAAGGAAGGCTTCCGTTTGCTCCTCATTCCAGATGTACGGCAGTGCTATCCAATTACTATTCTCTAAAATCAATAACCGGGTCTCCAGTATTCGAATATCCTTGTCCGGTTGTCTGAAGTCGGCCGGATAATAGAAGTTCTTAATCAGTATGGTGCCTTCAGGAAAATCGAATACCTCTGTAGCGTTGTATTTAATTTTTTGGCCTTGCGGAATTTTTACGAATCTTTTTTTGAAGGCGTAATCGCTAAAGAGAGGAGAGTTAAGAGAATAAATAATAACACCCTCTTCGGGATCGAGATTTCTAAGATCGCCTTTGAAAAAATGATACTCAGAAAGAGTTGGCTTGCCGAAGGATGTTAAATCAACAGAGCTTGATTCTTCTTCTGCCAGTACGACATCAGGCTTCTTCTGACAACTAATACACAGCACCCCAACGAAAGCCAGCAACCAGAGCGGTTTCATTTCATGCTGATTTTTTTTGGCTGACATCCAAGCGGACCTGGATCTTTGGATAATGCTTTGAAATCATTAGCTGCATCCAAATTGATGAAGGTAATTTTGCCATTTTCAGTAAGGCAAATCCCACGATCGTTTTGCTTTGGATTTTCGATGCCATCATACAATATATCGGGAGGACTAAAAAAAGATTTGGCAACTAACAATTTACCGATGTCATTCTTTAGCGTAGGGAACCAATGACTATTTTCAAATCGGTTGTGATGAATAGAGACATTGTAAGGAAATGGATTATAAACCGAATCCTCCTTGTACCGATTATCGACTGACTGCACACCGCCAATAGAACCTGCTTGTTCAATTTCTTCTTTGTTAAGGGCCGCAACTAATTCATAGCTTACCACAGCCACGCCCACTGTGCGGTTATCTTTTATGTCATTGTCATACATCTCAATATCGTGTGTGGCCAGAATCATCATCCCTGAGCCGGGTGGGATGCTTGCTACAATGTTTCCTTTCTGTGCAAAATTTTCATAATTGTTATCGTGAAGATTGTTCTTATACACTTTCGTGGAATGGCCATACCTGTTTAATCCGGGAAGATCAAAGACAAGCAGTCCACCTGTATTGTTATACGCTTCATTGCCATAAATCTCTACCCATTTTGAATTTTCTGATTCAATTCCCGCGACATTCCAAAAAGCTTTGTTGTTTCGAATAATCACAGAATCGGATTGACCTACATAAATGCCGGCATCCGATGAGCCCATGGCGATGCATTCTTCCATCAATACATTTTTGCACAATACAGGATATAGTGCATAAGCTCCATTTTCTGTTTTAGGTCCTGCTGCCCATGCCGACCGAATCCTTCGAAAGGTGATTCCCTGCGTATCGTTCACCTTTACATTATCTCCTTTGGCATCCTCTACTGAAAAATCTTCCAATACAATACCCTTTCCATTGCTGATGTGCAGGCCTTCGGCACCTTCTGTTTGATTCTTCCACGAGAGAACAGTTTTATCCATGCCCTTGCCTTTGATCACAATGTTATTTTTGCCATCCATGGTCAGGCTTTTGGTGAACATGAAATTTCCTTCCGGCAAATGGACAGTATCTCCATCGTTTAAAGTGATCAATTGAGTTTGCAGTGCATTCTCAATACTATTCCAGGTTCGGGGAGAATTATTCTGAGAGCAGCTGATGATGAAGGCTAGGAGCGGAAGCAAAAAATGTTTCATAGCATTGGAAATTAGGTAACTGATGTTACGCAAAACTAATAATCACCCGTTATCGCGAGTACCTGCAGAGAAAGCGGGAGGCGCGAAGCGATCCTCAAAATTATGGAATTGCTTCGCGCTAGCACACATCCAGAGTAGGCACTCGCAATTGACGTATAGTTATTATGCGTGAGGTCAGTTAGATAAGTGAAGCTACGGCTTTTTTGACTTAAGAGATGGAAATTCTTTGTAAGAATTTTTAGTCAAACCTCGAGTCAGGGTATACGATTTTCTTTTATTGCTTTTGCTGCCTTCTCGCCCACCAGACTCACTAACTCTTCCAACTCTGCTTCTTTAATTTTCTTAAAAGACTTGAAGTGCTTGAGGAGTTTATCGGCTGTTTTCTTGCCGATACCCGAAATACTTTCAAGCTCCGTGATAAAAGTAGAGTTACTCCTCTTCAAGCGGTGAAACGTTATACCAAACCGATGTGCTTCATCACGGATACGCTGAATAAGTAATAGTGCCGGGGATTTTTTACTAATCAGCAATGGTAGCGGATCTTCGGGATAATAGACTTCTTCTAATCTTTTGGCAATACCCACAATCGGAATTTTACCGTAGAGACCAAGTTCCTGTAGGGCTTCGACTGCGCTACTAAGTTGCCCTTTGCCTCCATCAACGATAATCAGTTGAGGATACTCACCTTGCTCTTCCATGATGCGTTTATAGCGCCTCCCCACAATTTCTTTCATGGAAGCAAAGTCATCCGGACCTACGACTGTTTTAATATTAAAATGACGATATCCTTTTTTATCCGGCTTGCCGTCAACAAACCTCACCATTGCGGCTACCGGGTTAGTGCCTTGAAAGTTGGAGTTATCGAAGCACTCAATTATTTTGGGATACTGGACGAGACGTAGATTCTCTTGAAGAATGTGAAGCACTTCATTCTTTTTTGTCTTGCGTTCTTCTTTGTTAATTTCTCTTTCGCGTTTCAGATAAAGAGCATTCTTAAGAGACAAATCCACTAATTTCTTCTTGTCACCAATTTGTGGGACAATGTTTTCAAATTCATCCGACTTTACGGTCAGCGGAATATTCGTAAAGACTTCAGGATTATGACTTAGATAGGTGCTTCGAAGCTCCTGAGTAGCCATACTAATGATGTCTTCATCAGGTTCATCGAGTTTTTTCTTGATCTCTAAATTCTTCGAAAAGATAATGGCGCCCTCCTTCACCTGTAAGTAATTAATGAAAGCATCGGTTGCACTACTGGTAATGGTCACCACATCAATATCCGTCAGTTTTCTATTGACCACGAGTGATTTGCTTTGAAACTTTTCAAGCTTCTCTAGTTTGTATTTATAGAAGCCTGCCTTTTCAAATTCCATTTTTGAAGCGGCAGCGCTCATTTCAGCACCGAAGTAATCTTCTACGATGCTCAGGTTCCCTTTCAAAATATTCCTGGCTTGTGCTATTTCTTGTTGATAATCTTGTTCGGATTGCAATCCTTCACAAGGTCCTTTGCAATTGCCAATGTGATACTCCAGACAAACCTTAAATTTTTTCTCCCCGATATTTTCCTCCGACAGAAAAAGCGAGCATGTTCGTATAGAGTATAGTTGGCGGATTAAATCTAAAATACTATTCATAGAACCTACGCTGGAGTAAGGTCCAAAATATTCGCCCTGTCGGGGGATGTATTTACGGGTGGAAATGATTCTTGGGAAGCGTTCTTTGAGGATGCATAGATAAGGAAATGTCTTATCGTCTTTCAATAAGATATTGTATTTCGGCTGGTTTTGCTTGATAAAATTATTCTCCAGCAGGAGCGCGTCAAACTCTGTATTGGCAAGTGTAAACTCTATTTTCCGAATCTCGGAGACTAGCTTTTCAGTTTTTCGATTGTATTGGGATTGTTTGTTGAAATAACTGCTAACTCTTTTTTTTAAACTTTTCGCTTTGCCCACATAAATGAGAATCTCTTCATCGTTGTAGAAGCGATACACACCGGGTGAATCAGGAACAGAACTAAGCTGGTCTTTTATAGAGGAACTCATCTAAAATTCAATCAGGGTCATTTCGAGCGTGAGCGAGAAATCTACCAATTTGTTCTATAATAATAAATAGATTTCTCAGTCATGCTTCCTTCGAAATGACGTGCCTATTTATTGTTCTGCCAACATCAATTATTAATATCCCATGGTACTTCATCCACCTTTACCGAGTCCGGATGTTCGCTATAGCGGTTGCAATCCAAGGTTATATCCAAACCCGAGGAGGGCCGCTTGAATTGTCCTTTGGTAATGCCTGTGGTGGGATCGGCATATACTTTTTGCATGAACCGCTGCCAGATAGGTCTTGCGCTTTTTCCGCCCTGCCCAAAATCCCAGGAAGGAAAATGAATAGCACGCTCATCACCCCCTACCCACACGCCAGAAACTAAATCATGCGTCACACCCATATACCAGCCATCCGAGGCATCATTTGTGGTTCCGGTCTTCCCACCAATCTCGTTATCGATTCTTAAATCACGTGCTAAGCCTTGAGAAGTTCCTCCGCTTTCTTCTACTCCCCCCATCAACATATAAATCATTTTGTAAGCAGTCTGTTCATTGATCGCTTCCTTTGTTTTAGGAATAAAATTTTCAATCACATTTCCGTTTTTATCTTCGATGCGCGTGATATAGATGGGATCATTGTGAACGCCATTATTAACAAAAGTGCTGTAGGCGCCTACCATTTCATATAAGGAGACATCTGTTGTGCCCAAGCACAGCGAAGGAACAGCATCCAACGGGCTCTCTATACCAACGCGATGCGCAAACTCGACCACATTCTCAGGGCCAAGTGATTGTAACATCTGGGCTGTAATCGAATTAACAGACCGGGCCATCGCCTGGCGTATCGTCATCTCCTCACCATTTCCCCGGGTACCATTGGAATTCATAGGGTACCAATTACCACCAGGAACTTTAAAACTTGGTGAAATATCTTTAAGTGGATGACAAGGTGAATAGCCAGACTCCATTGCAAGCCCATAAACGAAGGGTTTAAAAGTAGAGCCGGGTTGGCGAGTCCCCTGCTTGACGTGGTCGTACTTAAAGTATTTATGATTGATACCACCCACCCACGCTTTTATATATCCGGTAGCCGGATCCATTGACATCATTCCGGTCTGTAGAAAACGCTTATAGTAATTCAGCGAATCGATGCTACTGAAGATGGTATCTTTTTCTCCGTCCCAGGTAAAAATGGTCATGGGTTTTTTAAGTCGAAGCATTATTTTCAATGAATCTGACTTCTCTCCATACTTTTCTGCATAGGCTTTATAGGCATCCGTCTGCTTGATGCGCTTTCCTAAAAAATCTTTTATCTCTTGACCATTCTCATCAACCCATGGATTGCGATTACGCTTTGCCCACTCATCGTAAAAGGTGCCCTGCAAATTCTTCATGTGTTCAGCGACTGCTTCTTCGGCATAGCGTTGCATGCGACTATCAATCGTTGTATAGATTTTTAAGCCAGAGTTCCAAAGGTCAATACCTTTGTCCTTACAATAGCCCATGAGGAAATTACCGGCCACCGTCCTAAAGTAAGTGGCTAATCCCTGATTTTGATTTTGAACACTGTAATCCAATTCAATGGGCAATGCTTTAATGGAATCATACTGCTCTTTTGTTTTTAATTTATAGCCATGCTTATAGACTTTGAATAAGACCTCGTTACGCTTCTCCAGGGCATTGTTAGGATTTCTTTTTGGATTGAAAAAAGAAGGAGCCTGAAGCAAACCTACCAGCACCGCAGACTCCTGCAAATTGAGACTATCGGGTTCTTTGTTGAAATAAGTTTCAGAGGCCACTTTTATACCAAATGAATTGCTGCCGAAGTCAGCTGTATTCAAGTACATGGCGATGATTTCATCTTTCATGAAATTCTCCTCCAGATTGATAGAGATGATCCACTCTTTTGTTTTTTGAATCACGCGTTTCGGAATTTTGCCCAATCGTGCGAAACCACCATCCAGACTTCGATCCGGATTCATCGTATAGAGGTTCTTTGCTAATTGTTGCGTGATGGTGCTGCCGCCTCCTTGAGGGTTTAACGTAAGCAATCCAAAGACTACTCTCAGGTAAGCTGGGAAATCTAAACCCGAATGATCGTAGAAACGATGATCTTCTGAAATCAATAAAGTGTTTTTAAGGTCATCTGAAAGTTCATCGAAGGATACTTGGCTGCGGTTGTACCGGAAGTATCTCCCTAATGAAACGCCATCAGCTGAAATCAGTTCAGAGGAAAGATCGTTCTTAGGATTCTCTACTTCCCGAATGCTTGGCATGGGTCCGTACAATCCAAAAAGATCGATGCTTACGGTGTAGATATACAAAGGGAAGCCAATAAGAAAACAGAAGAAAACAATCCATACGTACTTGATGGTCTTTTGAAGCCAGGGCTTTTTGATGGCTAACAGGCTACTGATTTTCTTTTTTATAGTTTCTATCAAAGAAGGTGAGGTACTCATCCAATGCTTTTGTTCGGTAAAAGAGATCGAAGTTGACTTTTGTTATTACAAAGTTATAGAAATTATAACTCGAAAACGGCTTTAATAAAGCTGCCTGAGAATCGAAAGAGTCAAAGTAATTCATGGCTTCTTCGCGGTTAGCTAAACCGATCACAAAGGTGATGGCATATTCTTCAGTGAAGATCAAATTGGTGCTCTTCAATTTCTTGTCTTTAAATCGGGATTCGTTGAATTTTTCAAGCGCTTCTGAAACAGGCGTGGCAATCTTATCGCCAATCTTATAGATGGTCACAAAATAATGAGGATCGTTATTCGAGATGACAAACCGTATTCCTCTTGCTTTTTCAATTTTCTCCTGCAGCGTTTTAGAGGAGGCGAGCAATTGTTCCGCATAAGGCTTTACCGTAGCATCAGGATATTTTTTTACGAATTCACCCAACTCATATTGATACCGCGAGATGTCTTCTGTTTTCCCGGTAATCAGAATCTGTAGAAGTTGAAGCTGTGGGGTGAACGCAGTTTCACCAACTTGTAGTGCCTGCTTTATTTTTTCCTGCGAGGCACGCAGGTTTCCTGCTTGGTAATCTGCATAAGCATCTTTGTAAATCAGCTTTTGCTTTTCTGCCGCCACACTGGTCTCTTTTAGATAGTCTGGATTTAATAGGATGCGTGTAAAGGTGGAGTTAGGGTGCTTATCTTTTAACTGCTGTGCATAGTGCTGAGCCATAACATCATCTTTTTCTCTGCTGATGAGATAGAGCTTGTAAAGCACTTCGGGTTCAAAGTCACTTTCGGGGAAACGAGTTAACAGGGTTTGGTATGATTGAGAAGCATTCTCTTTTTCTTCTAATTGGAAATAGTATAGATCACCCAACTTGAAGTAGGCTTCTTCAATTTTAGCCAATGCATCTTGCTTTTGTTTTTCAGTTTGTGGGAGTTGTGCAAAAATCTTTTCTGCTTCATCCGTTGCTTTTTCAGATTTTGTTTCTGCCACCTCAGTTTCTTTGCCTTTTTGATCAGATTCAGACTTGCCCGCTGACGCAGTTATCGTTGCTGTTTTATTGGATCGCCTCCAATTGTCTTCAAGAGGAATGTTCCCCCAAATGCGTTGGAACTCAGTTTGTCCAATTCCAACGGCAGATAAATTTCCAAAATACCAATCTGTTGTTGACGTAGATTCTTGATTAAAGAATGGATTGTTGCTTGAATTTCCACCACTCTTGCTTTCGAGCTTCTTCTTTTTCTTTTTAGCAAGTTCTTCTGCTTGTTTGCGGGAAGCAAAGACAGAATCCAGTTGAGTTCTCAGGGTCAAAGAGTCCATTGATGCCATCATCAACAGGCTGTCTTGCCAAACAATCGTTTCTGTATACTTTACAAAATCACCTAGAACTTCCTGACGTTTTTTAATAGAGGCATAACCTTCAAATTCTTTGGGTAAAGAATTGATGGCGCTGTCATAATATGCTTTTGCCAGGCTATATTTTTTTACAGAATCAAAGTACAATTGCCCCGCCCGCAGAAATGAACTTCCCTGGATTCGTTTATTCGTTCCCGCATGTGCAGAGAGCTTGTAGTTATCAATGGCTTCGTTGACATTGCCCTGTTTGCGTTCAAACTCACCCATCTCATAATAGATCTTATCCTTAAATTCACTATTTTTTGTATCCGTGAGTAATTTATTAAACTGCTTGCGAATAGTGCGCACATCTCCTTTATTTTCAAGGCGGGCTACTTGCGCCATGTTCAGGCGTGCGTAGAAATCAATTTCGTAATCGGGATTAGTGCCCAGGCATTTTCTATAATAGTTGTATGCTTCTGAGCCAAAGCCAAGATTTTGATAGACCTGTCCAATAATAAAATAAATCCTTCCTTTTCGATCCTTTTTGGTAAGGAGCGTATCAGCGCTTGTCAGGTTGCGTACCATGTTATCATAGTCTCCCCGCAATTGGTAGAAGTAGGCTTTTCCCAGATATAAATTTTTGTGATTAGATTTTTCCAGCTTTTCTTTTTCCAGAAAAAGAAAAACTTCTTCTGCCCGTTCATAGTCACCTTGCTCTATAAATGTTCTTAGCAAATGAAGGAGCGCAATATGACGAGCATTGGGGTCAGTACTTTTTGTATTGACATATTTGAAAGTTTGAATGGCATTTTGAAAGTCGCAACTATAGAGTCGCGCCAGGCCCACCTGAATATAGTTATCGTCTATCCACTGACTATTGGGATGTCGTTGAATAGAGATGGAAGCCATCTTAATAATCTCTTCTGTATCTTTTGCATAACTCTTAGCCAGGGTTGTATCTAACTTAGGGAACAGGCGCAAAATCTGATTAGGGTCATCATCAAGACTTTTGAGTACGATCTTCTCTACTTCCAGCGTTTTTTCAAGTGCATAAAAGTATCCGTTGTAATGTGCGGTAGCATTATGATAAATGTTGGCGGTCACTGTGTTTTGATTGGAGGAACAACCTGACCATAGCGTCAGACACAGCAGCCCAATAACTAAAAGAATGAAATGAATCTTTGAACGCAATGAGTTAACCAATTTGAGGTACAAACGTAAAAAACACCTATTCAATATTATAATTAGACAGAATATCTAATTTTACCAAAATTTCATCACGATTTGAAGCCCAAGAAGACATTATCCGAGCGCCTAAGCACAAAATACCAATTGGTCATCCGCAATGAGGAGAACCTGGCGGAGAAGACCACCATTGGATTTACCTATGCTAAGGTATTGGTGCTCTCCATTTCGGTCTTCCTTTTACTCTTCGTATTAAGTCTTTTTCTTTCGAAGACATTACTGGCAAAATGGTTTGATCCAAAACATGCACAGATGGAAGCGAATAAAAAACTTTACGAACTGGCATTGCAAGTAGATTCGTTGGCGGTAGAGGTAGATCGGAAAGATAAGTTTATCCAAAATTTTCAACGAATACTCAGTGGGGATACGTCAACTGGGTTTGTTGATCCAGCGATAGAACTCAAAGGTGAAGTGAAACCTGCATCAGCAGTTGGAAATTTGAAACTTGCGCCATCCGATTCTCAATTCAGAAAAGATTTTGAGCAAACGGAGCTTTCACTCATTACGCTTACGAATAGCAAGAACAGAGAACTACAGGAGACTTTCTTCTTCTCTCCCATTACCGGTTTGGTTTCAGATAAATATGATTTGAAGAAAGGTCATTATGGATTGGACATTGTGGCCAAAGCCAATGAACCGGTAAAATGCATTGCCGATGGAACCGTAATTATGGCCTCCTGGACACAGGATTCAGGCTATGTTATCGGCATTCAGCATCGGGGTAACATCATCTCCTTATACAAGCACAATGCTGAACTGTTAAAAAAAGTTGGTAGTTTTGTGAATGCTGGTGAAATAATCTCTATAGTTGGCAACAGTGGAGAGATGACCGATGGCCCGCATTTACATTTTGAATTGTGGTACAATGGTAATCCGCTGAATCCGGAAGAGTTTGTAACATTTTAAAATTTTTTAAACTATGCTAACGTCAAAAGAAGAAAAAAGAGCTGCTGAAGAAATCAGTAATTCCAGTAACGTTATTGGAAAAGGCACCATGCTGGAAGGTAACATTGAAACCTTCGGCAATATCCGTATAGAAGGAAAAGTAATTGGTAATATTAAATCTAAATCCAAGATTGCGTTGGGCCATAGCAGTCATGTGGAAGGCAACATTGCAGCACAGAATGCAGATATCGAAGGTGAAGTAAAAGGCAGACTGGAGATTGCTGAAATGCTCGTTCTGAAAGCAACGGCAGTAGTTCATGGAGATATCATCACAGGAAAACTAGTCGTTGAGCCCGGGGCCGCATTTAATGGAACTTGTAAGATGGGCGCTATCATGAAGGATATTAAACTAGGTGAGAATGGAGCCCGCATCCACCGACCCGAAGAAGCCAAAGCTTTATAATAATTCCTACCTCAAGAATGCTGGGCTAGGTTTGCAGATGATGGGAGTCATTGGATTTTCAGCATGGCTCGGCACTAAACTTGATCAGTATTTGAAATTAACATTCCCTGCTTTTTTGCTTTCCTTTGTTTTCCTTGCCTTTACTGCTGTGATGGTGCAGCTTTATCGTTCTGCTAATAAAGAATAAAACGTGCTCCGGTTTTTCATAGCGACAATTCTGCTGACACTTACTCTTTTTGTGATCCTTTATGTCGCGCAGGCTCAGGAATGGATACAATCATTTCCCTCTTTCGCTTTGGAGATTTTGTTTTTTTTGGCAAGCTCAACCCTGATTATTTTTTGCATTCTAGTAAAGAGAAACAACCCCGAATCCTTCACCCAATCTTACCTGCTTTCCATCGTATTGAAGATCTTGGTGTACGGAACTTTTATCTTTATTCTGATTTTCATGGATTCTGCCGGAGCTGCAGTAAACACAGCTTTTTTTATTGCCTCCTATGTGCTCTTTACTGCCTTGGAAGTGACCTTTCTTTTCAAGCACAAAAACGGTTAAATACGCTGTTTCCAGGCCTAGAAAGTTTTTAAAACATTTTGTTTTGGGGTATTAATCAATACTTTTGCAGTCGATTTATAAAGACTGCGTACGTCCCCGATGAAAAGCCACTTTGCGACTCAGAAATCAAATTTTTTAGCCCTTTTACTGGCATTATCGATAGGCGTATTTAACCCGGCTCTCGCCAATCAGGAAGAAGATCATAAGGGCGAAAAAAAAGAGCTGAATGTAAGCGAAGTCATCATTGAACACGTGCTCGACAACCATGTTTGGCACTTAACCGATGGTTTAGTCATTCCCCTCCCTGTTATCATTTATTCGGACGAGAAAGGATTGGATTTTTTCTCATCTGGAAATTTCTTTGAGCATCATCAGCCGGTAGAGTATAATGGATATAAACTGGAGCACGATCATATTTATCTTGTCGATAGCGGCAAGGCAGTAGTAGACTTTTCAATTACGAAAAATGTATTGATGCTTTTTATCAATGCATTTCTTTTAATATCTGTTCTCCTTACCGTAGCCAAAGCATATAAGAAAAATAAAGGAGGAGCCCCAAAGGGCATTCAATCCTTTATTGAGCCGGTCGTGCTTTTTGTTAAGGATGAAATTGTGAAGCCTAATATTGGGCCTAAGTATGAGAAGTATCTCCCTTATTTGTTAACGCTGTTCTTTTTTATTCTCTTCGGAAATCTTTTGGGATTATTGCCAGGTGCAGCTAACCTCACCGGAAATATAGCAGTTACCGCTACGCTAGCTGTTTTTACATTCCTGATCACCAATATTAGTGGGAATAAAAATTATTGGATGCACATTTTGTGGACACCGGGTGTTCCCTTGCCATTGCGTATTATTATTCTTCCAGTAGAAATTATTGGAATATTTACGAAGCCCTTTTCGTTGATGATTCGTTTATTCGCTGCCGTCACGGCCGGACATATTGTGTTGTTAAGTCTGGTGTGCCTGACTTTTATTTTCAATAGCTGGGTTGTGGGAGTCGGCTCATCGATATTTGTTTTGTTTATCAGTCTGATTGAGTTGTTGGTGGCAGGTATTCAGGCCTATGTGTTTACGTTGTTCTCCTCGCTCTACATTGGTATGGCAGTAGAGGAGCATGAACACGATCATTAAAATGATTTTGATGTAGGTAGCTACATCTTAGATACTCCAGGATAAGCCTGGATTTTGTTTCACTTAATTTTTAAAGCTATGTTATTTTCTCTTTTACTAGACATCAGCTACGCGATCATGGGTGCTGGTATTGGCGCTGGTCTTGCTGCAATAGGCGCAGGAATCGGAGTAGGCCGTATTGGTGGCTCAGCTATGGAAGCTATGGCGCGTCAACCTGAATCTGCAAATAAATTGCAAGGTTCTATGTTGATCATCGCAGCCCTTGTTGAAGTGGCTGCGCTTTTCGCTCTTGTTATTTGTTTCTTGATTTCAAACAAGACAGCGTAAGCATTGAAGACTTGCCCTGGGCAATGGGCCCGGGCAAGTTTTTTTAATTAAGTGGAGAACAAATAGAATTTTTTGATTTTAAAGATATAGACCATGGAGTTATTAACACCCGGCACCGGCCTTCTCTTCTGGCAAGTTGTTGTTTTTGCCGCCTTGTTTTTCTTGTTATCTAAGATGGCATGGAAACCTATCTTAGCTTCTCTGAAGGAAAGAGAGACTTCCATTCAAACCGCATTGGATTCAGCAGAAAAAGCAAAGTTGGAGATGGCTTCCTTGAAGTCAGACAATGAGAAGCTTTTGAAAGAAGCGAGGGAAGAAAGAGATAAAATTTTGCGAGATGCCCGTGAAGCTGCCAGTCGCCTTCATGATCAGGCTCAGACGGATGCTAAGAAAAATGCGGACAGAATTGTAGAGGATGCAAAAGCAGTAATTAATATCGAGAAGCAAGCTGCCATGCGTGATGTGCGTGCTCAGGTGGCAGCGTTCTCTCTTGAAATTGCTGAAAAATTGATCAAGAAAAACCTTTCTGATGATAAGTCTCAAAAGGACCTTGCCGATACTTTTATCAAAGATTTAAAACTGAATTAGTTCCATGGCCGACTTAAGGGTAGCATCGCGGTACGTTAAATCACTTCTTGGCCTTGCGGTAGAGCAAGGTGCTTTGGAAGCGGTGCACAAGGACATGCTTCTCTTTTCAAAAGTGTTAAAGGAGAATCGGGATTTTAGCATAATGATTAAAAGCCCGGTTATTCGTCACGAAAAGAAAAGAGCTATTCTGGAAAAGATTTTTTCCGGCAAGGTGGATAAACTTACTCTTGCCATCATGGATATCCTTACCAGAAAAAACCGTGAACCTTTATTGCCCTCCATCGCCAGCGAATTTCATAATGCTTACAACACCTATAAGGGGATTGGTAAAGCGTACATCACTACTACCGTGCCGATGGATAATGAGTTGCGTCAGGCGATTGAAGAGATCGTAAAAAAACTGAGCAAGACAAAACAAGTAGAAATTGAAGCCAAGGTTGATAAAGAACTTATAGGTGGATTTATCCTCAATGTAGGAGATCAACAAATTGACGCTTCTGTAAAAAGTAAATTGAAATCACTGGAAGTTAGATTCAGTGAGAACCCGTTTGTAAAAGAATTTTAATAACATAAATCATCAGGCTCCATGGCAGAGATCAGACCCGAAGAAGTATCAGCAATATTGCGTGAACAATTATCACAAGCCCGCACCGCTGCGGAATTGGAAGAGGTTGGAACCGTGTTAACCATAGGTGATGGAGTAGCGCGTATCTACGGCCTTACCAAGGCACAGGCAGGAGAATTGCTCCAGTTTGAAAACGGATTAAGGGCACTTGTCCTTAACCTGGAAGAAGATAACGTAGGGGCCGTATTACTCGGTGAAGCTACCGGCATTAAAGAAGGTGCTGTCGTTAAGCGTACTGGTCTGATTGCATCTGTAAAAGTAGGCGATGGTGTATTGGGCCGTGTGGTGGATACATTGGCAAAGCCAATTGACGGTAAGGGTCCCTTGAAAGGTGAGCTGTATGAAATGCCATTGGAGCGTAAAGCTCCGGGTGTAATTTTCCGCCAGCCAGTAAACGAGCCATTGCAAACAGGAATTAAGGCTATTGATGCGATGATTCCGATAGGTCGTGGACAACGCGAATTGATTATTGGCGATCGTCAAACCGGTAAGACTGCGGTTGCGATTGATACCATTATCAATCAGAAGGAATTTTATGAAAATGGTAAGCCTGTTTTCTGCATTTATGTTGCCATTGGTCAAAAAGCATCTACGGTAGCGGCTGTTGCCAACACATTAGAGAAAGCCGGTGCGATGACATATACGGTTATCGTTTCTGCCTCAGCTTCCGATCCTGCGCCTATGCAATTCTTTGCGCCCTTTACAGGTGCTGCGATTGGGGAATTTTTCAGAGATACTGGTCGTCCCGCGCTAGTAATTTATGATGACTTGTCAAAGCAAGCTGTTTCTTATCGTGAGGTTTCCTTGTTGTTGAGAAGACCTCCTGGAAGAGAAGCGTATCCGGGAGATGTGTTTTACTTGCACTCACGCTTACTGGAGCGCGCGGCTAAGATTATCAATGATGATTCCTTGGCTAAGCAAATGAATGACCTTCCTGCCTCCATCAAACATTTGGTAAAAGGAGGAGGATCGTTAACGGCACTTCCAATTATTGAAACACAGGCGAACGATGTGTCGGCTTATATTCCCACTAACGTGATTTCAATTACCGATGGCCAGATATTTTTGGAAACCAATTTATTCAACTCAGGTATCCGTCCCGCCATTAATGTAGGTATTTCGGTATCGCGTGTAGGTGGTGCAGCGCAGATTAAATCTATGAAGAAAGTGGCCGGAACATTGAAGTTAGACCAAGCTCAGTTCCGTGAACTGGAAGCTTTCGCTAAATTTGGATCTGACCTTGACGCTTCAACTAAATTAACTATTGAGCGTGGACGTAGAAATACAGAAGTACTCAAGCAGCCTCAGTATGCGCCCGTTCCGGTAGAAGAGCAAGTGGCTATGATTCTTGCCTCTACGAAAGGATACATTGATAAAGTGCCGGTTCAAAAAGTAAAAGAATTTGAAAAGGAATTCATTGATCTGCTTCGCGCTCAAAATAAAGATGTGTTGAATAATTTCCGCGCTGGTAAATTTGAGGATGCAGATGTAGCCACGATAAAAAAGATAGCAACTGAGTTAGCTTCTAACTATTGAATTTGAAAATTTAATGAAAAACAAATCTTTAAATCTTCAAATCTTCAAATTGAAGAATTGTTTATGGCAAGTTTAAAGGAAGTAAAAGTTCGGATCACTTCGGTGATGTCTACGCAACAGATTACCAAAGCCATGAAAATGGTAGCGGCAGCGAAGTTGCGTAAGTCGCAGGAGAGAATATTCCAAATGCGTCCTTATGCGAAGAAGTTAGCGGCTGTTCTTCAAAACCTTTCTAGTGCGGGTAGTGATGGACCTAATTGGTATAGCGCCATACGCGAAGAGAAAAAAATCCTAATTATTGTCATCACTTCTGATCGTGGGCTTTGTGGTTCATTCAACAGTTCGGTGATCAAGGCAACCTTAAAGACCATCGGTGAAAATTATACTGCTCAACAGAGCAAGGGGAACGTGACCATTTTGCCCATCGGTAGAAAAGGGCTTGAGTTTTTCGGCAAGCGGAATATGCCCTTGATAAAAAAATTCTCGACACTTTTTCAAAACCTGACGTTTGCCAATGTAGGTACAGCAGCTGACCATGTTATGGAAGTTTACCAAAGGGGTGAGTTTGATAAAGTTGAAATAGTTTATAATGAATTTAAGAATGTGGCTACTCAGATATTGCGAGTAGAACAATTCCTTCCCATACTTCCCTCAACTGAACATACGACAGAGACGGATTATATCTATCAGCCAGACCGCGAGGAGATTATTACAGGAATCATACCGAAGTCATTGCGGACTCAACTTTATAAGGCTGTTCTTGATTCGAATGCGGCTGAGAATGGGGCGAGAATGACTGCGATGGATAAGGCGACTGAGAATGCAGGTGAGTTGCTGAAGGATTTGAAACTTACTTACAACAGAACACGTCAGGCGGCCATAACAAAAGAAATTCTTGAGATTGTTGCGGGAGCGGAAGCCTTGAAATCCAACTAAGTTTATTAGACACTCATTTCGAAAGTTGTTTTAATACTGGCAGTGCATTACTATGAAATTGATTTTAACTTTTGTTGCATTCCTCTTTCTGGCAAGTTGTACTGAAAAGAACTCTTCTGAATCATCAAGTTCTTCCGATACTCCGGTAATGCCCACGGCACAATTGAATGCCGCCTTCTTAATCGTTGATGGCGTTTACAATTCTGAATTGATTGCACCCATGGATGTGCTCCATCACACTGTCTTCCATTCGGATAAGGGCATTAAGGTGTTTACGGTTGCTCCTGTCAATGACACGATTACTTCGTTTGAAGGATTAAGGATTATCCCTGATTTTTCTTTCCTAACGGATTCATTGCCTCGGATTGATATTTTGGTCGTGCCCAGCGCAAAAAATAGTATGGGTAGTGATTTAGAGAATAAGGAGTTAATTGAATTTGTTCAAAAGACAGGCAAGCAAGCTTCTTATATCATGTCACTTTGTGATGGGGCATTTGTTTTGGCCAAAGCAGGACTTCTGGATACGTTCGAATGCACTACTTTTCCTGGCGATATAGATAAATTTAAAAGGGCTTTTCCTGCGCTAAAGGTACATGAAGGAATTAGTTTTGTCCATGACCGGAAGGCCATCACTTCTGCAGGGGGAGCAAAGTCGTACGATCCGGCACTCTACCTCGTAGAGCTGCTTTATGGAAAGCCTGCAGCCGAAGGTATTGGCAAGGGCCTGGTGATTGATTGGAAATTAAGCGATGTAAAATCCATTCGCACTCATCATTAAACTTCCGATTTTACTCTTTTCCTTACGTCAGACAATAGGTATCATTTCAAACCTATACCTTCGTCTTTCATCTTCAAATAGGTAAATGAATTCTGGCCTTACGCATCAGCAAAGTATTATAGACAAGCTGCCAGCAGTAATTTTCGAGTACACATTTTTTCCGGATGGCCGCAGAGATTTTACTTACATCAGCCCTCGCTGCCTTGAAATTCTCGGCCTTGATCAGAAAATATTGATTCAGGGAATATATCCCATGGAAAAGTTTATTCACCCGGACGATTGGGATTCGCTCCGTCAAAGTTCGGGAGAAATAATTGCACACCAAAAAGAATGGAACTGGGAAGGTCGTGTCTTTGCAAAAGACAAGACAATTTGGGTCGAAGCAATAGGTGTGCCCACCTTGTTGGAAGATGGCCGCGTAATCCTCAATGGAATAATCACCGACATTTCGCAGCGGAAAGCATTGGAGCAAAAGCAAGATGAAGCAGATAAACGATATCGTGATTTAATAGAGCAGATTCCCCTGGCCATTGGAATTCATAAACGAGGCCTTCTGGTCTATGTGAATTCGTATGCGGTAAAATTGTTGGGAGCTAATCATATTGATGACTTACTGGGTAGAAATGTTATGGATTTTGTTCACCCGGATGATCTGGAATTGGCAGTCATGCGGGTGAACAAGGCGATGAGTGGTGAAGCTACCTCCGTCATAGAGGAAAAATACGTAAGACTGGACGGCCAAATCATTAACGTTGAAGTTTCGTCTCACCCTTTCATGTTTGAAAATGAACCGGCCGTTCAGGTAATTGTAAAGGACATTACCAGCAGAAGAAAAGCAGAAAAAGCTATTAAGAAAACAGAAAATTTATTCTCTCAACTCTTTCAAAGTTCACCCATGGCAATTGTCATGCTCAATGAAAAGGGGAAGGTGGTGCAAACGAATAAAGGTTTTGAAGACCTGTTTGGGTATACGATACAGGAACTTGAAGGCAAAGAGCTGAATCAATTTATCGTTCCCGATTCATTGGAGGCGGAAGGCAATGACATCAACACATTAATCACCAGCTATCAGGTAATTCGATTAGAGACCAACCGCATCCGAAGAGATGGCAGTTATTTGTCAGTCATTATATATGGTGTCCCTATCCGTCAGGATGATGCCACGATTGGAATATTTGGAATGTATATTGACATCACGGGGCAGAAACGTCTGGCAGAAGAACTGCAAATCAGAAATACTGAACTGGACAATTTTGTTTACAAGGTATCTCATGACTTAAGAGCTCCACTCTCCTCCATTCGAGGGTTGGTAAATCTTGCCCAATTGCCGGGCAACAATGATAATCCCAAAGATTATTTAAAATTGGTGGGGCAAAAAATTGAGCAACTAGATCATTTCATTGGAGATGTGCTTAGCCATTCCAAAAATCTCAAGCTGGAATTAAAAATTGGCATAGTTAATTTTCAAAAAATAGTTGAAAAAACATTTGCAGATTTGAGTTATCTGGATGGAACGGGAAAGCTGCAAAAAGAGATTGTCATACAGGGTGATAGTTTTTATGGAGATAGCTGGAGGATGGAAGAAATTTTTAGAAACCTCGTCTCCAATGCAATCAAATACAGAAAGCTAGATAGTACAATCCCCAGAATTGCCATCAGCATTATGATTACGCGAAAAGCGGTGGAGATCAATTTTGGTGATAATGGGATTGGTATTGATCCAGCTAACCTCTCGAAGATTTTCGAAATGTTTTACCGGGCCAGTTTACAAAGTGATGGCTCGGGCCTTGGCCTCTATATTGTGAAAAATGCCGTTGATAAGCTCGGGGGCCGTGTTACCGCACAGAGCCAACTTGGCCAGGGAACCACGTTTATGATTACGTTGCCCAACCAGTATCCGGAATAAATCTGTAATTTGGAAGTTTCGTTGGCTATGCAAATTAGAGAAGTAACCACTCCTCAAGACGTTCGTGAATTTATCAATCTGCCGGTTCGCTTATATAAGCAGGTGCCTTTCTGGATACGTCCCTTAGATGTCGATGTCGAAAATGTTTTTGATCATGAAAAAAATAAAACGTTCCGCCATGGAGAATGTATACGTTGGATACTGCTGAACGATGCAAATGAAACGATCGGTCGTGTAGCTGCTTTTATAGATCAGAAAACGCTTAATAAAGGAAATGATCAGCCTACGGGGGGAATGGGGTTTTTTGAATGTATTGAAGATAAGAAGACAGCGTTTTTACTTTTTGACCAATGTAAACAATGGCTTCAGTCGAGAAATGCAGAAGCCATGGATGGGCCTATCAATTTTGGAAATCGTGACCGCTGGTGGGGATTATTGATTGAGGGCTATGACCTTGAACCGAATTATCAATGCAATTATAGCTTTCCCTATTATAAAGAGTTTTTTGAGGCCTATGGGTTTCAGGTATATTTTTATCAATTGACCTATGGCCGGCCGATCATGGGGGCTATTGATGACCGACTGATGGAAAAAGCTAACCTGGTCGCCCGAGATCCTAACTATAGATTTGCTTACTTACCGAAATCGGAATGGAAGACACTTCCTGAAAGGATACAGTATGTCTATAACAAGGCTTGGGCAAAACGAGGCGAAATTCCAGAGTTATCAGAGCTGCAGGCAAAGCATCTTGTAAAACAAATGAAGCCAATCATGGACGACAAACTCTTATGGTTTGGATATTATAAAGAAGAGCCCATTGCTTTTTTCTTATCCCTTCCGGAGGTAAATCAAATATTCAAGTATGTCAATGGGAAACTCAACTGGATTGGGAAACTTAAATTTGTCTGGCATACCATGTTAAAGACAAACAAAAAAGCATTTGGAATTCTCTTCGGTATTGTACCGGAGCACCATGGGAAAGGAGTTGATGGGGCCATTATTGAAACCTTCCGCCAGATGGCACAGACAAAGAGCTTTGCCTACCGCGACTACGAAATGAATTGGATCGGTGATTTTAATCCAAAAATGATAAGGGTAGTGGAGCAGATTAATGCACCTATTGTAAAACGACATGCAACGTATCGAAAGTTGTTTGATGAATCAAAACCTTTTAAACGAATGCCCATTATTAACTAACCGACCGATGCAGGAAGAAACCAAAGAAGGATTTTTAGTGAAGAACTTGGTGCGGGGACTCCTTTGGTTTGCCGTTATCATTACCATCTTTATTTTGATGGAAGAGTATATTCAAGCAAATTTTAAATCTCATATTGATACGATTCAGGCAAATCCATTGATCCTCTATGGGATCTATACACTTTCAGAAATAGTATTTGGTATACTTCCTCCGGAGCTTTTTATGATGATCTGGATACTGGATAATATTTCAGTTACAGGTTTTATTCTTAATCTTACCCTGCTAACGATCATCTCTTACGCAGCGGGAGTTTTGGGATATTACATCGGAAAGAATTTTTCTAAAACAGAACTTTACCAACGCATTCGCGAAAAATACCTAAAGCAATACGAGGGGCAGCTCAAAAAATATGGGAGCTATCTCGTCTTTGTAGGGGCTGTTACACCCGTTCCTTTTTCAGCAACTTGCATGCTCGCAGGTTCTGTCAACCTGCCGATAAAGAATTTTCTCCTTATCTGTATTACACGTGTCATTCGCTTTTCGGCATATGGGTGGCTGGTCTGGCGCGTGCCGGAATGGTTTAACGGCTAAGTTCTAACCTTCTTTGAATCGATTAGCACGGATCCGAATTCGTTTGCAAAAAATAATCTTAAAGGAAACGGTCAAGTTGTGTAGCCGAACTTGTATTTTGTAAGCCATGGCGAACACAACTCCCTTTGATAACTATTCCGTTGTGCCTGGCACCTGGGATGAAATGTATCATCAGGGGAAAGTGCGCCAACCCTATCAAGGTGTATATGATTTTTTAAGGAAGATTCCTCTTGATGAACTCAATAAGAAAGAAGAGTTAGCGAAACGACTTTTCATGAGTCAGGGAATTACGTTCACGGTGTATTCAAGCGGTGAAGGGATTGAGAAGATTTTTCCTTTCGATATCATCCCCAGAATAATTACGGCTTCTGAGTGGGATTTTATTGAACGCGGAATAAAGCAACGACTTCAGGCGTTGAATCTATTTCTTAAAGATGTCTATCATGACCAATTCATTATTAAAGATGGAATCGTTCCCGTAGAACTCATTTATTCCTGTCCACACTATTTGCGAGAGATGCAAAATGTGAATGTGCCTTTTGATATTTATGTTCACATTGCGGGAATAGATCTGATCCGTGATCAGGACGGTACCTTTTACATCCTGGAAGATAATCTTCGAACTCCTTCAGGAGTTTCCTACATGATTGAGAACCGGGAAATCACAAAGCGAATTTTTCCCGATCTCATTCCTCAGAATAACGTTCGCTCAGTAACGCAATACCCAACTATTCTTCATAAGAACCTCGTTTCTCTTTCACCACGACAAGTCGCCAATCCTACCGTTGTATTGCTGACTCCGGGAATGTATAATTCTGCCTACTTCGAACATACAACGTTGGCGAGGTTGATGGGAGTAGAGTTGGTAGAAGGTCGGGATTTGGTGGTGGATAATCACCGGGTGTTTATGAAGACTACAGTGGGCCTTCAACAAGTTGATGTCATTTATAGAAGAGTAGACGATCATTATTTAGATCCATTGGTTTTTAATCCCGACAGTGCTTTAGGTGTTTCAGGAATTTTGTCAGCTTACCGGAAAGGGAATGTAGCTATTGTCAATGCCATTGGTAATGGAGTGGCAGACGACAAGGCGATCTATGTTTATGTACCCGAAATGATTCGCTATTACCTTAATGAGGAACCATTATTGAAAAATGTTCCCACCTATCAATTGGGTAATGCAGATGAGCAAAAACATGTGATGGGAAATATTGGCAACATGGTAGTGAAGAAAACCAATGAATCTGGGGGCTATGGAATGTTGATGGGACATACAGCCAGCGATAAGGAAATAGCTGAATACAAAAAGGAAATACTAAAAGACCCACGGCAGTTTATTGCTCAACCCGTCATCAGCTTGTCTTCAGCACCATGCTATATTAATGGTAAAGCGCAGCCTCGCAGGCTTGATTTGCGACCTTTTGCTTTATGTGGCCCTCAGGGAATTGAAATAGTGCCGGGCGGACTCACAAGGGTTGCACTAAAAGAAGGGTCGTTAGTGGTGAACTCTTCACAAGGTGGTGGAAGTAAAGATACCTGGGTGCTATCGGATTAATGGAATGATACTATTTCTGTTTAGTTTATGTTAAGTCGTGTTGCAGATTCATTGTATTGGATGTCACGCTATATGGAGCGGAGCGATGGAATATTGCGTATGCTCAAAATAAATTATGCGTCATCGCAAGATGACCGCAATGAATTTACATGGAGGCCTGTGCTAAAGATTTTCAGTTTTCTCGAAGAGGAGGAGATAACAAAATTGGAAAAAGATACCCGGGCAGTACTTCAATACATGTTGTTGGATAAGGAAAATTCCAACTCCGTCTTTAACATGGTTACCAAGTCCCGCGAAAATGCCCGCTCCGTCCAAGACCATATTACCAAAGAAGTCTGGCAATGTTTGAATGAGTTTTATCACATTGTACGTGATGAACAGTTGACCCGGGCCGTACAGTTTGAAGATCCGATTACTGTCCTCGATAAGTTGATCAAACAAGGCATGCTGTATTATGGCACGGCAGAAATAACGATGGCACGTGGTGAAGGAATGTGCTTCATGAGTATTGGAAAATACCTGGAGCGAGCGATTCAATCGGCCGATATACTGGATGTTAAGTTCAGCGATTTGTCGTATGACCTGGAAAAAACAACCGATACTACCTACTGGAAATATTTTTTACTTTCTATTTCCGGATATGAGTTGTATTTAAAAAACTATCGCTCGGGATTTGAGGCAAAAAATATTTTGGACCAGATCATTTTCAATGTGAATTTTCCAAGATCAGTTCAATATTCCGTTAGTCAATTGCAGCGCTATTTTGAGCGCTTGAAAAGCGAACGCAACCCACAGAGTTTTGAAAAAATCAATTTTATGATTGGTAAGCTCCGGACCGGCATTCAATTTTCTAACGTACAAATGATTTCGGAAGAAGGACTTCATCCTTATCTCAAGCGTGTTCATGAAGATTTATATAAAGTAGGACACTTACTCAATCAACATTATTTTGCCTATAGTTAAACCCTAGCATGTCAAAGTTTAAAATTCAACACATCACCCGCTATTCTTACGAGGTCCCTGTTCGAGACAGCGCGAATCAAATCATGCTTTATCCTTTGAAGGATGAATTCCAGGAAGTGCTGCAGCAGAGCATTTCCATTACCGGTGATCCGCAAGTTCATATTCATACCGATTATTTTGGCAATGAAGTGGGTACCTTTACCCATTCACAGCCGCACCAGGAGCTAACCATCAATTCTCGTCTTATTGTAGTTACCAAACCACGAACTCTTCCGGAGGACACGATGTCACCGGAGGATCAGAACAAAGAGTTGATTCGATTGAAGTCACAACCGGAGTTCATTGATTTCTTGAAACAAGAACGATTTGATGCTTATGAAGAAATGAACAAAATTGTGGAGGCAGAGCGATGTAAGCATTGTACGCCTCTTGTTTCCGCCAAAGAATTTTGTTCCTACGTATTCACCAACTTTGTATATCAGAAAGGAATTACAACCGTTGAAAGTACGCTGGACGAAGTGTGGAAAATTAAATCTGGCGTGTGTCAGGATTTTGCACACATCTTGTTAGTCCTGCTTCACAGTATAAATATTCCGGCACGCTACGTAAGCGGATATATCTGCCCTAATAAAAGTGGCATGCGGGGTGAAGGAGCAACCCATGCCTGGGTAGAAGCGTATATTCCTTTTTATGGTTGGCTGGGTCTTGATCCTACCAATAACTGTGTTGTCAATGATGCACATGTTAGATTGGCAGTAGGAAAGAATTTCACCGATTGCTCACCGGTAAAAGGAACTTACCGCGGAACTTCCAATCATTCACTGGAAGTAGCAGTTTCCGTTTCTTATGAAGATGGTCATACTTCAGAGGGTATCAACGAAGTGGTAGAACCTGAGCCCGTAGTTTCTTTTTCGAGAAACTCCTTCCATCGCAATCAGGAAATTCAAATGCAGCAATAGAACTAGTTATCGATAGTATTCGGTGATCAGTTTAATTGATCTTACGGTTTTAAAATAGTCTTCTCTGCCGCTACCTTCTCTATCAGAGGTCTGCTAAAATAAACCGGAAAGTGTTTGTCATTGGCCCACAGCTCAAAGAGGTTTTTGTAGAATGGACTATCCGGATCCCCACTTTGTCCCGGTGTATTGGTGAACATTGTTTTATCCCAATCTTCTGTATCCACTGCAATTCTGAAGGAAGCTCCGCCTAATTGATTGTCTCCATTGGTCGTCATTCCCGGTGTGGAGCCATAACCTCCCCGCGGTAGCGGACCGGCTTCTAATTTTTTGCGTGTTGCTTGATCCACCGCATTGCTCAAGGGATGTTTGATTAATGAATGATGGTATTTTTCTTGTCCATAATTCCATTTCTTCATGTCGGCACCAAGTTTAGTGGTAAGTTCATCTACGGCTTGTTTTAGAGCTGTCAACAAAAACTGGTCTCTGCCCAGCACTGGATTTGGCCCAAACTCGGGGCGAGGTGTTGTAATCCAGGAGATCGTTTTCGTTAACTCTAAAAGGCGGATTTGTTTTCTTGCATTTTCGGGGACAAGGAGTATCAGCATATTTTCATATAGTTTCTTCTCCCATGTAGCATAGATAGATGCTTCTACTGAACTCTTGTCCAGTATAAAGTTCCAGGTGAGTAACATCCCTCTGGCGGTTTCAACTTTTAAGTCACTTGATTTTAAATCTTTCAGTAAGGGAACTAAGTTTCGTGCTGGTACTGATAAATAGTCAGATTGCAACCGCATCATGTCGGCAAGCGAATGTTTTCTTCCCGATCCTAATACTTCGTTGATACGATCTCCTCTGAAACTGTCGGCCCATTCCCAGCCTACAGCATTGCGATGAGGATAATTCTCAGGAACTAAATTTTCATTGGCCGTTGCCCAATATCCTTTTTCAGGATTGTAAACATGAGGAAGAGATTGAATGGGGAGATAACCTGACCACTCATAACGACCATCTCCCGGTACCGGCACAAGACCACTCCAGTTTTTGCGAATAGGGGCAACACCAACTGCCTGCCAGCCT
The DNA here is from genome assembly GCA_031382175.1 of Bacteroidia bacterium. Lineage (GTDB taxonomy): Bacteria > Bacteroidota > Bacteroidia > Cytophagales > Cyclobacteriaceae > ELB16-189. Next base: position 28,159 of record JANMYO010000077.1, on the reverse strand, counting down.
ATGTTTCCTTTGCGATCGACCCATATCATATTTTCTGCCGGGATATGACTGTAGCTGCACGCTTCGCGAAACTCTTCCCAGGTAGTAGCCTGGCACATTCTTAAACTTGCCAGATACGGAGCGCCACCCGGCTCAAGCCAGCCGCAGCGCACAGCATAGGCCTTGTTATTCTTTAGATCAGCATAGGTAACCGGGCCATGACGTGTGTATTTGTGTTCAACAAAAACATCGGGAGCGCCTTTCACGTGGATCGTGTCTTTGATGATGCGCACATCTTCCCATTGACCCAGGTATTGATACTGATTTTGATTTTTTGGGTTAAGTTCATACACATAAAGGTCTTCCGCATCGATGCCGAAGATGGTAAGTCCCCAGGCTCCATGATCGTTGTGGCCGATAGAGATGCCGGGAATTTCAGGTTCACCTCCTCCAAGGACATTCCATCCTGGCGCATTCAAGTGTACCATATAGCGAAGCGAAGGAGCTGTGATCGCACGATGCGGATCGTTGGCCAGCAATGGAAATTTGCTTTGCGAATGCTTCCCGTCAACGATCCAGTTGTTACTGCCGATTGAGAATTTTTCTTTCTCCAAGAAATCCATTTGCGCTTCTTCGTCATTCCTGGCAAGAGATTCAAAGTCTTTTAAATTACGATTGGCAGAAGCCACCAAATCTTTAGGGGTGAAATTGATGGGCTTGCGATAGGCATCATATAATTCAAGGATGTTGTCAAAAAGAAGTTGTTGATTGATAGCAGGATCAATGGTAAGATCAGGTTTGCCAGGCTCAAAATGGATGAGGTCATTTACTTTGTCAGCACCGAGTGTTGCCACGGCCCGGGCAATTTCTATTTCATTACTAATATTACCAAGCAATCCCTGATGTCTTGAGATCACGACAGCGGTTGTCCACTTTTCCGGTTGAATAGCAAGTAACCGAAACTCTAATGGTAATAGGTTAGGATCTTTTTTAGTTTCATCGATGTACGCATTGACGCCTTCTACATAGGCAGTCACAATTTGTTCGCCATGCGGATGATAATGATTGAGTTCCTGTTGCATATTACCTCTGAACTGAAAGAGCCGCGTGCCGATGTCGCGCTTTAGTTCGCGCGGACCAAAAATTTCAGCAACCGTACCCGTGGCTTGTCTTCTCCAGATTTCAAATTGAAAGAGTCTGTCCTTGGCAGCACAATACCCTTGAGTAAAAAAAAGATCATGTTCATTTTGAGCATAGATATGATTGACACCATACACATCACGAATCACCTCAACAGTTTGCTGCAATCCGGGAACAGAAAGTGTTTTAGATTGGCTGAATAAATGAGTTGAAACAGAAAATAGGAAAAGCAAGGCGAGCAGCTTCATCATAAGGTTGGATTTAAGAAGTAAAAGATAAGTCTAAAATCTAAAAGCAGGAGGGAGATTGTGATGAAAGGTGGACGAATCTACCCTAAGTGGCCTACTCCACTTTATGCAGCGTCCTTAACTTATCGGCTTTTATGGTCGTAACTCCAACAACACCAAGCGTCATCAGTCCTCCAAAAACTACAGAAGTCACTACGCCCATTAATTTTGCTGCGAACCCGGACTCAAAGGCACCAATTTCATTTGATGATCCAATAAAAATGCTGTTCACAGCCGACACTCTTCCTTTCATATTTTCAGGTGTAAGGGTATGAATAAGGGTGCTTCTCACAATCACACTCACGCTATCAAACATGCCACTCATAATCAACAATCCCATAGACAACCAAAAATTGGTGGACAAACCAAATCCAATCATACTCAAACCAAATCCTGCCACACACCACAGTAAAATCTTACCCATATTTTTTCGGATGGGATTATGTGTTATAAAAAATGCCATCAGCACCGCCCCGATAGCAGGAGCTGCTCGCAAGAGTCCCAATCCTTCCGGCCCGACTTTTAGAATTTCGCTTGCAAAAATGGGAAGCAGCGCAACCGCGCCTCCAAAGAGAACGGCAAACAAATCAAGACTTATGGCGCTAAGAACAATCTGATTGTTGAAAACGAATTTTAACCCGGCTTTAATTTTTTCCACAATGCCCTGCTCTTCGCTGACCGGGGGCAAAGGTTTGTTGGGTATGGAAAGATAGAACCCTAAACTCGCAGCCACCAACAGCACATCTGCCAGGTAGGCGATCGTCACGCCAAGAAATCCGTAGAGGAATCCTGCCAGCATGGGACCACCAATGGATGCCACTTCCCAAAATGTACTGTTGAGCGAAATGGCATTGCCATATAAATTTCTTGGAACCAACTGAGGCATAAATGAAAAAGTAGCGGGCGATAAAAAACCCCGGGCGATTCCACTCACAAAGATGACCATGTAAATGGGTAACACCCCGTACGCCAAGGCAAACTTTCCTGGCTCAAGCGTGAAGAATAAAAGAGCAGCTGAGCAAAAAAACAAAATCAATAAAGTCAGCAGAATTATTTTTTTCCGCTCGATGATATCTGCAATATGGCCGGCATATAAAGAAACCGTAATGGCGGGGATGGCTTCTGCCAATCCAATGAGACCCAGAGAAAGGGGATCTTTAGTAAGCTCATATACTTGCCATCCTACAACGGTTCCCTGAATTTGAATGGCAAGTGTGATACAAAGCCTTGCAAAGATAAAGACACGGAAATCTTTTATTTGTAAAGAAGCGTAGGGGCTATTCATCCAATTTGAGATTAGGTAGGACTATACGAAATAACCATACGTCAATTGCGAGCATCTACGTTGGATTGTGTGTTAGCGCGAAGCAATCCCGTAATATTGGGGATTGCAAAGCCTCCTATCTCAACTCTTCAAGAGTTTCTCAATCGCTTCAATGCCTTTCCTCCTTCGTTCTTCTCTTACCCCGTCAATGACTACATAGGGGATTCCCGACTTCTCAATTTCATTTTTAAAAATTTCGAAAAAATGTTCCCGTTTATCAGGATGTTCACGTTGGGGATCCTCCTCCCACGGTATGTCGATGTAGGTAAGCAAATACAAATCATATTTGCGCTCCAGAATTACCTTGAGAATTTCCGGTTCGCAATTACCAAATTTAAATTCGCTCCAGACCTTTACCACAATGGCATTGGTATCGCAAATCAAAATTTTGTTAGCGTCTTGCATCCACTCTTCTTCCATCCTCACCTGGCCATGGGTAATTTTGGTTAAGTCAGATTGTTCATAGCTTCGAATTAGTTTATTAAGGTAGGCACGCGCATATTCTGCCACCCACTCTGTTTTAAAATGGTCCGCCAGAAACTGGGATAGTTCAGATTTGCCGGTGCACTCCGGCCCGATGACAACAACTTTTTTTATAGGGGCAGAAACGGAATCAGCAGCAATCATAAAGGTAGTTTATGCAAAATAAGGAATCGAGGCGGGATTTGATGCCTTATAACAATCTGTTTATCTTTCGAGCAAAGTAATATAGCGTGAAGCGTAGAAAAGCACTACAACGTCTTGGATTGGGCCTTTCGGCAGGTTTGGTGATGCCGCAATTTCTTCTTTCGTGCAAAAAAGATGATCCGGGGCCGGAGGTTGCTTTTGACGGTAGTGTGGCGGTTATTGGTGCGGGGGCCGCTGGTCTTTATGCTGCCGATATCCTTAGGGCAAAGGGCATCAAAGTAATTGTTCTGGAAGCGAGTGGTCAGGCGGGTGGTCGAATAAAATCCCTTCGCAATCAGACCAATATACCAAGTCAATCCATAGCTGATTTTCCGGTAGAGCTGGGAGCGGAAATTATTTCTGGGTCAGATTCGATATGGGGAAACATAATCAAAAATCTGAACGTGCCAACGACCGACCTGGGTACTGCACCCAATCAGTTTATCTTAGATAAGTTGGCGAAATCGGAAAGTGATTGGGCAGGAGATGCTGATTTTAATGCAGTAAAGAATTTTGTCTCTGGACTTCCTAATTTTTCAGGTGTCGGAGCTTCTATGAAATCGGCTGCCGGAGTTAGTGAACGCGCCCAGGCGTTGCTTAACTCCCAGACAGGAAACTATTATGGTTCTTCCAGTGATACAGTTGGCGCAAACGGTATTGCTGAGGGACTTCGTTTACTAAAGCACGATAATAAACTGCTAACGTTGAAAGCTAATCCTATGCAGGATTTATTGCTTTCACGATTCGATCTTATTGTTCCGGAAGTTCAATTCAATACACCCGTAAAGTCCATTAACTATGGAGGTGAGCTAATCACCATCACAGACAAAAGCGGAAATACAATTGAAGCGAATAAAGTTATTGTCACGGTACCTTTGTCTATCCTGAAAAGTGGAGGCATTTCTTTTAGCCCTGCATTGCCGGGGGAGATGACTTCTGCATTTGGAAAATTTGGAATGGACGCATCACTCCGAGTAGTTCTCGATTTCAAGAAAAATTTCTGGGGTGAATCAACGGGATTTATTTGGGGAGGTACAGAAGGGCCACATTACTTTAGTGCCGGGGCAGGACGAAGTGAATTTTATCGTACGCTATCCATTACGATCAATGGCGCAAAAGCAGCTGAACTTTCAGCTTTGGGTGCGGACTTAGTACCAAAACTCATTGAAGAGTTAGATTCAGTTTATGCCGATCAGGCAACACTTTATATCAGGCGCGACCTGGCCACCAATCAGATATTGTCCATCGTTCAGGATTGGAGCAAAGAAGAATACATCAAAGGCGGAGTTTCTTATCCTCTTGCTAACGGCACCAATGCAGATCGTGTGAATATGGGCAAAGCGATCAACGGCAAAGTGTTTTTTGCAGGTGAAGCTACCGATGTTATTGGGGATGCTGGTACAATAAATGGAGCGCTGAATTCAGCAGAGCGTGTGGCGGAAGAAGTGGTCAAATCCATCCTCGGAGTTTAATCACTGGGTACCGATAATCTGAAAATTCTAAGGCCACAGAACTAACCAAACCCCTGATCTTGAACTGCAGGATTGATTAGGAATTCCATTAATTTACAATTGGTTCATCTCCCTTTGTTAGGATTTGAGCTGTTTTTATGAAATTCTACTCTATCGCTTTACTTTTTCTGATAAGCATAGAAGTATCGGGCCAGACTTTTCCATCCGATAGTATGGCATGGGTACTTGAAGCAGCTTCGGTTGAAGCTAAAGTAAACCTGCTCAATAATGCTTCTGCTGCCCTCAAAGATGCTGACATGAAGCGAAGCTTTGAGTATGCCACCGAGGCGTATAAACTTGCCCGCGAATCAACTGATGAAATCGGTTTGGCCAACGCACACATCAATCTTGGAAGATATTATACACGACTGGGATTACATCAATTAGCTATGGAAAATTATCTTAGCGCGTTGAAGATAGCCCAACAAAAACACAATGATAAATTAGTTGGGATGGTCTATAAAATCATCGGCAATGGATATTATTTCAGAAATGATAACGAGCTGGCGCTTCGCTATTACCAACTGGCACTGCAAACAAATGCCACGATTAAGGATGAAGAAACTACGGCTGATTTGCAGAATAATATAGCGCTGATATTTATCAATACCAATAAACCCGATTCTGCTTTACTCTATTTGCTGGAAGCTGTAGATCGCTATGAGAAACTTAATAAATCGGGCAAACTGGCAAATACATTTCTTAATATTGGCGAAGTCAAGGTTAAAACTAAAGACTATGATGGGGCCATTATTTTTTATGCGCGCGCATTAAAAATAAATCAAACGCTTGGATTAAAACTTCAGGAAGGCTATGCGCTTAACAATCTCTCTAAGGCCTTTATCTATCAGGGGAAATACAAAAATGCCGAGGATCATGTTGCCCAGGCGCTCGCCATCGCAAATCAGGAAAAATTCCGCCCGCTGCTGCAGAATATTTACGAAAATTTATACTTGTTAAACAAGGAAAGGAAAAACATCACCGAGGCCTTGCGCTATCATGAGCAGTTGCTTGACTTAAAAGACTCTCTCTTCAACGAGCAAAAGAATAAACAGATTGAAGAGCTGCGTACCAAGTATGAGTCGGAGCAAAAAGAACGGGAAAATGAGATCTTAACACGTGAGTCTATACTTAGAGAGGATCAGCTATACCGGACAAAGTTTTCCCTCCTCTTTATTATCATTTTTGCCCTTGTTGCTACACTGCTGGCCGCGATTTACTATAAATCACTTGTTCAGAACAGGAGTGCAAAAAATACACTGATGACCCTGAATAAACAGGTTCAGGAGCAAAATGAGGAAATAACTTCCCAGGCAGATGAACTGATTAAAGCCAATCAGGAGATAGCTTCTATAAATATCAATTTAGAGTCGTTAGTGAATGAGAAGACTTCAAAAATTATAGTGCAAAATGAAAAGTTAATTCAGTACGCCTACCACAATGCCCATAAAGTAAGAGGGCCACTGGCCCGGATATTAGGACTGGTTAACTTAGTAAGGTCGGGGGCGATCAGTAAAGATGAAACTGAATTTATACTGCTTGAAATTGACAACGCGTCCAAAGAACTGGATTCTGTGATTAAAGAAATTAACAACTTGCTGAAAGAAGAGGATTTCAATTTACATTAGGCGTCAAGATAACCTCTGGATATTGAAAGCCTCAGCGCCAACTTGCTTATGGTAACGATTATTCCGATACCTTTAGATTTCTAACACCCGCAGCCCAATAGAGTGTTGCCTTAAGTTTTTCGTATTCCGCTTTCAGCTTGAGTAATTTACTCTGCGACTGAATGAGCTTTTCCTGTTGCACATTGATCTTAAACAGATCACTTTCTCCATTTTCAAGATTAAAAAGCTCTGCATTAAGCAATCGCTCATAGTTATGAGCGATACTATTTTGTTGGTCGAGTATAATATTGGTATTCACGATCTGATTGTAGACGGAGTTTACCTGGTTTACGATTTCTCGTTCAGCTTGCGTGCGCTCATAACCAGTGCTCCGAATCTTAATTTTTGTTTGTTCCAGCTTGGCACGTTCCTTTCGAATTAAAATCGGCATAGAGAAATCAAGTCCAAATTTGTAGTCGTTCATAAACGTAAAGGATTGAAAATCGCCATTTGGCCGGATGGGCTGGTTTAGAAAATTATAACTCAAATCCAGTCTTGGCTTAAGGTATTCTACCGCCAGCTTTCGATCCACCTCAAGCTGATCCAGTTTCACACTTAACTTCACAAGCTCTGGATGGTTTTCTCTTGCAAGCAATGTAAGGTCTTGTAGGGTCTGAGTCTCCAACATTTGTCCATCATCACGAACTAGCACTGGAGCAACATTCGGGGAAAGTTGAACGGGATTTCCTTGTGCATCCCACAGATAATTTGAAATCTTTATTCCGGCATTAATAAAATCGAGATACGATTCCTGGCGTTCTACCAGTCTTGATTGTAATGTGATCTTTGCCTGCACTGTATCAAGGGCCGAAGCCTCACCCAAACTGGCATCCAGTTTTACGCGCCTGAAAATTTCAGTAGCAATTACCGTATTTTGTGAGAGCAACCGATAGTTATAAAATGAAAAATACCATTGCCAATAATCTTTGGCGGCATCCAGTAAAATTTTATTGATAAGTTTGATTTGATCGGCTTCAGCCATTTGGGTAAACAACTTGGCTTGCTTCACCGCTGTCCTCCGATCATCAGTAAATAAGCCCCGTCCGATAGGCAAGGATACACCCGTGAAAATTTGACGGTTATTATCTTCATCAGGTACTGCATTTTCAGGATCAATAAATTCTCCGCTGTTTCGTTCGATTCCTATTTTCGGATCGAGAGGAAACCAAGTGGGTACGGTAAAAGAGGCAATCCACTTATTGTAATAATCCTTGTCATTAAATTCTTTGGTGCTCAGCCGGGTTTCAATTTTGGGATCAAAGGCACCTCGTGCTAACCTGATCTCTTGTTTAGCTACTTCATTTAAAAGTTGAGTTTGTTTGACGATAGGATGAGCCTCTAGGATGGTGGCGTAAAAGGATTCAATATTAAAACCGGAAATACTATCCGGTAAAACAAAAATTGAATCGAGGGCACTTCCGGTTTGAGCATTTGCGCCAAGTGCAAAGACGATGAGTGAAAGGGAAAGAATTTTTTTCATATTACGATGAAGAGACTTCAGAATCTTTCTTTTCTTTTTTATTATCCGGCTTATCTGACTTGGGCTCAGCATAGAGGCTTGCCGGAAAGCCATTGAGTTGTCGCCAGAGTTCATACCAAACAGAAACATTATCTAACATGATCCAACTTTTGGTGCCGGACCCAACCCGAATTTGTTTTGGCCAGGCAATATCTTTTAGATCAGGTATCACGAGAATTCTAAATTCCCCTGGATGGGTATTCACTACATCAATGACTTCAACTGTACCACCGAATGATCCCACCGATATGCTTGGCCATCCTGAAAATTGCAAGGCGGGGAAACCATCAAACTCCACGCGAACCTTTCTGCCTTTGCTGATCAACGGAACATCCATTGCTTTTACATACATCTCGACAGCCACGTCCGTTGAGAGTGGCATAATGGAACAGACAGGATCACCTTCTTTAATTGTCTCACCAATACCTGCTTTCGTTGCCTTCACAACTTGTCCTGCCTGTGGAGCAAGTATAAAATATTGCTGACTGCGAATTTCCATGTTCACGTATTCATTACCGAGCTTGGCAAGATCGGCCTGGGTTTCAAACTGCTCAGAGAGCGTATTGTTAAGATCCGATTCTGCCTTGTTAATCTTATCCAGAAATTCCGCCTGCACCCGATCAATCTCTATCTCTGCATTCATGAAATCGGCTTCGCTTCCCTGATACTTGTATTCGATATCCTGAAACTTCGTTAAGGGAATGTTCCCAGCTTCAAAAAGTTTTTTATTTCGCTCGTATTGATTTTTAGCATTGGAGAAGCGAACCCGCTCGGCTTCTAACTTGGCTCGGGATTGTTCCATTTTAATATTCATACCCTCTTCTAACGCGCGCACTTGTCTTTTTAGCGCACGGGCTTTTAAGTCTTTAGATGCCAAGCTTTTTTCTTTGGATTGAATCACTTCGCGCAAACGCACCAGCATTTTAGGATCAAAGTATTTTTCTTTTACCTCACTAATGATGGCAATGGTGTCGCCCTTCTCCACAAATTGCCCTTCTCGTATTTTCCAATCCTGAATCCGTCCGGCAATTATTGTTTGAATTGTTTGTGGACGATTGCTGGGAGAAAGCGCAGTGACTTGTCCCGTTCCATGAATATTCTGCTGCCAGGGAAGAAAAAGAATAATGAAGAATAAAATGCCAATGCACAGCAGCCAGCGAGCGAGAATCTTGCCGGCCATAGGTGTGTTAAGCGACCGCAATGAATATAGATTGTCATGCGGAATTTTATTCTTTATTGAATTCTCTGATAGATTTAGCATGATGATTTAATATGTAAAATCCTGTAGTTCACCTTTCTTTAAAAGCGCCTCAAATGTGCCTTCCTTTTTTATTTTACCATCTTCCATCACAATGATATTTTCGCACGCACTCATGATGAGTGGATCGTTGGAAATCACAAGCAAAGTCCAGGTGCGATCTTCCCTGACGAGACAACTGAGGAGTTTCATTTTATCAGCTTTTGTCAGGGCGGTGAAAAAATCATTTAATACAATGAGCTTCGGCCTCTTGGCCAGACAGCGAGCCAGAATTAATTTCTGGACCATCGTATGTGATAATCCTTTACCGCCACTGACAATTGGCGTTTCAAGTCCCATGGGAAGTCGATTGATATCATCGCTGAGTCCAACACGGTCAATCGCATCAATCACATATTCAACCGTAGTATTGCTTTTACCTACCGTGAGGTTTTCCAAAAGTGTTCCGTCAAACAAATCTTCCTGCGAAATATTTTTTGCTACCTGATCGCGCAGGTGCGTTAAGTCCAGATCACGCAAAGAATATTGATTGATAGTAGCTACTCCATCAAAGTCTGTATAAAACCCTGTGAGGATATTTGTCAGTGTGGTTTTTCCGGCATTCCCAGGGCCGGCAATACAGACAATTTGACCAGGGTTGATCTGAAGGTCTAAATTTTGAAGTGCATACTTTTCGCTTTCTGCATAGCGATAGCTCAACTCTTTGATTCGAATACCAAAGCCCTTGGGGTCTGTTCTGGCGAAATCCATTCCTCCGGTCTTTTCGATGGGAATGTCGGTTACATGTGAAACTTTGTCAACGGCTGTCAACAGATCATAAACAACATCCATGTACATGATGATTTTTTCCACTGCATTTAAAATGAGGATGATGACAATTTCAGCTGCGACAAATTGGCCTAAGGTTATTTTGCGATCAATAACAAGAAGAGTACCCATGATTAACAGCCCGCCTGTAATCAATGCTTTGAACAAAACAATGAAGGAGAACTGAGTAACTAAGGTGCTGAAGTGGGTCTTTCTATATTTTAAATAATTGTTCACGTTATAATCTGTCTTGCGGATAGGTAAATCTGTATTACCAGCAAGTTTGAAAGAGGGGAGCGCTCGCGCTAATTCTTCCAGCCACTGGGCAACTTTGTATTTGTACTTTGATTCCTGAATGGAAGAGTGAAGTCCGCGCGGCCCGGTGACATAAAAGATAACAACCAGGCTGGTCAACAAAAATAGTCCGAAGAAAACAAAGAATGGGTGATATAAAGAAATCAGCAGCAAGCCAAATAAAATCTGGATGGCCGAAGAGGAAAGATCAATTAGTAATTTTGGCAATCCTTTTTGAATGGTCATCACGTCAAAAAATCGGTTGACCAGTTCAGGTGCATAGTTTTTTAGAATGGCTTCCATGCGAAGCCGGGGTAGGCGATACGCAAACTCAAAAGCAGCTTTGGAAAAAATTCTGCGCTGAAGAAATTCGACCAAACTGATTTGAATGATTTGTAATGCACCCGTGAGAAGAACTCCGACTATTACCAACCCAATCATTACATAGACAGAGCTAAAGACCACACCACCTGATACAAGCTCAATAGTAGTTTGAATACACAAGGGAAGGATAAGACTTACAAAACCGATGATGATGGCATAAAATAAGATGTAAATAATTTCCTTGCGCTCAGTACCCAACAAACTGAATAATCTCCTTACCGGACTAATTGGCTGCCCATCATTATTGGAGCTGAGTGGGCTTTGGTAATTAAAGATGGCGAAGAAATGAATTTGACCTTTTTCGTCATGCATTAAGTTAACTGCATCAATAGAAACTATTGAGCGGTGATTTTCCTTTTCATCGATAATAATTTGTTGATAGGCTTTCTTCTCCGGAATAAGCAACACCGGCTTAATCCTGCCTTGCATTTTTACAAAGGAGAATACAGGACTTGCCTCGCCTTTCATAAAATCCTTGAATGCCGTATCGTCAAGGTGATACTCCATGAACAGCACCCGAATTTTATTCCCCGCCTCTGTTAAATCTCTTTCAAATTCATTGAGTTGCGATTCGTCATAGCTCCGCTGATTGGTCTCAACATGGTGAATGTCTTCCAGATTGAAATCATGTCTTGTGGCTAAGGAAACCTCTCGAAGGATTCTATAAATCTGATTGTTGGATAGCATCGTTATTTTTTGATCGTGTTGAATACTAAAGTTTCCAGAAACTCGTAAAGCTTTGCATGCTTAAATTTGTCCTGTTTGATATTGCTCAATGAAGGCAAGTGTGACAAGAAAAAATACTGTTGCTTGGAAGCCAGAAGAGCAGTGCTTACCAATGCATTGGGAAATTCATAATCCGGATTTATTTCCTGGATAATGCCAGCAATTTTTTTGCAAAGTGATTTGAAACTTCCAAAGAGCCCGTCCTTATTGTCCAGATCAACCCATTTAGTCAAATAGGTTTTATCCAACTCGTCAACAACAATTCGATACAAAGCTTCTTCATCGACAAACTCAAAAGAGGGGTCAAATTTTTTCTCTTCTGCAATGGTGCGCAGGCACGCCTTCAATCTTTCTTCCGGATGCTGCAGATTCACAATCGCCAACTCAACTTTGTACTCCAGCCAACTCCAATACCAGGAAATAAGATAATGAAGTAGACGATGCTTATTTTCAAAATAGCGATACACAGAGGCTTCCGTAGAGTCTATTTCCTTGGCTAGTTTTTTAAAGGTGAACTGCTCAAAGCCCAATTGATCAATCAGCGCAACGCTTTTACTGATGATGTTTTGACCAAGTTTGGTATGCTGAGGATCTCTTAGGTAAAGATGCTCGTTCAACTTAAAAGTTAGTATTGCCATTTGAAATAGTATTAATAGTTACAAATATAATAGTAATACTTTCAAATATGCAAAAAATAGAGCTTAGAAAGTAGATAATTGAGCAAATTCAGTTGTTTTTAGCCGTTTTTTCTAAAGGAAGAATAATTCCCGAATGAGAATATAGCACCCCATGACCAGGGTAAACCAGCCAAAGCCTTTGCGTAATTGAATATTGGAAATCTTTTTTGAGAGCACGTTTCCGGCATGGACACCCACGATGGCCAGCGCGGTAACCCTCAACAGAAAGGGCCACTCCATCTGCATAATAAATAAATCTCCGGCAAAGCCCACAAGCGAATTGATGGCAATGATAAACAAGGATGTACCTGCCGCTGCCTTCATGGGTAGTCGCGTAAGAAAGATGAGAGCAGGAATGATGAGAAACCCGCCACCCGCACCGACCAGACCGGTGAGAAAGCCAATGAGAATTCCTTCAATGATGGTAAGTGGAATGCGCATGCCAGTTGTAAGCGCCTTTATTTCCTTGCGTCCACGAATCATGGAAAGAGAAGCAAGAATCATGAGAAGAGCGAAGATACCCAACACCAGCAGACGCTTGGTGAAGACAAAAGATTCGGTTTGGTAAATAACATCAGGGATAGCCGGAACAAGCCATCTGCGGGTAATAAAAATAGCAACGATCGAAGGGATACCAAATAGGATACCTGTTTTAATATTGACCAAATGATCTCGGTATTTTGGAATAGCCCCCGCCAGGCTGGTCGTGCCTACAATAAAAAGAGAGTAAGCAGAAGCAGTAACGGCATCAATGTGAAATAGATACACCAGGATGGGTATGGAAAGAATGGAACCGCCACCGCCCAGTAAGCCGAGCACAAATCCAATGATAACTGAAGCAAAATACCCGAATACTTCCATGAAGAGCGCTATCGTAAGTGAATGGCGAAGCTAAAGTTTTCTTAGACTGGAATGAATCGTCAAAAAATGAAATTCCATAGAATAACTGGAGTTGTCTATTTCAATTTTTCAAAATCGATAATAAAGGCATCTGGGAATTTCTTTTTCACTTCATCTAATAGCGACTCTGCTTTTGAACGGTTGGAAGTCTGGCCTAAGATTAAACTGTAATATTTCACGCCATTGACAACTTTTACCTGAACGGCAACTTTCTTTTTGTAAGAGTTCTTCAGATTGTCCGACATGCGCATGAGGTTTACCAACTCTTGATAGGTTCCTATTTGCACACCAAATCCAGTTGCCTTCAGGCGCGAAATTTCAAAATCATAGATTTCTTTTTCTTCTACCGTAACATGATCAACCATCACCGTTTGTGTCTTTCCTTTTCCATCCCCGGCATCAATCACTTCTACTTTTACATCTGCCAGACCTTGATTAATAAAACCCAATTTCTCTGCAGCCGATTTTGATAAGTCAATCACACGATTCTCTACGAAAGGTCCTCGATCATTAATAACCACCTCCACACTTTCGTTGTTGGCCACATTGGTCACACGTACTTTAGTGCCAAAAGGCAAACTACGATGAGCGGCAGTCAACTTGTTGTGCTTGTATTTTTCTCCACTGGCGGTTGGGCTTCCCTCAAACTTATCGGCATAAAAGGAGGCTTTTCCTGTTTGCACCTGAGCACAAATTGTAAAGGCAATGAATAGTTGGAAAATGACAGTGAGCAAGTATCTTTTCATAGATCAGGAGGTAAACGCCAAAGCTAATCAGAATAGACAGGATATTAATTTGCCGATGCATTGGTTAATGGGGATTTTGCTCTAATTTTACCCGGCAAATAATCAATTGTAAATTATTTGCCATGGCCCACGATCCCTCCAAATTTCTTTTCGAAGCCCTCACCTATGATGACGTGCTTCTGGTTCCTGCCTACAGTGACGTTTTGCCCCGTGAAACCAACACAGAAGGTTTTTTAACCAAGAATATTAAGCTGAATATCCCATTAGTATCTGCCGCTATGGATACGGTAACAGAAACACAGTTGGCTATCAGCATGGCACTGGAGGGTGGATTGGGATTTATTCATAAGAACATGACCATTGCAGAGCAAGCCGAACAAGTACGCAAGGTAAAGCGATCACAAAGTGGTATGATCCTCGATCCCATTACCCTTCGCATTAATTCCACCGTACGCGATGCAGAAAAAATCATGAGGGAGCATAAAATTGGTGGTATACCGGTGATAGATGGCAACGGAAAACTGGTCGGTATCATTACCAATCGCGATTTACGCTTTCAAAAGGACATGAATATGCCCATTGCGCAGATCATGACCAAAGAAAATCTAATCACAGCACCTGAAGGCATTACCTTGGCGAAAGCAGAAATACTTCTTCAGAATTATAAAATCGAAAAACTTCCCATCGTCAGTAAGAAAGGAAAGCTCACCGGATTAGTGACCTACAAAGACATCTTAAAAAAGAAAAATAAACCCAACGCTTGTCATGATGAGTATGGCAGGTTGCGAGTAGGAGCAGCCGTAGGAGTTACCGCAGATATGATTGAACGGATTGAGGCGCTACGAGCCTCAGGCGTTGATATCATTAGCATAGACACGGCTCATGGGCATTCGAAAGGAGTCATTGAAGCCGCGAAACGAGTAAAGAAAAAGTATCCGGATTTAGAATTGATCGTTGGAAATATTGCTACAGGAGATGCTGCCAAAGCACTAGCCAAGGCAGGTGCAGATGCTATAAAAGTGGGAGTTGGTCCGGGAAGTATTTGTACCACCCGAATAGTAGCCGGCATAGGCCTTCCTCAACTCTCCGCAGTTTATGAATCTGCGAAAGCAATAAGAGGATCGGAAGTAAAAGTAATTGCAGATGGTGGTGTTCGTTTCTCGGGTGATATTACGAAAGCACTGGCAGCAGGGGCTGATAGTGTAATGATCGGATCATTATTAGCGGGCACAGAAGAGGCGCCCGGTGAAGTAATCATTTATGAAGGAAGAAAATTCAAATCCTATCGTGGCATGGGCTCAATGGAAGCGATGGATGATGGCTCTAAAGACCGTTACTTTCAGGATGCAGAAGACGATATCAAGAAGCTAGTACCCGAAGGCATCTCAGGGCGCGTTCCCTTCAAAGGATCAGTAGCCGAAGTACTCTATCAATTAGTAGGTGGACTGAAAGCAGGCATGGGCTATTGCGGAGCCAAAAACCTTGAAAAACTTAAGTCAGCGAAGTTTGTCAAGATCACTGCAGCAGGTGTACATGAAAGTCATCCTCACGATGTGACCATTACAAGAGAGGCCCCTAATTACAGCAGGAAGTAGATAATTATGTGAATAAAGTCAGTTACATTTGTTGTCCTTTTGGTATTAGATTTGAATATGAGAGGTTCTATTGTAGCTAAGTTTCTGCTTTTAGCCTTGCTTATGGGCTTTTCTCAAGTTCTATTTGCTCAAACTACTGTAACCAGCGGTAATTGGCTTGATCCTACGGTATGGTCAGGCGGTGCTGTGCCTGCCGCAGGAGGAACAGTAAATGTGAACAACCCACTTACAATTAACACAAATCTTTCTCCAACAGGCATTTGGACTTTCAACAGTAACACTGCCGATCAACCAGGGGGGACTTTGTATACTTTCAATCCTGCAGCTGGTACCAATACTATTTCAATTGCTTCTGGCGCTACGGTTACATTTGAAGGAGGGACAGGTGGTTCGCCAAATATTTTCAGCAGTGGAACCATTTCTATCTCCGGTACCTTAATTCTGGGCTATACTCAATTAAACAATAGTGGGAACTTGAATATTACCGTTCAATCAGGAGGAACATTGATCATTAACGGAGACCTCATCAACAAAAATAACTCTGGTACTTTTGTAATAAATGGAGCTCTGATTATTAATGGAAATTTTGATAATCAAACAGGTAGCGTTACTGTGGCTGGCTCCGGAACAATTGACACTTCCGGGTCAATAACTTCCAACGGAGGTTCAACAGTATTTGGTTCTACCAATGATTGTAACAGTGGCCCTTGTTCCGGTAGCACGCTAAGTTGTACTTTCGACAATTACCTTTCTCCATCGAAGGCTACTGTTTGTTCAGGTGTTTCAACGGTAACGTTTACCTCAAATCCTGTTACCTCTAACCCTCCTGCGAGCCCAACTTACCAATGGAAAAGTAGCACGGACAATGTGACGTTTACAAATGTCGGAACGAATAGTGCTACATACACGACACCTGTCTTGACGCAAACTACCTACATCAAATTAACGATTACATCGAGTGCTCCTTGCACGAGTACTTCGGCCACTTCAAAAGTAACGGTGCTTAGTTCAGGTGGATGGCTTGGGACAACAAGTAACTGGGGGACGGCCAGTAATTGGTGTAGTAATTCGGTGCCGATAAGTACAACGGATGTTGTCATTACCAACGGAACCGGAATCACCAATATGCCTTTAATTGCTTCTGGTACCTCGGCCGTGTGCAGGGACTTAACGATCAGTAGCACTTTTCCCATATCCTCAATTACAATAGCATCCGCAGCAGATGCATCTTTAAGTATAAATAGAAACTTTAACAATAACGGATCATTTACTGATAATTCTACAGCGGCAGTAGCAGGAGTTAAATTGGTTGGGAGCATTGCACAAACAATTGCAGGTACAACGGTAAATGTTTTTAACAATCTTACCATTGCCAATACATCTGGAGCAACTCCCGCAATAGACATTTCAACAAATAACATAACGGTTAACAGCAATCTTACGATGACTTCCGGGTTAATTAACTTAAATGGATTTACAATAACTCTAGGTACAGCCGCAGGAAGTACCGGTACGTTAACTTATACAGCGGGAACCAGATTCTATGGAGGGAACATCGAAAGATGGTTCCCTACATCACCTATTACAGTTCCGGCAGTGGCGGGTCAGTTTCCCATAGGTACATCCACCGATTATCGACCCATTTATTTTGGGAATGCTGGCCTTTCGGCTGGTGGTACTATTAAAGCGAGACATACCAGCACTTCAGGAGCGACAGCAGTATCACCAACTTTTACTGATAATGGTGGCACAGTAGCGATAAGATCAAATTCATTTTGGACAGTGACCACGGCAAATAGTATTGGTACAGGTACACATGCCGTGCGGACTGAGGGGACTGGCTTTGGTACCGTTGCCAACGTAAGTCATCTCCGCCAAACTTTAGTTAATACAATTTCGCCAGGCAGTGATGGCGCCCATGCAGGAACGACCATAAATCCTCAAGTAAACAGAACTGGCTTAACCACAGCTAATCTCTCTAACAATTTTTACTGGGGATCAATTGATGCTACTAATTCACCGTTGCCCATCGAACTTATCAGTTTTAAAGCAACCCTTAAGTCTGATATAGTTGAGCTTGATTGGTCCACAGCCTCCGAGCTCAATAATGATTACTTTACTCTAGAGCGGGCTGCTAGTCTTGAAAAATTTGAAAAAATATCCATCATAGAAGGACAGGGAACTGCCAAATCAAAAACCAATTATTCGTTTACGGACAATAGTCCATTCCCCGGAACTTCTTACTATCGATTAAAACAAACTGACTTTGATGGGAAGTTTACCTATTCAGAAATAAGAAAAGTTGAATATGTAATTTCATCCACCCGCTTGAATGTATATCCTAATCCGATTATAGACAATAAATTCAATCTTGAGCTTATAGGTGTTCAGCCTGGAGAGGAGACGCCTGTAAGGGTGATAAATGTGCAGGGTGCTTCTATTTACAGCGCCAGTTTCAAGGCAAACGAAAGCGGAAAAATCCTTACTACCGTTGAACTGGATCATGCACCTAGCGGGATTTATATGGTCATTGTTAGCACCTCTACAGGATTACGCAAGAAGATTATCATCCCATAGAGGTATATTTTTCAGAGGCCTTTCCTTTTCCTTATTATTGTGGAGCCAATCCTTTGGATTGGCTTCTTAATTTGATATCCGTTGCGCACTAAAGCCATCATACGACTTGCATTTTTAGGCTCCATCATAGCTTGGTTCGTCCTTGTTTTCTCTGACGTAACTGTCCTTTTTAGTGATATTAAAGGCCTTCAGCCCGATGTGCCGCTGTGGTTACCAAGGGTTATGCTGGATCTTTTTGTTATCAGCCTCTACTATTATTATAAGTATAAGATTGAAAAGGACGAGGGCTTGAACTTCACGGATTTGTTGTGGAAAGTTTTTGCTACCGGACTGGTGGTTACGGTGGTTTCTCTGGCGCTTCGGCTGGTTCTATTTTTATTGGGAGACACGAAGCTTCCGTCCAATGTCATTTTTGTTGATATCATTTATCAGGTAAACCTGGCGTTGCTGATTAGTTTCCTAATTGCCGCCTATACTTCCTGGAAGAGATTGATACTCTATCAAAAGTCAAAATGGCTGATCCGGATGTGGGTGGTGTTTGAGTTCAGCTTTTTTATCGTGCTGATTTATGACAGCGTTAATTTCGTAGTTGGCGAAGCATTCTCTGTTTCATTGAGTTTTGGACTTGGCCTTCTCGCATTAGTTTTATGCGGCAATATGAAGTGGGTCGCTTACCTTAACTTCAAGCAGAAGTGGACGAGCTTGTTGTTATTGCTCCTTACTTTTTTCTACCTCGGTTATTTCTTTTATACGGTTTCACGTCAATCTGATTTGATCAGCGCACAATCAGGAGCCTTTCTGGATTTCAGAGAGCATACCTTTAACATTTCGCTTTTTGCCTTTGTTGTTACGTACAGTGTATTCTCCTTTCTGGTAATCTTATTCAACCTTCCCACTTCTTCAGTCTTTGAACAAAAGCTGGAGGAAGTAGTCAACTTTCAACGCATTAGCCAATCCATTCAGACGGAACAAAGCGAAGAAAGTGTTTATAATATTTTATTAGAGAGTTCAGTAAGCTCTGTCTTTGCAGACGCGGCCTGGCTGGAGATTGATAACACGAATAAAGATCATCGTCTGTTTACGTATCAGATCACAGAGAAAGATGCTACAGACATCCGTGATCATCTGAAGAACAAAAATGTAAAGGGTATTCTTGATCAGGGAAGCGATCGGACAAGAAATTTGTCCAGCCACCTTGCTTCTATGAAAGGCTCTCGTTACAGATCGCTTTTAGCATTTCCCATTATCGTGAAAGGGCAAACCATAGGCACACTGGCCTTGCTCAAAGAATTACCGGAAGGTTTTAATAAAGAGATGACGCGTATAGTTTCTACCTTCTCCAATCAGGCGGGTATTTCCATCGAGAACTTTCGACTTATGGAAGAAGCCTTTCAGAACGAGCGCTATAAAGAGGAATTAAAAATTGCCAAGAACGTTCAGAAAAGTCTTTTACCAGATCGTTTAGAAAGTGATCCTGATTTTGAGATTTCGGCATTCTCAGAATCTGCCGATGAAGTAGGTGGTGATTACTATGACACTATCCGCATCAATGACCATCAGGTAGCATTGATCATTGCTGATGTTTCCGGTAAGGGTACTACAGCTGCCTTTCACATGTCGCAGATGAAAGGAATCTTTCACAGTCTGGCACAACAGGAATTAGATCCTAAGGAATTTATGGTGCGTGCCAACCAGGCCTTGATATTTTGTCTCGAACGTGGCTCTTTTATTTCCGCTACGTATTTTGTAATCAATACCAGAACGAAAAATATTCTTTATGCGCGAGCAGGTCATTGCCCTGTACTTTATTACTCCGCTGAAACAAATTCTTCGGGTTACCTAAAAGACAAAGGAAAGGCGTTAGGCATGATTAAAAATAAGGACTATTGTAATCACATTGAGACTAATATACTTCCTTACCTCCCCGGAGATATTATGGTGCTTTATACCGATGGCATCACGGAGGCAAAAGATCAAAAAGGAGAAGAATTCGGTAGCGAACGGCTGGCGAAAATCTTATGTGAAACAACGGATAAAAGCCCAGCAGAGATACAGGATTATCTGATTCGCAAGCTCTATGAATACTCCGGAACAGAAGAGATTAATGACGACTACACGACAATGATTATAAAGTTTCGCTAGCGTATTGAACATAAAAAAATGAAAAACGTTTAACAACTATGGTTCACATCAAAAGATTACAAGAAGACGGAATCGATTTTATCGCCATCATCGGTGAAATTGATGCCAGTTCTTCCATCGAGTTGGACCTCACCATTGCCAAAAGCGTGGGTGAAATGTTCACTAAAATAGTGGTGGATTGCACCGCATTGGAATACATCTCCTCCGCAGGGCTCGGTGTCTTTATGTCTTACATTGAAGAATTTAAGGAAAAAAAAATCAACATGGTGATTTTTGGGATGAAAGAAAAAGTTGCCAATACATTCGGCATCCTTGGATTGGCCGATCTGTTGCACATCTGTAATACGAAGATTGAAGCGAAGACTTTAGTAAATGAATTATCGGTATAACATAGGTTGTAGCCTGGAGAATCTCAAAGGCATCCGTGACTTCATCCGAGGCTCGCTGGAGGGGCAAGGTTTGTCAGATGTGACCGTGAACGAAATTGTTCTCGCCCTGGATGAGATGTGTTCTAACCTGATGATCCATGCGCATCACTGCAATCCTGAACATGTTTTGGAATTGCACATTACTATTCCAAAGAAACGCAACCTTATTTTTGAAATAATCGATGACGGAAAAATGTTTGACATCAACCAATTTGCCGAACCTGAATTGGACAATCTGGTCCATGAAAAAAGAAAAGGAGGGCTTGGAATCCGGTTGGTAAAATCGATCATGGACTCCGTAGAGTATATCCATGAGTCGAACAGAAATATCTGCCGGTTGACAAAAAAAATCCCCTAAAATCCCCCACGGTCGATCTCCTCAAAAAGCTTAATTTTGCAATCTTTAAATTCAGTAAGCTTCATTAGCTATGCGTTTTGTTAGTTTCTTGATCCTCTTAGTTTGCTCGGTTAGTTATGGTCAGTCGACCAAAACCGTGGAAGGTAAGCCGCTTCCTCTCTTTACCCTTAATGCCACTACCATTAATACGGATGAATTCCTGTACCTCTACCGCAAGAACCACCAAAAGAAAGAAGACTTTACGGATGTTAAAATTCAGGAATATTTTGACTTGTTTGTCAATTTTAAACTGAAGGTAGCAGAGGCCCATCAACGTGGACTCGACACCACGGCCGCATTCAAAAAGGAATTTGGATCGTATAAAGAAGAATTAAAAAAACCTTATCAGGCTGGTAAAGATGATTTGGATAGGTTAACCCACGAAGCTTATGAGCGTCTTGGGGAAGAAGTAAAGGCATCTCATATTCTCATCAGCTTAAAGCAAGACCAATTGCCAGCGGATACTCTGGAGGCGTATCAAAAGATTTCTGAAATAAGAAATAAATTAACAGCAGGAGGCGATTTCCAAACATTGGCAAAGGAATTTTCACAAGACCCATCGGCTAAGACAAACGGTGGCGACCTTGGTTACTTTACGGCTATGCAAATGGTTTATCCTTTTGAGCAAGCTGCCTATAATACTAAGGTGGGAGAAATTTCACCACCTGTGAGGACGCGTTTTGGTTATCACATTCTGAAAATTCAGGATCGTAGAAAATCCAAAGGAGAAGTAGAGGTCTCTCATCTTCTTTTGAGAACAGGTACAGCCAATGATGGAAAAGTTAAGAATAGCATCTTTGAAATATATGATCAATTGAAAGGGGGACGCAATTGGGATGAATTATGCAAAGAATTTTCAGAAGATACCAATACAAAGAATAGCGGAGGTCGCCTGCGTCCATTTGGTGTTGGAGCGCTTGCATCCGTTCCGGAATTTGAAGCTGTATCTTTTTCGCTTCAACAGCCCGGAGAAATTTCTGACCCCTTTCAATCTAGTGTAGGTTGGCACATTATCCGATTGGAGAAAAAAATACCACTGCCTTCATTTAAAGAAATGGAAGCATCGTTGAAAAGACGAGTGAGTCGTGATGAACGTTTGCAAATTTCTCAAACTGCTTTGATGGTCAAGCGGAAAATGGATTTTGGATTTACGGAGAAACTGGCTACCAAAGAATACATTTTTTCATTGGCAGACTCCAGTTTGATAAAAGGTAAATGGAGTTATACAGGGATAGAAGAAGAGAAAGGAAAATCACTTTTTTCTTTGCAGTCAAAAAACATAGCGCTTCATGAATTTATCGACTATATCATGGCTAACCAGGCAATGAATGCATTGAGTCCAATGAATTATATGAATCAGCTTTACGATAAGTTTATCAGCGAAAGCATGAACAATATGGAGGAGCAAAAGTTAATCGCAGAGAATGTTGACTACCGTCTCCTTCTCAATGAATACAAAGAAGGTATTCTTCTCTTTGAAATCATGGAGAAAGAAGTTTGGAACAAAGCTTCAGAGGATTCACTAGGGCAACGCAAATACTATAGCGAGCATCAGGATAAATACAAGGCAGGTGACCGGATTGAAGCCAGAATTTTCTCTGCTCCAGACAAATCATTTTTGGATGAGATGCGCATGAAGATTGGAAAAGGAGACACCCTTAAGAAAGAAGACCTTAAAAAATTCAAATCTGTTCAAAATAGCAGAGCCTACGAGAAAGGAGAGAACAAAGTCATTGACAAAATCAATTGGATCAGCGGAATACAGGAGACAGAAGCTGATGGAATGCATTATCTTGTGGAGGTAAATAGACTGCTGCCCCCGGGCGGGAAAAGTTTTGAAGAGGCAAGGGCTAGTATAATTTCAGACTATCAGGATGCGTTGGAAAAAGCATGGGTTGCTCAACTCCTACAAAAATATCCTGTGAAGATCAATAAGAAAGGTAAAAAACTCGTTATAGAAGAACTCCAGAAATGAGATTCAAAAGCATCATGCAGCCCCTCGGAATTAAAGTACCCTTCGCGACAACCATTGGCATGACGTGCTTAATTCTGCTTTCATGTTTGCTTCAATCCTGCGACCTCATCCGGATGAAAAAAGATGAACCCGCCACCGAAGTGAGAAAGGCAGTGGCACGGGTTAACAATAGTTATTTATATAGAGATGAGCTGGTAGGAATCGTTACAAATAACACAAGTTCAAACGATAGCCTGGATAGAGTGACAGCCTACATTAATAGCTGGATACGGAAACAGTTGCTGATTGATGAAGCCATGAAAACGATTGACATTAACGAAGCAGAAGTGGAGCGAAAAGTATTGGACTATCGCTATAGTCTGATCGGCTACGAATATCAGAATTTTTACATCAAGCAAAACCTCAGCGATAAAATTGACGATGCTGAAATTGAGAATTACTACAAAGAGCATATTGATAACTTTATTCTGAAACAGAATATTATTAAGGGCACCTACATTAAAGTTCCTAAAGGCGCTCCTCGTACTACACGCATTAAGGAATTGATATTCTCCCGCAAGGAGAAGGATGAAAATGAATTGAAATCATATTGTCTCAGCTTTTCTACCGCTTATCAATTGTCGGACTCGTCATGGATTGAATTTGATAAGTTGGCGGTCAATTCTCCGCTGGCCGAGATTCCGAACAAAGTTCAATTCCTTAAGAGTTATAACTATTACGAAACTAACGATACTGATTTTTTATACTTTCTTAAGATTGATGCGTATAAGATGTCAGACAATATATCCCCGCTTGAATTTGTAAAAGAGGACATCAAAAACATCATTTTAAACAAAAGAAAAGTAGAACTTGCGAGAAAATTAGAGGATCAAGTGTATGAGAATGCGGCCCAACAAAAGGATTTTGAGATTTTTGACAAGTAGTATTTTTTTAGCAATAGTTACGCTAATGACCGTTCGGGGGTATGCCCAGGAAGGGGGCTTTGTAGTCGATAAGATTGTGGCCAAAGTGGACAACTATATTGTGTTGAAATCTGAGTTGGAAAGTGCTTATCAGAATTACATTACCGATGGCAATCCTCCCTCTGAACCGGCCAAGTGTGATCTATTAAATCGACTAGTCGTTAATAAGTTGTTGGTGGCGAAAGCAGAGATTGACTCGGTGGTGGTGAGCGATACAGAAGTTGATGCTTCTACCCAGCAACGTATGCAAATGATTCTTCAGAGCTCCGGCAATTCTCCTGAACAGTTGGAAAGAGCCTATGGTAAAACACTTGACCAAATAACACTGGAACTACGGGATCAGATCCGTGAGCAGCTTCTCGCTCGTGAGATGAGTCAGACCATTACCAAAGACCTGTCCATCATTCCTTCTGAGATCAGAAAGTTTTTTAATAAAATTCCAACGGACAGTTTGCCATTCTATTCTTCCGATGTAGAGGTAGCGCAGATTGTCAAAATTGCAAACGTAAGTGAGTCACAGGAGGCAGCCGCCAGGACACAATTGACGACTTTGCGTGAGCAAATACTTGCCGGTGCTAATTTTAATGAATTAGCCAAAAAATACTCGGGAGACCCAAGCGCCCAGTACAATGGAGGCGAGATGGGATATGTAGGAAGAGGCGCCATGGTTCCACAGTTTGAGCGTATGGCTTTTAAACTTAAAGAAGGCGAAATCTCAATGCCTTTCAAATCTCCTTTCGGGTTTCACATTCTCCAGTTAATTGACCGCAGGGGTAATGAATATAACTCTCGTCACATTTTGATTTCAGCAACGCCTTCTGCGGATGATCTTGCGCGTGCAGAAAAATACCTGGATAGCTTACGTAGAAAAATAGTGAAAGACAGTATTAAATTTGAAAAAGCAGCAAAAGAATATTCAGACGATGCGACTACAAAAAGCAGAGGAGGCTTCTTTACAGATGCAGACGGAGGCACGAAAATTTCTTTGCGCGAAATTGATCCTGTGGTCTACCTGGCCATAGACACAATGAAAACCGGACGCGTATCAAGACCCATGGTCTATCGTACCGATGATGGAAAGGATGCTGTACGTATTCTTTATTTTAAGACAAAGCTGCCACCCCATCAAGCCAATTTAAAAGATGACTGGCATAGAATTCAATCGGCAGCATTGGCCGAGAAAAAGGATCAGATGTTGGAGAAGTGGTTTAAGAAAGCAAGGACAGATGTATTTATCAGTATTGATCCGCTCTATCAGAGTTGTAATATTTTGGAATAATCACAAGCCTGGAAACCCTTGGTCAGTGTCCTCACTGACCGAGAATGTAAAGAATAGATGGACTGTGAGGACACAGTCCATGGCGAAGGTGGGTTGAGAATTTTAAAAGCAGGTTTCGACACGATAGCTATCGGGGTCAACCTGACAAAGAATAAAGACGTATAAAAGAGTATCCATGGGAAAAAGTTTTTCAAATGATGTTGAAGCTGCGGACGGACTTGCGCAAGCCTATAAGAATTTAAGATCGGAAATCGCCAAGGTAGTCGTTGGTCAGGATGATGTCGTTCGGCTGGTGCTCACCGGAATTTTCTGTCAGGGGCACTCACTGCTGGTAGGTGTACCTGGTCTGGCCAAAACCCTTTTGATTCAAACCATTGCCACATCGCTTGATCTTGAATTCAAACGAATTCAGTTTACACCCGACCTCATGCCCTCGGATATTGTGGGAGCCGAGACGATGGACAAGGAGAGAAATTTTCAGTTTGTAAAGGGCCCCGTGTTTGCCAACATAGTATTGGCCGATGAAATAAACCGTACTCCACCAAAGACACAGGCCGCTTTACTTGAGGCTATGCAGGAATATGCCGTCACGATTGCCGGAAAACGGTATCCACTTCCGCAACCGTTTTTTGTATTGGCTACACAAAACCCCATTGAGCAGGAAGGAACCTATCCACTGCCCGAAGCGCAACTCGACCGGTTTATGTTTAACATTCTGCTGGATTATCCTTCGTATGCACAGGAAGTAGATATTGTAAAGAACACAACAGCCGATGACATTAAGAAAGTAAACAAAATCCTTACGGCAGAAGAGATTGTTGCTTTCCAGCATTTGGTAAGAAGAGTGCCGATTGCAGATAATGTAGTGGAGTATGCCGTGAAGCTAAGTCACCTGACACGGCCGGGCATGAATGGTTCTGCCAATGCCAACCAGTTTCTGGAATGGGGAGCCGGCCCGCGCGCTTCACAATATCTGGTGTTGGGCGCCAAGTGTAATGCTTTGTTGAATGGAAAATATTCCCCGGATATTGAAGATGTGCAAGCCCTGGCACGCCCGGTATTACGTCATCGTATCGTTCGCAACTTTAAAGCGGAAGCAGAGGGAATAACGGTGGATGGAATTATTGATAAGCTGCTGGCCGTGTAAGATGATACTTTAAATTACCTCAAAGGATCTTGGATGGATCGCGACTGGTGTGAAAGATATCTAATATGTAAATCGCATCCGGAGCTACTTCATAAATAATTTTATAACTCCAGATTACCTTGTAACGAAAATTTCCAACCTCACTTTTAAGAATTGATTCTTCTTCAAATTTTTCGGGGAACTGATTAAGTGTTTTGATTTGTCTTGTGATTTCAGATCGAACTTTAGCGGCAACACGAGTAGATTCACGACTCTTGATATATTCATTGATACTCTTCAAGGAACGTTTAGCCTCATCGTCCCAAATGATACTGAGCTTTTTTTTCACCAGGCTTTCATTTCCTTTTCGAGGTTGGCCTGAGTGGTGAAGCGGCCTGATTTTATTCTTTCACGAGCAGATCGAATTCGTGTTTTTAGTTCTTTTTCCGTCATCGGTTTTCCCGGCACAGCATAATTTTCTTCTGCATATTCTTTGGCAACAGCATAGAGCATTTTCAAGAGGCGTGAATCACCATTATCAACTACTGCGTGAAGTTTTTCCTGAATCTGGGTAGTGCTCATAACTTTTTGATTTCGTTATTGCAATTTACAAACTTTGATGGATTTGAGGAATGTCGTGTTATTACGATGAAACCCAAGTCACACGTTAACTGGGTACTGTTGCCGTATCTATTTTTTCCAACCCTGAAGCCTGTCGAGATAAAGATAAGATTCAACAAACTTCCTGTGTTCAGGACCGGTCATTTTTTCTAATAACTCCAATGACGATATGTAACTCGCTAAATTTCCGTTTGAGGAAATAAATTTGCCATCTTCTATATAGGTGACCAAAGAATCGTTCTGTACAATAAGGTTTGGATAATCTTTTTGCAGTTGTTTGCCTCCACCAATCCAGGTAACGATTTTCTTTCCGTCTGCAATTCCTGATGCTCCAATCAGTTGCGCTCCTGCGCAATTACTTACTGTATAATCTGTTTCCTTGTTTTTTTCTTTTATGAATTCTACAATCCTGGCATTGTGAACTTGAGCATACATATCATAGGCACTCGGCACGAATAGTACTTTTAAGGGTGGACAATTCTCAAAAGTGTAATCGGGAACGATTTTCAGTCCTTCTTCACTAACAATTGGAGTTGAAGTTTCTGCTATGGTAATGACGTTAAAAAGTTGAACTCCGGCCTCAGTAGGTTTTGCAAATACATCTGCCGCTGCAGTAACCTCCGTAGTAAGAACTCCAGGATACATCAATAAACCGATGACAGGTAAATCCTTCTTAAAGGGTTTCAGATGTTTTGTCAATGTATCGGCTTGGGTTTCGTTTTGATGAACAGAATGATTTTCTGTGTTTGTCCTTGAACCATTAGAATTGCAACTGCATAAAATGATTGCAAAAATTGATGTAGTTAAAAATATTCTTTTCATTATTTTTTGGTTTATGGTTTTCCGGGCAGCGTGTGATCTTCCCCTGCATATTCTTTAGCGACTGCGTAAAGCATTTTTAAAAGACGCGAATCACCTTTATCAACTACTTCGTGCAATTTTTCTTGAATCTGGGTAGTACTCTTACTCTTTTTGATTTTGGAATGACTGCAATTTACAACTTTGAAGGATTGAAAAAATACTGATTATTATTGTCTCGTCCTGAAATAGGTTTACACAAACGTAACCTAAAAATGGAAAGATATTCAAAATGCTACGCTTCAAAATGGCAAAGCCAGTATAGTGAAGAGTTCAAAATGCATGTGTGTCAAGATTTTTTGCTAGGGACACTC